>NZ_AP035911.1:0-193573 GCF_059731105.1 Type-F symbiont of Plautia stali | reverse complement strand
AGTGCAGACGATAAGAAATCGTCGGGAAATCAGGCAGGGTATAGAAGGGAGCGGAGTGATGGCGCGGGCATTTTCTGTAGGATACAGCCAGCTCTGAGCGTCTTTATGATGTGGCGTTCCGATGCAGGCAACGCCGTGAGAAGGGTGTTTTCATCATGAAAATCGTAAAATAGTTATTATTTATCAATAAGTAAACTGTGAAATCGCCTGGTGAAAATTGCAGTTGTGCATGGTCAGACAGGGTGCTTTTCCATTTTGCTGTTCAGACCGGCAATGAATTCTGAACCACGCTTACTGAAAGGCGAACCTCACAATTTTATTCAGCGGCGTAATCGTTTACAAAAATCCTTTTCTTAGTTAAACCTGCCTGACAGCGTAGCAAGAAGGCGGGGGAGTAAAACGTTGTTTTGTAGGCCGTTGTGTCCGGCGTCAACCAGATCACTACCAGAGGCGAAGAAGCTGTAAGCACAGTGCGTGCGATGTGATAAGGCGTCTGGTTTCGGGGATGATCATCAGTTTTAACCTTTCTCTTTCTTATGGCATAAACCAGCCCGTCTTATATCTGCTACAGATGAATTCAACGAAGCATTTTACCTTCGGGCTTTGCAACCGGCGTGGACGTCTTCAAAGGCGATCTGCTCGATATCGATTCCCTGCGGAAAGTCTTCTCTGGCGTCGACATGCTTTTTCTTCTGAATGCTGTCACCGGGGATGAATTCACTCAGGCCCTGATCACGCTAAATGTAGCCCGGGAAGCCGGCATTGACCGGGTCGTTTACCTGTCGGTGTTTGATGCTGATAAGGCCGTAAACGTGCCTCACTTTGCTGTAAAGTCCGGCGCAGAGTGCATGCCTGAACGCTGGGCTTCAGCGCGACCATTCTGCGGCCTGCCTACTTCATCGATAATGAGGTAATGATTGCAGACGCGGTCAGAAAACATAACGTTTATCCGATGCCCATCGGTTCCAAAGGGGTGGCTATGGTTGATGCCCGTGATATTGCTTAAATAGCTGCCATTGAACTGATTCGTCGCGATCGGGCGTCGGGGAAGCTGTCTGTTGAGACAATCAATATAGTCGGGCCCGACATTCTCACCGGCGCTGATGTGGCTGCGATCTGGACTGAGGTGCTGGGTCGCCCCATTGCTTATGGAGGTGATGATCCGGGCGGCTTTGAGGCCAGTATGGCGAATTTCATGCCTGAGTGGATGGCATATGAAATGCGCATTATGGCCGAACCTTACGTCAGCGACGGCATGATTCTTCAGGAGGGCGACCGTGAGCGTTTGGTTAAGATGCCAGGCCGTGATCTGCATTCTTACCGCGAAACGGCTTTGGCTCTGGCCGGATGAAAAGAGGGCGGAGTTTAACAGGAAGCCGGGATAAGTATCAGGGCGGTTAAAACCGCCCTCCTTAAGATCCCGGACTCCCCTTTATTCAGCTCTACATTTTCATTCGCAGATGATTACCAGATAAGTTCTCGCTTTCTCATCCAGATTCGAAAATTGACTACTGCGCTCTGAATCGGGTTCTTTTCTGGCAGGTCTGAACTTCTCTTCTTCTGCATATCACTCTGCTCTCGCATTCTGACTTTTGCTTTACTGGTGTGTAATTTTCCTTTACCGGCAAAAATATTTCACTGGATGTCAGTTGAATATCGCAATAATTCACGGTGTTTTCATCATGAAAAATTCCAGATAAAAATATATAAATCAATTGCTTAGGTAATATTTCTTCAGGGTGAGTTTACGTTTTTCTCTTCAGAAAAAGTTGATGGCTGATCGACAACTTAAGCGCAGTACTCACTCGAAAACCCCGCTGATGTTAATTTTTGTTTTTCAATGAGCCTGTTTAAACCCTCCTGTGTCAGGCTTTGGATCTGGTCATGTTTGCTGAAACAGCTTAACGCTGAGTCACGGCAGAAAAGCAGTTTCATTTGACACGGGAATAGCGTCTGGTTTGGGTCTTTTTATCCCCGTTATCCACAGGCCAGATCCAATTGGTCGATCCCCAATAGATCAAATTGAGATCCTAAACAGATCCCCGCAGCGGCTGAGCCTTGTGACACAAGGCCTGAGAGGGGATCGATAACCACTATAGCGAGAAAAAAAACCACTGCGGAGAGTATAACAACCACTATGGCGAGAGAAGTAACCGCGCTGGTGAGTAGTGAACAACCACTGTAGCGAGTAGACGGCCCTGGTAACGGTGGATAAACGGCAATGCTTTCAGTAACAGCCTGCTTTCAGGCTGGCTCTGAAGATATGAGGCTGGTGGCTGGTCTGATTTTCTGAAAATGAACGTTTAACAGCCCGTTTTTACACGTTTATCCACCGATTCGATCCAGTAACCGATCCTCATAAGATCATTAATAGTTCCTGAAAGATCCCTGCAGCAGGCCAGGCCCCGACAGCGCTGGCTTAAGGCCCTGTCAGCAACCACTGTAGCGAGTAAGATAACCACTGTGGTGAGAGAAATAACCACTGCGGTAAGTAGATTAACCGCTATAGTGAGTGATAGTATCCACTGTATCGAGTAACAGCGGCTGTTGCCTGTTCATAACACGGATCTGCCTGATGCCAAGAAAAGAACCCGATATCCTGAACATAGCGGATGCATTTAGCGAAACAGACAAACGCACTGGCGAGGTTGTTACTCTCACGCCTAACAGCAATAACACTGTTCAGCCGGTCGCGCTGATGCGACTTGGCTTGTTCGTTCCGACGCTGAAATCCACGGCGCGCAGTCAGAAAAACCAGATGAATGCCATGGATGTGACACAGGATCTTAAACAGTTATCCCTGGTCCGCTCGGAAGGGTATGACAACATCAAGATTCTGGGTGCCCGCCTGGATATGGACAACGATTTCAAAACCTGGGTGGGGATCATCCGTGCCTTCGCCACGCATGAGTGTCTGGGAGACACGGTAACGCTCTCTTTCGTTGAATTCGCCAAATTGTGTGGCATACCCTCTGTGCGTCTCTCCTCGAAGCTCAGAAGCCGTCTGGATGCTTCCCTGACCCGTATTGCCTCCAATACGCTGACATTTACCAGCAAGGGCGGCGAGAACTACACCACGCATCTGGTGCAGTCTGCCAAATACAGCATCAAAAAGGACACGGTCACCCTACAGGCCGATCCCAAAATCTTTGAGCTCTACCAGTTCGACAGGAAAGTCCTGCTGCAGCTGAAAGCCATTAATGAACTGGCACGTAAAGAGTCGGCCCAGGCGCTCTACACCTTCATTGAGAGTCTTCCGCCTAAACCGGCGCCGATATCCATGGCCCGTCTGCGTGCCAGACTTAATCTGACTTCGCGTGTGATCACCCAGAACGCCACCGTCAGAAAGGCCATGGAGCAGCTGAAAGAGATTGGATACCTTGACTACACAGAAACCCGGCGCGGCTCATCGGTTTACTTCTGGGTCCATTACCGTCACCCCAAGCTGCGCCCGGCCGAGCTGCCGCTCAGCAAGTCTGGTCTGATCGATGACGAAATGGATGAGTTCGACGATCTCTACAACGATCCGACTGTTATTGATGTCGGCCAGCCTGAAGCCGTGATGGAAGAGGAGAGCAGCGAGCTGGTGATGGTGTCACGTGAGGAGAAAGAGCTGCTGAACAAAATCAGGAAGCAAAAAAAGCAATAATTTTCAGACGTTAGCACGCCTCGTTCCCTGTGATAGCCCTTTCCGCTCGCGGCCTGAGAGTCGGGATGTCAGGAAGGCCTGACCCAACCACTGTAGCAAGTTACGTTACTCTCTACAGTGGTTATCCATCCGCTGCCCGCTCAGAGATACTGCTCAATCGCTGTGGCCTCCACCTAATCTGCCTTGTGTCGTTTTTAACCGACGCAGCCAGTGTTAACTCGCTACAGTGGTTGCTCTTCTGTTAAAAGTGATGATGAGTACGGCTGACACAGAGATTTCTCTGCTTTACTCGCTACAGTGGTTATCCGGCTGAACGTCTTCCTGCCTCAGAAGAAGCGGGGCAGGGCAGGTATTTATCGCGCAGCGCGCGCTTCACTTACTCGCTATAGTGGTTACCCTTTCTGTTTTCGAAGCTAATCGTGCCATTCCCATGCTCTTCCTCTCCTGTGAGCTACTCGTTACAGTGGTTATCAGGTTGTTTTATCGCTAAAGCGGTGAGTTAATGATCAGATAATAGCGTTTTAAGGGGTAAACACACTCGCTACAGTGGTTGCCAAACGGAAACAGGCAGGGGAGGTTTACTCGCTATAGTGGTTGTTACTGTTTCTGACCGGCCACGCCTTAAGGGGGTTTACCTTATGTGTTAGTGCTTACTATTGTTATATCCCCTGTCAGATAAGACCTCAAGAAAAATACCAAGACGATGCTCTGCCTCAGTCATTACTCGCTATAGTGGTTCTCTTAAGACTGACCGCCACAGAACTGACCTGCATGAAAGGCCCGATGCACCCGAAATGGCCTCAGAGAGTCCCTGCAACAGCAAACACGCCTCCTGCCTGAGAAGTCTTCTCGCTATAGTGGTTGCTCGCCTGTTTCCCGTCGCTGAACCGCCTGAGTAGCAACACTCACTGGCACCATTACTCGCTACAGTGGTTACTGATGCTGAGCTGAGCAGCGATTCACTCGCTATAGTGGATATGCGTCACATTACGTCTTTGCCGGTGTATAAATATGCAACAAATTGCCTTTCCGCAGGCAGCAGGGAAGTAACATTACTCGCTATAGTGGTTATCCCTCATTCCTGTACCTGACTGGTCAGAAATACGCTGTCAAAACGGGAAGCTGTAAAAGCTCATACAGCAGGTCAGGGGCAGGAGACGGGGCAGGGAAGTGAATCAGTGAACTGTGTGAGGACTGTCAGGAGTGAGGCAACAAAACGGCCGGCGCGCCAGCCGCTCTGTTGCTGTTCAGGCAGGTTGCGTTACATCGCCTCCCGGTATTCCGGCCAGGCGACCGATTCAGCCTGGTAGCGGCCAGCGGCAGCAAACAGGGTGCCCTGGAAGTTGATCACACCAGCCGCCTCCAGCCACATCCACTCCTCGGCCTGGACGATACCGGCTGCGATTACGGTGATTTCCAGCGCAGAACAGCATTTGATAATTGCCTGAACCACCGCCTGTTTGGGGCCGCTGCGGTGAACGTCGCGGGTGATCCCGGCGTCGATACGAATACGGTCCGGCTGAATGTGTGTCAGCAGCGAAAGCCCGGCGGAGCCGTCTCCAAAATTGTCGATAGAGAGGCTGATCCCGGCGGCTTTCAACGCACGAACCGCTTCAGAGAAGGCGGCCAGCTGCGAGATAACTGCCGTTTCGCTCACGCCGATGACCACCTGCTCCGGCACCAGTCCCGCCTGCTGAATGGCGGCCACAATCTGCGTGACGGCATCGGGTATCACCACCAGCGTCATCGGCAGCAGGCTGACGTAGAGCGTCATGCCATCAGGGCAGACCTGACCTGCATGGGCGAATGTCTTTTTCAGGGTCTCCAGATCGTCAGCGTGAAGCTGGGCGTCTGAGGCTGCATCGGAGGGTGCCGCTCTGACAATAGTGGCTTCAATCGCGGTAACCTTGCGAGCCAGCGGATCGACGACCGGGCGGAAACTGACGCCTTCAGTTTCAGGGCGGGAATCCGGCACCTCGTTATGCTCTGAAATGAATTCCCAGTAACCGGGCGGAAGAACCTCATAATAGTTCTCCTTCTCGCGTGACTCAACAAAGGTCCGCAGGAATTGCAGTGCCCGATCATCATAGGTCAGTTGATATTTCGAGGTCCCTTTGTCCAGCACCGCCTGGAGCAGCGACGAGCGGTCATGTTCACGCAGGTCAAACAGCGACATACCCGCATTACCAAACCGGCGGGAAGGTGCGTAGTCGCGCATCAGCTCCACGACATTATGATGCCGGCGATCGGCACAGATGCGCTGATAGACTGCCTGAACGCCCGCTTCCGGCCCCTCAAGCAACTGAAAAAAGTGTGTGCCGTTGAATAACAGGATGCCTGTTACGTCGTGCGCAGTGTTGATTTCGCTGGCGTGATCGACCATCTCAGGCAGGGTTCTGACCGGAAAATCATCGGAAATATGGCTGCGGTATATAATGGTAGTCAGCATGTGCAGCTCCGCTTTAGGTGAATATAGCGCACACGCTAACACTGTTTAAAAAATGTTTCATCTTTCCTTACTGACTGTAGCACGGCGTGCACACGGGCAGGCAGCACTAAGCGCAGCGGCTGTCGGGTGACGTTCCGGCTGACAGATCCGGTACGTGCAGACGGTCACTCAGCAGGGCTCTCCGCGCAGCTTCCAGTTGAGCCAGTGATCCAGCGCTTCTTCGTTCAGCGGTCTGGAATAGAAGTAGCCCTGTGCCTGGTCACAACCATACTCTGTCAGCGAGGTCACCGCATCGGGACACTCGACCCCCTCAGCCAGCACGGTGTAGTCCAGCTCTTTCAGCATGGCGATGATGCTGCGGGCAATGATGCGTGAGGCAGTATCGGAAGAGAGCTCACTGATCAGGGAGCGATCCAGCTTGATAACATCCAGCGGCATCCGGCGCAGATAACTGATATTGCTGTAGCCGGAGCCAAAATCATCCAGCGAAATCGTAAATCCACACTCTCTGAGTCTCTCCAGCCCGCGCAGGGCATCAGGGCTTTCAAGGATACGTTCAGTTTCCAGACACTCAATGCCCAGCAGTGAGGTGGGGAGCTTAGCCCTGACCAGCTTGCTTTCCAGTGCTGAAGCAAAGCCTTCCTGCGAGAAGTCGTTCACGCTGACGTTAATCGTTAACGGCAGCTGGATGCAGCTATTCCTGAGTCGTCTCAGCCGCGCTACCGCCTGATCGATAATCCAGGCGGTCAGCATAGAGAGCAGTTCGGTCTGTTCAGCCTGCGGGATAAAGGCACCTGGCGAGAGTTCACCCCGGGTAGGATGCTGCCAGCGGATCAGCGCTTCCAGCCCCACCGGTCTGCCACTCTGCAGGCAGATTTTCGGCTGGTAAACCATATAGAGCCCGACGTTGTCGCGCAGCGCAGCTTTAAGATCGTTCATCAGCAGTAAATCGTCAGCATGCTGCGTCTGCGCCTCGGCGTCATAGCGCTGCGAGGGCAGCCCCAGTCCGACCGCATCGTTCAGGGCACTGACGGCGCGACGTAATACCTCAGGTGCCGACAGTTGACTGGCCACAAAGCCCGCTTCGCCGGTGTGCGGTGTCAGCGCGACCGACAGTCCATCATCCACATCTGCACTGATACCCTCCAGACGACCGGCCACCCAGGCGGCACTCAGGCGGCTGTCTGCCCGGGTCAGGATGGCAAACCGCCCGGTGGCCACGGTATAGAGCATTTCCCCCACCGCCGGACGCAGCCGCAGTGGCAGCAGGGTGGCCATATCTTTCAGCAGGCTTTCAACCGGACCCATTCCCATCGTGCGGGCCAGTTCATAGGCTCGCGACATATCAATGCAATCAATCAGGACCAGGCGGCGGGGTGTGATGTCGCCCGCCACGGCCAGATACTGCAAATCACGGATCAGACGCTGGCGGTTAGGCAGTCCGGTTACGGGATCGACAAACCCGGCCGCATGCCAGGCTTCCAGAAAAGACATGACCAGCGTGGAGAGCAGGGTCAGCGTCATGACCTGATCGGAAGTGAAAATATGCGGCTCGGTGTCGGTCACACACAGGGTACCCAGAATAATGTTATCGCGCGTTTTCAGCGGCACGCCGGCATAGAAGCGAATAAAGGGCGCACCGGTGATCAGGGGATGCCTGACAAAACGCGGGTCGTGCCAGGTGTCGGGCACGACCATAGGCGTGTTACTGTCGACCACGTGGCGACAGAGTGAATCCTCACGCGTGGAGCGCTGAAGATTAAATGTGTGTGAGGCCTGCACGGTCTGAAACTCATCATCCAGAACAGAGATAAAGCTGCCCGGAATGCCCAGAGCCTGACTCGCCAGACGGACAAATTTCCGCAGGACGTCATCGCGACTTTCATCAGGACTGCGCAACGCCTGTATAGCACGGCTTCTGCGTTCATCATCGCCGTTTAAATTCTTAAGCATGTGTGTATACCCCGCACCGGTTGATTACGGAGCGAAAAAGAAAACTGTCCGGTTTGAAATGTCGATCAGGCGGCAGTAAATATAGCGTATTTTTTATTTTCCGCTGAATGATAGGTGACTCTGCGGCAGCTGTCTCTGAATATTTTCTTTAACGCATTAAAAGCATGTTTACGATTCGAAAATTTAATCGAAGAGAGGCGTTAATATTTACATATTGTTGTCATTTTCAGAAAACGCGTGATTTCAGACTTTTTAATATTTATTTCAGGGCAGCAGAACAATATGCATTCAGGAGCGTGAATGGTTTTGCTAAGTCAGTCTGAACCCTGCAGCCGCGACAGGCTGCGGAACCGCGTCGCTGAGCAGAGACGGGTGAGAAAGATAACCTGTTAATATGACTGGTAAAAGCAGAAAACCGGGTCACTCCGGCAGAGATAACCTGTCGCCATTGTGATGGCTGAGGCAGGCCAATCCGCCGCCGGGCTGCCACTGACGCAGCACGTCAGGCAGTAATCAGGTTAACGTTTGATGTTGTGGCCGGACTGTGACGGACGCCGGGGTGGCGGGTTTTGCTCCAGCCACGCACGCACCTGTTCGGTCAGCGATCCCTGTTCGCGAATCGCACGCGTCAGCCTCTCCTGAGTCGTCTTCAGCTCCTGGGTCCAGTAGGTGATTTGCCACTGTTCACGGATCTCTACACGTGACAGATCGTCGGGTGAGCGACGCTGGATAGGATTTTTCATTTATTATCCTCCTCATATTTTAGATGGTGCCCGCTGAGCAGCATCCTCAGGCTAAACAGCTATCGTGATGAAGAGTGAGGCATTGAGGTAGCGGATTAATCCCTGAATCGCGCTTAAGTCAAATATCAGGACTATTCCTGGCTGGCGCAATAAGGCACTCTAAAAAATAGAAAAGTCGCCGGCGGGGGCAGAATTACCCGTTTCGTTTACAAAGAAATCCTGCCGGAATGCAGAATCCGGAATTTGACATTTATTTAAAATGGTCAATTATTCTCAGGTCAATTCGCAGGGCCACTTCCGGGTCGCTTCGCTTTATACAGGCGAAGCGCTGCGCCTTTGCGGTTTCATCATGTTGAAGGAGTCCTTTTTTGGTTAATCGTCCCCCTCAGCCGCCTGTGGCTGTTCAGAGTAATGTGCGTGAACTTCGTTTGGCCGCCGGGCTGTCACAGCAGAGCGCCGCAGAGCGTTTCGACCTCAGTCTGCGCGTCTGGCAGACGAAAGAAGCTGCAGCCAATCCTGCGTTACTGAGTCAGGGTGAATATGAGTTGCTGCTGCTGCTGGCCGGCCGTCATCCTCATTTCGTTCTTGCACCGCAGAATAAAAAATAGCGGCAGCCCGCTATCCTGATTTGACTCCCGGTGATAACAGGATCCGGAGAAGCGGAAAAAAATCTATTTCCCGGCTTGAAAATGTAGCGCTAATCCCTATTTTGAAGGTGATCGGGAATCTGAAACCGGTCAGATGAACTTTTGGATGAACCTGTTCAGGAGATTATCACGATGTCACTACAACCCTTTTCAGTTTTGCCTTCGCTGGCTGATTCCGTTTTTTCAGACCGCTTCAGCCGCATCGATAAATTGTTCAGTCAGCTGACGGGTGACAGCCCGGTCACCTCCGTTCCCGCTTATGATCTGCAGCGCGTGGAGGATAACCACTATGCGCTGACCGTCAGCACGCCTGGCTGGAAAGAGCATGAGCTGGAGATCGAGTTACGTGGCGGGCGTCTTTCCATCGCCGGTCACAGGGAAAAAGCGTCGCAGGAATCGACAGGCGAGGCCCGGGAAGAGAGCGGCGGCTGGATCCATCGCGGGATAGCGCGCCACGACTTCCAGCTGAACTTTTCCATTCCGGAGCATATGAAGGTCACCGGAGCCAGTCTGGCTGAGGGATTACTCCGTATCGATCTGATTCAGGAGATACCGGAGAGCGAGAAACCGCGTCGCATTCCGATTGCCATCGGCGGTCCGCGTACGCTTGAGCATCACTGATAGCTGCAGGGCGGAAATGGCAAAGGCTGTTTCCGCCTTTTTGATGGCGGGCAGGCAAAAGAAGTCATGGAATCAGGCGCTGGCGGAGAGGGTGTTTTCAGGCAGTTTCACGCGGGTGTCTGTTCCAGTCAGCATGACGGGATCGCCTGCCTCAAGACTGGACTGAAAAATTGCCTTCATGGATGGCGTAATTCCGTCGCCACACCACATCAGATGGTGCTCAAAGCGGTGATTCGCCACGGCAGGCACGCCTGACGCCTCGGCGGCCACTTCAACCCGGAATCCCTGTCCGTTGAGCCGTATCGCTTCCATCCAGATCTCTGTCTCATCCGTCACGCTGACCGCTTCAAGGAACAGCGGGATGGTGCTGCGTCGTCTGGCGGCCTGCGCCAGGCGTTCCCACTGACCCACCACGGCGGTGTGAAAACGCTCAAGACGCTGCGCTGCCCCTTCGCTGACGTCAGTACGCAGCCAGAGATTAAGCGGGCGCAGGTAGCAGTTCACATAATCATCGCCACAGTAGTCAATGTTCATCATCCGCAACTCGCGATGAATATCCTCGTCTGAGCTCTGAGAGAGCAGCTGCAGCATATCCTCTTCCCGGCAGGCCCAGCCGCCGGGCAGCGTAACACTGGGCCAGTTAAGCGCTGCATGGATATCGAAAAGCGTATGGCCGCCTGACGTCATATCCCGCACATAGAGGGCACGCGTAAGCTGATTATCTGAATAACCGCCAGCATCCGGTGGCGTAATCAACCCGGCGCGGCGCCAGCGTCTCAGCGTTTCAGGAAGAACACCGACAAGCGCACATATCGTGTCGGTAGAGTGTTGAGGCATGATTGGTATCCGTAAGGTTTTGGGCTCCCGTCACCAGGGAAGTCAGCGTAGTATGCGCGCCAGCGATGAATAAAGAAACAATCATTTCCATAATGTATCGGGTGTTGCACAGCGGGGCGGGGTCGTTAACATCCATGAGAGAAAAGGGCAGGCACCGGGCGCGTAAACGCCCGGCGGGAAAAGGGGATTACCAGTGATACTTGTTGGAATCTTCCCACTCTTTCACTTCCTGCTCGGCACGATCTTTCTCGTAGCCGTAACGTTCCTGAATTTTACCGACCAGCTGATCGCGCTTCCCTTCCACAACGGTCATATCGTCATCCGTGAGATCGCCCCATTTTTCCTTAACCTTACCTTTGAACTGCTTCCAGTTACCGCCAATGCGATCTTCGTTCATGGTGATTCTCCCAACTCGGTGATTATCCAGGGATCTGATGAATATCTGTTGGCCAGATGGCTGTCAGATGAATCAAGCATGGCACAGCTTTTGCTCTTTGCAGCGAAGCGGTGTGAGCCGCATCAAATTATGAGCAAAACGGCAGCGTGCAAGCGGAAGTCAGGCGGGATTACGCCAGTCGTCGTGAGGGCCAGCTGACGGCAGGCAGGGCGTTGAGAGCAGGGCGCGCAAACAGAAAACCCTGGTAATAGCGAACCCCGGCACCTTCGAGCCAGAGCCACTCTTCGATTTTTTCAACGCCTTCTGCGATGACCGTAATTTCCAGCGCCTGACAGCATTTCAGGATGGCCAGCACAATCGCCTGACGCGGGCCGCTGCGGTGAATATCGGTGATCAGCTTGCGATCGATTTTAACTTTGTCGGGCTGAAAATCGGCTAACAGAGACAGGCCAGCGAAACCGGCGCCAAAATCGTCGAGCGCCAGGCTGATGCCGGCCGCTTTCAGCTGGCGCACCGCGGACTGAAAGGCGTCGAAGCGTGAGATGACCTCATCTTCAGTGACCTCAACCACGACCTGCTCCGGTCGCAATCCCTGCAGCCGGATTTGCTGAAGAAGATGATCGACCGCCCCCTCGATCATCACCAGTGACATCGGCAACAGGTTAACGGAGAGGGTCTGATCGCCCAGGCCAAGCTGTCCGGCCAGCCGGAAAGCATAGGTCTTGGAGTGAAGATCGGCCTGATAGCGCTGGCTTTCCGGTAGCTGAGAAAAATAGTCGGCGGGTGAAGCGCCATGCTGACCGCGGATCAGGGCTTCACAGGAAACAATCTGGCGATTTGTGGCATCCACAATCGGCTGCAGCGCAAACGCACAGCGCTGATCGGCGGCCGGCGGGCAGGAAAGCGGTACAGCGGAGGAGGAGGGAGTGGTCAGTGTCCACTGACTGGCTGGTTCGATCTCAATAAAGGTCTCTTTATCCCGTCCTTCAACAAACGAACGCAGGAATTTGACGACCCGATCATGCCGGATACGCTCCTCATTAAGCGTGACCCGGTCAAGCAGAGCCTCCACCACGGTATGCTCCTGATAGTCACGCAAATCAAACAGGGCCATGCCGGCGTGACCAAATCGCCGTGCCGGGGCGTAGTCACGCATCAGCTCGATCAGATTAAAATGCCGATCGTCCTGACTGATTCGCTGAAAAACCGTGTGGACATTCTCAACGCTCCCCTCCAGCACCTGAAAAAAGTGCTGCCCGTCATAAAGCAGGATCCCGGTGACCTCGGCCTCGGCGTTTTTAACACTGGCACGCTCCACCAGCGCCTGCAGTTTCTCCGGCGAGACAGAACCCGCAAGCTGGCTGCGGTAAATAAGGGTGGAGAGCATAAGCGGACTCGCATGGCAGTTGAGACTTATTAACCATATCACAGATATTTCGGGGGTTAAGGGCACAACTGAAATGATTATGCTGTTCTGCTTTCGGTATTAATATCGCTCTGAATCCCGCCCGGGTTAAGAGGCATTAATCGCCATTTTCCCGGGACAGCGATCAGGCAATTGTAATAAAGCAGAAAAGCCCCCCGTTAAAGCGGGGGCGAACAGAAGATATAGCGCATTATTATAACGACACAGCATCCCTGGTGAGGCGCTGGTTAATCGGATGTTTACAGGTTGCTTTCATCAGCCCTTTCACGCTGGCCGGTGAAACGTGATCTCTGCTGCTGCACTCTCTGAAAAAGTGCCCCCCTGTTAAAGGGGGCAAGGGTAGGAGTCAGATCACTCTGTAAAGGAAGTGGATTTCGTTACAGAGCCATTTAAAGATAGGGCAAAAGCGGCCTGAGTGCCGCTGCGGTTAACCGTTTTTTTAGTTTGATATCAGATGATTAGAATGATCACTTTAATACATTTTCATTTTAATCAATGTGTTAAACGCCAATGAAAACGTTTTCTAAGATTTGGATTAAAGTCCCGTTTCGCTGATGGGCACGGATAAAAATGGCAGGGCAGGGCGTCATCCGCAACAGAAAACCAGACAGACTTGACCAGTTTCGGGAATAATTATACTGTTTATATATACAGTTAATGGTGGTGAGACGTTGCGGGGGCAATGCAATGCAACAGGATGATGCGATCTGGATCGCATTCAGAGAGGCGATGAGGCGGGATAGCGAGGGGCTGTGTACGATCAGCACCCGGGATTTTGTCACGCAGCTTGACCTGCACAACACACCTCACACCCTGCGAGCGGCGAATGTCTGGATAGAGATCCATATCTCGACGTTCAGTGATATCTCCACCGAACCGGGTGAGTGCCGGCTATTTCAGGTTCCTGCGGCGCGCGATTAGCGCGCACCGCATAACCAATAAGCATTCAGCCTGCCTGCAGAGACAGGCTGAGGTCGCCATCAGGCCCTGACGCTGCTTTGACGCAACCCGGCGCGGTCCTGGTAGTTCGGCCTGGCAGAATAGCTCTTCTCACAGCCCGTGCGGGCCATATTCAGAGCCACTTTGCGTTTTTTCAGCTTAATTTTCGGTAACCACTCTTTAAACTGTGCCGTCAGCGAGGCCGCCTGCTGTTCGTTTGCAACGCGACAGATGAACAGCTTGCTCTTGGTCTGACGGGTGACATCAATGGCGTAGATCTCAACGCCACTGCTGCATGCTTCATATTCAACATCCGTAAACTGCATGTGTGGCCAAAGACCGGTTCTGGTTTCAAATGTGGCTAAATCCATGATGACTACCTTTTTTTATTGTAAGCGTTAGTACTGTCCGCAGGTTAAAACCTGGTCGGGCCAGTGAGCATAGACCAGAATCAGCATTCCGCCAGTCAATTCACTAATTTAATCTGGCCCTGCCACAAATGGCCAAAATCTGAGTGGCAGGTGCTCCCGCCATAACGAGGTTTGCCCTGAGGCTGCTGAGCGCGCTGACAGGGCAGGATTTCGCTGTCGCGTTCTGCCGCTGACAGCCGCCGCGTACCCTCTCCGGCAGAAGAGCAGGCTTAGCGTTGCCGATTACCTGAGCACTGCTGTTAAATCAGCCACGTTATTATCAGATCACCACAAATGACATTCAGTGCTTATATCCGGCATTGTTGCTGCATATAACGATAAAGAGTTAAGGGGGGAGAGTGAGCATGGATGGCAGGATGTAAATAATATGTTAACTCTAAAAGAGAATAAGAATCAGCCTCTTCGCGTTGTTAGTTCACTCTGCGTCAGGCGCAAGAAAAAATAAAAAATATATCTCCCGCGATCAATTAAAGCCGCGCTGAAGAAAGCCGATAAGAACGATCCAGCATTAACATTTGTTCAAATTATTCTTTCTCCCCAGGGGTGCTTTATGACTATTACACAGCGTCTGGTAACGATTTTCTCACTGCTTGCAATGTCACTGATTGCACTGGTGATTATCTCGTTATCTGTGATTTCGGGTTTTCAGTCCCGTTTTGAATATGTACAGGCGAATGCGATACCCAGCATTCGCGATCTGAATAAATCGATCAGTGTAACCAATCAGTTAGGTATTGCGTTTTATCGTTATCACAGCATTAGCGATGCGACAAAGTTGCCCGCTGCAGAAGAGCAGATTAATAATCTGCTGCAGCAGATTAAATCGCTTAACGATTATTACATGACGAATGACATCTCTAACGATGAAGACAAGGCGATGACAGAGCAGGCTAACAGGAATCTGGATGCGGTGCGCAGCGCACTGCCCGCTTTTCTTGCCGCGGCCCGCGCTCATGATGACGCAGTCACCCTGCCACTGTTGCAGAGTGAAAATGGTGTGGGCGCTGCAACCCGCAAGATGGAAGCGGACTTCACCCGTCAGATTCAGCTGAACATCGACATCGGCGAACAGCTGCGTGCTGAAAACAAGCGCGTCTACACTCAGACACTGTGGGCGATGTCAGGTGGATCATTACTGGTGATCCTGATTCTGGCTGCCTTCTCCGTTAAAGTGATCATGGGCATCAAGAGAAGCCTCTCTGGCATCGTGAATACCATGACCCAGGTCAGCCACACGCTTGATCTGACGCATACTGCGGATGTCAGCCGTAAGGATGAGATTGGCCAGACGGCCATGGCGTTTAATCAGCTGCTGGCGCGCGTCTCTGGCACGCTGCTCTCGGTGAATCATGCTGCGCAATCGGTCAGTACGGGTTCAACGCAGATCGCGGCAGGTAACGAAGATCTCTCTGCCCGCACCGAGGAGCAGGCTGCTTCGCTGGAGCAGACCTCGGCAAGCATGGCGACGCTGAGTGAAACGGTGCGGCAGAACTCTGAAGGCGCGCATCAGGCCAGCGGTCTGGCGAATAACGCTAACCACATGTCGATCCAGAACGGAACGGCTGTGAAGCAGATGCTCACCACGATGGATGATATTCGCGCCAGCTCGGCCAAAATCTCGGAAATTACCGGGCTGATTGAAGGCATCGCCTTCCAGACGAATATCCTGGCGCTGAATGCGGCGGTGGAAGCAGCACGTGCCGGTGAACATGGTCGCGGTTTTGCCGTGGTTGCGTCGGAAGTGCGTAACCTGGCACAACGCTCCTCGTCGGCTGCCCGCGAAATCAAAGACCTTATTTCCACGTCCGTTTCGCAGGTTGAGCACGGGTTAGAGCAGGCCAACAGCGTCGGTTCAAACAGCGAAAACGTGCGTCACGCGATCCAGCAGGTCGCCGATCTGGTCAATGAGATTGCTGCGGCCACCTCTGAGCAGAGCAAAGGCATTGAGCAGGTTCATCAGGCGATTGGCCAGATGGACGAAGTGACGCAGCAGAACGCCGCGCTGGTGGAAGAAGCCTCATCTGCCTCGAAATCACTTCAGGAACAGGCCGAAACGCTGTCGGCGCTGGTCTCGACCTTTACCGTTGAAAGCTCAGGCCGTGTTGCACCGCAGCCGCAGCCTCAGACCGCTTCTGCTTTCCGTCCGGCTAAAAAGAGCCGTCAGCCTGAACCGCAGAGCGTTGACCTGAGCAAAGCAAACTGGGAAAGCTTTTAAGCTTTAAGCCGTTCCCGAAAAGCCTCCACATTGTGGGGGCTTTTTTTTGCCTTTATTTCATTTTTATTTCAACGCATCACGCTTCTTTAAATTAAATGAAAACGATTTCATTTATTATATTTTCAGGGCCTGCCCGGTAATAACGGTTTGAATATTAATTGCCCGGGAAGGATAAATTAATCTCTTATCCTTAATGATAATTATTCCTGAAAAAAGACGGCAGCTAGTATCGGCTGATTCCGGGCTAACTTTAATTTCTTTATTTTCCAGATGTTGATGCTGAAGTCTGGCTTAAGGCTTTACAGGTGATATTTATCAGGCAGTTTTCATAACATTGATATCTATCGTTATTTTTCGGTTTGGCTTAAGTGAAAGTGGCTGTAACTATCGTCTGTTTATTCACTGTAAAATAACCTGGTGCAATCTATACTCTCTCTTGCTGTTATCCAGCCCTTTATTTAACTAAGTAAATTTCATTGCCTTCAGGCGGCTTCGTGCTACGCGCAAACCGCTATGGGCTGCAAATGAAAATTCGTAAAAATAAAATTACATTACCCATTTTGGGTATGACATCACCTGCATGCTTAACACATCAGAGCGGAAAAAAATGAAAAAAGTACTCGACCGGATTAATTTGCCAGCAAAATTCCTTTTACTGGGAGCCTTTGCACTGGTGCTGTTTGTTTTACCCACTTTTCTCTTTATTCAGACGGGCAACCAGCTCATTGACACAAAGAAAGTTGAACTCACCGGTATTCCGGTTGAGAAAAAAGTGCTGCAGCTGCTGAGCCTGCTGCAGCGTCATCGTGCAGAAAGCGCCATCGCCATTGGCCAGAACAGAATGGATAACCCACCGCGTCTGGCGTTAGTAACCCAGATCAACAGCGTATCTGAAAGCATTGCTGCCGATCTGCGTCAAAGCAGTGAGCAGGCGCAGCCATTAACGCGTCTGGACCAGGTTAATCAGGAGTGGCGTCAGCTGCAGGAAGATCTGGTTGGCGGACGACTGACGCTGGCGACCAGCCTGGCACGGCACACGCATCTGATTCAGGTTCTGCTGGAAACGAATCAGGATGTACTGGATTACTATCAGCTCTCACTGGATGCTGATTTGAATACCTACCAGCTGATCGTCAGTGTTTTTAGCCGACTGCCGCTGCTGACCGAGACGCTGGGTCAGATCCGTGGCGGGGGGGCCTCACTGATCGCCAGCGGTAACATCTCTGATGCCGATCGCAGTCGCCTGGCCTTCCAGATCGATAATGGCAAAACGGCGCTGTCACAGTTCAGCAGTAACATGGATAAGGTGTTCACCATTGAACCGGATCTCAAAGCGATGTTCGGCGAGCTGGCGCAGAATGCCAGACAGCAGGCTCTGAATGCCCTGCAGCAGGCTGAAGGGGCAATTGTGACCGGGAATGTCACGATTACGCCGGTTGAATATGTCCGTATCTTAACCGAAGCGATTAATCGCTATGGCATGCTGAGCAGTCAGAGCAGCAACCAGCTGCAGATACTCCTGCAGTCACAAATCGATGAGCGCCGACATGCACAGTATCTGTTGCTGTCTGGCCTTCTGGCGATTGCCCTGCTGGCGATCCTGCTGGCCGTGATGATCACCCGTTCGGTCACCCGGCCGGTCAGAGAGGCCGTGGAAGTCGCCAGTCGCGTTGCCGCCGGTGATCTGACGGCAGAGCTGACCGTGTCCGGCAGCAACGAAATGGCTGAGCTGCTGAATGCCCTGATGCAGATGCAGCAGCGTCTTGCCCAGCTGGTATCCGATATCAAAGGCAACGCCGCGACCATCGCCAGCTCGTCGGAAGAGATTGCCCGCGGCAATGGCGACCTCTCGTCACGCACCGAAGAGCAGGCGGCGTCCCTGGCGGAAACGGCTGCCAGCATGGAGCAACTGGCGTCCATCATGCAGCAGAATGCCGAGAACACCCGCTTTGCCTCTGAACGCGCGGATTCTGCGACACAGGCGGCCCTCTCCAGTGGCTCGGCCATGGATTCGGTGATGGAAACCATGCACAAAATCCGCGGCAGTTCGGGACAAATTGAAGAGATCACGTCGGTAATCGACAGCATTGCTTTCCAGACCAACATTCTGGCACTGAATGCGGCGGTTGAAGCGGCGCGTGCCGGAGAGCAGGGTAAAGGCTTTGCCGTTGTTGCCTCAGAGGTGCGGGCGCTGGCACAGCGTTCAGCGACAGCAGCCAAAGAGATCAAGAGTCTGATTGAGCAGTCGGTGCTTCATGCGCAGGAAGGGATCACGATGGCCCGGAACGCAGGGGACAGAGTGAAGCAGAGCGTCAGCGCGATTGAACAGACTTCTCAGCTGATGCGCGATATCTCCTCCTCCACGGAAGAGCAGACCAGCGGCATTTCGCAGGTCAATATTGCGGTCAACCAGATGGATCAGGTCACCCAGCAGAACGCCGTGCTGGTTGAAGAGTCCGCTTCTTCTGCGGATGAGCTTGCCGGGCGGGCCGTTCAGTTGCGTACCCTGGTCGCGCTATTCAAAACGGCCTGATAAGACCGGAACAGCCGTCGCCTGAAGGGGCGGCTGTTCGATTACTGTGTCACGCCTGATGATCCTGCAGACAGGCGAGATACTTCTCTCCCGATCGCATCACCTTCTCTTTCGCCTGCTGAAGGATATCCTGACCTTCAAAGGCACCATAAAGCTGTCCGAATGTCACACCCGAGAGCCGCTGCAGAAGGTCACCAACCGTGGCCGCAGAGAGCGGCAGCATGTTCGGATAGCTCCACATAAACGATACGCCATGCGCACCCGGCGTAACCTGCAGAATATCACCCGCCAGAATGATCCCGTCGGCTTCGTCCCGGTGCAGCACGCAGCCACCCGGAAAATGCCCCCCCAGCCGTAACAGCGTCACACCCGGCATCAGCGTCAGCGAGTCGCCCTGCCAGAGCCGGATATGCGGGCTCTCCCGGACGATCCACTGCCGATCACGGGCATGCAGATGAATGGGCGCGTTAAACGCCTCCGCCCACTCCTGCATCGTGGTGTAGTAGTGCGGATGTGAAATCGCGATGGCATCAATGCCGCCCAGCGCCGCGATTAGCGTAAAGGTGGCATCATCAAGGTTGGCAAGGCAGTCCCACAGCACGTTGCCCTGCGGCATCCGCAGCAGAAAAGCGCGCTGGCCGATGGCAAAAGCCGGCACGGTTTTAAAACTTAACAGCGCCTCACTGTGTGCCGTCCATTTATTGGCGTGGCTGGCGCGCAGCTGGTCGAACGGGATCCAGCCCTGGCCGGAAGCCGGGACATACTGACGCTCATCCTCACAGATTTTACAGTGCTGATGCGTAGCCGAAGCAGGATAGGCGGTGCCACAGGCGGTACATAACAGGGTCATGATGTTCTCCTTTGTCTCGATCGGGATGATGCGCACCTGGCGGCGCCTTTATCGCCTCAGGGCTGACGGCGCAGGGTAATCCGGGTCAGCTCCGAGGGGCGGCCCAGCCTGATCGCCATGCCAGGCCAGAGCGCCGTGCCGTTGTTGACATAAAGCTGCATTCCGCCGACCTGATAAAGCCCGGAAACAAAACCGGCGTTGGGTTTTGCAAACAGGCGATCCAGCCCGACAATCAGACCTCCGTGCGTATGGCCGGAGAGCTGAACATCGACACCCTGTGCGGCGTTCTCGCGGGCATGACGTGGCTGGTGGTCCAGCAGAATAATGGGGGCGTTTTCGGGAACCTGCTCCAGTGCCCGGGCCAGATCGGGACCGGTCGCGTCTCTGCGCGGTGCGGAGGCGTCGGGCAGACCCGCAATGACCAGACTGGCTTCACCGCGCTGAATCACCGTATGGCTGTTAAGCAGCGGCTGCAGCCCCAGCGAAGCCAGATGCGCCGTCCAGATCGCCTGATGAAAGAAATATTCGTGATTGCCGGTGATGGCCCAGACGCCGTCGGGCGCAGCCAGACCGTGCAGTGGCGCAACATCATGCCGCCGGTGTTCCAGGCTGCCATCGATCACATCCCCCGTCACCACAATAAGGTCGGGCCGGAGGGACATCGCCCGCTCCACCATGGCGCGGGTCCAGGCAGCATTAAACAGTCGCGTGATATGCAGGTCGGTCAGTTGCAGAAGCTGATAGCCATCAAACTCAGCAGGCAGATTCGGCAGGAACAGCGTCACCTCTTTGACGGGAGGCACCCGTATTGCCTGCTGAACCCCGAAAGCCGCCAGCCCCATCGCCAGCAGGACGGTCAGATAGCGCGCACCGGGCGACAGCGGCAGCGGATGTCGCAGCAGCAGGGCAAGCAGCATGACAGCATCCAGCACGATCTGAAACACGGCCAGCAGCAGCACGGTGCCGTAAGCCCAGTTAAACAGAATGATGATGGCGCGGGGCATCTCGGCCGAGAAGATCCCGCCGGATGTGAAGCGACTCACCAGCAGATATTGAGAGGCCAGCAGCGCCAGTGCAGAGAGCAGGATTTTTACGGACAGGGGCAGGGACAAAGGAATAATGACGCGGGCAATGACATACCAGCTGGGTAAGCTGAAAATCAGGTGAAACATGGCAATCTTCCGGTGAGGCGCTGACGGTCAGCGCAGGCAGTTAAGAGAGGATAGCGAATGAAACCGTTTTAGCACGGTAAGGTATAGGATGAGTTGGCCAGGTCTGCTTCACGGCAGGTGCTCTGGCCGTGTTCAATCCGGCGCAGCGGGGCGCCTGGCCGGGACGAAAAAACCCGCGTGACCGGCACGCCGGCCACGCGGGTAACATCAGGTCTCACCCTTTGCGACACGCAGGATCAGCGCAGCACACCCGACGTTGTCTGCGTCTCCTCCGTCACGCGCGTCATGGCGATCGGAATGCTTTTGTAAGCCGGAATGCCGCTCTGCGTGTCGTGGCTGTCGAGCGGTACCATCACGTTGGCTTCCGGATAGTAGGCCCCGACCGATCCGGGTGCCATATCGATAATCACAATCGTCAGGTTTTTCATCTGGCGGGAGGTAGGATTGCCCTCCGGGTCCAGCGCCATCAGATCGACACGGTCGCCCACCCGCAACTGGCGTTTCTCCGCCTCTTCCGCATTAATAAACAGCACATCACGACGGCCCGTGACGCCACGATAACGGTCGTTCAGCCCATAAAGGGTCGTGTTGTACTGGTCGTGACTGCGCAGGGTAGTCAGCACCAGGTCATGGCATTTCAGCGAGCGGGGATCTTCATTGATGCCCTGCATCACTTTGAACTGCGCCTTACCGGAAGGCGTATGCCAGACGCGTTCTGATGCAGCGTTATAGAGCCGGAATCCACCCGGGTGCTTAATCCGCTCGTTGAAGTTTTCGAACGCCGGAAAGACCGCTTCGATGGCGTCACGGATGCGGCTGTAATCGGCTGCCATCGCGGACCAGTCCACCACGCTGTCTGGCAGGGTCGCTTTAGCCAGCGCGGCCACCAGTGCCGGTTCCGATTTGAGATGCGGCGATGCCGGATCGAGTGAGCCGCGAGAGGCATGCACCATGGACATCGAATCTTCCACCGTCACACTCTGCGCGCCCGTTGCCTGCACATCCGTCTCCGTGCGGCCCAGCACCGGCAGCAGATAGTTATGCCTGCCGAGCAGCAGGTGTGAGCGGTTCAGCTTGGTCGCCATATGCACAACCAGATCGAGATTGCGCATCGCCGGGAAGGTGACCTGTGGATCGGAGATCGCTTCTGCCAGGTTACCACCCAGACAGAGCAGCGCTTTGGCTTTGCCATCGCGCATCGCCTTAATCGCCTCAACGGCACCATGACCATGCTTCTGCGGCGGCCGGAAGCCAAACACTTTCTCAATACTGTCCAGCAGCGATTGCGGCGGGATCTCCGTGATGCCCACCGTGCGGTCGCCCTGAACGTTGGAGTGACCGCGTAACGGACAGATACCTGCACCGGGTTTACCGATGTTGCCGCGCATCAGCAGCAGGTTGGCAATCTGCTGCACATTCTGGGTGCCGTACTGGTGCTGGGTGATCCCCATGCCGTAGCAGATAATCGTGCGTTCAGCGCTGGCATAAAGCCGGGCAACGTGCTGGATCTCTTCACGCGTCATCCCCGAGACCTTCAGGATATGATCCCAGTCGGTGCTCTCCAGGTCGGCTTTCAGCGCGTCGAAGCCTTCGGTGTGCTGAGTGATAAACGCCTCATCAATGACGCCCGGTTTGCCTTGACTCAGCGCTTCTTCATGCAGGGTCAGCAGGATTTTCATCACCCCTTTCAGCATCGCTGCATCGCCGCCCACCCGTACTTTGTAATAGGTTGAGGCCAGTTCAGTCGAGCTGAGCGACAGCATCTCTATCGGGCTTTGCGGTGAGGTAAAGCGCTCCAGACCGCGCTCCCGCAGGGGGTTGATCGCCACAATCGTGCCACCGCGCTTGGCGACTTCGCGCAGCGTCCCCAGCATGCGAGGGTGGTTTGTACCGGGATTGTGACCAATGCATAACACCAGGTCGCAGTGGTCGAAATCCTCCAGCTCCACCGTGCCTTTGCCGACGCCGATGGACTCCGGCAGTCCGACGCTGGTGGGTTCATGACACATGTTTGAGCAGTCGGGGAAATTATTGGTGCCATATTCGCGGGCGAAGAGCTGCCACAGAAACGCGGCTTCATTTGAGGCCCGGCCGGAGGTGTAAAACTCCACGCTGTCCGGGTCTTCGTAACTGCGCAGGTGTTCACCAATCTCACGAAACGCGGTTTCCCATTCGATGGGCTGATAGGTGTCAGATGCGGCATCGTACTTCATCGGATGCGTCAGGCGGCCTTCGCCCTCCAGGTGCAGTGCGCTGCGCTCCCATAGTTCTGTCACCGTATGGGCGGCAAAGAAGGCGGGTGTGGTGCGTTTGCTGGTCGCTTCCCATGACACCGCTTTTGCCCCGTTTTCGCAGAACTCAAAGGACGAGGCATGTTGCGGATCCGGCCAGGCACATCCCGGGCAGTCAAAGCCCTGCGGCTGGTTAACTTTGAACAGGGCGATAACATCCTGTTTTACCGACATCTGGCCGCGGATAGCATCGGCAACCGCCTTTAATGCACCCCAGCCACCGGCCGCGCCACCATAAGGGGCAATGCCATTTGTGCGATTTTGCTCTTTCATAATGCTCCACATTGTCTCTATTGTTATCGGCTAAGTCTGGTACAGAAAATCGTTAACCGCGTGGATTCTGGCTAATATGTCGCGAAATTCTTTCTCAAAATGTTTCGGTGGGTGCTGCGCCATCCTTTTCAGCGCGAAAATAAGCAGAGCGCCGCGCTGTTTTTGTCGGTAAATAAGCGAGGCGGACTGTCATGACTTAACAGGAATATCGTGCGTAATTTAAGCCTGGTAAGCATTGGTATCGTTTTTAACTTTTTAACTGACTGTTTTTATGTATTTTAATAAAAGTGAATGGCGCGGAAAGTACCCGGAAATTAATTAGTTTCTGATAGGGAAAGTTGTGTCGATAAATTTTATGACCTGTATTAAAGCGGCAATAATATTCACAGCCGCAGAAGGGCAATATCAACAGAAGGTGCAGCGTGCCTGTTCAGCGTAAATATGACGGCAGTGTATTCTTGTGTTTCGCGCCTGCCGTAATGACAGAGGCGGTTGACCAGGTACCAGCCGTCGCATCTGTCACTCCACTGATAATGTTCCGCATTCTCTTTTGAAATCATCGTTCTGCTCCGGCGTCGTCGCTCATCTTCTCTGGCTGACTATAGCTGGCCAGGAAATTGATTTTCAAACATTTATTTCAGCCATCGTTTTCTTCCTGCGCAGCCTGATATTCTGACTGACGAGCGCCCGTTGGCAATCTGGCGCATGATCGCTGGCGATGAGTGGCAGGCTGCCACGGAGGATAAGAGATGCAGTGGTGTAATCAGGCGCAGTCTGACATCCGTCTTGAGTGGGGGCCCGCGGCCGTCGGTTACGTTGCTCAGGATGTGGACTGTATTGTGATCGTTGACGTCATGTCATTTTCCACCTGTGTCAGTCTGGCGGTCGACCAGGGCGCACAGGTTTATCCGTACCCCTGGAAAGATGCCTCTGCGTTGACGTATGCAGACAGCATTAGAGCAAGGGCAGCCAGCCCTGACAGGCTGAGTGGTTCAGGCGGTTTCAGTCTCTCTCCGGCGTCGATGCGAAAACTGGCCGCGGGCGAAAAACTGGTGCTTCCCTCTCCCAATGGTTCAGCGATTTCGTTCCTGGCGCGGGAGAGTGGCGTGACGGTATTCAGCGGCTGTTTCCGGAATCTCTCACTCACTGCCAGAGCCTGTCGTGACTTCCGGCGCGTCCTGGTTATCCCCTGCGGCGAGCGGTGGCCTGACGGCACGCTTCGCCCTGCGATCGAAGACTATCTGGCCGCAGGCGGCATTATTGCCGCTATCGGACGTGACCGCTGTTCCCCGGAAGCGCAGGGGGCGGTCGCTGCCTGGCAGCAGATGAATCCGTTATCCCTTCGCGAGTGCTCTTCAGCCCGGGAACTTCAGCAGCGCGGGTTTGGTGAGGATGTTGATCTCTGTCTGGAGGTGGACAGCGGGCAACAGGCGTGTCAGTTGCAGGGTGATTTTTATACCGCCCGGCAGTGAAGGATCTGAGCCTGTCAGTGCGCGTTCAGCGACCCGACAGGCGGGAAGGGCAGAGGTTACTTCTTCTTATTCATCATCGATTTCAGGTCAGCAAAAGGATTGTAGGTGGCTTCACCGACATCCTTTTGTGCATCCTCGCCTGCCACGACGCGGGTGCCGTACTGGTCAGCCTCGGTATACTTCGAGTGCTCATGGTCATGACAATAGAGACACAACAGTTCCCAGTTACTGCCATCTTCCGGGTTGTTGGTGTGGTCATGGTCAATATGATGAACCGTCAGTTCACGCAGGTTTGAATAAACAAACTCGCGCGAGCAGCGACCACACACCCAGGGGTAGAGTTTGAGTGCTTTTTCACGGTAGCCGCTTTCAAGCCGCGCATAGTTTTTAGGGATTAAAGCCATTGCCGAAAGTACCTGTTATGCAGAGAGGTTCACGAGAGTGCTGCCAATATATCCCACAATCGGACAGAAGAAGAGATCATCCTCTGCTGTTGTGAAGAAGAGGGTTAAAACAGCCATTGATTTCAATCGGATAGCCGGAGTAAATGGCTGTTTTGCGCTTTGCTTACGGCGTTCGACTAAATGTAATGCAGAACACCATAAACGGCCCAGAAAATGGCGTTAGCACCAAGATAAGTCCAGCATCCCCAGTAGGCAATGGGTTCGCGGCGAGTGCGGAGTTTAGGCAGAAAGGCCAGTAAATAGAGTGCAGAGGCAATAAGCGAAACGAAATAGAAGAATTTCATGGTTGTCTCCTGATTAATATCCTTTATTTCAGGATAGTCAGGACTGACTAATTTGCGCGGTGCTTCATCAGACGAATGATAAACCCTTCCTCTGCCAGCCTGTATCGGCAACGTTCAGAAGTAAATAGAGCGAAACGGCGGAGTGAGAACACCGGACATTGTCGGCAGAGATGCCACTCCATGGCGTACAAACTCCTAAAGCGCTTTATTCAGAACTACTTAGAAGGACGGCGACTAATCTTGCCTCCTTTCCGACCCGCTTCCCTGGCTTTTTCATGATCATTTTTGAAATTGCCCCCACTGACCTTGCCTCCTGCACTGCCAGCTTCACTCGCGCGTTCTGGATCGTTGGCAAAATTACCGGCACCACCTCTGTATTTCTGTTGTGTCATAGAAAGACCTCCTATCAGTGTTCCGTAAGATAAAAAGGACTAGCTAGCCACAGCAGGAAGGATAGTCGTCCGCTTCGTTTAAGCAAAGGCAGACGATGAATTCCTTGATAAGCGGAGGGTTAAAGAATGAATTTTTAGCCCCGGCAGGGTCATGGCAGTTGAACTACGCTTAAAAGCCTGACGAAAAAGGAGAACGCAATGCGTAATGACACCTTAATCGACACGCTGGAGCTGGGTTCCGGTGGACAGAAGCAGAAATATGAAATTTATGGTGATGATGACCAGACGCCCACTTATGCCGTGATCTACCGGCAGCAGGGCGAGAGCTGGCAGGCCCTGGAGGAGAAACTTCCTTTTGCTGCGCAGGATGAACAGCAGGAGGCAACAGGATCAATGGGCTACGGCTCCGGCGATACATTGCCAGATTTGCGCGATCTGCCCGCTGAAGCGCGGGCGCGGTGCGAAAAACACTGGCAGGAGCAGAACGAAAGGTAGCGGGAAAGTGTGCCGCTCAGTTCCTGAAACCGTGCGGCCACGTAATTTATCCGGATGCGGCGGAAGAGAGGCCTGCACAGCTTTATATCTTCCTGGTCTGCCGCTGTCCGGGGTTACATCATGCTAATAAAATGTAACAAATTCATTGATTAAACCACCTGCAGCAATCGTTAAAGGTTTTCCCACTACGGGCGATAACCCATAGGCGTTGAGCCCGCCGATCATTGACGAAACCGGTACTCAGCGCCGAGTTCTGAACGCGAACGGACCTGCATTTAGCCCTCCTTTTACACACCAGTAAACGCAAAATTTATGCGTAAGTTAATCTTATAAAAGCGAAAATAATAATATGTCGATCATCAAGACGATCAAAAGTCGCCTGCCTGCTGCGCGTCTCCGGCGTAGCAGCCAGCCTGCAAATGGCACTTACGATTGCCGTGCAATGCCTGATTCACTCTCTTCCATCGGCCTGAGCGCACGCGCGGGCGGGATCCTGATGACCTTTGTTCCGCCTGAGGCGGACTTCCGGCGGGTCAGTCAGGCATGGCAACGCTTTACGTCTGCCGATCTGACGGTGCTGACACTCTCCTCGAATGGCGCGCTGAGCAGCAGCCGTCCACAGAGCACTTACTGTGAGGGGAATGGTCCGGAAGGGAGCTATCTCTGGCTACCGGACACGCTGATCGCCCGTCATGAGACGCACATTGTCGATCTTCACGTCGCCGATACGCAGACCGCCAGCCAGCGCATCAGCGCCATCCAGCAGGAGCTGGCGCGATTACCGGTGCGGATGCCGCTCTCTGCCGACCGTACTTTCGCCATGATTTACTGTGACGGGCTTTCCGCATCAGAAGGTTTTCTGATGCAGGCCTGGTACAACAGCGGGCGCTTTCCCTGCCTGGCCATTGGCGGTTCAGCGGGCGGCCGGATCTCTTTTGATGGCACCTGGATCGGTGTCGGTGGCAAGGTGCTGCAGGGCAAAGCGGTGATCGTTTTCTGCCAGATGGCGCCAGGGAAATCCTTTGCGCCGTTTAAAAGTCAGAATTTTACGCCACGCGATCAGAGCTGGCTGATTGCTGAAGCTGACCCGGTCGCGCGTACCGTCACCTCGGTATTTAACCGTCACGGTCAGCAGCAGCCCTTTGTTCCGGCGCTGTGTGAGCACCTCAACTGCAGTGAAGCACAACTGGCCGAGCGGCTGAAAGGGTTAACCTTTGGCGTTAAAGTCGGGGATGAGTTTTTTATCCGCTCCATTGCCAAAATCGAATCCAGCGGCGTGCAGTTTTTCTGCGACCTGGAGTTTGGCGACCGGCTGTTCCTGATGCAGGAAAAAGATTTCCAGCAGACGACGCTGCAGGAGTGGCAGGCGTTTACCGCTCAGCACGGTAAACCGGCGGCGATTCTGATGAATGACTGTATCCTGCGCCGCGTCGGCAATGCCGACAAGCTGCACAATACCCATTTCTTTAAAGGGATTGCCGCTGCCGGTTTTTCCAGCTTCGGCGAAATTCTGGGCGTGCCGATCAACCAGACGCTTTCGGCGCTGGTCTTCTTCAATCGCGATGTGAAAGCCATGAGCCAGTTCCCGGTGGAGTATGCCGGTTATGCCGCGCATTACGCGCAACGCGGTCTGCGTCGCTGGGAAGCGCTGAACAGCATCCAGACGCGGGTGCTTGATCGGGTGATCACCTATCAGCAGGCACTGACTCCGCTGATGGAAGCGCTGCCGGTTCTGGAACTGGCGACCCAGAGCCAGGGCGAAACCCTGAGCCTGGCGGAGAGCAGCATCCGTAACATCAGTAACATCGCGACGGAAAGTCAGCAGGCACAGGGCCGGCTGGATGAGGGGCTGGACGATCTGGAGAAAATCTCTAACGGCATCAACGACATTACGCACGGCATCAGCAACATTGCTTTCCAGACCAATATTCTGGCCCTGAATGCGGCAGTCGAAGCGGCGCGCGCAGGCGAGGCGGGACGCGGCTTTGCCGTGGTGGCGGGCGAGGTTCGTCGGCTGGCGCACTCGTCGAAAGAGCAGGCTGAAGCGACCGCGAGTAACATCAGTGAGGCCGTAAGCACCATCTCACGTATCCGGCTGGTGGCCAGTGATTCAGCGCAGACCGCCGCGCAGATGGCAGAGCGCAGCATCAGCGCAGCCGACACGCTGGCTGCCATGAATCAGCAGACGCGACATGAGCGCGCCGATATTGCGAAGCACCTCGGCAGCCTGCGTGAACTCACGCAGGGCATGGACGCGATGCAGGAGGCAGTAGCCCAGCTCAAGGTGCTGCAGACGCTCTCCGGCGCACAGGTTAAAGGCTGATTTATCTCGATAAAATGTAAGAAATTGCGATATAAGCGCATCGGCCAGGCAAGCCGCGCCCGCAGTTGTTACACTTGTCGGTGATTAACCACGCAGAGGTATAAATGAAAATCAAAAGTTATGCAGCCATGCAGGCTGGCCAGGCCCTGGAACTCTATGAGTACGATGCCGCCGAGCTGGCAGCCGAAGAAGTTGAAGTCGAGGTCGAGTATTGTGGCGTCTGCCACTCAGACCTGTCGATGATCGACAACGAATGGGGCATCTCTCAGTTTCCGGTGATCGCCGGACACGAAGTCATCGGCCGGGTCTCTGCCCTGGGTGATGCGGCTAAAAACAAAGGACTCTCTGTCGGTCAGCGAGTGGGCATTGGCTGGACGGCAAAAAGCTGTCAGCACTGTGATGCCTGTATCAACGGCGAACAGGTTAACTGCCAGCAGGGCAGTATCCCGACCATCATGAACAAAGGTGGTTTTGCCGAGAAGCTGCGCGCTGACTGGCAGTGGGTGATCCCGCTGCCTGAGAAGCTGGATGCAGCGACCGCGGGTCCCCTGCTGTGTGGCGGGATTACCGTCTTTAAACCGCTGCTGATGAGCAACATTACTGCCACCAGCCGCGTCGGCGTGATTGGTATCGGCGGTCTGGGCCACATTGCCATTAAGATCCTGCACGCGATGGGCGCCGAAGTTGTGGCCTTCAGCTCTACCCCGGATAAGAAGCAGTCAATTCTGGATATGGGTGCGGACGAAGTAGTTAACAGCCGCGACGCTGAAGCCCTGAAGAAACAGGCGGGTCGTTTTGACCTGATCCTGAGCACCGTCGCTGTCGACCTCGACTGGAAGCCCTATTTCGCTGCGCTGGCTCCTCAGGGCAAATTCCACACCGTGGGTGCCGTGATGAAGCCGATTGAAGTGAGTGCTTTCGAACTGATCATGGGTGACAAGGCAGTGACGGGGTCGTCCACCGGTTCGCCAGGGCAGCTGCGTTCCCTGCTGCGCCTCGCTTCCCGGGCTGACATTGCCCCTCAGGTTGAGTATTTCCCGATGTCTGACATCAATAAGGCGCTGGACCATGTTCGTGCCGGTAAAGCCAATTACCGTGTGGTACTGAAAGCCGATTTCTGATGGAAGCCTGAATAGTCATGCCGCAGCAGCCTGCTGCGGCATTTTTTTATCTTTACTGTGTGACTAATCCCTCTTCCAGAGCCGCGGCAATGACGTCATCTGCTGTGACGCCGAACCATTTTTCTGTCGGACATGCCCGATGACGACGATGCCAGGCGGCAACCATCTGATAGCCCAGCGTATACCCATACCAGCGGCGATACGCACCGGTGCCGAAGAACCAGGCTGAATGGTCGTACCGGGCGCTTTGCAGCGTCGTCAGTGGGACCGGGTTAGCCTGTAATTCACAGCGCTCGATGGCACACTCCCAGGGTTCTGCCGCTGTTTCCAGCAGCCAGCAGACAAACTGACCGGCCAGACCTTCGCTGACTAATGCTTCGCCCAGCGTCCAGCCATACCCGGGCCCGCGCATACGCAGACAGTGATGGACCTCGTGCACGATCTGCCGTATCAGCCCGCCATTTTGCAGCTCCCGGGACAGGTTCGGGTTTACCGGATCAATGGCCATGCCGAACAATGTCGAACTGTAAGCCCTGCCTGCAAAACCTGTTTCAGGTATCACAGCCTCCGGTACACACTGAATTAATATATCCAGACGTGGAACGTCTGTTACGCACGAGAGATGGTGGAAGGCGGTTTCAGCTTCCCTGACGATAACCGATTCGTACTGCCTGACCTGACCTGATGCCTCCAGCCAGTGCAGTTTCCAAAGATGGTTCACAGGGAACTCCTTTCAGAGGGATAGTCATTTCTCTATCAGGCAGTCTGGCCTAATCCTGTCGAATCTGAAAGCAATGCCTTTTATCACTGACAGGAGGGGCTGAAAACTACGACGGGTATCGCATCAGGTATCGACTGCTGTCCCGATATTCTCGCCAGCACGATGACATTGCCATCGTGCTGGCGCATGGTGGTGCCGACTTAGGGGAAGGTAGTCAGGCACAGTTTCTTGATCGACCGGTGTTTAATAACATACGCGGCGGGATGGGGCATGACCAGGGTAAGGATCAGGGCCTGGTCATGCCTGAATACCGCGATCGGCTGCAGCGGGCAACCAGCGTACGGCAGTACGTTCACCCTTATCAGATCAGGAAATCATCCAGCGACTGACCCTTATCAATGGCCGTTTTGATCACGCTGGGCGTCCGGCCCTGACCTGTCCAGAAGTGAACCTGGCCCTGATCATCGCTGTAACGGTATTTCGCCGGACGCTTCGCCCGTTTCTTTTTACCGGTAGCCGGGGTCGGGGTGCTGTTGACCAGCTCCGCCGGATCAATGCCTTCTTCCTGCAACAGCTCCTGGTAGAAGGCCAGTTTCTCCGCCTTCTCACGCGCCTCTGCTGCCCGCGCATTTTCCTCTTCGCGACGCTCGTTCACCACGGCCTCTAATTTCTGATGTAACTCTTCCAGCGTGGCCACAGTCAGATGGCGTGCCTCGGCGCGAAGCGTGCGGATATTATTCAGGCTGTTCAGGTTCTTATTCATACAAAATTCTCAAATACTCAAGTTAATCAATAAAGTGCAAATTTTTCAGCGGGCAAGGGTAACACTGACCCACATGCCATTTGAAGTCTCTCTGTAGATTTATGCACTGCTTTTCCGGTTTTGGGTGTGTTCCCTGAGTTGACCCGACGTAATATAAAAGCGAAATCTGCTGATAAAATAGCGATTATCGCTATCGAAAGGGGATTGCGGGATTTACATTTTTGCCGGGGGATAACTGTGCTTAAATCAGTCAACAGGTTTTATTAAGGACAGGCATGAAGTTTCGCCGTAAAAATGATGAGACAGCGTCAGGGATTTCCCCCCTTCTCAGAAGCATTACGCTGTCAGGCGTATTGCTTGCTGTCCTGGTGATTGGATCCGATCTCTGGTCGTTGCGTGAAGACTGGAACAACACCGTCAGGAAAGTTGAGGATACGGCAGTCAACCTGTCGCTATCGCAGGCGCGCCAGGCGGACGATACGTTTTTACAGACCGAACTCTCTTTGCGTGAATTACAGCGCGAGCTCGAAAAGCAGATTGCGACGAACGGGGTGGATGGCCGGGGGCTGAGCGAGACAATGCGCCTGCTGCAGAGCCGTCTGCCTCAGCTTCACGGCCTGTTTTACTATGATGCGCACGGTAAGTGGATAGCCACATCCATGAACCGTATACCGCCTGATATTAATAATGCCGATCGCGAATATTTTGCTTATCACCGCTCCAGTCTGCGAAACACTCTGCATGTTGGCCCGGTACTGCGCAGTCGCACCACACATGAACTGGTGATTCCGGTGACGCTGCGCGTTAATGATGCCTATAACGGGTTTCGCGGCGTTTTACTGGCTACCATCAAGGTGGACTATTTCCGCCGTTTCTACAGCTACTACGAACTCAGTGAAGGGGATGTACTGGTGCTGATGCTGGCAGACAGTACGGTGCTCTACGCCCGGCCAATGCCGGATAGCTACATCGGCAAAAACCTCTCGGTGAGTCCGCTTTTCCTGAAGATGCTGGCGAATGCCGATAAAGGCAGCGGTCAGTGGACTGCCGCGCTGGATGGTAAACAGCGCATCTTTGGTTTTGTCCGATCGCAGCGCTATCCGCTGGTGGTTGCCGCCGGGTATGACAAACGCGCCCTGTTTCAGCACTGGCTCAGAGGCTGGGTACAGGATCTGATACTGAGCCTCATCCTGCTGGCCGTTATCATCTTACTGGGTAACTTTGTACTGCGTCAGGCACGGCATACGCTGCGGTATCAGCGTGAGCTGACCCGACTGCGCGATGAGCTGACCGCTGCTAACCGCTCCCTAGAAAATCTGGCACACAGTGATGGCCTGACAGGCGTCGCCAACCGGCGCTATTTTGATCAAATGCTGATGCAGAGCCTGCAGAAGGCGGCGCTCAGCGGCGAGCCCGTATCACTGATTCTGTTTGATATCGACTATTTCAAACGTTACAACGACACCTATGGCCATGTCGCCGGTGATGACTGTCTGAAAAAAGTCGCTGCCGTGCTGGCAGAGAACACGCGGCGCAAAAACGAACTCACGGCACGCTACGGCGGAGAAGAGTTTGCGATTATTCTGCCGGGTCAGCCGCTGTCAGCCGCGCTCCATCTCGCTGAAACCCTCATCGAAGCCGTTAATCAGCTTGATATTCCGCACCTCACTTCTGAACTGCCGCAAAAGCATGTCACGCTGAGTGCTGGCTGTGCTGTAAGCCTGGCGGCTGACTCTCCGTCAGCGCCTCAGGCGTTGATAGCGCGCGCGGACGAGGCTCTGTATCGTGCAAAACGGGCAGGGCGAAACCAGGTCATGGGTGAAGAGCAGTAACGCGGAAGATCAGCCATTGAGGGAGCTAATGTGATGTCAGGAGGGTATGACAGACATGCATGACGGGGTTAGTTTCATCGCGTTTCGCTAAACAACAGGATGCAGAAAACCCGCCGGGCAACGCCGGGCGGGTTTTGATAAACGCCTGCCGGATTAAATCAGGAAATCGTCCAGCGATTTACCTTCATCAATGGCAGCTTTAATCGCAGAAGGGGTACGGCCCTGACCGGTCCACTGCTTAACTTCGCCATTTTCATCGGTGTACTGATATTTGGCAGGGCGGGGCGCACGCTTTTTCTTCTCTGTCGGCGCAGTCTGCATACCATTTAACAGCTCGTTAGGATCGATACCTTCCTGCAGCAGTAATTCGCGGTATTTTGCCAGTTTTTCTGCTTTTTCACGATTAGCCGCTTCTGAAGCCTGCGCTTCTTCACGACGCTCGCTAACGACAACGGAGAGTTTTTCCAGCATTTCTTCTAAAGCAGCAAGATCAAGTTCGCGAGCGTTAGCGCGAAGGGTACGGATATTATTCAAGCTATTGAGAGTGTCACTCATCAAAGTCACCATAGTCATGTTCAGATAATAAAATACAGAGCGGGTTCACGCTGATGCTTTTCGTCAGACCTGCTTTTTTAGGATGCTTGCCTTCGAAGAATCAAATACAGAACCTGGAGTTCAACACAGCCATATTAATCGCTTTCTGAGAGAGTTGAAACTCTATTTAGCGCATCAGCGTTAAACAAAAGTAAATTTATGCATTTTTACCCTTTTCTCACGTACGCTGTCAAAAAAAACCTGTCAGCCCTCATCGGATAATTCAGTCTGTTACCAGACTTGTTCGCCATTTTTCAAGCGAAGCCGTGTGCTCTCAGATTAGGTTCATGAGCAGGAAAAGATAAAATTATTTACACCGGGCGTCAGATAAACGGCGAATGCTTATCCTGTCAGGAAGGGATAAGCTGTGAAAATCCTTATTAAATAACGCCAGAGCGGTTAATTCCAGGCCGCCTGGTTAGCCCGGTTTTATTTGTAACGCACTGTATTTGATTAATTTTATTTGGAGTGGCCTGGTGCTGTTAACATAATCAGGATGCGGATAGTTTACTAAACGTCGTGCCGTTTGGCTTTAATATGTTACGCGAATACGTGCTTAAACCGATGGACATAACTTAAGCGGAATCATGCAACGCTAATCCGTTCTTCAGAGAGTATTTACGGTTCTAATTACTCTGCATACAGGCACAGACTGGACAACTAAGTGCATCAGGGGGCGCTAATGTCATCGTGCGTAATATTATCTGACGGTATTATTGCACAGGATGCATTAAACGTGGCACATCATTGCTGTCTGAGGTGGGTGAGGATCTTATGATCAGCATCGTAAAAACATTGCAAAGCGCACAGGTATCGACAGCCTGTTGCATGACACCCTGCAAAATAGCGCCCCTGACTATCCGCTAACCTTGGCGGGCATTAACAGAGTCCGATGGTTGCCTGATGTAATTAATTTGCCTTTAAGAAGCGTACAGTTTAACGCTGTATATAACAGCCAGAGTACAGATGTCGATACCGGCTCAGGCTTAGATGTGCCCGTCTCGCCAGATAATATGGTCAGATTTTACACGGTTATAAACAGCTGAGACCGTTCTGAGCCTGAAAATGGTATCATGGATCAGGTGATCCGGAAAACGTTGCGCTGTCGGGTTGAGCTACACTCAGAGAACAGAGGGGTTAACAGCAGCGTCAGGATTGATTAGGCGGGGGAGTAACGTGTTTAAGGGGAATAAAAAGTCATTACCGGTTCGTTACTGTCAAATGTGCAAAAAACCGATGAGCTGGCGGAAAAAATGGGAAAGATGCTGGGAGGAAGTGAAATATTGTTCTGAACGCTGCCGACGCGCGGCGCATGCACAGCGCAGGGATCAGGCAGAGAACGATCCTCTGTAAAACGTTTCAACGGTGAAACAGAACGGGCCAGAAGGCGTTCTCCCGGCCACGCCTGTCATCAGATCATCACTGCTGAACCTCAATCTGTTGCCAGCCCTGTCTGAACATACAATCTTTCACCAGGATTTCGCGCTGACTTTCGTTCGCGTCACTGGTGGAGTAGTCGGTATCCGTTGTTTTATGCTTGTCGTCGTGAGACGTGTATTTGCCACTGACAATGTTATCAGGCGGCAACTCACGCAGCGCCTGAGCCTGACACGCGGTTTCTGCCATCATCTCCTGCTGATCAGAGGCATCAGGTTTAACCCATTTGTACTGAACGCATCCGGTCAGACAGAGAGTAAAGAAAAGTAACAGGAAAGGTTTCATCATCTGTTTCTCAGCGATTATTAAAAAGTCATACCGCCAACGACATACGTGGTTTTAACGCCGGCGGTTATAATTTCTGGCCCAGTCTCCAGGCTATAGCCCGTTCCTGTCTGAGCAACCTCAACGTCATCTATCGTCTTTTTATCCACTGACTGTCCGGATAGATACCGCTGGAGGAGTGGCCCGTCTCTGCCCTAAGGGTGGTGAAGTGTTTACCCTGTTCTGCGTTGAGGCCTGTCGCCATTGCAGAGGAAGAGGCACTCAGTGCTAAGCCAGGACCGCGCAAACGACATTCCATCGAACCTGTTTCCCGTGAAGTCATAGGATGAGGTAACTCTGCTCAGTGCAGAAAAGGCCTACTTTTGTACAATTTCCTTAACATCATGCTGCTGGAGCTGATGTATATTTCCATCTGTATCTTTATAGGCAATCATGCCGGTCTCTTTGTCTTTAGCCGGCTTGCCTTTGGTGGTAATCATGTGACCATCCGTGGTTGAGATGATGTAACTCCCGGAGCAGGCAGCCAGTGACATGGCTGAGAGCATCATGGCAAGGATAATGGCACTTCTGTGGATAAAGGCTGAGGATTTCATAACCGTTCCCGTATATTCCTGTTTAAGACGATGCCGTATTATGTTTTCGCATTCTTAAACGACGTGATAACGGTAGGGCGTTCAAAAAATTTATGTGAATTAAATTGATCTGGATCATTTATAACAAGCTGAGCCCCCGCTTTTAACGGCAGCCTTATCCAGCCACTTAAAGCCGCTTTAACTTCTGGCAGAACAATGACGCCGAAGAGCACACACGCTTATGTTTGGCGGTATGCAAAGATGTCGCATCGGGATAAAGCCTCAATGTAATTACAGGTTACTATTGGATTTCAAATTAACCCTATATATGCCACCTATCTGAGTGGCTCTTTTTTACATAAATCGCTGAGTCATTAAGGCGTTATAGCCGACTCAAGGGGAGGGTATTTGCCGGATCAGGAAGAATTGAATGATGTTACTTGCTTGACAGCCCGCGAGGAATTACGTTTTCAAAGACAATTCAGAGAGCAGGATATAGCACCCATAACAGCATCCTGGCACTTATACCGGATAATGAAAGCCACGAAGGTCTGCGCCATGATGTGCAGGCGGAAAAGAAAGGCAAGATTATTTGTCATTAATCTTTATGTTAGTTACAACAACCAATAAGAGCTGGCAGTATTATCCGAGCGAGCCTGAGTCCCGCTGCCCCTCCCTGGTAATTATCATCGAGCTGTTCTGAAACTCCGAGTGCTCTTTGACAAGCCGCCCCGCACGGCCCGGAGGGCCGTAACAGCTGTTTCTGTAGTATATGTATGATGTAACTAAAACCAAAGGTGGATGTCAGATCAAATATAGCGGCAGATCAGTAAAGCCACTGCTTAACTTAAATAAAAGGTTCCTGAGGCGTCAGAAACCTTTTCCGGTATCACGCGGTCAGATAATGCAACGATTCGCCCACTGCGCAGGCCGAATCAACTGACCTGAAAAGCAATAAAAAGACCGTTATTGAACCAGGTCACTTTCTCGCCCGCCTCGTTGAGCATCCATCCGGCTTCATCCATAGACGAATTGTTCCAGCTTTTGTATTCAGTCGCGCTGGCCAGACCGATAGCATTAATACTTTTAGCGGCACGATGATAATTGAAGCAGCAATCTGAATTCAGGCCAGCATCATTCCACATCCCGAGTAACTCTGCGTAGCCGATATCAGCACCGCTGACGCTTTTCGCTTCTGATATATTTAATAAGCGCATATTAACTCCCTCAACATTTAAGTTACATTAACTGGGTATTGCGGCGTCATTTTATCAAAAAAGTCTTTTTCAACGCTGCTGGTCTAGCAGATTAGCAGGCCAGAATAACGATTAATTTTTTTCAAAGAGAATAGCTAATCGAAGTGCTTCGATTGACATTTTTGCAGGCACACGATATCCCTTTAAAAAAACGAACCAGGTTTATTGCAGGTTAAAAAGGTAAACAGAACGTGAGTAAGAAGAGCATGACGCGTTGAGCTGTGTGCCCTGTGTTTAAATAACGTCCGTTGTAACTCTGCATCGTTGCTCTTGCGCCTGTGGTAGTGAACATGTCCCTATTTCGGAGTCAGGGCAGATGAAGACAAACTATACCCCTACACCTCATGACGCTATGTTCCGTCAATTTCTGACCCAGCCAGATGTTGCCCGTGATTTTATGGAAATCCATCTTCCGGCAGAGCTTCGGGAAATCTGTGATCTCAGCACACTCACGCTGGAATCCGGTTCGTTTGTCGAGGATGACCTGCGGCAATATTTCAGCGACGTGCTTTACAGCCTTAAAACACGCGCTGGCGACGGTTACATTCATGTTCTGATTGAGCATCAGTCTACGCCCGACAAACATATGGCCTTCCGTCTGATGCGCTATGCGGTGGCGGCCATGCAGCGTCATCTGGAGGCGAAACATCCGACGCCCAATCCTTTGTTCGCGAACTGGCACAGCGTGTGCCGCAACACGGAGACGCACTCATGACCATCGCACAACAACTTGAGCAAAAAGGCATTGAGGAAGGGATTCAGATTGGCAGAGAGAAGGGCCATTCTGAAGGTGAACGCGACGCAACCCTGAAAATTGCGCGGACGATGCTGCAGAATGGCCTCGACCGCGATACCGTCATGAAGATGACCGGCCTGACCGATTAGGAACTGTCACAAATCCGCCACTGAGTTCGCCTCATCCTCTCGTTAATCCCGCAGAATTATCCCTTTTACAGCCTGTTGAACTGCCGTTGACCCTGACGGCCATTTTCCCCTGCCTGTCCGACGTCAGATCAAAAATCGAAACGCTTATCATTTGTAGAATAAGTGCTTCTTACTCAGAGGCAGAACAGGGTATGGCAATTAACACAGGCTGCTCCTACCGGATAGTGGGCTATCAGCCCTCGGTCAATTCTACCTGGCGTCAGAAATTACTGACGATGGGCATGCTGCCGGGCGCAGTGATTGAAATTATTCGTGTCGCCCCCCTGGGTGACCCGGTACAGATCTCCACCCGTCGTGTCACTCTGGCGGTGCGGCAGGGTGACCTGGACGCAATTATTCTGGAGGAAATCGTCTGATGAAAAAGATAACCATCGGGCTGATTGGTAATCCTAACACCGGCAAAACAACGCTGTTTAATCAGCTCACCGGCGCCCGTCAGCGGGTGGGGAACTGGGCGGGCGTCACAGTCGAGCGTAAAGAGGGACAGTTTTTCACCGCTCAGTCAGATGTCCGGCTCGTCGATTTACCGGGAACCCGCTCGCTGACAACGCTGTCCGCTGAAAGCTCCATCGATGAGAGCATCGCCTGCCACTACCTTTATCAGGAACATGCCGATGTCGTAATCAACGTCGTGGATGCCTCCCGTCTTGAAAGCAATCTGTTCCTGACGCTTCAGCTGCTGGAACTCGGGCTACCCTGCATTATTGCCCTCAATATGCAGGATATCGCTGTCAGCCAGAATATCACTATCGATACCGGTGCGCTGTCGGCCCGCCTGGGCTGTCCGGTCGTTTCACTGACCTCAACCCGGGGTGACGGCATTGCACAGCTTAAAGCGTTAATCGATGAACCGCAGGTTTATCGCGCACCGGAGCAGGTATGCTACCCGGCAGCGATTGAATCGGCCATCGGGCAGCTATGTCAGCAGATGTCCGCCTCAACAGCGCCACAGAAACGCCGCTGGCTGGCCTTACAGTTGCTGGAGGGGGATATCAACAGCCTGAAGCTTTGTCCGGAACTGGAAGCCCACTTACCAGAAATCAGGCAGCAGGCGGGTGAAGAGGCGGGTGTACAGATTGCCGACTATCGTTATCGCGCCATTAATGCAATCTGTGCGGCTGTCAGTCATAACGATCAGGCCGCGCCCGCGAATCTGACCAGCCGGATTGATCAGGTTGTGCTGAACCGCTGGCTGGGCATTCCGATTTTTCTGGCGGTGATGTATGTGATGTTCGTGCTCTCCATCAATATCGGCGCCGCCCTGCAGCCCCTATTCGACAGCAGTTCGGTGGCGATATTCATTCATGGTGCACAATGGCTGGGTGCGGTCTGTCACTTCCCGGCCTGGCTGACGGTGTTTCTGGCGCAGGGGATCGGGGCTGGCATCAATACAGTGCTGCCGATTATTCCGCAGATTGGCCTGATGTTCCTGTTTCTCGCTTTTCTGGAAGACTCGGGCTATATGGCTCGCGCCGCTTTTGTGATGGATCGGTTGATGCAGTCACTGGGCCTGCCGGGAAAATCATTTGTGCCGCTGATTGTTGGCTTTGGCTGTAACGTGCCGTCAGTGATGGGGACACGCACGCTGGACACGCCGCGTGAGCGTCTGCTGACCGTACTGATTGTACCCTTTATGTCGTGCGGTGCGCGGCTGGCGATCTTTGCGGTTTTCGCTGCGGCATTTTTTCATGCGCACAGCTCCAGTCTGGTTTTTTCCCTCTATCTGCTGGGTATTGTCGTCGCGGTCGTGACCGGGCTGGTACTCAAGCATACCCTGCTGGGAGGTGAAGCCTCACCGTTTATCATGGAGCTGCCGGTCTATCACCGGCCCCATCTCAAAAGTCTGCTGCTGCAGACGTGGCAACGGCTGAAAATGTTTGTGGTGCGGGCCGGGCAGGTCATCATCCTGGTGAGCATGCTGATTGGCGTACTGAGCAGTTTTGCATTCAATGGCCAGCTGGTGAATGACATTAACCACTCCGCACTGGCTGCGACCAGTAAAGCGATTACGCCGGCGCTGCTACCGATAGGTGTCACACAGGATAACTGGCAGGCAACCGTGGGACTGGTGAGTGGCATTATGGCGAAAGAGGTGGTAGTGGGAACACTCAACAGTCTTTACACTACCGAGGCGATTCAGAGCAGCCCGTTCGATCCGCAGGCTTTTGACCTGGGAGGTGAGTTGAGAGAGGCGCTGACTGAAACCTGGGCTGGTTTAGCGGCTGCGTTCAGGATTGATGCACTGGCGCATCCCATTGAAGCCAGTAAAGGTGATGGCGAGATGGCCTCCGGCCCGATGAGTGTGATGTCGGATAAATTTGGCAGCGGCTTTGCCGCCTATAGCTATTTAATCTTTGTGCTGCTTTACGTTCCCTGTGTCTCCGTCATGGGAGCGATTGCACGCGAAGCAGGCAAAAAATGGATGATGTTCTCCTTTTTCTGGGGACTGAACATCGCCTACACCACGGCGACGCTCTTTTATCAGACGGTCACGTTTGCCCGTCATCCCGCATTCAGCGCGATCTGCATCTTATGTATCGTAGTGCTGAATGTCATCATTCTGCTGGCACTGCGCAAAGCAGGGAACCGTGTGCAGAACATCCCCATCATGTTCAGGGAGGAGAAAGGACGCTGTCAGGGCTGCCACGGCAATTGTGATAAGCAGGGCGGATATGCCTGACCCGATCACCCGGAGATAGCGTCAGTTAGTGACCAGGGGCCAGACCGGAATTCTGAATACAATGGCGGCGACGCGTCAGGAAACGGCGAAACCGCCTGTTAATCAGTGAGATGGTTCAGTAAGAGAGCCCGAAAAGTGCCGTCCCGTACCGGTTTACTCACAGGCTGTCCACTTTTTCTGTGGATAACTTCATCCGCCGAAGACGCTGAGCGCGCTTTTATGTCAGCGTTAATCAGGCAATGTGCCGTCAGCATGCTGTTCCATAAACTCCACCATAGCCCCTTTATGCGCTTCGACATGACGGATATAGCGCATCAGCGTCTCCGGCTTTTTCCAGGTGCCTTCCTGCATGATTCTGGCTATGGGGTAGCCTTTGTCTGCCATATCCTGTGCTGCGCCGACCCTTGCACTGTGGCCACTCCAGCCGGTATAGCGATTTTTATTGGCCTTCACGCCTCCGGCTTTTCCCGCGCAGCGCCAGGCGCGTTCGAAAATCTGCTCCAGAGCCCGGGTGCTCATAGGTTTTTCGGCTGGGAGGGAACGTCCCGAGCGATGAACGGCGGTAAACAGATAGGCATCGGGCTGGCCGGAAAGTCCGGACGCGTCCAGCCACTCCTCCAGCCGCTGGGTGGAACGCGTACTGAGGGCTTTAATTAATCCACCGGTCTGTACGACGGTTTTGGTCCAGGCCACATCCAGAATGATACGTCCATCACCGGCACGCATCACATCACGCACCCGTAACCGCGACAGTTCACTGATACGCAGCAGCGTTGCGTATGCGACGTGCAGAAAGGCCAGATCGCGGCGCGCCTGGAGGCTGTCAGCACCTGACCACTGCCTGTCCAGCGCCAGCAGATCGCTCAGCCTGAAGGGCACAGCCTGTCCCGCCCGCTCGCCACTCATCACCGCCACCCGGTTGATCTTCTTCATCGCACGAAAAACCTGCGGCGAGGTGTTGGGCACGGGCAGACCCGCGTTACGGTGTAACATCGAAATCAGAGCCGCATGTGACGTGACGGTGGAGGAAGCCCGCCCGCTTTCAGCCAGGAAAGTAAGATAGTCGCGCAAATCATCAGCGCTCATCGGCAGGAAGCTGCGCTGATTTTCTTCCGACCACTGATTGCAGATCCGCATCACGCTCAGAAGCTGTCGCCACGTGTTAGGCGAAAAGGCCTCTTTGTCCTGCACAAATTGTCTGAGTCTTTCAGCGATATCCCCGCTCCGGTTCATCTGCAGTTCAGTTAACGGCACTAACTCTGTCATTTTTGCTCACTGATTGACCGAAAACGGCGTTGATCGCGCTACGTGAATTCTGAGAAAAAAGCAGGGGGTCAACCCGCCAGAATTTACGTAGCGCTGCCATTTTATAAAATGGTTTTGACTGTCTGTCATCATAACCCGGCGCATCCATACTGTCATGACTTCGTATAAGAATAATTATACGAAGCCAGTAGGAAGATCCAATTTTTCATCAGGAGGCAACGACGGCCGCAAGGCATCCGCTAACGTTCGCGAAGATACCGACACCGGATGGAAAGTGACAGGAAAGAGGATCAGGAATGAAATTCAGAAATCGCGCCAGAGGTTTATCCGAATTTAAGCGGGAAGGCAGCGAAGCTGATGGTTTATGTTTAACTGAGATCCGTCAATGTCCGGTCGTGAAGTAATTAGCCATCTGGCGCTGATTAAAAAACTGCGACGCTATATTTACCTCCGCTTTAAATATCACCCGAAACGCTGCGGGCACGTTATCTGCGCCCCCTGCTTTACTCCTGAAAAATGCGCCTTAACGCCTTTAACAATCCAATGAGGAGAACATGAAATCAGCATATAAATCTAAATAATCGCATATCAGAGATTTAAGTTTCATGCAGAGCAGGGCGTAAGGTATCGTTACGTCATAATAGCAGAGCACGTATAGCCAGCATTAACAAAAGAATAACCAAATCCGGCTTTTTTATTCTTTACGGCATCAGAAACTAATTAAACCCTTTACATTTCAGATTCACGATTCCTTATTTTAACCCGTATTTACCGGTGTTTTCTCAGAGATCAGAGAGGGCGCCACCCTAAGCCAGGATGAGTTAATGGAGACTATTTCATGAATAAAACATTATTATCATTATCCCTGACAGGTCTGCTTTGTGCGCCCGCCATTACGCTGGCACAGCAGCCGGAAACCTGCATCAAAGCCTCTGAACAGGATGTCGCCAGTCTGTTCGACAAGTGGAATGACACGCTGGCAACCGGCGATGCGACTAAAGTTTCGCAACTCTATGTCAGTGATGCGGTATTACTGCCCACTATCTCCAATCAGGTCAGACTCACCGATCAGGAACGGATTGATTATTTCAAAGACTTTCTGAAAAAAGGGCCGCGCGGTAAAATCAACTCCCGCACCATCAGAACCGGCTGTAATAAAGCGATTGATGCCGGCGTTTATACCTTTACATTTAAAGATAACACGCAGGTAACCGCGCGCTATACCTTTACCTACGTCTGGGATGGAAAAGGCTGGAAAATTTCGACCCATCACTCCTCGGCCATGCCGGAGTCGGCAAGCAAATAATCCCTGCGCATCGTCACCCTGAAATTAAAACCAGCCTCTGAAGCTGGTTTTAATTTTATATAAACCGACAGTTTCACTTCTGCAGTACCAGCCATATATGCATTTAAAATGCAAAGCTGTAATATGAATTAGCTTTGCGTATATTGTAATAACCGCGCTATTTACTTCGTTCTGACCAGCTGCCTATTATCGCTTTCAACGTTTATTAATGTGATGCACTCAATATCAGCCTGCCTGATTTGATGTCTCGCTCTTTTACCGGAAGCGCCATGAATCTTATTTCCGCTCCACCCGAAACCTTTCAGGCGGCCGTCATAACCTGTCAAAAACAGGCCATTCAGGCTGCGCATGCGCTGGCTGAACAGGCGAAACCGGGTGCTGTTGCCCGGGATCAGCAGCGGCTCTATCCCCGTGAACTGATCAGCCAGTTTACCCGGCTTGGCCTGGGCAGCATCAGCGTGCCGCGCCGATTTGGCGGGGGCGGGCTGGATTTCGGGACCGTGGCGGAGGTATTTCGCATCATCTCGGCCAGCGATCCCTCCCTGGGCCAGATCCCGCAGAACCACTTTGGCCTGATCCAGTTCATTCTTGGCGAAGGCGAACCGTCACAGCAGGAAAAATGGCTGCAGGCGGTGGTCAGTGGCAAGCGACTGGGCAACGGTGGCCCTGAAAAGAACAGCCGCCATACCCGCGACATCCAGGCCCGACTGGTGCGTGAGGGTCAGACATCGCGTCTGAGCGGGGAAAAGTTCTACTCAACCGGCGCATTGTTCGCGGACATCCTGGTCACGACCGCACTGCAGGAGGACGACCAGCCGGCCATGGCTTTTATCCCGCTGCCTGCCGAAGGGGTGGAGATCGTGGATGACTGGTCAGGGATGGGTCAGCGTACCACCGCCAGCGGAACGGTAAGGCTTGATCGGGTCATCGTCGGGCCTGACGCAATCATTCCCCTGCCATCGCCAGACAAACCGACCCTGCGTGGTGCGGTGTCACAGCTGATTCAGGCAGCGATTGATGCCGGTATCGCGCAGGGCGCGCTGGACGATGCGCTGGAGTTTGTGCGCCATCACTCACGTCCCTGGGTGGATGCAGGCGTCACTCGCAACGCTGATGACCCCTATATCCTGGCTGACATCGGGCGCATCAGTACCGAACTGAGTGCCGCGAATGCCCTGCTGCGACGGGCGGCCCGGGTCCTTGATTCGCTGGCCTCGCAGCCTCTGACGGCGGAAAACAGCGCCGCCGCCTCAATTGCCGTGGCGGAAGCCAAGGTGCTGACCACCGATATCGCGCTGCGTGCCAGCGAAAAGCTGCTGGAATGGGGTGGAAGCCGCGCGACGCTGCTGCAGCATGGACTCGACCGCCACTGGCGCAATGCCCGCACCCACACGCTGCATGACCCGGTGCGCTGGAAAACCCACGCCATTGGTAATTACTACCTCAATGCGATCTACCCTGCGCGCCATGCGTGGATTTAAGGAGAAAGAATGAGTCAGGTTCAGCCGAAACAGCCCGCCGACCGCCTCCGCAGTGAGCAACAGGTGCTGGACGTGGCCGCGCAACTGGCGCAGGCGTTCCGTGCGGGTGCCGCCGAGCGGGATCGCGAACGTGAGCTGCCCTATGCCCCCTTGCAGAGACTGTTTCAGTCAGGCCTGGGGGCGATCACCGTACCAAAGGCGTATGGCGGCATTGCGGTTTCAACCGCCACGCTCGCCTCCGTTATCACCCTGCTCAGTGAGGCCGATGCGGCGATAGGGCAGGTTCCGCAGAATCACTTCTATGCACTGGAAGTCCTGCGCCTTAACGGCAGTGAATCACAAAAGCAACGCTTTTATGGCGAGGTACTGGCTGGCGTCCATCTGGGAAATGCACTAGCGGAATTTGCCTCCCGCGCGGCACATCAGCGCACCACACAGATCCGCGATAATGTCCTTAACGGCACGAAATTTTACGCCACCGGTGCGCTGTTTGCCGATCGCATTCCCACGGCGGCGCGCGACGAAGACGAGAAAGAGCAGCTGGTATTTGTGCCCCGACATCAGGCAGGCGTGACGGTTATTGATGACTGGAGTGGTTTCGGCCAGCGCACCACAGGCAGCGGCAGCGTCCTGTTTGAGAACGTCAGGGTAGAGGCAGACGATGTGGTGCCGTTTCAGACCGCATTTGAGCGGCCGACCTCGCTGGGCCCTTTTGCACAGATCCTGCATGCCGCGATCGATCAGGGCATCGCTCAGGCGGCGTTTTATGACATGCTCGACTTTCTGCGTCAGCGTGCCCGGCCGTGGCCAGACAGCGGCGTGACCCGCGCCTGTGAGGACCCCTTAACGCTCGATCGCACCGGGCGTCTGGCGGCACGGTTGCGGGCTGGCGAGGCGCTCATCGCGGAGGCGGGTGCAGCCATCGACGTTGCACAACAACAGCCTGACGCGGATACGGTGGCGCAGGCTTCGATTGCGGTGGCGAAGGCGCGCGCCTGGACCACGGAGGTCGCACTGGAGGCCGCTAACCTGCTATTTGAACTCGGCGGCACACGAGCCAGCCTGCGTGAATATCATCTCGACCGCCACTGGCGCAATGCGCGGACTCACACCCTGCACGATCCGGTACGCTGGAAATATCCCGCGATAGGCAACTTCCTGCTCAATGGCGTACAGCCGCCGCGCCGGGGCACGCTATGAGTCAGAAACAGGTTCTGCTCAACGCCTTCAACATGAATTGTGTCGGGCACATTCATCACGGCATGTGGACACATCCTCAGGATCACTCCACCGAATTCAATAGCCTGAGTTACTGGACCGATCTGGCACGCCTGCTGGAGCGCGGGCTGTTCGACGGACTGTTTATTGCGGACATCCTGGGCGTCTATGACGTTTATCAGCAGGGTATCGGGCTGACGGCGAGCGAGTCGATTCAGCTGCCGGTCAACGATCCGCTGATGCTGGTTTCAGCCATGGCGGGCGTCACACAGCATCTCGGTTTTGCGGTGACCGCCAACCTCAGCTATGAAGCACCATTTCCCTTTGCCCGTCGTCTCTCAACGCTCGACCATCTTACGCAGGGGCGGATTGGCTGGAACATCGTCACCGGCTACCTGGACAGTGCCGCACGGGCGATGGGTAACAAACAGCTGCTGGCGCATGACCAGCGTTACGCTCAGGCGGATGAGTTTCTCGACGTCAGCTATCAGCTCTGGGAAGGCAGCTGGCAGGATGATGCCCTCGTCGTCGACCGCCAGCGTCGTCTTTATGCCGATGCCAGCAAAATTCATCCCATCAGACATCAGGGGGAATTTTATCAGGTTGAGGGGTATCACCTCAGCAGTCCGTCACCCCAGCGCACGCCGCTGCTGTTTCAGGCCGGCACCTCTGCCCGTGGCATTCAGTTTGCGGCGCGTCATGCCGAGTGCACCTTCGTCAATGCCGCGACACCCGCGGCAATGCGTCAGCAGACGCAGCGGCTGCGTGAAGCGGCGACCGCAGCGGGCCGCCGTGCAGAGGACCTGCGTGTTTTCATGGGAGTCGGTGTGATTGTGGCTCCGACCGAGCGGGAAGCGCAGGAGAAGCACCGCTGCTATCTCGAATATGCCAGCCCGGAGGCGGGTATCGCCCATTTTTCCAGCTCGATTGGCCTCGATCTGGCAGCTTTCGGTCCCGATGAGCCCATCATCAGCGGTGAAACTCGCGCAATAGAGTCGGTCAGTCAGGCGTACAGCGGCTGGACCCGCCGTCGCCTGCTGGAGCAGCACGCCATGGGCAGTCGTTATCCCCTGATTATCGGCAATCCCGCGCAGGTTGCGGAGGCGCTGCTGCAGTGGATGGATGAGGGAGATATCGACGGCTTCAACCTGACCCGCATTCTTAACCCGCAAAGTTACCGTGATTTTATCGAGTTAGTCGTGCCGGAATTACAACAGCGCGGTCGCTACAAAACGGCTTATCAGCCCGGATCACTGCGCAACAAACTCTTTCAGCAGGATCGCCTGCCCGATCGCCACCCGGCGGCGCAGTGGCGTCATGCCACCAGCCGTCGTTGATCCGCTTAACCTCAAGGAATCATCATGACACGTACAAACAGATTACGCGCCACGCTGGGCGGCTTGCTGCTGACACTCTCTGCCGTCGCCGCTGCGGACTATTCCGGTCCGCTCAAAGTGGGCACGACCGCGGCCTTTGCTCCGCCGCTGGAGACGGCGGTGGCGGAAGCGAAAAAGCAGGGGCTGGCGGTTGAACTGGTTGAATTTACCGACTGGACTGCGCCCAACGTCAGCGTGGAGAATGGCGATATCGACGTTAACCTTTTCCAGCATAAGCCTTTTCTGGAGAACGCTAATCAGTCAGGAGGGTTCCATCTTGTCGCTTATGCGCCTGCTATCATCAACAATATCGGGCTTTACTCTAAAAAGCACAGCGCCATTGACCAGGTGCCGGAAGGGGGCACCGTCGCCATCGCCAACGATCCAATCAACGGCGCGCGTGGCTTACTCCTGCTGCAGAAGGCGGGGCTGATTACCCTCAAGCCGGGCGCCGGACTAAAATCCACGGTCGATGATATCGTCAGCAATCCTAAGAAGCTGAAAATCATTGAGGTCGAAGCGGTACAGCTCTCACGGTCGCTGGAAGAGGTCGACCTGGCGCAGGGATATCCGCACTATCTGCGTCTGGCGAAAACCATCGATCCGAATCACGCGCTGCTGTTCGACGGGCTGGAACATCCGGAATATGTGATTCAGTTTGTGATTCGGGAGGGGCACCAGGACGATCCGCGCCTGGCAAAATTTGTCGATATCTATCAGCATTCGCCGGTGGTACGCGCCAGCCTCGACAGCTTCTACGGCAGACTCTATCAGCCGGGCTGGAGTCAGTAACGATGATCAGTTTGGTCATTCCTGACGCGACGGCGTTGCCCCATGCCGCCGCTGAAATCCGCACCCACGCTGCTGCTCACGTCAGGCTGGAAGCGGTCAGTAAACGCTATCCCGGTCAGACGGCCGATGCGCTGCATCACATCAATCTGGAGATCCAGCGCGGTGAGATTTTTGGCATCATCGGCCGCAGCGGCGCAGGTAAATCCACGCTTATCCGCTGCCTGAATCGCCTGGAAGATCCCACCGGTGGACGCATCGTCATCGACGGCACCGACATCAGCGCGCTGGGCGCGCGGCAGCTGGTCGAATGGCGGCGCAGCACGGGCATGATCTTTCAGCACTTCAATCTGCTCTCCGCCAAAACCGTCAGACAGAACATTGAGCTGCCGCTCAGGGTTGCCGGCGTGCCGCCAGCCGCGCGGGCGCGAAAGGTGGATGAACTGCTGGCACTGGTCGGGCTGGAAGCGCGGCAACACGCCTGGCCTGCACAGCTCTCTGGGGGGCAGAAGCAGCGCGTCGGTATTGCCCGTGCGCTGGTGCACGACCCGGAACTGCTGCTGTGCGATGAGGCCACCTCAGCACTCGATCCCGAGACCACGCGTGCGATTCTGGCGCTGCTGAAAAAGATTAATCAGCAGCGTCATATCACCATTGTGCTGATCACCCACGAGATGGATGTGGTGCATGACCTTTGCCACAACGTGGCGGTCATCGATCAGGGGGAAATCATCGAACGCGGCCCGGTCTGGCAGGTCTACAGCGATCCGCAGCAGGAAACCACGCGTCAGCTGCTCAATCCCGGTCATCAGACGTTGCCCGAATCCGTTGCCGCCCGCCTGAGTGATCACCGGCTGCATCAGGATGCGCGGCTGTTACTGCGTTTGCGCTACACCGGGCAGGGTGCCCGGCCTGATATCGGCGCGCTGGGCGCGCGGGTGCCGGGGGAAATCACGCTGATCCACAGCGCGATTGAGTGGGTGGAACAGAAACCGGTGGGGCAGCTGCTGGTGCTGCTGGATGCACAGCATGAGGCGCAATCCGTCACCGCTCAACTGGCGCACATTGCCGATCGACTGGAGGTAGTGGGTTATGTCACAGGCTATTGATCGTTTGTGGACCGCGTTACTGGACACCCTGCTGATGGTTGGCGTCTCCTCTGCGCTGGCTCTTGCGCTGGGGTTGCCGATGGCGGTGATTCTGGTGGTCAGCGGACGGGGCGATCTCTTTCCCAGTCCGGCACTCAATCGGGTGCTGGGCTGGATAGTGAATCTCTTCCGCTCCATACCCTTTCTGATTCTGATGGTGGCGTTAATCCCCTTTACCCGCTGGATCGTCGGGACGACCTACGGCGTCTGGGCGGCCGTCGTGCCGCTGACCCTGGCGGCAACCCCGTTCTTTGCCCGCATTGCGGAGGTCAGCCTGCGGGAAGTGGATAAAGGGCTGACCGAAGCGGCGCAGGCGATGGGTTTTCATCGCTGGCACATTATCTGGCATGTGCTGCTGCCGGAGGCGCGCCCTGGCATCGTCAGCGGTTTCACCATTACGCTGGTCACCATGATCAACGCCTCAGCCATGGCGGGTGCCATCGGTGCCGGGGGATTAGGGGATCTGGCCTATCGTTATGGTTACCAGCGCTTTGACATGCAGGTCATGGTAACGGTCATCGTGGTGCTGGTCGCACTGGTCACGCTGCTTCAGTCATGCGGTGACCGGCTGTCACGTCGTCTGAATCATCGCTGAGCGGTTAAGGCCGGGAACCCCCGGCCTTAGCGATCTCACGCGCCTTCGCCATTGCCTATCTGCCAGATGAACGTCGGATCGCTGCCGTTCACTTCCCAGTCACCCACATTGCGGATTTTGTAGATCACCGGATTGTGTGATGAGACCGTGCGGGCGTTGCGCCAGTGGCGGTCCAGCGCCTTGCTGACGCGGGTGTCCGACGCGCCAAGCGCATTAAACAGCTCCGTGGCGGCCCGCGTCACAAGCTCCGTGGCTACGGTCTGCGCTTTAGCCGATTCCACTTCTGCCAGCACGTTAGCCGCGTGAAGCGCTGTAGCATCCGCGCCACTGAGCTGTAATTCAAACGCCCGCTGCAGTGAGTGGGTCGCGCGCTCAACGGCGGCTTCGGCGGCCCAGGCCCAGCTGCTGATCTGTCCGACCACCTGCAGCACCTGCACATCCTGCCTCACCTGAGGGGCGTTGCCGTGGCTGTAAATCCGCTTACGCTGCGCCACCCCCTGTGCCGCATCGCGCACCACCGCCCGGCCAATTCCCGCCAGCGTTGCGAGCAGGACATGCTGGTAAAAAGCGGTCTGATAGCGGAAGCGCTCGCTGAAATCATAAACGTGGGGCTGCTCAACCCCGGCCTGATGAAAGCGGGTGGTGCCACTGCCGGTCAGCCGCTGCCCGAAACCATCCCAGTCGTCATCGCGCTCCACCCCGTTCTGGTGCGTGTTCACCAGCGCAATCACATCACGGCCGTTGTCCGTCCGCTTTGCATAGACATCGATCCAGTCGGCATAGAGGGTTCCGGTGCTGTAAAACTTTTCACCGCTGATCACCCATCCCGCCGGCGCGGGGGAAACCTGGGTGATCACCTCACCCAGCTTCACCGCGCCGACCTCGCTCCAGCCGCTGCCCACCAGCTCACCGTCGACGAAACGCCGGAACCAGCGACGGCGTGCGTCGCTGTCAGGCTGGTTCAGGCGATCCTCGATAAAGGCAAAGTGCGCGCGCAGCGCCTGTGGCAGGTTCGAATCTGCCTCGGCCAGGTCAGTCAGTAACGAAAAGAGCTGGGGCAGCGAAACACCAAAGCCGCCGTCCTCTTTCGGGATTCGCAGTGTGCCGAACCGGGCCTCTTTCAGCCAGCGGATCGGCTCATGCAGCAGCGTGCGGCCGGTTTCCCGTGCCGCCGCCTCGCTGGCAATACGGGCAAAAAGCGGTCTGAAATGGTCACGCAGCGCGGCAAATTCAGTCGGGTTGAGTTCAGACATGATCGTCTCCTGTGGCGGGTTGTTCATCAATGTCCTGTCGGGTCGGTTCAAACCGGACGATCAACAGGAAAATAATCGGAATAAGGGCGGCGAGAGAGACAATCCAGAACATATTGGTGCCGTAGCGCGCCTGCAGAATGGGCAGAATAAACAGCGCCAGCGCACTGCCAATGCCGGAAAGCGAGCGGCTGAAGCCGACACCGGTGGCCCGGATATGCGTCGGGTAGGAGAGTGCCGGATAGATCATCAACTGCGCACCCGGCCCGAAACCTTCAGCAAACAGCCAGAGACCGAGCATCAGCACCGCCACCACCACACCCGTCGTCGCCTGCGGATGACCAATCAGTGCCAGCGAGATCAGCGCGATAAACTGCAGCGCAAAGCCGGCAATCGCCACATGACGGGAGGGAAATTTCCACGCCAGCCGCATGCCCAGCAGGCCGCCGGTAAAGGCAAACAGCGCATTCAGTCCCAGCGAGGCAGAGATGGTTTCGAAGACGCCCGCTCCCAGAAACTGCGCAAGGATCGACGGCAGGAAGAAGGCGATAGCGGTGTATTCAAAGGCGATACAGACGTTCATCACCCCACTGACCAGCGTGCGCTCGAGATAAGGCTTCTGAAACAGCACCCGGAAACTTACTTTCGGCGCTGCCTTCACGGTAACGCCTCTTTCGGGCTGCACTTCATGCGCCTCGATGCCGTAAGAGTCCCGCAGGATACGCACCGCACCACGCAGATCGCCCTGATTAGCTGCCCAGAGAGGAGACTCGTTCATGAATCTGCTGCGCACCGCGATAATCAGCAGGGCCGGTACGGCACCAAACAGCAGCGAGGCGCGCCACAACCAGTCGATGTGTTCAGCAGGCAGCAGAAAATAGAGCGCAAAAATAATGAAGAAACAGGCGGATGAGGCGGCATACCACATCGGGCACCAGGCCGCGAGGCGCGACGCTTTATTGCCTTTGCCGGAGAATTTAGAAAACTCCGCCAGATAAGCCATAGCCACCGGCAGATCGATCCCCACGCCGATCCCCATCAGAAAGCGCGCTCCAATCAGCACCCAGACGTTGGGTGCCAGACCCGCGGCGATGGCCGAGACGACAAAGAAGAGCATATCCGCCATAAATACGGAGTAGCGGCCATATTTATCGGTCAGCCAGCCGCCGATCAGATTGCCCACGATAGTGCCGATCATGATGGAGGAGGTCACCAGCCCGGTGAGCACCGGCGTCAGGCTGAACTCCCTGACGACATCATCAATGCCGTAAGAGAGCGTCGTCAGGTCGTAGGCATCAAGAAACACACCGCCCAGCGCCAGAAACACGATCCAGCGGGCGTAGCTGTTTTTCTCACTTTTACTGTTGATAAGCCGGGCCACGTCGCTCACCGAACGCACCGGCGTGGAGTGGGGCGGCGGGATGGTCAGGGTGTCGTCAATATTCAGTGTACTCATCGTATCCTCGTTATTATGTTCAGCAGGTAACGAGGCTTTTATAGGTATTCCCGACGCAGTAAACAACCAACAAATATGGATAACGATTATAATAATTTCAATAAGTTAATTCGTTTTTACTGGCATGCAAAAGGCCGGATGAAGGGGTTATTTCATCCGGCAGCGTTCAGGCAAATTCGTTGTCAGGCGGCTGTGCGAACAGCCTGATGCTAAACCGCCAGGTTGAGCGTCCGCTGCGCTGAATCGGAACGCCGGCGATAGCCAGCCCCCGGATGCGGCAATGCCAGCCGTGGCCCCTGTCCGAACAGCTTTTCACGCAGCGTTCCCGGCTGATAATCCTGTTTATAGACACCCCGTTTTTGCAGCTCCGGCACCAGCAGCTCCACCACGTCGGTAAAGGTTTCATGCGTTACGGCGTAGGCGAGGTTAAAACCATCCACATCGGTTTCCTCCACCCAGCTCTGCAGCTCATCCGCCACGGTTTCGGCACTGCCCACCAGCAGTGGCCCGAATCCCCCAATCCCGACCCAGTCTGCAAGACCCTGGACCGTCCACTGGCGGTTCGGGTCGGCGGTGGAGAAGGTCTCTACCGCCGACTGAATCGCATTGGTATGCAGATGCTTCAGCACCTGATCCGGCTGATACTGGCCAAAATCGATACCGGTCCAGCCGGAGATCAGCGCCAGCGCGCCTTCGTAACTGACATAGCGTTTGTACTCCTGCCATCTGGCCTGCGCTGCCAGGTCAGTTTCACCCACAATCACCGTCTGCAGATTGAAGATCAGTATGTCGCGTGGATCGCGTCCCGCCGCGGCGGCTCGCTGGCGAATATCCGCCACGGTTTTTTTCAGCAGCACTTTCGAGGGCGCAGCCACGAACACGCACTCGGCATGTTCTGCCGCAAACGCCTTACCGCGGCTGGACGCTCCCGCCTGGTAGAGTACCGGCGTGCGCTGCGGTGACGGTTCGCAGAGATGAATGCCCGGCACCTGAAAGAAGGTGCCCTGGTGGTTAATCGGATGAATTTTATCGGGGTCGCTGAAAATATGGCGTTCGCGATCGCGCACGACCGCGTCATCTTCCCAGCTTCCCTCAAGCAGTTTGTAGATCACCTGAAGATATTCATCGGCATAGTCATAGCGCGCGTCATGATCGGTCTGCGTCTGCTGGCCGATATTGCGCGCGCCGCTCTCCAGATAGGAGGTCACAATGTTCCAGCCTATGCGGCCTTTGGTCAGGTGATCGAGCGTGGAAATGCGCCGTGCAAACGGGTAGGGGTGTTCAAACGAGAGCGAGGCGGTGAGGCCAAACCCCAGATGCTCCGTCACCAGCGCCATCGGCGTAATTAACGCCAGCGGATCGTTAACCGGCACCTGGGTGGCCTGGCGAATGGCCGCCTGATTATTGCCGTTGAGCACATCATAGACGCCCAGTACGTCCGCAATAAACAGCCCGTCAAACTTACCGCGCTCCAGCAGGCGCGCCAGGTCGGTCCAGTATTCCAGATCTTTATACTGCCAGGAGCGGTCGCGGGGATGCGCCCACAGGCCGGGTGATTGATGACCGACACAGTTCATATCGAAAGCATTAAGGCGAATTTCACGTTGCGATGACATAGCGACTCCTGAGCGGATGCGGCAATCGCTTGCCGCCCGCGTATAGATTGAGGTTTTTTTCAGGGCTGAATCAGTGCGTCAGGGAGCCGGGACATCGCTCACTGAGGGAGGAGGGCGTGATGCTCAGCAGCCTGTGCGCCACCGCTTCCGCATGCTCTGCCACCTGTGGCAGTCCCATCAGCTCGCCAAAACGTCCGCGTGCGGCAGGCCCGGCGACATAGAGATGCGGGTTGGGTTCGCCCCGGGCATCCAGCGTCTGCGACAGTGCATTGACGCTGATGCCCAGCCACAGTGCATCGGGCTGAATCACGCCGTCGCGGTGTAGCTGGCGCAGCAGGGCATTGCTGTTGAGCAGCGCGTTATGCGCCGGGCCGGTCGTCACAATCACCCGATCCACTACCCGGCTCTCCTGATGCGCGCCCCGCAGCCGCAGCGTCAGCCGGAGCGCGTCTCCCGCCGGTTCGGCGGCGATCAGACGCGCCGCCTGCAGCGAAAGCTGCCCGCTGGCCTGCAGCTGAGTCAGCACCTGGCTGACCTGCGGGGCGATGCGGTAGCGGTGAACGTCCCACCAGGGACGAAGATGCTGCAGAAAGCGTTGCTGTTCATGCAGCGGCAGGCTCTGCCAGATACGCTGCCCGTTGCGGCGAATATCATCCAGCACGAGCTGCCAGGGGAGATTCAGCGCCGCGGCCTGTTTAACCTCCTGACGCACCCGATGTAACCAGCCTCGCGCGCTGGCGGGCTGCGGCAGGCGGTAATCCAGCCTGTACTCTTCTTCGCTGCCGCTCAGGTTGGCGCGCGGCACCAGCCCGCGACGCGAGAAAACGGTTATCCCGCCGCGATGCCGCTGGCGGTGCAGCGAGGCGACGACATCAGACATGGTCAGCCCTGAGCCGATGATCACCACCCGCTCGTCTGGCGCAATCCGGGCCAGCGCATCACCCTGCCAGGGATTAGCGATGACGGCGGGGTGCGCCTGCAGCGGTTTAAGCAGCGCAGGCAGTTCAGGCGGCGGATGACTGATCGCCAGCACCACCTGATCGGCCCGGATGCGCTGACCGGAAGCCGTAGTGACGATGCCATCCTGCAGGGAAACCGCGCTGTCCCGTAAATGGCGCAGCATCATAGGCGAGTGCTGCTGCTGATAAATAAACTGCGCGTTGACCCAGCGGCCAAACTCACCGCGCTGCGGGTAAACATTGCCGTCATGCCACAGCGCGTCCGGATCGTCGCGGAAGTGCGGCGAGGCGCGGTAGTCACGGTCAAACGCGCCGGCTTCATCCCCGGCCAGCTGCATTCTGGCAGCAGGCACATTGATACGATGCGCCGGATCGGGCGTGCCATACGCCACGCCCTGCGCCAGCTGCGCCCGCGGTTCGATCACCGTCACGCTCAACCCCGCCTCGCCCAGCCGGGCGAGATGGATCGCCAGTGCGGTGCCGGTGAATCCACCGCCAATGATGACAATCTGCTGTTGTGACATAAACGAGCCTTTTCTTCTGTTAACTGGCGCTGGAGTGCTTTTCCGGGCGACGGTCGCCGCCAATGGTTTCGCCAAAGGGCCCGGTATTCACGCTGCGCTGTTTCTTTTCAGCATTTGCCGCCAGCGGTAGCAGCGGCATCACCAGATCGGCAAAGCGGTGCGCCTCTTCAAGGTGCGGATAGCCGGAGAAGATAAAGTTCTCAATCCCCAGCGCCTGATATTCACGAATACGATCGGCAACCTGCTGCGGATTGCCCACCAGCGCGGTGCCTGCGCCGCCGCGCACCAGTCCCACGCCCGCCCAGAGATTAGGCCCGATGCGCAGACTTTCGCGCGACCCCTGATGCAGCGCACTCATCCGCGCCTGACCGGCTGAATCCATCCGGGCGAAAATCTTCTGCGCTGCGGCGATCGTCTCGTCATCCAGATGCGAGATCAGCCGATCGGCGGCGGCCCAGGCCTCCTCTTCCGTTTCCCGTACAATGACATGTAACCGGATGCCATAGGAGAGCGTGCGGCCCTGTTCCTGCGCCCGCTGACGCACCACCGCCAGCTTCTCTGCCACCTGTTCGACCGGTTCTCCCCAGGTCAGATAGGTATCGATCTGGCTGGCGGCAACGTCGATAGCCGCCTCTGAGGAACCGCCAAAATAGAGCGGCGGGCCGTTCTCCTGCACCGGAGGAAAGAGGATCTCCGCGCCTTCTACGCGAATGTGCTCTCCTGCGAAGTCGACCTTCTCGCCTTTCAGCAGGCGGGAGTAGACGTCGAGAAACTCCCTGGTCACCTGATAGCGCTCGGCGTGACTGAGGAAGATACCATCACCCTTGTTCTCCACCGGGTCGCCGCCGGTGACCACGTTAATCAGCAGACGCCCGCCCGAGAGGCGATCCAGCGTCGCTGCCATGCGTGCCGCCAGGCTCGGCGGTTGCAGGCCGGGGCGTACGGCCACCAGATAGCGCAGTTTTTTGGTGATCGGGGCCAGCGCCGAGGCGACCAGCCATGAATCTTCGCAGCTCTTGCCGGTCGGGATTAACACACCGTAGTAGCCCAGATTGTCTGCCGCCAGCGCCACCTGCTGTAAATAGGGTAAATCGACCGCCCGGCCTCCTTCGGTTGTCCCCAGATAGCGCCCGTCACCATGGGTGGGCAGAAACCAGAAGAGATTCAGGTTTTCCTGTGTCGCGTGGCTCATTAGCAGATTCCTTTATAACGATATTTGAATTTAATACATAGGGATAATTCCTTTGGTTATATAGCCATTAGCAGATAGCGTGCCAGAGTAGGCAGCTATTTTTATCCCGTTAATTCAGTGAGATAGGCATTTACCATTTCGACTGGTGCTGCTGCATTTGCAACAGCCAGGGTGGCAGGCTGTCGCGTCGGCAACAATCCGGCATCTCCGGCCTCTCGTTTATGCGGCGGACGCGCGGTATGGTCATCACTCTTCTGGTAACCCGGTAAAACGAGATGCAGATTTCCAGCCCTGAGTTGATTGACCCCGCATCGCGCGCGTTTAAAAGCGTGCTGGATCAGCTCGCCCCCACCGATGCGACCGTACTGATTATTGGCGAAACCGGCACCGGTAAAGAGGTGATGGCGCGCTATCTGCATCATCACAGCGCGCGCAGCCGGCAGCCGTTCCTGGCGGTTAACTGCGGCGCGCTGACCGAAAGTCTGGCGGAGTCAGAACTGTTCGGGCATGAGAAAGGGGCGTTTACCGGCGCACAGGAGCGGCATCGCGGCTGGTTTGAAGCGGCAGAAGGCGGCACGCTGCTGCTGGATGAAGTCGGCGAACTGAGTCTGTCGCTACAGATAAAGCTGCTGCGCGTGCTGCAGGAGCGTGAGATCACCCGCGTCGGATCGTCACGGGCGGTAAAGGTCAATGTGCGGGTGATTGCGGCGACGAACCGTGATCTGGCCGCAGCGATTCGTGAACGGCGATTCCGGGAAGATCTTTACTACCGGCTGAATGTGGCCAGCGTGACGCTGCCTCCGCTGCGCCAGCGCAGCGAGGATATCCCGGTGCTGGCCACGCACTTTCTGCAGCTCTATGCGCGTCGCCTGGGCCGTCCTCAGCTCCGACTCAGCGAGGATGCGCTGGCGACGCTGATGGCCTACAGCTGGCCGGGCAACATCCGCGAACTGGAGAACACGCTGCACAACGCCGTGCTGCTCAGCAAAAGCTCCGTGGTGACGCCGCAGCAGCTGCGGCTGAGTCCGCTGGCGGAAAACGATCTGCCGCCTGGCGAAGAGGCGCTGGATCAGTTCCTGCGTCAGCAGATGCAGCAGAGCGAAACGCCACTCTATCCCCGCGTGATTGCCGCGCTGGTAAAAAATGCGCTGGAACTGACCCAGGGCAATCAGCTTCAGGCTGCCGCTCTGCTCGGCATCAGCCGTCATACGCTGCGAACCCAGCTGGGACACCTCGGCGTGATTAAACCGCGCCGCACCGCCCTGCGTCAGCGCCAGACCCCTTCCTGCCAGGCTCCGGAGCGTGAGCGGGAACTGCGCATCGGTTATCAGAAGTTCGGCAACCTCGGCATTCTGAAAGCGCGTCAGTCGCTGGAACAGCAGCTGGCGGATCGTGGCGTCAGCGTATTGTGGAGCGAGTTTCCGGCGGGTCCGCAGCTTCTGCATGCGCTGAGCAATAAGGAGATCGATTTCGGCACCACCGGCGAAGTGCCGCCGCTGTTTGCCCAGGCCAGCAACAGCCCGATGATTTATGTCGCCTGGGAGCCAGCGGCGCCGCAGAGTGTCGCGCTGCTGGTGCCGGACAGCAGCCCGATTCAGCAGATAGGCGATCTCAGAGGGAAGCGTATCGCCGTCAACCGCGGCTCCAACGTTCACTATCTGCTGCTGCAGATTCTGGATGAGGCGGGGTTAGCCCTGGATGATGTGCGTATCGTCTACGCGCCGCCCCGATATCCCTTAACGCCCAGCGATCTCAATGCGGTGGATGCCTGGATGATGTGGGATCCCCTGCTCAGCGATGCCGAGAACAGCGGGCAGTTCAGGGTGATTGCTGACGGCACCGGGCGGGTCAACAACCATCAGTTCTATCTCGCCGAACGCGGATTTGCCGCCCATTCGGGCGATCTGCTGCAGGTTCTGCTTGGCGCGCTGGAGCAGACGGGACGTTACATTGATGCGCACCGCGCGGAAGCGGCCGGACTGCTCTCTACCGAACTCGGCATCTCTACTTCCTCTCTGATGCATGCCCTGGCCCGGCGCAGTCATCAGACCCAGCGCATGAATTTAGCCATCATCCGCGAACAGCAGACCATCGCAGACCGCTTCTATGCGCTGGGGCTGTTTAATCGCGCTATCCGGGTTCGCGAGTCCGTCTGGCATCCATAGCGTTTTTTCAGCTAAGCATCGAACTTTTCCTCGCTAAGCGCGGCAACCCGCGTTTGATATGTTGCGCTGACTACAACAGACTCAGGAATGAGAAATGAAAAAAGTATTACTCAGCGCACTCATTATTGCCGCTCAGGCGGGCTTAGCGTTCAGCACTCAGGCAGCAGAGAAGCCCGAAACGATCAATATCGGTTTCCAGAAGGCCAATATCTTCGCGCTGCTGAAATATCGCGGCACGCTGGATCAGGAATTTAAAAAGCAGGGGATCGCGGTTCACTGGATTGAGTTTCCGGCCGGGCCGCAGATGCTTGAAGGGCTCAACATCGGCAGCATCGACCTCGCGGCGACCGGCGACGCGCCGCCCACCTTTGCGCAGGCCGCCCAGGCCGATCTGGTCTATCTGGCACACTCGCCCGCCAACCCGAAAACCGAGGCGATTGTGGTTCCGGCCAACTCGCCGATCAAAAGCGTTGCGGATCTGAAGGGGAAGCGCGTCGCGCTGAACAAAGGCTCTGACGTGAACTATCTGCTGGTCACCGCGCTGGAGCAGGCGGGGCTGAGCTACAAAGACATTACGCCGGTTTATCTGCCTCCTGCCGATGCGCGTGCCGCTTTCCAGCGCGGCGCAGTGGACGCCTGGGTCATCTGGGATCCTTACTATGCAGAAGTGGAAACCAATGCTCACGCGCGGCTGATCAAAAATGCAGAAGGGCTGGTGCCCCATTACACCTTCTACCTCGCCAGCCGTAAGTTTGCGGAAGGGTACCCGCAGATCGCCAGCAGGGTCGTGGATGAACTCGGCACGCTCAGCAGCTGGGCCAATCAGCATCAGGAAGAGGCAGCCAGAATCATGTCCACATCAACCGGGCTGCCCCAGCCTGTCTGGCAGCGCGCGCTGGCGAGAATGCCGTTTGGCGCAGAGCGGATGACGCCAGAGGTCTTCACCCAGCAGCAGGCGCTGGCGGATACCTTTACCCGGATTGGTCTGCTGCCGGTGAAGGTCGATATCCGCAGCGCCACCTGGTCGCAGGATAAAAAGTAGGTGAGAGCCGGGCGGAGGTTCGGGGGGCTTCCGCCTGACGCCAGAGGGGACACCGGCACGGCCTCTCCATCCGTCCGGAGCCTGTTTATGACGGTCAGGATATTATCCGCCACCGGCTTCAGAGCAAAAATCAACCTGCCGTAAGGCGAACGGCAGCAGGATGCAAAGCCGTTGATAAGGTGAGAAACAGGAGGGCTTTAGCGAAGCGGTGCTTACATTTCATAGGGTTACATAATATTAATATCCTCAGACTGCGTCATGCGCTGTTCTACACTTACACATTCAATCACGTCATTTGATTGAAAAATCAGCATCACGAAGAGGGTGGCGACCGTAAACATTCACGCAGCCGCAGCCTTCATAACTGATCATGCACGTGAGGAGAACACCATGAAAGCAGTTGTCTATAACGGACCTTTTGACGTTTCAGTCAAAGAGGTGCCGGATCCCAGAATCGTTCGTCCTACCGATGTCATTGTCCGTATTACCACCACCAATATCTGCGGTTCCGACCTGCATATGTACGAAGGGCGCACCAGCTTCGAACAGGGTCGCATCTTTGGCCATGAAAACCTGGGCCAGGTCATTGAAATCGGCGGCGCGGTTGAGCGGGTCAAAGTCGGCGATTATGTCTGCCTGCCCTTTAACGTTGGCTGCGGATTCTGTGAAAATTGCGAGAAAGGGTTAACCGGCTACTGTCTCACGGCAAACCCGGGTACGGCCGGTGCCGCCTATGGCTTTGCTGAAATGGGCGAATGGGATGGCGGACAGGCGGAGTTACTGCGCGTTCCCTATGCTGACTTTAACTGCCTGGTGCTGCCGCCTGATGCGGTAGAAAAAGAGGAAGACTACGTTCTACTGTCCGACATCTTCCCCACCGGCTGGCATGCCACTGAACTGGCAGGATTACGCCCCGGAGAGAGTGTTGCCATTTACGGTGCCGGACCGGTCGGCCTGATGGCTGCACACTCGGCCCTGATCAAGGGCGCCTCGCAGGTGTTTGTGGTGGATACCCATCCGGACAGACTGGCGCTGGCCGAGCAGATGGGCGCAGTGGCCATCAACGGCGTGGGTGATGAGGCCGTCAATAAAATCCTCGAATTAACCGATGGGCGCGGCACGGATTGCGGTTGCGAGTGCGTGGGCTATCAGTGCTGCAATAAACATGGCCACGAGGATAACTCTGCCACGCTGAACAGCCTGGTCGCCTCAACCAAGGCCACAGGCGGCATCGGTGCGGTAGGCGTTTTTGTTCCGCAGGACCCCGGCGGCGCGACCGATCTGGCCAAAGAGGGTAAAGTGCCTTTCGATTTTGGTAATTTCTGGTTCAAGGGCCAGTCGATCAAGACCGGCCAGTGTAATGTCAAAGCGTATAACCGCCAGCTCGCCAGGCTTATCCATCAGGGCAGAGCCAATCCGGCGCAGATCATTTCGCACCGACTCGCGCTGGCAGACGCAGCCGAAGGCTATAAGCATTTTGATGATCGTGATAATGGCTGGACGAAAGTCATTCTGAAACCCTGACAGGTCGTTCAGAAGAAACAAGACACATTCAGGCGGTGGGAAGAGGGAGAACGCAAACTGCCTGTCTGTGGCTGGGGATGTTTAGTGCATTTATGCCCCCCCGAAAACGCGTTCGCGTGTTTTGCAATCCCTTCATGACCGCGTGTCGTTATCGGAAACAGGTTCTCCGTTCTTCAAAGTAAAGTGATGAATGTCACCGGTCTCTGTCAATGCATGACGACTGGTCAGCTATCCTTCAGCCTGATACTTTAAAGACCTGTTAAGCAGTCCCGGAGGGCCTATGCCTCATATTATTTTAAGTGATACCAACGCCAGCGTCAGTGAACTGAAGAAAAACCCGATGGCGACCGTCAGCGCCGGTGACGGCTATCCGGTGGCTATTCTCAATCGCAACCAGCCTGTCTTCTACTGCGTCCCGGCTGAGCTTTATGAGCAGATGCTGGATGCCCTTGACGATCAGGAACTGGTTAAGCTGGTCCAGGAACGCAGTAGTCAGGCTTTGCTGGATGTCGATCTGGATGCGTTTTAGTGAGTTATACCGTCAGGTTCCGCGAAGAAGCATTTAAAGAGTGGCAGAAACTGGACAAATCTCTCCAGCAGCAGTTTGCCAAATAGCGGAAGAAGTGCTGTGAGAATTCTCATATTCCCTCTGCCAGACTGCGTGGAATGAAAGACTGCTATAAAGCGTCCCGTTTTCGCCTGGTTTACCAGGTCATAGATGACCAACTGATTATTGCCATCGTCGCAGTGGGCAAGCGTGAGCGCAGTGATATTTATCATCTGGCGAGCGAGAGGATGCGGTAGCAGGGCTGGGATTGCCCGTAGATGCATATTTTTGGTTGAGGGTATACGCTTTATCAGGATTTACTACTGATGATAAAGCAATTTTCAAGATAAAGGCGTTTATTTTGGTTGGTTATTTAATTTACATTAAGCTTTACATGATGATAATTATATAAGGTCAGAATTGCACATATTGTGGCTATCTTTCTAGTTAGGGACTAGAATGGCCTAACTATCGTACGGGTATTGCATGTAGCTGATACGTATTGCGCTTACTTAGGAATTTCAATTTGATAATAAATCTTAAATTAAACTTAGTTAGCTAAAGTGATTGGCTATTTTGATGCCAATACTTATATTTTTATTGATTCTTTTCCCTCTATTTTAAATTTACAGCCAAATTAATTTAAAATTTTTAATGCTAAAAATATTTTTAAATCAAAAACCCGAGAAAAATCCCGGGCTAATTGAACTAAAACTTTATAGCGTAATGAACACAAAAGTGATGTGCGCCATCCACATAGAAGTGTTGAGTTAATTTTTTTAGGTTTGGATAAAATGTTGATTCCATGTCAGTTCTGAACAATGAAACATTTCCATCCAGTTCAAACTTACTGACATCAAATGATGTAATGTACGTAACATATCTTTCCCACCACAGCTCAAACTTATTACCCGTATAATATGTTATTAGGAAGTTTTTGTTCGCCCTAAGGGGGTTGTAATTATTTATTACCTTTTTGTAATGCTTATCTATGTAATTTTTATCCAGTGAAGTTAATATCATGGCCTCTATGATAGAGAATAAGAAGCCATTTTCCTCAATAATTAAATCAAGTTCACCAGCACTTAGTCCACTTGAAGAGTGGCCTTCTCGAGTCTGATCTTTAACTTCATACTTGCTAGAAAGAAGCAAGTTTCTTAAATGATCATTATAATCATCCTCAGTAGTTCCTTTGCTATTAGTTCTTGCTAACCGGTGAAGAACCCAACCTATATCATATGACAATTCATCAAAAGAAACTTTTCTACGAGAAACCCTATGAACATTAGTCACAGTTAAGTTTTGAAGATTGAAAAGAGAAATTCTTTGTTTCCTCATTTCCTCTACAAAAGGGCTATACTTTTGATTATCAGAAGTAATGATATTTTTGTCAAAAGTGGTTGCTGCTTTTCTTATAGATTCATAAACAGTTTCCTCAATAGAGGATAAAAAAGGGATAGGTGTTTTAAGCCATTTCCCGTCATTCCTTGCTTCAAGTTGGTTGAACCAAATCTTGTATAATCCAAAAGCATTTTGATCATGTTCTACGGCTTTGCCATATTCGAGCTTGAGCCGTCCGTTTTCATCTGTAATTACTTGGTCATCAGATTGAAGCAAAGCACCTAGAAAAACGTTATTAAATACAATTGGATCAGAAATATGATTTGCAAAAAAACCTGGGCATATACAATGAGCATTCGACATATTATTGAGCCCCGTGATTTTGAAGCATGCGCTCAAGTTGTTTTTGTTGAATTTCTAAAGTATCTTTAATCTCAACGTCCATGAATTCAGACGGCCACGAAATATCTCCATCTGGGGATACAGGTATTTTTCGCATCGTCGTTCTATTATTTAATTTATCTCTCTCAAGATAATACATTGATAAATCGTTTTCAGTTAAAGCGCTTTCGCTATCTACGATTCTTAATCTAATCCTTCTTACCAGAGCATCACTATGAGTTTCAATAATAAACTTCTTTGAAGAATTTAACGCAATTTTTATCAACGCATCGGCCAGCCAAGCCTGCATTTTCGGGTGTAAGTGTATTTCAGGCTGTTCAATTATAGTTATTGAATGGGCTGGAGATAAATGAGCTTGTACTAAAATAGGAAGAACTTGCGATATACCGAAACCAACATCTGTGAGTTCCAAATTAACAGCATTTTGATTAACTATAATTTTATGTATAACATCGTTAACGCGCTCAACTTCCACAGCCAAATTGAACTCAGCTAATAATTCGTTGATCGCATTTTTAATGTGTTCATTATTCTTTAATACCTCTGCCAGTTCTGTACCATCAAGTGCATTTAATTGATTATGATAAATTGCTTTATCTAACAGATAATACCTTTGGGGAAAGGCTCTCAATGGACTAACATGATTGATATTAACGCCATTAAAAGCTTTCTTTAACTCTCTCATTGATGCACTGAGTGCTTTTGAAAGATAAATAGCAACCGGGTTAATCGTCTCCGAGAAATACATTATTGGAGATGATCTTATAATTGTATCATTATTAAATGATATTAATGACGTAAGATCTGTAAAATGTGTTAAATCTTTCTTGGACCTTTTTAGAAGGTCATTTTCAATGATATCTGAGGTAATCGTAACCTCATTCATCCTCTCAACCTTTAGGCTAAATATCTTCTCACCAACTTTATTATACATATTTAAAGTAGAAATTTTCAGACAGTCATTCTTACGACTATATGAGAAATTAAAATCTATCTTCTGTGCCGCCATTTTTGATAATGGTATTGTCAACAGCCCAACCAAACAGTCAGTTATTCTTTGGTAAGAAACATTTTCAACGAAATCGTGAATAGCCTTTGAGTTTTGAAGCTTAGTCTTGCTATTAATTACATCTTTATTGGCGCGATAAAACCTAATTAAAGAACAAATTTTCGAAGCTATTTTTTTTAGTTGTTTGTTGCTGAATGTTTCGCTTCCATAATAAAACTCCTCAAGATCATTTAATATCCCATGGGCTTTATCGTTTAACAGTTTTTCACGTCTAAATGCTTGGAAAATAAATCTTGAGTAAGCTAAATGTACTTCGATGCATTCTTTTTTTGCTGAATCAACTAAAGCTTTTATTGAGGTTTGGTCATCTACCTCGAAAGAAAAAGAAAGTATATTATGTGGATTTTTATCTTTAACAATATTTAATGACTCTCCCATTCCTACTCTTGAGCCATTTAAACGAAATGGTGTTTCAGTTCGTGATGCTGTATCCACAGATTGTGCGATCATTAAAAAAGAATTTAAGATAGCGCTTTTTCCGCAACTGTTAGCGCCTAATAACACTGTTAAAGGTTTAAGATCAATATCAAATGATTCGAAAGCTTTATAATTTTTTCCTGAAAATTTTACTAACACAGGTATTCTCCTTATACAATGCGTTATGAGTATAGATTCATTATCTACATTCATATTTTACATTTTTCTTCTAAATGAATAAAGTTTTTCTTAAGACTATGTTAGCGGCAATGGTCTGACAATGATCACTTAAGCTACTGCCGTAAAAGGATAAAATGATTAACCTCAGCATCCGACATAAAATCTTTGCCCATGAAAATCATTAGTTACGACTTCGTATTTGCTTTAATTTAATATGTAATAAATGATATATTTAACATAATAAGTATTATACGAATCCAGCTGAGATCTGATTTCACAGCCTGAATTACAACGACACGCAGCCCCCGTTCTTGAGCAATCCTTCCCGGTGTCCTACCTTCAATCAGCGCCCTTAACGCCTCTCATCAAGCCAACCGGAGTCAAGATGACTAACAATCTCAACCCCCATTCCTGCAGTGACACCCTCTTTTTCGATGTCAATGAGACCCTGCTGGACACGACCGAACTGAATCAGGTGGTCGCACAGCGACTCGGTGACCGGCCGGAACGTACCGAAGCCTGGTTTACCTCGGTGCTGCACCACTCTCTGGTCGAATCCGTGACCGGCAGCTGGCATAACTTTGGTGATATCGCCGAAGCGGTGCTGAAGATGACCGCTTCGCGTTACGGTGTAACCCTGCCTGAAGAAGCAACGCCACTGGCTGACATTATCGCCGCAATGCCGCCGCATCCTGATGTCGCCGCAGGGCTGACTGCCCTGCAGCAGCAGGGTTTTACGCTGGTTGCGCTGACCAACTCCTCAGCGGCGCTGGCTGAACAACAACTCAGTTCAGCCGGGCTGGCACCGCTATTCACCCGCATTCTCAGCGTGGAGCAGGTTCAGGTTTATAAGCCCGATCTGAGAGTTTATCAGTGGGCAATGAAAGAGATAGGCAAGCCTGCCGCAGAGTGCATGATGGTGGCGGCGCATGGCTGGGATGTCGGTGGCGCAAAACGGGCAGGGATGAAGACCGCATTTATCACCCGCAAAGGCCAGTCACCTTATCCACTGGCACCTGCACCGGATTTGATCGTCAGCGATACAGGTGCGCTGGCCGCACAGCTTAAACGGCTCTGCTTAACGCAATGACCGGCAGATCAAATCCGGGCATTCAGCCTGCCTGTGTCTCAAATGCCGATCTGACCGCTTCCACGATGCGTCCGGACAGCGTCGCGTCGTCCAGCATCGGGAACGTTTTTTTAAGCTTGCCTGAGATCTGCCAGCCATTTTCCTTCAGCGAACGAATAATCCGGCTTGCATCCTGATCGGGCATTTCCACAACCTCTTTCAGACGCTGCTGCGCACGCTGAAATATGACTAACACGCGCGCTTCATCTGCCATTTCTGTTCGAACGGTGTGCTCTATCACTCTGCACGTATAGAGCACATGCTCGGTTAAGTCGGGATAACGCCAGGCGAAACGGGCATCCTCATAGTCGCTGAAAATGAAGTTACTTTGCGTGCCATCTTCATAGGTTTTGAGTTCACCAAACCGATAGCAGCCTGCATAACGCCGCATAAGTCGTTTAGAAAACACGTCCAGCGTGCGATCGTAACCGACACGAAAGTCCATCGAACTGGTGATGGTGGCCGAGACGGGCAGAATGACCCCATCCGGTATCGCTCCGTCACGAATCAGCGTGTCATTAATTAAAAAACGATGGATACGACCATTGCCATCGCGCATGGGATGGATATAGACAAATCCAAACGCAACAACAGCGGCACGGGCCAGCGGCGCGGCTCCGTGCGTCGCCTGTTCAAAGGCTTTCAGCCCCTGCATGAAGCGAGGAACATCATCATAGTGCGGCGCAATATAGTGGACGATATCTTCACGCATTGTCGACTGCCCGACAAATACCGGCGAGCGGCGCAGACCCAGGCCCAGTGCATCCTGCCCCAGAATGCCCTGCTGTATCGTGTGCAGGCTGACATCGCTGAGCGGATCGTCCAGCTGACCGCAATACTGCGCGATAACGTGGGCAAACCGCTGAATGCGATCGCCCTGGTCCGACTCTTTCTCGATAAGAAAACTGGCGCGGGACTCTTTAAATGTCAGCCAGCTGGCGGTGCGCATCAGAATATCTGCGCCAAAGGCCTTATCCAGATCTGAAAAAGCAGCATTGAGATCGAACGCCAGCGCCTGTTCAACGGCAGCTGTTCTGCGCACCAGGGGGCAGAAATCGATCGATCCCGGCAGGTTATCGTTAATGCGCCAGCGTCTGCTGCGTTTCACGGTGGTTCGGGTCAGATACGCTTTCGATGAAATCGCATCAATATAGCCGCCATTAGTGACATCGGGCACCTGCAGCAGGTTACCGGTCAGCCACTCATAGAAAAACCCTGCCCGACGCGCATATTGTCCGAACGGCTCCTGACGACACCACGCCTCCAGAGGTTCCGGCCCGATTACCGTAAACAGGCGGGCAAAAAACTCCAGGTGGATCTCTTCATATTTGAGACCAAAGGCAAAATGCCCGGCAAAATCATCTTCCGGCTGATAGCCAGGAGGATAGTAATTTTCCACCTGCCCCTGACTGTCATGATGAGAACGCACCGTTCCAATCGCTGATTTCACACGCAGTGGCTGCGCCAGTCTGATTGCATAACGTTCGCGCAATGCGCTAAAGCCGACCAGCATACTGAATCCTTTATTTTTCACGCTAAAACGCTAACAGAAAGGATTTCTATCACGAAAACGATAACTTCGCTACGCCGACCCGGCTAATCTTTGCCCGAAAACGTGAATAAAAAAGAGAGTTGATGCGAAAACAGTAATGCAGACCCTATTCAGGGCTTAACCACGATGCACAAAAGCCCGATGACAATCATCACCACGCCCGCCAGGCTATGCCAGCTGAACGCCTCATGAAATACCGGCAGAGAAACTGCGGCCAGCCAGACCAGCACGTAACTCAGGCTGAGCAGCGGATAGACCCGGTTCAGGGGGAAATGACCCAGCGCCCGGATCCAGCAGAGCATGGAGAGGCCATAGGCGCCCAGCCCCGCCACCAGCAGCAGGGCGGGCAGAATGCCGATAGCAGGCAGTGACGTCAGACTGCTGACATCGGGCAACTGCGGCATCGCCCAGCGCATCATCAGCTGCGCCGCCGAGACCAGCAGCACGCTGCAGGCAACCCATCCATACCCTTTCATATCTGACTCGCCATCAGCGCCACGCCGGTGACCACCAGCAGCGTGCCGGTTATCTGGCGCGGCGTTAACCGTTCACGCCACAGGAGACGTCCGGCCAGCGCCACAAAAATAAAGTTAAGGCTCAGCATAGGGTAGGCCTGGCTGACCGGCACCCGCTGCAGCACCAATAGCCAGAGGAGCATCGCAACGCCCAGCAGCAGCACGCTCACGCCAATCCAGCTCAGGCGCGTCCGGCGGGATGCCGCCCTCGTCGCCTGCTTCTGGCAAAGCTGTGCGCTGCAGCTGAGCAGACTGACCAGAATAATCAGCAGCAGCATTACTTTGTCTGGCTGTAGTAGAGGCAGACCAGCCTGCCCTGACGATAAACGGCGTCCGGCACCGGCACATCCTCATCGATATCGCTGTGAACCGAGTCCATCAGCAACAGCAGCGACACGCTCCCCTCGCGACGATGTGGGGCAAGCCAGCCGGCGAAATCTGCCCGTGAAACAAAACGGGACTGTGCATCCGGGTAGCCGAGCCCATATTCCAGTTCCCCCTTGCTGTCATAGAAACCGATATCGCTGCGCTGCAGGTGCCAGGCGGCCGCAGAGGCGATGCCGGGGTTGTCAGCCAGGATAAAGCGGCTGGCAGCCAGTTGCTTACTGATAACCGCCACAAAACGCTGCGGCTGTTTGGCATCGCGGATCTTATCGGGGATGGCCGCACCGATAATCAGCGCAACGCCCAGCGGGCAGAGTGCCGCCGCCAGCCAGCGACGCGAGGAAGAACGGCAGCTGTACGCCCCCACCAGCCCCCAGCAGAGAAATGCCACTGCCGCCAGCACCAGCTTCAGCATCTCATGCGTGGCGAACAGCGGATGATGCGTCAGACTCCAGGGGGCCAGCACCAGCAGTACGGCGGCCAGCGTCAGGATACCGAATATCAGGTTCAGCCAGCCATTCAGCGTCAGGGCGCGCCCTGCCCGCTGCGCAGCGTTCAGGCCATAATGGGCCATCAGCAGTGACAGCGGAACAAAACAGGGCAGGATATAGGTCGGGAGTTTGCCCTTAGCCAGACTGAAAAACAGCAGCGGCATCACCGTCCAGCTCAGCAGATAGAGCGCACCGGGGTGCTGATGACGCTCACGCCAGCCCGTAAGCAGAGCCCCCGGCAACAGTGCCAGCCACGGCAGCGTGCCCAGCAACAGAATCGGCAGGTAATACCAGAATGGGGCTTTGTGCTGCGCATTCGCTTCTGCGAAGCGCTGGATATGTTCGACCCAGAAGAAGTAGTGCCAGAAATCGGGAGCCTGATGATAAATGGCCAGCACCCAGGGCGCGCTGATTGCCGTAGCAGAGAGCAGCGCCAGTGGCCCGAAGCAGAGCAGCTCCGGCACTCTCCTGCGCCAGATCGCCCACGGCAGGATTGTCAGTACCGGCAGCGCCAGTGCCAGAAAGCCTTTGGTCATGAATCCCATGCCGCAGGCCAGTCCCAGCAGCAGATAGCCGCTTACGCGCCCGGCGCGTCCACTGGCTTCTGTCGCCAGCCAGAAGCTGCACATAGCGGCCGCCAGCCAGAGCATCAGCATCGGATCGAGCACCGCATAGGTGCCGACCCCATAGACCAGCAGCGAGCTGAGGAAAATGATCGCGCCGGTGATCGCGGTTCGCGAGGAAGCAAACATCCGCCTGCCGAGCCAGAAAATCAGGGCGGCGGTCAGGGCAGTGGAGAATATCGAGCCGGCCCGCACGCCAAAATTATTGTGGCCAAACAGCCACTGACCCAGCGAGTTAATCCAGTAACCCGCAATCGGTTTTTCAAAATAGCGCAGGCCGAAAAAGTGTGGCGTGATCCAGTTGCCGGTTGCCAGCATCTCCCGGCTGATCTCCGCATAGCGGGTTTCATCCGGCTGCCAGAGATCGCGGAACACTGGCGGGACAAGGTAATAGAGGATAAAAAAGCTGAAAAACAGCAGCCATATTGTCTGGTTACGTATCCGCACTAGTTCGCCTCTTCCATCCATTTCTGGCAGCCCAGCCACCCTTCCCGTCCGGCAATTTCGCCTCTGACCACCCGGCCTAATGGCAGCGTCGTCAGATCGGCGGGCAGCAGTTCACTGAGCGGACAGAACTGAATGCCGTTATCGGCGGCCAGGGTCAGGAGGCGATCGAAGTCCGGGTAGCCGATGATCCCCTCCACTTCGGCGTGAACGGTGTAAACCGCCCCCTCTTCCGCAGCGAGCATTCGGGTCAGAATGAAGTCGTTGTACCCCTCTGCGCTGACCTCGCGCCCCACCACCTCATCCCAGGTCGGCAGCGTTACCGGGATCTGAACCGTCCCAATCTGCCCGTCTGGCAGCACCGGCCGGAACGGGCCGCTGCCGCGACAGTCGCTGTTGTAAGTGAATCCGAACGGCTGTTTAGCGGCGACCACCCGGCCATCCGCGCGCCATCCGGCCACGGCCGAGCAGCTGACCGGATGGCCGAGGATCTCACTCAGCAGGTCGGTGCCGCGCGCTATCTGCTCTGCCAGCTTTTCCTGCGGCCAGACGCCCGCCCAGGTCTGCCACGCAAAGTGGTCCCAGGCGTGCAGTCCCACCTCATGCTGACGGGTGGCGTCCTGAATAATGTGCCGCAGACGGCGCCCCATCTGCTTGCCTGGCCACGCTGTTCCGGCCAGCAGGATATCCCAGCCATAGAGCGACGCGGCCCGGGAACGCACCATTTTCAGGAGAAAAGCCGGCTTCACCAGTCGCCAGAGATGGCGGCCCATGTTGTCCGGCCCCACACTGAAGAAAAAGCTGGCCCGTACAGCATGACGCCGGAACAGCGTCAGCAGCGCCGGCACGCCCTGCTGCGTGCCGCGCCAGGTATCTACGTCAATCCGCAGACCGATCTTCTTCATCACTTATCAGCCTGTTGCTCAAGGGTGCGCAGGAAGAAGTCGAGCGTGTTGTCGATGGTGACATCCATCGTCACGGTTGGGGTCCAGCCGAGTAAGCGGCGCGCATTGCGGATAGCAGGTTTACGGTGCTCCACATCCTGATACCCTTTTCCGTAGTAGCTGCTGCTCTCCACTTCGCGGAAACCGGCAAACGGCGGGAACTGGCTGCGCAGTGGATGACGCTCAAAGCTGCACAGCAGCTGCTCGGCCAGCTCTTTGATACTGGCTTCGTTGTCCGGATTACCGATATTGATGATCTGCCCATCACAATTCTGCTGTTTGTTCTCGATGATGCGGAACAGCGCCTCCACGCCATCTTTGATGTCGGTAAAGCAGCGCTTCTGTTTGCCGCCGTCAATCAGCTTGATGGGCGAACCTTCCACCAGGTTGAGGATCAGCTGGGTAATGGCGCGGGAGCTGCCGATACGCGCGGCATTGAGGTTGTCCAGACGCGGCCCCATCCAGTTGAACGGCCGGAACAGGGTAAAGCGCAGTCCCTCTTTTTCGCCATAGGCCCAGATCACCCGATCCAGCAGCTGTTTGGAGACCGAATAGATCCAGCGCTGTTTGTTGATCGGCCCGACCACCAGATTGGAACAATCTTCATCGAAGCTGTCATCGGTACACATGCCGTACACCTCAGAGGTGGACGGGAAAATAATGCGCTTCTGATACTTCACACAGTCGCGAATGATTTTCAGGTTTTCTTCGAAATCGAGCTCAAACACGCGCAGCGGATTGCGGGTGTACTCAATCGGCGTGGCGATCGCCACCAGCGGCAGGATGACGTCACATTTCTTGATGTGATACTCAATCCATTCGGAGTGGATAGCGATGTCCCCTTCGACAAAGTGGAAACGCGGATGGTCGAGGAAGCGGCTGATGGCATCGGAACTGATATCCAGGCCATATACCTCGAAATGCGCATCCTCCAGCAGCCGTTCGGTAAGATGGTTACCGATAAAGCCGTTAACGCCGAGGATCAGCACCCGGGTGCGGCGCTGGAGCGCCGACTGCGGCTGCGAATAGAGCAGCGCGCCAGGCACCATGCCCAGACTCTGCGCCAGCTGACTGCCGTTCATATAGACGCCATGCTCGGACTGCCCGGTCTGGATTTCAAGCGCCCCTTCACCACAGGCAATCAGGAACGGCTGCTTAGAGATTACCGTGCCCGGTCTGGCCTGATGCGGCTCGTGATGAACCCGGCTCTTCCAGACAATGAAGCGGACCGACCCGGCGAAGGCAAAGGCGCCAGGCCAGGGATCGGTGACCGCTCTGACCAGATTGTGAATCGTCTGAGCAGGCTGGTTCCAGTCAATCCGTCCATCTTCGGCGGTACGACGGCCGACACGGGTCGCCTGACTCTCATCCTGGGGCCACTCACTGACCTCACCCTGACGCAGGCGGGGTAAAACGTCGCCCAGAAGCTGCTCTGCGACACTGATGAGTTTACGGTGCAGGGTCAGCGCATTGTCCTGGTCGTCGATAGCCACCGCCTGCTGCGCCAGAATATGACCGGCATCGGCACGCTTTACCATGCGATGCAGGGTGACACCCGTTTCGCGTTCACCGTTCACCAGCGCCCAGTTGAGGGGTGCCCGCCCCCGGTATTTTGGCAGCAGCGAACCATGCAGGTTAAAGGCCCCTTTTTGCGCGCATTGCAGGATCTCATCGCTGAGCAGATGGCGATAATAGAAGGAGAAAATCATCTCTGGCGCCATGCTGCGGATACGATCCAGCCAGATCGGGTGATTCGCCTCGTCGGGCGCATAGACCGGGATGCCATGCTCTGCCGCCAGACGCGCAACCGAGCCGAAAAAAGGATTTTCGGTCGCCACGTCGTTGTGGGTGAAAATGGCGGTGATCTCATAGCCTGCCTTCAGCAGCGCATTGATGCCGACACAGCCCATATCGTGATAGGCGAAAACGAGGGTCTTCATGATTGAGTATCCTGTACTGATGGCTCTTCTGGAGCCTGAACAATGCGTTGAACGAAATAGCGCGGACGCGCCCGAACGTCGTTATAAATGCGCCCGATGTACTCTCCGAGCAGCCCCATGCCCACAAACTGGGCACCCGTAAACATGAACAGCACGGCAAACAGGACAAAGACGCCATCTCCCGCCCAGGCCGCACCAAAGAAGAGGCGCAGAACAATCAGCACCAGCGAGAAAGCGAAGCCAGCGAGCGCAATCAGGCTGCCGATAACGCTGAGCAGTCGCAGGGGGGTGGTGGTCAGGCAGGTCACCAGGTCGTACATCAGGTTGATCAGGCGCATAAAGCTGTATTTCGAGTCGCCAAATGCCCGCTCAGCGTGGATCACCGGCAGTTCGATGGTGTGTCGGGCAAAGGTGTTCGCCAGAATCGGAATAAAGGTGCTGCGCTCGTGGCAGTTGAGCATCGCCTCAACGATGTGGCGACGATAGGCGCGCAGCATGCAGCCGTAATCCCCCATCGCTTTGCCGGTCACCCGCTGGATCAGCCGGTTGAGCGTGCGCGAGGCTTTACGCCGAAACCAGGTGTCCTGGCGCTGCTGCCGGACCGTGCCGACCACGTCATAGCCCTGACGCGCCGCCTCAACCAGCCGCGGGATCTCCTCCGGCGGGTTCTGCAGATCGGCATCGAGCGTGATAATCAGATCGCCACGCACCTGACTGAAACCGGCCATGATGGCGGAGTGCTGCCCGTAATTGCGGTTGAGCAGCACACCGATGACCCGGCTGCCGGGTGCGGAAGCCGCCTGCTCAATCAGCTCGGCGGAGCGGTCACTGCTGCCGTCATCGACCAGCAGGATTTCATAGTCCATCTGCAGTGTGTCGCAGGCGGCAGCGGTGCGCTGAAGCAGCTCCGGCAGGCTCTCCTGCTCGTTGTAGACCGGGATAACCACGGAGAGTCTGTTGATTGGTTTATTCTCGCCCATATCAGACTCCGGCAATGTCATGCAGCGCCTGAATGACGCGCTCGACATCCTGGTCCGTCATTGAGGGAAACAGGGGGATCGAACACATCTGCTGGCTGTTGCGTTCACTGGCGGGCAGACGTAAATCGGGATAGCGCTCGCGATAATATTTGTGGGTGTGGGCGGCCCGGAAATGCAGGCCACTGCCGATATTGCGCGCCTTCAGCGCCTGCATAAACGCATCACGCGACAGGCCACACTGGCGTTCATCAATACGGATAATAAACAGATGCCACGCATGCTGATGAGGCCAGGCGGGCAGTGACAGCGGCGTGAAAGGCAGTGCGCGCAGCGCGGCAAGATAACGTTCGGCAATCTCGCGGCGGCGTGCAATAAAACCGGGCAGTTTCTGTAACTGCACCAGCGCAATGGCTGCGCTGATGTCGGGCAGGTTGTATTTAAAGCCGGGCATCATCACTTCTGCCTGCGGCAGACGGCCCTGCGTCTGGCGATCAAAAGCATCAACGGCCAGACCATGAAACTTCAGGCTGCGTATGCGATCGGCCAGCGCGGCGTCATCGGTCACCACCAGGCCACCTTCCGCACAGGTGATATTTTTAATGGCGTGAAACGAAAAAATTGCCGTGCCGCGGTGCCCGATCGGCTTTCCGTGATAGGTCGTGCCTGCCGCATGTGCCGCATCTTCAATAATGGCAATGTTATGCTGCTCAGCCAGCTGGTAGATCGGGTTAAGATCGACCGGTGCGCCAGCGTAATGGACCGGAATAATGGCGCGGGTCCGGGGCGTAATCGCCTGTGCAATCAGTTCCGGCGTCACCATCAGGGTATCAGGGTCCACATCGATCATGACCGGCGTGGCGCCCAGCAGCGTGATCAGATTCAGCGTGGAAACCCAGGTCATGGAGGGCGTAATCACCTCATCACCTGGCCCAATTCCCATTGCCATCAGCGTGACGTGCATCCCGGCGGTGGCAGAGCTGACGGCAATCGCGTGCAGGTTGCCGGTCAGGCGGACAAAGGCCTGCTCCAGACCGGCGCACTGAGCGCCGGTTGTGATCCAGCCCGAGTCAAAGACCGCTTTCACGGCTGACAGCTCTTCATCACCCAATGAGGGACGGGAAAAAGGCAAAAAATCCATGCTAAAACTCCTGCAGATCAAACCCATAAGCGATCGCGCGAAATTAATCAGGCACAACGCCGGAAACAGAACTTAAATAGCGATTTATCATCCGCCGGCAGGGATGTTATTTACCCCTGGCGTCCATTTCTGGAATAGGGGTTGCCGGACGGGTAATACAAACTAGCTAGCGCACGAAAGTTAACTGAACATTAAATGAAGGGAATGAATAACAATAAATTAATGCAGGGTTCATTTGGTCATTTCTGAAAAAGTTCACTGATATACATTAATATCGCCTCCGGGCAGACTTCTTTTTGATTGATTGATGATTTGTTTATAAAACAACGGAACCTGCCGCTGAATGATCGGCTTTCCATTATGTCCGGTCAGGGGGCCTCTCAGATAAAAATAGCTTACTGAAGAACGCAGATGATTAATCACCGCCCTCTTACAATCCCGGTAAACGTCAGATTCCATATTCCCGCCTTAATGTATTCTTAATATTTCCCGTTATTTTTGCGCTGAGACGACGGCCACCGTTAACGTTTCGTGAATCTCAGATGACAGCACGTTAATATTTGTCACATACGTCACGACAGAAAGGTAAAACAGTGTTACAAAGTCAATAAAATCGCGGTTTCAGGCGTCAGCGTTTGAGCCCGCTCAGAATGAGAAAATAGTGATGAACCGTGTCGCCTGCTTATACGCTCTGCTCGCCTTGTTCAGCCCGGCGCTTTACGCCGCCCCCGTCACCTATACCATCGCGCCTGAGAAAACGTCGATCGGCCTTTCATGGCGTGCCTTTGGTCATGACTTTTCTCAGGCCACACTGCAGGGCGTGACCGGCACGGTGACGCTTAATCGCGATGAAGAGCGTGATGACCATATTGACGTCACCATTCCGGTCGCGACGCTGGTGGCCTCAAACAGGCTGTTAACCTGGCAACTGAAAAGCGATCTGTTTTTCGATGCAGAGCATTATCCGCAGATTCACTTCGTCAGCAGCCGCGTTGCCTCAATGGGGGGCGCTGATTACCGGATTTTCGGGTTGTTAACGGTCAAAGATGTCAGCCGGCCAGTGGTGATGCTGGCCACGCTCGACAGCGGACAGGCCTTTGACCCCGCCTCAGATTCGCTGGCCCTGCATGCCTCGACCGCGATTTCCCGCACGGCATTCCGGGTGGATCGGCTGGTCGGCGTGGTGGATGATCGCGTCAACATTGCACTGACGATTGCGGCGGAAGTGAAGCGGCCGCTGTCCTCACCGTTAATATCGTCCCGATAAGGGTTGTCCCTTAACCTGACTCGCAAGATAAACGCTCAGGTCAGGCTAAAAAACTATAGTCAACCTGAATACTAAAATAAAAAACTATATATGCGGTTTTCGCAGCTTTAATCTTTTATGACTTCGGGGTGGCGTTAATATTGCTTCTGGTGCGGCTTAACGTTTATGAACTGCGTGTTCAGAGAGAACCGGACAGCCTGCATCAGTCAATTAACAGGCAGGCAGAAAGATCGCAACGGGGCGGGCCCGACGGATATTACGGCACGCCAGGGCAGATCTGCGTACTGACGACATTATGAGAATCTGGTTTGGAACACGCTTTATCCCCGATGCGCACGACAACAGAAAGAGTGCTGCATGCCATCGTCTTTGAGGTGGTCGCCAATTGTCTGGTGTTCATCATTCTGATGATCTGCGCCTCCGCGGCGCCTGCGCAGTCGGCACTGTTGACGGTAGCTTCATCAGCACTGGCGATGGGATGGAACTATCTGTTTAACCTGTTGTTTGACCAGTTCCTGTTGCGAAAAGGCATGAAAAAAAGCTGGCGGATAAGATGCCTTCACGCCCTGTTATTTGAAGCGGGGTTGTTAGTGGTATTAATCCCCTTTGCCGCATGGTGGCTGGATATCTCGCTGCTTTCAGCGTTGAAGCTTGAATGCGGTCTGGTGCTGTTCTTTCTGGTTTATACCTGTCTGTTCAATCTGCTATGGGATTATGGAAGAGAATTGCAAAAACATTATGAATAAAGTCTATTATCTGGAAAAGTTAAGAAACTGCCCCTCCAGGGATATCCTGGATATCGTGACAAGCTATATGCGTAAAAAACTGCCTTATGACGATCTTTCTTCCTTTGAAGGTGCCTACGATCATCGCAAAGCCGAGCTGATAATGAATGAGACCTTCACTGAAGTACCTGCAGATGTCTGGCGACTGGTCTGCTGATCCGGTCAGATAATCTGCAGACCGGGCATCACGTCATCCGGTAATGACGTGATGCCCGGCGAGCAGGAAACAGTGCGCGATCAGAAATGGTATGACAACCCGATCAGCCCGCTGTAATCCGTATTAAAGACGCCCCCAAAACTGCTATCGACTTTTGCATTCACAGATAGGTCAGGGAGAATTTCGCCCTCCAGTCCGATACTGCTGCGGTAGCGGTCATCAGACCAGGTGCTGTAGCGCCGGTCAGACTGGCGATCGGAGAGCGTGGTCGTGGATCCTCTCCTGCCCGGTGAAGCGTGATAAGAGAGGCTGGCACTGAGATTAACCTTTGGCAGTAAAGTCCCCAGGCCGCGTTTCTGCACCATCACCCCACTGGTGGTGAAGCAGGGCGTGGCTGAACTTAATGAGACCGTCGCATCTTCCCCCTTAAGGCTATAGCCGGACAGGATACCGGCGCTGACGCCAACAAAAGGCGCAACAGAGATCGTGTCGTCGGCCAGACGAAACTGATAGCCGGTGCGCAGACTCCCCGCCACTATGTGACTCTTCTTTTTCACCCCCGGGATGCGTAATGCAGGATCGAGGCTTATTTCCTGAGTCAGAAACATATAGCGGCTGGCGGCATCCGCGAACCATCCGCCATCACGCTGCCAGGCATAATAGGCACCTAATGTGGCCAGACGGTGTTTCTCCTGTCCCCCTCCTTTCACCTCACCCAGGGTATAGCTGGCACTGACGCCTGCCGTGTGCGCACCGCCGCGCCTGTCCCAGCCGACATTCAGCGTCTGCTGGTCACTCGTCAGGCCCAGAAAATGCCCTTGTGATTGCTCAATTGCGGCCCAGGTTCCGCTACGATCGGGTGAAGTCCGCAGACTCTCTGTCCGGTTGTGCAGCTGGCTGACGGCCTCACTGATAATATATTGCCGCGCGGCCATCAAAGCGCGGGTTTGCTGAATCAGTGGCTGGTTGTCATAAACCGTGAACCACTCATCCGGATTGAACGCGGTTTTTTGGGTGTCCTTTTCGGCTTCTGCTGTAGCCTGCGCCTCAGCTTGCGCTTCAGGCTTTGCTTTCTCTTTTTCAGCAGCGGCTGGCTGCTCTGCTGGAGCCTTGGGCTCAGACGTCACATCCGTTACCGGGGTGGGCTCTGGCGTTACGTCTGCAACAGGGATGACGTCTGATACAGGTGCGGGTTCCGGAACCGGGGTGGCATCCGGCAGAGGCGTCGGCTCTGGTGCCGGCGTGACATCTGTCACCGGCGCGGGCTCTGGCGCGATATCCGGTACAGGGGGCGGCTCCGGCGTGGCATCGGGTTCTGGTTCTGGTTCTGGTTCTGGTTCTGCCGTTTTACGGCTTTCAAGCACCCATAGCACGCGATTGTTATTCTCTTTCACCTCATAATTCGGCGTGTAAACACTGAATCCGCTGTAACTGTCAGCAAAGGAGAAGTAGCTGTGTGACGTGCCTGCAGGGGCATCCACCATCACCAGATCCTGAGATAAGGTGGCCTGCCCTTCGTTGCCCAGTAACAGGCTCACGTCCAGCAGATTATCGCCTCCGCTGACAGCGTTTTTAACCATCAGCCGATCGTTTTCACTTGTTGAGGGTTTAGCGCCCAGCAGCAGCTTCAGCCCGGTTGCGTCCAGGGTATCAACGCTCAGCGTTTTGGGACGCCAGCTACCCGCTGGCACCATCGAAAGCGAAGCGCCACGCTGTGCCCGGAGCGATGTGACGTTACTGTGGCTGGTCATACTCCAGTTTGCGTCTGACGCCAGGGTCATCTGGCTGCTGCCGGATGATGTCACCGCACCCTGATAATCTACTTTACCCAGATAGAGCGACGCATGGTCTGCCAGCCGGACATCACCTTCAACCTCACTGGCAGGCAGCCGCGCCAGCGTCTCTGCACTGCGTACAGGCTGACTGCAGCGAGTCTCATCGGCGTAAATGGGAGCATAACAACGCCAGCTCTTCTCCCCTGTCAGCGGGCTGTCATTGTAGCCAAATGAGAGCGTGGCTGACTCAGCAGCAACAAAATTCGCTTTGACGCCAGCGTACTCTCCCGCCTGGAAAAAAGCCCCCGCACCCACCTTAATCTGCCTGGCGCTGAAAAGTGAGGTGCGCCAGTCGTCATCAATCACCACTCCTCCAGCATGCGCCACGGGCTGTCCCGACAGAATCAGCGTGCCATTATCCACATTCAGATCGCCATTCAGATTCATTCCACCGGTCAGGGCAGTAATGGCCGTCGCGTTGCGCGGCTGGATGTTAACGTTCATCGCGCCATTCAGGATATTTTCTCGGGTCTCACCAAGAAAACCGCGAAAAATCTGAACGTTAAGTTGCGTCAGACGGTGATTGATAGCTTCATTTGCGTCGGTACCAAGATAAGTCCAGGTTTTCGTCGACGATTTATCGGTAGGGAAGTACCAGTATGAGGCAGTATTTAACTGAAAATATTCGGTCTCCTTCGTATAGGGATTGTTATAAACATAAATGTTACCTGGCGTTCCTTCAGGAGTCCTGCTGCTGAAGGTGTAGAAAGGGACGTCGGCGGCGGTACTGCCCGTAATGTTGAGCGTCGCCGTGGTATCACTGTGGTTGACCAGTTTAGCCCCACCATCCGTATGATTAATTTTTTTGAAGGTCAACGCATTGCCATTTAAATCTAAACGACCACCGCGATAGCCAAAGAAAATCTGGTCAGTCGCGACCTGATGCTCATCGTTTAACACGACAGTTGGCCGGCCACTGACTAACGTCACGGCGGAAAAGGCCTGTTGGTTACCTGAAGTATCAGCCTGCTGATCCAATATAACGCTGCCGTCGCCCACATTCAGTGAGCCCGCATTCACGCCTTCAGCCTTCACGTGGAGCGTGCCCGCGCCAATTTTATGCAGCGCATCGCTGGCTAACCCGTTAACCTGCCAGACAACTTTTTTGCCGGCGTCTATCTCAACCCCACCCCCTGCCCAGGTTGCGTTCACGCCGCTGGCTGAAGTCAGGGTGTAATCACTGGAAAACTGGAGTTTTCCCGCGCCCATGTTGATCGGTGTGCTTAATGTAATCAGCCCACCATCTCCGTTAAAACGAAGATCTTTCGTGGCATCCAGTTCAGATGTGGAGGCTTTAGCAGGGGCGACGGACGCATAGGCTGAGGTCAGCCCCGACCAGGACCATGAAACGCCACCCTGTTTTATTGCATCGTCGTTCCATAAAACCGTGCCATTTCCGGCGCGATCAACAACGTCCGGCGAGGTATTGGCTGCCTGTACTGAAGCGACAAAATCACCGGGGATGTAACCTGCGACGGCGCGCTTGCGGTAGAGACCGCTGTCAGCGTCATAGCCGACGTGCACCGCAACCAGTTTCCATTGCTGCCCGATGTCGTCCCAGGCAAAAACCGGACTGCCGCTGTCTCCGGCATTAGCTCCGATTGACAGGGGTGTGGTATCTGCATCGTCAGGCCCAAGGTTGTAGTAGCGCAGATAGCTATTATTGGAAATGTCGCGCACATTCGCCGCACTGATAGTGCCACCCGATATCCAGTTGTAAGCACCCGTCAGGCGTACCCGCTTCGTCTGCTCATCATTAATTTGCTCCTGTGTTCCTGTTCCTGCCCGCGCATACCAGGCATAACGTGATTTATAGTCAGACAGAAAGTCCGCTTTGGAGACATAAGAATAGGGGGCGGCTTCAGTGACGACCTTATCAAGGCGTGGCGCATGGAAATCCTGCGTGCTGAGATCATTGCGATTGATAAGACGGTAAGCGGTGGCGTATCCGGCCCCGTTGCCAAACTCCACCGTTTTATAACCGGTATTGTGCTTAACACTCAGCACATAGGAAGCCGAGACGAGCGTCGCATAACCTGACGAAGAGACTCCGCCAAAATCGGGAACAGGAAAACGAAGATAGTCAGAAAGTGATCCCTCTTTTTTATAAACCGGAACATTCATTGCACCGGCATTATAGTTACCCAGGTTTTCGGCAAAGTCCCGATAGGTCTGCACGTCGATATCATTAAGCATAATACCAGCATACGAAGCAGTGCAGTTAAAAAAGGTGCAGCATAGCGCCGCGCGCCCGAAATATATCAATAGAATACCCTCATGCGGCCATTATTATTTGCGAGAAGATTTTAATCTGACAAATAGTATCACCTGGCAAATCCTTCCCTGAATCCACAACAGGCACTGATATTGACCAGCATCAAAAAAAACAGGCCATACACCAGCAGGACATCGATAAGCTATTGAACAGAATGACAATAAAATAAACACCAGAATGGAATGGTTATTAATTTAATATTAAATCAACATAAACCTGAAAGGCTTTAGATTGAATAGCTGACTAAAAATAAAAGCAAACAGACACATATGGATAAGAAAAAACCATATGCTGTCTGAAGACAGATCTGTTTTATGTAAGGTAAAAAGAAAAACCCTTTCGTGACAGTGGGGGTAAACATAAAATATTAGCTCGGGAAGCCTTCGCCTGAATCGAAAAGATAACTCTATTCAGGCGAGGTCTGAAATTACTGCGGGTGGTCGCGGTGATACAGTGCCCATTGCTCAATATGCTCGCCAGACGGCAGCAGACAGTAAAGGGTACTGTCTGCCGGAGATATTCCCTTTACTTCCTGGCCGCCACGCTGAAGGCACCAGACGCTGGCAGGATTACGCATTGTCATACGCTGCGGTTGCTGAGCGTGTGGAGCACAGGCTGTAAGTTGCAAAGCCAGCAGCATCACAGAAATGCCGGACATCTGTTTTATACGCATAATGAAAGCCTCGGGAATAACGTATTCAAAATAGAGAATGAAAGGGTGCACTCTGATTGACAGCTGCCCTGTCGTCAGTCATTTACTGTGACCCTGCGGCAGCAGAGAATCGTCTGCCCTGCTACCCGTCAAACGATCCGGAACAATTAAACCTCAACAGAGTTTATGACTCCTCTGTAAAGCTCCAGAAGAGAGAGATCGTTAATAAATGCGTTAAATTCCATATCACCCCGCAAGGCGAATTTTCGCATCACGTTATATTTGTGCGCATAGATGGTTTTTTCTGAGAGATCCAGACGTTTCGCCGTCTGTCTGACGCTGTAACCTTTTTTTAAAAGGCTGAGCACCTGTAACTGCACCACTGTTATGCGAGCGAACTCACAATGCAGACAATCCGCTGGCAAAAAAGCGTGCACCCTGTCCTGAAAGGCCAGCCAGGAACAGATGACTTTCTGAGATATCGTACGAACAGAATCAAGTCGTGAAATAACAACCAGAGAGCGATAACAGACCGGAAGCTGCTCTGTCATAATATCGTCAGTCTGATTAACAAAAACCATGATAATGCTACCGGGCTTCCGATCCCGGTACGCAGGTTGACACATATATAAACGCCATTGCGAAACATTGATCAGGATAAAATCAGCCTGCCTGAGATTGTGGCTGTCAAAACCCGACAAAAACTCCACATTAGCTTCAGTTAACAATGCGCCCTCAATCACTTTTGAGATGCCTATCCTGAAGAAATAATTCTCTTCTGTACAAATGACTTTAAGATCCATTTTTCTCCTCAGGCATCTCAAAAACCTCCATAAATTCAGGTAAACTTCCCGTTAACCAGCACAAGCTCGCCTTTCTCTTTAAGCTCTTTAAGTACTCTGCAAATTGAACTTTTGGAAAGGTGCGAACTATTTTCAATCAGATACAGGGCAGAGAAACGTTTCTTCAGATGAGCCGGTAGTTTTTCCCAGCGTCCGATTAAAGAAATAACCTCATCGTAAGAGTTGCTCTTAGGCAGCTGGATGTAGTCCATCAGATCTGAATACTGTCCTGAAAGAACGGACATGGCATCGTTGAAAAGATCTTTCTCAAAAATCAGCCGCCAGAACACATCATAATCAATGAAACTGACTTTGCCGTAATCTATTCTCTCCAGATAAACCGGTGGCTCATCCAGTGCCGGTGTGACACCAACAACAAAAGGAGCAGAGACAATGTTAAGCACTTTATTTTCACTTTTGAGCTTGAGCAAAAAATCGCCATCAAGAATAAACATAACCCGACGCACATTATCTTTCGTCAGGTGGTAACGGCGTTTTCCGCGCGAGATCTCATCCGGATTAGCCACCTGCGTATATCCTGCTAGTGCATCAATGATTCGTTCATGATTTTCAGTCACTCTATACATAATAATCAACTCAATCTAACTAACACAGGTTAGTGATTAGTAGCAAAATTAGTAAAGCTGGTTTTTATAATCTTCTTTTTCGCCTGGTGTACGACAATCTTCCAGTTCACACTTCTGATATCGGATAAAATACGTAATTGGCTTGACTATAGTAAAACAGGAACTGTGAAACTCAACACCATAAACATGCGAAAAGGGAGAGTACATCGCCAAACAGTGGCGCAGCAACCATACATTACACCGCTTTAAAGTCACTCAATTAGCATATTAACCCATCATGCCGTGACTTACTGAAACTGTTATAACTTTTTTCTATAAAAGAGAACCCAACATATTCATTTGAAGTTTCATGTTATGAAACAGATACAGTATTAACATGAATGTATGCACTTCAATAAAGAAAGCCGATAAATGAAAAGGTCAGAATCACATTGGCATCATTGTTAATTCTCCTGGAAAATTAAAAATACTCAACATCACTCCCTGGAAATGATTAAACCATAACGATGTCAATTAGGAGATTTAAATTAAAAAACGCCATGCATTTAGATTTATGTTCTGATTTATATTTGATTTTCAGTTTTAAAATCCAATGCACTCAGAACCTCTTTTCGGTGCGTTTCACTTCTCAGCACAAATGATAATGTTATGGCTGATTCCAGTAGCCTGATTCCAGCAGCGACCTCAGAAGCCAGCACCTTTAAAGCAGAGCTGGCGCCGCTAGTCTCATTCCCCTGAACGGGATATTAACAGGCGTCCCTGCAGGGAGAGAAAGTGAATCCCTGACACAATAGGCTGCCTATCGGCATCACTGTTTCGCGTTAAAAGTTAATCTCTTGTGACTTCTGAGCAGTGCTCTTATGAGATGACGTTTAACATTACTCGCCTTAATTTTCTCACTTCACATCTGATACCACCGCTTTATTATACGAAAAGGCGATGAGCAGATTGATTCAGCATGCAGTACGCAATGTGCTGCCGAATAATGAAGATTCTCCATTAACTGGCCTCTGCAACGAATTCAGAAGGACCGAGAAGGTGACTGATAGTTAACTCTGTAAAAAATAAAACCTACAGCGTGACAGATTAAAAAATAGTGTGGAAAGGCGTTAAAGCACCCCATCGGGTTGAAAGTCCCGATGCGCTAACGTACCTGAGAAGGTAAATGTTGTTACAGAAGATTTTTATCGCACCCTGGTCACAGAAAACATGGCTTAATAGGCCGTCTCTGTATAAATGTATACAAATTAACATTATCTTCACCTATTAACAAAAGGCAAAAATATTAACCCTGAATGTCAGTACCCTTCTCATTTGGGAATGATACAGCCACGCTGAAGTTAAATTAAGCTTTATTAAGATTACTTCAGAAGCAACAGATTGCCTCCGGGCTTAACCTTTAAGTGGTCGGACAAGATTATTTGTCCTGTCTGTAGCACGTCAACGCAGTCCAACTTTCAATAGGGAATTTGAACATGAAAAAAATCGCCTTTTTAACCGCATCTGTAGTATCTGCACTGTTAGCTTCTCAGGCATTTGCGGTCTCCAACAATACTATTACGTTCCAGGGATTGGTCACAGGAGAAACCTGTACCGTGACAGTCAATGGTAACACCGCTAAACCTCTGGTGCTCCTGCCAACTGTCAGCACCTCTGCGTTATCAAATGGTAATGTCGCGGGTAAGACAACTTTTGAAATTGGTGTTACTGGCTGTACAGGAAGTGATACTGATGCCACAACAATCTCTACCCAGCTTAGCGGTAATAATGTCACTAAGGCGGGTAATCTGGGTAACCTGGCAACCGAAGGTGCTGCGGAAAATGTAGAAATTCAGATTGTGAGTAATAAAGAAAATAAAATTATTCCATTTGGTGAGGGTACTTTTACCGGCCAGGGTCATCTGACTCTTGCTGCCGGAGTAAAAAATGCCTCTGCAACCTATACTGCGCAATATGTCGCCGTTGAAAAGGACGCAGTTGCCGGTGCGGTGGAAGCCACAATGCAATACGCCATCATCTACAAATAAAAAATCAGCATGGATGCGAAATATTTTTAATCTATAAGTGGATTTAATCAGGCCATGGATGGCCTGACTTACTTTATCCAGGGTCTGGTAGTAAAATTTCAACGGATGGTTATTATGCCTCGATTGCTTATCACTCACTCATCATTGCGTACCATTCTATTACTCCTTCTGTCTCTTGTTATTTACCCGCCAGCATTCGCCAGCGTTGTTATGACGGGATCTCGCATTATTTATCCCTCTGACGAAAAATCGGTCGATGTAAAACTGAAAAATAATGATGCTTTCCCGTACGTAATCCAGGCATGGTTGGACAATGGTGACGAAGAATCTACGCCAGCCACCGGCAAAGCGCCGTTCATCGTCACCCCACCGACATTCAGAATTGCCGCTAAAGATGGTCAGGTGCTGCGCATTTTCTTCACGGGTGCAAATTCATTACCCCAGGATCGTGAATCCGTTTTTTATTTTAATTTTCTTCAGGTCCCACCAGGCAATGTTTCTGGTGACACAGGTAATCAGATGATGTTGTTATTAAAGAACAGACTGAAACTGTTTTACCGCCCAAAAGGCCTTAAAATCAGCGCTCATCACATTTCTGAACATTTAACATTCAGTAACGTATCGTCGCCCAGCGTACGCATCACCAATAGTTCACCCTATTACGTTTCATTAACCAAAGTCGTTGTCAGAAACAGAGTCGCAAAAGAGACTGCACCGATGATCGCGCCGTTTTCGTCTGTTGATGTGCCATTAACAGAACAGAAATTAACAAAAAGCGCCCAGGGAATAGAAATAGGCTTAGTGAATGATTATGGGGCAACGGTGACATATGAGTTTCCAATTCAAAAATAAAAAAACAGATCCTCGTCTGGCTATAATCAGTTGCGTTGTAAAAGCGGCTTTATTGACACAGACTGCTCATGCCGAAGAATACCATTTTGATAGTCGTTTGCTGGCAGGATCCGGTTTTGAGGAAGGCGTAGACCTTAAGCAATTTAACGAAAAGCAGATCACTATTCCTGAAGGTCAACAGCTTCTGGATATCAGCCTGAATGGCATAATAATAAAAAGTCAGGTGGCGGTGAATTTTCGCAGGAAGGATGCCGCCGATAAAAGTGCGCAACCCTGTATTGATGCCGACATGGTCAAACTGTTGCAGCTGAAGACCGGCCTGAAAGAAGCGGCTGAATCGCAGTGTCTGTTTCTGTCAGAGATCAGCAGTCAGGGTAACTGGAATATCCGCCAGTCCACGCTGACACTTGATTTTCTGATCCCGCAGATTCTGCTGAACCGCCAGCCACGCGATTACATCCCGACCTCTGAATGGAATGCGGGAGCTCCATTGCTTTTTTTGCGTCATAGCTCCAGCTTTACCCGCAATATTTTGCGCGACACGCACTCCAGCTATCTCTGGAGCATGATCAACGCAGGGGGTAACCTGGGCATGTGGCAGTTACGTCATCAGGCCAACCTCCGCTATATGAACAGCAGCGTCAGCACCGATCAGTACAAATGGAATGCTGTACGCACCTGGGTACAGCGCCCCCTGCCCTCTCTTTCCAGCGAACTGGTGGTCGGTGATGCCTACACTGACAGCACGATGTTTGGTTCAATGTCCTTCAACGGTGTGAAGATCGCGACCGACCAGCGTATGTGGCCTCAGGCACGTCGCGGATATGCGCCGGAAGTCCGGGGCGTCGCTACCAGCAACGCCCGTGTGCTGATAAGCCAGGCCGGTAACGTAATCTATGAAACTCAGGTTCCGCCAGGCCCATTTATTATTGATGACTTATATAACACCAAGAGTCAGGGCGACCTGAAAGTACAGATCGTCGAGGCTGACGGCAAATCATCCTTTTTCACTGTGCCTTATGCCGCAGTGCCGAGCTCAATGCGGCCGGGTAATCTGAGTTATCAGTTTGCCGCCGGGAAGGTGAGGAACTTTTACTCCGTCCAGAACACCTTTACTGAGGCCGTTTTACAGTATGGTCTCAGTAACAGTCTTACCACCAATACCGGGGCGCGCTTCGCAAATGGATATCAGGCTTTACTGGCCGGTGGCGTCTACGCCTCTCCAGTTGGCGCGCTGTCACTCAACACCACCTGGTCACATGCGAGGGTAGAAAACGACATTACCAGAAGCGGCTGGCGTGCAGAGGCATCGTACAGCAAGAGTTTCCCCACCAGAACGAACCTGGTGCTGGCAGCCTATCGTTACTCGACTTCCGGTTATCGCGATCTGGAAGATGTACTGGGCGTTCGTCGTCAGCAGAATGGTGGGGCGGACTACTACTCCGATACGCTCAGACAGCGGAATCGCTTCTCTGCGACGGTAAGTCAGTACATGGGTGACTACGGTACCCTGTCTTTGAGCGGCAGCAGCACTGACTACTATCACAATCGCTCACGTATCTCAGAGATGCAGCTTTCTTACAACAATATGTGGAAGAAAGTAAGCTACAACCTTAACCTCAGCCGGCAACGCTCCAGCTGGAACAGTAAAGACGTCTATAGCGTTTACGACAGCGATTACGATGCTAACCGCTATCAGAAATACACAGAAAACGTCATCTCATTGGGTTTTTCCCTTCCGCTGGACTGGCGTGATAGCCGTTCCACCGTCTCTCTGGATATGACCAGAGATAAAACGACTTCATCGGCAATGACCACTCTGTCAGGTTCCGCGGGCCAGGAGAGCGATTTTACTTACGCCCTCTATTCCAGTTACGACAAATACCGTGATGTATCTCAGGGAAAAAGCCATGCGATGCGCTGGGGAACGAACGTACAGGAACGGACGCGCCTGGGTGCCGTTCGCGCCTCTTATGCCCGCAGTGATGATTATCACCAGCTTGGGCTGGGCACATCGGGCACGCTGGCCATCCACGGGGGCGGTATCACCTATGGTCCTTACACCAGCGACACCTTTGCACTGATTGAAGCCAAAGGTGCCAGCGGCGCGCGCATCAACAACGGTCAGGGTGCCAGGATCGATACCTTTGGCTACGCCATCATGCCATCGCTGGCTCCCTACCGTTATAACACCATCAGCCTCGACGGCAGCTCAATCTCTCAGGATGTTGAACTCGAAGGCGGTAACGTGCGCGTGGTGCCGGTGCATGGTGGCGTACCCAAAATAGCTTTTAAGACCCTGACGGGTACGCCGGCACTGATTCTCGCCTCGCAGGCTGACGGCACACCTGTTCCGATGGGTGCAGAAGTTAAAGACAGCCAGGGCAACAGCCTTGGGATGGCAGGCCAGAACGGGCAGATTTACGCCCGTCTTCCCAACGCCTCTGGCACGTTGTTTATCAGTTGGGGAAGCAGTAACACCTGCCGGATCAACTATCAGCTGCCCTCTAAAAAAATTGAGGATGCCAGCTTTGTTCATTTAAACGGCACCTGTATTCAGTGAGGAAGAAGATGAAAACAGCACATAGCCGCCTCAAAATCTGGCTGCTCGCATCCGCTTTCATAGTGTGTACGCCCGCGGCACAGGCATTTTGTTACAAGATACTTGAGGTAGGTGATCGGTTTAACGAACTGCCGCAGGAAGTGGTGAATCGGGGCTATATTGCAAAGTCATGGGGTACGGGCACAGGGGATGCCATAAGTGCGAAGCTTGACTTTGGGGCAATCAGTATCGGAACTGGCACGGATTCACTTGCGCCAGCCGGAACCGTGCTGGCCTCTGCTGACATGCCATTTCTGACGAAAGGATTGAATGTACCCTATCAAGCCAATCAGATTGTCTATAAATGTGCACTGTCCGACGCGGACAGCTTGTATGAAATTTATGCCCTGGCTGCCTCATATGGGGCAGAGTATGGTGGTACAGCCGTGAGTGATGTTGAGGGGGGATACCGGACACCGGCACAGCATATCGCCTATCGCATAACTAACCTGAAAACCGGACTCTATTACAAGAGTGAATGGCAGGAGCGAAAACTGACCGCCGATGATTACATTACTGTAGGTTCACATATTTATATCCCGGCATCATCGTTTAGTAGCGCGACTTTCGAACTGATCAAAAGTGACGACGATTTCGGCCTCCCTTCGCGAAATATTTTCAAGCAAATAACCGTTCCGCAGGGATATATAGCGATCAGAACACCCACGATAAATACCACCAATAAAACAGGTGAAGTTGCCTATCCGCCCAGCTCTGGGTATGCCTCAGCAGTCTGGAGTATGCGCGGCGGTAATACCACCGTCATACAGGGAAAGAATTGTCTCCTTGGGGATTTTGACCAGGTTGTAACCCTGCCGACCATCAGCGCCAATGACTTGCGTAATGGCATGACCAGTAGCAATACCTTCAACGTGGAGATTAATTGCGAAAAAGGGGCCGTTTCAGGTACTGAATCCAGCGATTCAAAACCGCCAGTCGCGATGGGTTTTCTGGTGACACAACCGACGGCACTGGCTCAGGCGAAAGCCCTCAAGCTGCAAACGAGTGCCGGGGGCATCAGCCATTTACTCGACAATAACTACGGCACACAAGGCGTTGCAGAGGGTGTTGGCATCCGCATCTATGCTGGAAGCAGGGCGTTAAACCTGTTGTCCAGTAATGCAGAAACAGGCACAGGTTCAGAAGCGGGCTGGTACGGATTTACGGAACTGCTGAGTAAAACCGGGTTATCGCTTAAAGGCGATAAATCCTATGCCGGTGTTTTTACGGCGTCCCTTGAGCAACTTCCGGGACAAACCGCACAGGGAGGATCGGTCAATGCGCAGGCACAGATTCTTGTCAGTCTGCAGTAGCCTGCTACTGGCCAGCGCGCTGACTCTTAGTGCTGGCCCGGCCACCGCGGTAGTTAACAGCACCCAGAGTCGGCTGGTGTTCAATGAAAAGAGCGTGGCGGAGTCTCTTACCGTGGTGAATTCTGTCAGATCCCCGGCACTGGTACAGGTCTGGAGCGATGATGACGATCCTCTCAGTCCGCCCGATCGCATCAGTACACCCCTCGTCGTCGTGCCGCCACTGTTTAAACTGGCCCCCGGTGAATCGCGCAACCTGCGTGTCATGCTCATTTCCCGCAAAGGGATGCCTGCAGACCGCGAGCGTCTGTACTGGCTGAACATTTATCAGATTCCACCAAATACTGCCCAGAAGTCGGCGCTGGAGAAGAAAGTAATTTTGCCGCTGCGCATCCGTTTAAAAGTATTTATCCGCCCGACCGGTTTAAAGGAGCCGGAAGAAGATGTCGGTGAAAAATTACGGTTTATCCTCGGCCAGACACAAACTAAACATGCACAACTGACCGTGAACAATCCAACACCCTATTACATGACATTAGGGAGTATCACGCTCGGGAGAACACCACTGAAAGCAGAGATGATTGCACCCTTTTCGTCTCTCACCCTTGCGGTAAAAGAGATAAGTGCCGATCACACCCTGAACTGGACAGTAATCGATGATTACGGCAAGCATATACCTTATAAAAGAGAGTTGAGCAGCCAGTGAAAGACACTACACACAAAACAATAAATATGACCTATTTTCATAAGTATCATATGTCATACGATTTAATTACCTCGTTCCTCCGGCAGGAAATGAATAACACGCAATTTAATCTGCATCATTTTCCTGATGTAAAAAGTTTACTGAAGGCTGCAGAAGAAAATCGTATCGACGTGATTGTTATCAATTCCGCCTGTCTGTTTGATGGATCGTTCCGGGAGACAGAAATCAAAAAGGTGCTCAGCGTACTGTGTGGCAATGAAAACATCATTACTGTTTGTTTTACTCAGAACATGCGGTCTGTGCTGCTGAAAAAGATGCTTGATGCGGGTGTAAACATCATGCTCAGTCTGCAGGATACCCCGCAGGAGCTGGTCAACGCACTCAGAAGCATCATGCCTGCATCGTCAGCAGAAACCTATATTTCCCGCTCTGTGCATGAACATTTTCAGGAGGAGTGCACAGATTTAACACCCAAGGAGTGGGAGGTCATCAATCTGATTCAGGAGGGTTATTCGCTGTCAGAAATAGCGTCTAAAAAATGTCGCGCAATGAGTACTATTTCAACACAAAAAAGAAACGCCATGAATAAGCTACATCTGAGAAATGAAACAGAGCTATTGCGCTTTCTGCACCAGAACGCATTTTTTTAATTCGTATTAATTTCGGAATCTCATGCTGAAAAAATTTTTATTCCCGCTGGCGGGAGGATTATTGCTGTCCGGTCAGGCCGGTGCGCTGTCACTTCAGGAGTCGCTGATGGCTGCAAACAGTTATAATGCAGAAATGAACGCTGCCCGCAGTGAACATGATGCCGACGGGCAGAAAAAATATCAGGGCTTTGCGGGATTACTGCCGGCAATCTCCATTGACGGTACCTGGGTTAAAACAGATCAGCCGGATGCGGCCTATTCTGCCGGTGTCACCCGCCACAATTATAGCGTCAATCTGACACAGCCCGTTTTTGATATGGCAAAGTATGCCACCTGGCGCAGAAGCGTGGTGATTAGTAATCTGGCCGATGTCAATCTGCTTATTGCACAGCAGAAAATGATCGCCAGTGTCACCACGGCTTATTACGACGTGCTTTATCAACGCAGCGTGCTGGAAACCAGTCATCGCATTCTTGCTGCCTTCAGTGCACGGCTTAAACAGACACAAAAAGCGCTGGAAATAGGCGACGGCACCCGGCTCGATTTAGCTGAAGCACAGGCCAACTATGATAAAGCCGTGGCAGACGAACTGGTGGCAGAAAACGATCTGAACGATGCCAGTCTTGCTTTCCGTCAGCTTACTGGCAGGGATCCCCGGAGCATCCCAGACAGCAGCATGCGCTGTGTGCGCTTTCCCGACAGGCTCGTTCCTGAACAACTGAAACGCGACGCCGCTACTAACAACCTCGACGTACTTGCCGCTATTCAGACGCACAAAGCCAGTGAGACAGACATTCTATCCGCCACCTCCAGTCATATGCCGGTCGTCACCCTGCAGGCTGGGTACGGCAAGAACTGGAGTCGGGCAGAAAACGGCAACTATCTTGACACGCTTTTTGGCACCACCTCTAAAACTGATAACACCCAGATTAGCGTTAATGTTTCGATCCCCCTGTTTGGCGGGGGTGGCCCTGTCTCACAAAGTCTGGAAGCGGCGCACCGCTTCGAACAGAGCAAAGAGCTGATCACCGATGCCAGACGCAAAGCGGAACAGCAGGCCATTCAGGCGGCGTCCGGTGTGCATAACAGCCAGTCCCGGATTAAAGCCTGTCAACGCGCAATCGCCTCAGCAGACAAACGCCTGAGTGCCACCCGTTATGGCCGGGAAATCGGTCAGCGCACCCTGATCGATGAATTCAATGCAGAAAAGGATTATTTCCAGGCCGTGCAGGATCTGGCACAGGCGCAGAACGCGCTCATCCAGTCAATCGTCAAACTAAAAACGGCCACTGGCTCGCTCGACTACGCCGCGATGAAAAGTTTCAGCTGTGGCGCGGCATAACGGGAATCGAATAGATGAATAACGACTTATTTCGACAGGAAGCGCTGGATGCCAGGAAAACTAAAGTCCTGGGCTCTGTCGCGTTGTATTGCCCCCCTTTCCGCTGGGTTGTCATCACGCTGATCGGACTGCTGGTTGCCGTCATGATCGCCTTTTGCATCTTTGGCACTTACACCAAACGTGAAAGTGCGCAGGGTGTACTGGTACCGGAAAACGGCATGATGACGATTACAGCGATGAGCACCGGCACGGTTATCGCTCTGCCCGCCCGTGAAGGTGAGAGCCTGCAAAAGGGCAGCCTGATCGCCACCGTCTCATCGGAAATTTCAACACGCTATGGCCAGACACGGGAGGCGATCGCGGCCCAGCTGGAGTTTCAGCAAGCAGGGCTGAAAAATCAGCTGATCAATCTTGAGCAACTGCACACCGAAACGCTGAAATCTCTTGAGGAAAAGGTCAGTTTACTCGGCCAGCAATCGGCTGAACTGGAGACCATTTTTCGCCAGCGCACCCAGCAGATTCAGCTGTCCAGAACACAACTCAATAAAATGAGCGCCATGCGCAAAGAGGGCTACGCCTCCAATACGCAGGTAGAACAGCAGCAGAATGAGTTGCTTGATGCCAGCGTGCGTTTACAGGATGTCGCACGTCAGCGTATTGATATCCGCCAGCAACTGGCTCAGGCGCGGCAACAGCTGCGTGAGCAACCCCTCTCTTATAACCAGCAGAAAAACGAGTTACAGCAAAAGCTTTCCGGGATCACGCAGTCGATCATGGAAAACGAATCCCGTCGTTCGATTGAGCTGCATGCGCCGGAAAACGGCACCGTCAGTGCCGTGCTGGTCAAACCAGGACAGATCGTCACGTCGGGTCAGACCGTGGCGATGATGCTGCCGGATAACGCGCGTTTGCAGGCAAGGATTATGCTCAGCAGCCGCGCCATCGGCTTTATCCGGCCAGGCCAGCGTGTCGTGCTGCGCTATCAACCTTTCCCATGGCAGAAGTTCGGCCAGCAATACGGCACCGTGCTGGAAATTTCAAAGTCAGCCCTGTCACCGCAGGAAGTCGCCAGCCTGACCGGCGATGGTCAGGTGAAAGAGTCGATGTATCAGGTGAAAGTGGCGCTGGATAAGCAGACGGTGCAGGCCTACGGCAGGCAGAGCAGCCTGCACGCGGGCAGTGCGCTGGAGGCAGACTTTATCGTCGATAAACGACGCCTCTACGAGTGGGTTCTGGAGCCATTAAACGCATTGGGCAAAATGACGTCCTTATAATTTCATTATCTTATCAGGTTACCTATGGATTTATTTCACAAACTGAATTTGTCATTTCGCCAGAAACTGCCCGTTTTACGTCAGACCCAGGCGGCTGAATGTGGCCTGACCTGTATCGGCATGATTGCCGGCTACTATGGTCATCACACCGATATGGTCTCGCTGCGCCAGCGCTTCCCGACCTCCCTTAAAGGCAGCACGCTGGCGAATGTGATGTCATTCGCACAGAGCATGGGCATGGGCTGTCGTGCGGTTCGCCTCGAACTGGATGAACTGGACAAACTGAATCTGCCCTGCGTTCTGCACTGGGAGATGAACCACTTTGTCGTGCTGAAAGGCATCGCTAAAAACAGGCTCATTATTCATGACCCGGCGCGTGGCATACGCAAAGTGCCGATGGATGAAGTCTCCGCCTCATTCACTGGCGTCGCGCTGGAGCTTTATCCCGGCGCCACCTTTGAGAAGAAGAACGAGAAAAAATCGATTTCCATGCTGAGCCTGATCCGTAACGTGTCCGGAATTGGCTCTGCGTTCGTGCAGGTGGCCTTACTGTCACTGGCACTGGAATTTTTTGGCATCATCACGCCATTTTACATGCAGTGGGTGATGGATCAGGTGCTGGTCTCTGCGGACCGTGATTTGCTGACGCTGCTCGGTGTCGCCTTTATCTGCATCACCCTGTTTCAGAACCTGATTTCAGCACTGCGAAGCTGGGTTACGACCTGGTTCTCCAGCATGCTGAGCGTTCAGTGGTCTTCTAATCTGTGCGCCCATCTGCTGGGATTACCGCTCAGTTACTTTGAAGAACGTCATGTCGGCGACATTCTTTCGCGCTTCGGATCCATCGGCAATATTCAGAGCACGCTAACCGGCCGCTTTATCTCGTCTGTTTTCGACGGGGTAATGGCGCTGGTTACCCTCGGCGTAATTTTCACCTATAACGCCACCCTGACCTGTGTGGTCGTTGGCCTGTTCCTGCTTTATGCACTGATTCGCTGGATCTCATTCGAACCCTTTCGCCAGGCGAATGAGAATCAGCTGATGGCCTCCGCCGTAGTGCAGTCACAGCTGCTTGAATCGATCCGTGGCGTGCAGGCGATCAAGCTCAACAATAAGCAGGATCTGCGCGTTTCGACCTATACCAATGAAACCGTGGAGTCGACAAACAAAGGGATTACGACGCAGAAACTCTCGATTGGATTCAACACGCTGCAGGGGATGATTTCCGGCGTTGGCAAAATTGTTCTGATCTGGCTGGCTGCGGCGCAGGTGCTGGACGGTAACTTTACCAGCGGGATGCTGGTGGCGTTCATCTCGTTCTCCGATCAGTTTATCTCTCGCTCTGCGGGCCTGATCAACGCGCTGATCGAATTCAAAATGCTCCGCTTACACGGTGAACGTCTCTCCGATATTGTCCTGACGGAGAAAGAGCAGAATATGGAAAGCCACATCGCGGTGGCGGAAGAAACAGGGCCGGTGCGTCTGGATATCAGCGACATGACCTTCCGTTATTCAGCCACTGACGAAGAGATCTTCTCTGACTTCAGCCTGAGCATTGCGGCCGGTGAATCTGTCGCCATCATCGGCCCCTCCGGCCAGGGCAAAACGACGCTGGCAAAATTGCTGCTCGGACTGCTCAAACCGAACGCCGGTATGATCAGCATTAACGGTATCGACCATACAAAACTGGGAATGACGCATTACCGCGATCTGATCGGAAGCGTGATGCAAAACGATATGATGTTTGCCGGCTCCATCATGGACAACATCAGTTTCTTTGATGCCAGCCTGGATAAAGCCAGGGTCGAGTGGGCAGCGCGTATCGCCCAGATACATGGCGACATTATGGCAATGCCTATGGGCTACAACAGCATGGTGGGCGATATGGGTTCGTCTCTCTCCGGAGGGCAGGTGCAGCGGGTCATCCTCGCCCGCGCGCTTTACCGCCAGCCGCGCCTGCTTATCCTTGATGAGGCCACCAGTCATCTGGATGTGGCCAGAGAGAGTGCCATCAATGATGCGATAAAGCACATGAGCATCACCCGCGTCATCATCGCACACCGGCCGGAAACGATCATGAGCGCAGACCGCATTATCCAAATCAACCGCCATGGCGTGACCGAAATCACCAAAGCAGAGTTTGCAGCTTTAGTGAACGCCTCACAGGTGACGCTGGAAATAAATTAACAGAGGGCACTGTTAAGTGCTGCCCAGCCCTGAAACCAAGGAGTGAATATGAAAAACAGTCTAATCTGCCTGGAAGGCACGCTTAAATTTGACGAAGAAGTCAGAACTCAGACAATTAATGTTGTGGCATTCAGAACCGGCCAGCAGATCACCATCAACCGCGACCGGCTTGCTGAAGGACAAACCCTTGGCGAGAATATTGCCTTACAGGTCAGTAATGCCGAAAAAATATTTAATCAGTTCAACCTGGTAAAAATGGAAGAGGTCAATGATGGCCATGCATTTACGAAAACTTTCCAGGTGATTTACAGCTTTATAACCGGCCAGGGCGGCAGTCAGCGAGTCTGGCAGGTAACCTATGCCTGTCTGCTGGCTGATAATGTTACGATCAACTTCACGTCAATTTACCCTGATGAAGTATCCATGAAGAATGAGATGCACAGGCTGGCACATTGCGTAAAGTCATTTACGCTTAACAACACCTGAGGTATTAACACGGATCTTAAAATGGCCATACCAGATACAAACACAAAAGCTGAAAGAAATTAAAAATAGAAGTAATTCTATTTAAGAGGCTTCAGGTAAAATGCATAATTAACGCCGAAAATTAACATTAATAACACCACCTGCCATCAGTGACAGGGTCAGGAAGTGACCGTGCGTGATTTCAGTATCACGGAAGCTGACTTTTGCACCGCTGAATATTCAGGAGGAATGCTTCAACCGCGTTCTGCTGATATCTGCAAGGGATGTTGCGGTCGTCATCATCATCGGGAATCACTCAACGGGCGTAAAGTCGCTGACGAACCCGTGCCAGCTCATTTCCTGACTGAAGCATAACGGCATAACGCCGCAGCAAAATTAATCGGATAAGAGATAAAAAGAGAAGCGCTAAGCCATTCACTTTATCGTCAGAATATTGAACGTGTAATCCTGATAGGTTATCCATGTAGCACAGGATAATAATTCAGAAAGGCATGCTGTAATAAAAATGCCTGCTTTACCTGTTTTGAAACAAGACAGCATGTCACTGCCGTCATTTTGAAACAGCCTATGAAAAGTCATATTTTAATTTCTCAAATGAGAAGATAAGACATGGCTTAACTTTAAAATTAATCTGAGGAAATAATAATGCGCGATTTAAGCATGATGGAAATTGATGCCGTATCGGGTGCGGGGTTATGGGAATCACTCACCAGCAGCGTTCTGCTGGCAGCGGCAGGCTACGCTGCGGGTGCCACCATCGGCGGCATGCACGGTGGCGACGGTGGCGGTATCCTCGGCATTGGTGCCATTGGCCAGCTGGTGGGTATGTTGGGTGCAGGCATGATCGGTGCCGCGGCGGGTGCTGTCGCCGGTGCAATTATGGGCTGGAATGATTCAGAGTCAGTATATGCACTGGTCAATCAGTTTATCACTAACGCTTTCAACGGCACCTTCCAGGATAATGCGGCAAGCCGCTTGATCTGATGCTTATATGACTGGCGTTGACAAGGTGCAGAACATTCTGCACCTTTTTTTATGTCCGGTAAAAGCGGGCTGCGTTGTGACGCTGACCCTATAAAAATTCCCAAATGAAAATGGAATCTTAAAATGTCGCACAGATTGGAGGTAACAATAAGGGGGTAAAAAAGCTAGACTCAGATTTTTCTGCTGAGTTTAGCCTGATGCATAATCACTACATCATTAATGGATTTATTGAGTTTCATCCTGCGGCCAGTACATTGCGTAATCTGAACGATCCAGAAAAATGTGTAGTCCTCAATTCTCCGGCAGGCCGCTGCCTCTTATTATTAATCACACGAAATGACACGATTATTACGCAGCAGGAGTTTATGGAGATTGTCTGGGAGAAAAATGGGATGCTGGTTTCTCCCAATACCTTTTATCAGAATATTTCTATTCTGCGGAAGGGTTTAAAAAAGGTCGGGCTAGCGGAAGATCCTGTCGTAACAATCCCACGCGTCGGTCTGACACTGGCCAGTGGAACAGATATAAAGAAACGCAGTAGTGAAACGCACGTTGATGGCAGTCAGGAAAACACGCACTCCAGAGATGAAGATACTTTTGCGGAAGAACCTTATGATGAAATGAGCCTGCCATCCTCAGCGGATACTGAACAGGGCGAGCCGCTGGTGGCGCACGCTGCCCGGCAGGAATCGGGAGCACCGCTGAAATCTTTCCTGCCAGCGGTTTTACTCTGGACCATGAGCCTGGTCGCACTGATTTTGCTGATGGTAATTCTGAAAACTAACAACGCATCAGATGCGCCCCGCGTCCATTTTGATGAGTACCCTTTTCTGGCAGATATCAATGGATGCCGGGTTTATATTGCCGACAAAGATGCCCGTTCAGAGGAGAAAAAGAAAACGCTTTCTCTGGTTGAAAAATTGAAAAGCAGCTGCAGTCATTATCCCTGGGTCTATGTGACGCATTATGCGCTCCTGCCCAGAACCTCAGTCATTCGCTGCAATAAACCGATGAGCCAGAAAAATCAGTGCATTTCAGAATATCATTTCAGAGGATTGAATCCGGGTGATTAAAAAAACGCTTATCGTACTAACGGGTATCGTAATTTTAATGGAGGCGGCTTTTCTGGCCTACCCCTATCTGCAGCGCCGTCCCACAGAAAGTTTTAACTGTGTTGCAAACTTAGTAGAACATTACAGTGACGACATTTATCATCTGTCACTCAACTATATGATTCGCGATAACTTTGCGTTAGCTCATATCACCGGCTATTCAGAAATGAACCCTGGAAAGGTGTTTAATCGTAAAGTCTCCTTCAGCCTGCAGCGCAATGGCGATATCTATTATATGACCACTGAAAAAAATATCAGGCTACCGGATGACAATCTCAGTGATGACGAGATCAGCCAGTATCTCTCGCGGTTTTTCATCGCCTCTGAGAAGGAAGTTTATATGCGAATCATCAGGCAGAAGAACAAAAACTTTCTTTTTATGGTCAATTTTATCCCGACCTATATCTGCAATTCGATATCAGGTTAACAGCCTCTTAGTCCGATGCAGGGAAGAGCGGATACACTCAAAATGGCATAAAGCCTAACGTCCGGTTTCAACGCTTAACAAGCCCCTGCAGAGGCCTGCCGTCATTCAGTAACGCTTGCAGGTAAACAGATAGGAGAGCGGCCCGCTAATCAGGTAGGCCTGCTGATCCACCTGGCGCACATCCAGCTGCAGGTAGGTCGGATCCAGCGTGATCTCCGCCAGCAGCAGATTGAATACCGCATCCGGGGTGGTATCGTTGGTCGAGGTGATAATCGATTTAATTTTATAGCGATAAGTATCGCTCTCTATTTTTCCCCCCTCGCTCAGTGCAATACGGCGATTGAGCGTGGTGACCTTATCTCCCAGCGTGACCTGCCCGTTGAGTAACAGATAACCGGAGTGCGCATCAATAAAACGCAAATCCTGCGACACCGCAAACTCGACTTTCTTCCCTTCCTGACGACTGAGATCGTAGCGGCTGAACGCCGAGCATCGGAACGGCAAATCAGTTTCCTGATGACGATAAAAATTGATGGCTGCAAAGGTAACCAGCAGCAATATGGCCAGCGTTGCCGTCAGCGTAAGAGTGGCGCTGCGTTTCAATTCATTCTCCAGTCGAGATAATAAACGTTGTCACAGGAAATGATGTGCCCACGCTCATCAAGATTACAGGCTGACAGCATCGTTCTGCCGTAGTTCGTGGTGGTGAACGCCGTGTTTTTATCGAAATAGATCCGTCGCCCGGCGCTGCAGGATTGATTATTCTCCCGGAGCATCTGCAGAATCTGTTGATCAATAGACTCGCGCTCTACCACATCCAGGCCTTTCAGCAGTACCGCTTCACAGCCGCCCGCCAGTGACACAGTGGTCAGCCCGCTATTCTTCTGCGCAGGATGGATGAAGATGTAAAAGCTGAAGGCAACGATGAATATCGCCAGAAGAATCAGGGCCACACTCAGTTGTCGGGTCCTGCGCATCGGCTTTGCCACCGGAGCCAGAGAGGGCTCCGGCGCGGTGACGTTATCCGGCGGCGCATCGGTGTCTGTGCCCGCTACCGGCTCCGGCACGATATCAGACACCGCCACCGGCTGAGCCGTTTGCCGCACAATCCTGATCTCCGGATTCAGTCGGATGCCAATCTTCGGCAGGGTCATTATCAGATTCTGGCAACCATAGGCCGCAAGCGCCCTGCGCAGAATACTCAGATACTGATTCAGATTACTGTTAGAGCCGCGCAGGCCATACCGGTCCCAGACCTCTGTCAGTAAGGTGTCACGCGACAGGATTTCTCCGCCAGAATTCAGCAGCTGCTCAAACAACCGGCCGGAAGAGATACTCAGGCTCAGCGACTCCTGAGTAGGTATATGGCTCAGCGTACAGTCATCTGAATTATACGTAATCTGGTCATCGATAATGTAAATCATTAAGAAATCACTGAATTTGCGCTCATTGCCGACAGTATAATTCAGCTGGATTTAAGAAGCACCAGGCAGGGTTAATCCGGTAAATTAATACCGAAAACATTCGCTTAACAGAAACATCGCCGCCGGAATGTTTACTATTCTCCGCACCGCTTACTTAATAGCAGCACCTCCCGTTATTAACGCTTCGCTCATGGCGCCCTGTTCCGGCAGCTTTATAAATCTGTACCTTTCCTGACAAAATTAGGGCTGCCCGGCCGCCTGCGATTTTATTTCGTCACTACAATTAATCGCACCAACATCATTTCAGAGAACGTTGATGAATATTGCAGCTTTTGATATTGGCGGTACCTCTTTAAAAATGGGCGTGGTGGACGATCGGGGAAACATTCTGACGCAGGAGAGCGCCGACATTTCCCACAACGCGCGGGACAAAATTCTGGAAGAAATAGTGGGCTGGCTGAAGAAGAATCCCGGCTGTGAAGGTATCGCCGTGAGTACGCCCGGCTATATCGACCCCGATAAAGGCTTTATTGAGATGGGCGGCACCATCCGTGACTTTGACGGGTTTCATCTGAGCCAGTGGCTGACGGAGAAAACCGCCCTGCCTGCCACGGTGGAAAACGACGCGCACTGTGCCCTGCTGGCGGAATACTGGCTGGGCAAAGCGAAAAAACTGAACGACTTCCTGATGCTGACCATCGGAACCGGGCTGGGCGGAGCCGCTTTCTGCAACGGTGCGCTGATTCGCGGTGGCCGGAACCGGGCCGGTGAGTTTGGCTGTCTGCTGACCTCACGCCCCACCAGCAGCGACATTGAACGCCACACCATGAGCCAGAGCTGTACCATGACCGCGCTGCGGGAGAATTACAGTCAGCTCACCGATCGGCCTGTCGACGACGTCAGTGGCAAAGATGTGTTTGACGCCTGCGACCGCCAGGAAAAAATGGCGCAGCAGGTGGTGGAAAAATTCTACCAGGATCTTGCGGCCTGTTTATATAACCTCTTCAGCGTCTTTGATCCGCAGATGATATTTATCGGCGGCGGCATTACGGCGCGGGAACCTTTCCTTGAAGAACTCGCTGAGCAGCTGGAAAAGTATCAGATTGATATTCGCATTGATGCGGCCACCTACGGCAACGACTCCGGCATGCTGGGTGCAACATGGAATTTCCTCCAGCGCCAGCCACAGAAAGATTAGCTGACCGGTCACAGACAGCGTCAGCATAAGGGAGGCGCCCGACCCTTTCTGTCGCCTCCCTGTCGCACCAGCCCGGCTCCGGCGCATCAAACAGGCTCAGTGCAGCACCGGTCAGGGTAAAGACCAGCAGATATAACAGGATGAGCGCGACAAGCAGAGCACGGTGACTGCGCATCCCGCTTATTCCCATGTAGCTCAGAAGGTGTAGCTGAGGGCCAGCGTGACCCCGGCACCGTCGTGCCGTGCGACAAGGGGACTGTCGGAGGCAGATTTATCGAGCCAGCTGTAGTCACCCGTGACGCTGGCTGCCCAGGCAGGGGTCAGCTGATGACTCCAGGTTAGGCTGGCGTCCGTTCCGTAGAATCCCCCTGAAGCGTTATACCGTGCAAACCCGCTGCGCGCACTCTGCTGGCTGTTCACGCCGTACCAGGTGTTCATGTAGCGTCCGTCACCGAACAGACCGGCCACCTGCAGCGCCACGGTATCATCCGCGGTCTGCCAGGGGATCAGGGTGACGGACGTCCGGTACTGCACGCCCTGACTGTCATTCAATGGCAGCGTCGCTTTCCCCTCCAGCACCAGCCACGGCGTTACAGACCAGCCCAGCGCCAGCGCGGTATTGACCGTCGCGTCGATATTTCCCATTCCCCGCAGCCGGTCATCCCCGTCACGCCAGGAGGAGTTCCGGTCTGAGCGGCCCAGCCCGTAGCCCAGCGTATGCTCAAGGTAAAGTCCGTTATCCGCCTGCAGGTCATAGCCGATACCTTTTTGCGAATCGAGAAAAAACGCCCCGTCGCGCGCCTGAATCACCGGCATCACCTGCCAGTGATTCCTCTTTGCGCCGCTGTAGCGCGGTGCGTTGATGCCCGCAATGCCCAGCGTCATGCTGGGAGGCGGCGTGGGACTCTCTTCGGCCATCGCGGCGGCGGCACTGAAACCCAGCGACAAACAGACCATGTGAAGCGTTATTTTTCCGGTTATCATCACGTTTCCTCATTATCACATCCGGTGCGGAGCTGGGGAGTCAGTACCGCGTCACCGGAGGTGAGTATGCGAGGCGCGTATCAATGAACGGCCAGGGATTTATGAAGAAACAGTCAAGGTGGTCCGGAAATGCAGGAAAAACGTGTACTGATTATTGAAGATGACGCGGATGCAGCGGGCGTCCTTGAGGCTTACCTGAAACGTGAAAACTATGCGGTTACGATAGCCGGTGACGGACCGGGCGGGCTGGAGGCGGCCAGACGCTGGCAGCCGGATCTGATCCTGCTCGATATCATGCTGCCCGGCATGAACGGCACCGAGGTGCTGGCGGCGCTGCGGCGGCGTGACGATACCCCGGTGATCATGGTCACGGCGATGGGTGACGCGCCCGATCGCATCGGTGCGCTGCGCTATGGGGCCGATGACTATGTGGTAAAACCCTATCATCCCGGTGAAGTGGTGGCGCGCGTGCAGGCCGTTCTGCGCCGCAGCCAGCCGCCCGCGGCCGCGGCCGGGGTCCTGCGCTGGGCTGGTTTAACGGTCGATCCCGAGGCGCTCACCGCGATCGTGGAGGGTGACAGCGCCGCCCCACACCGGCTCGATCTGACGCCCACCGAATTTTCCCTGCTGGTCACGCTGATGCGCGCCCCGACGCGTCCCTTTACCCGCCTGTTTCTGCTGGAGCACTGCCTGCCGGAAAGTGATGCGCTGGAGCGGGTAGTCGATACCCATGTCTACAACCTGCGCCGTAAACTCGAAGCCGCTGGCATCGCTGATGTGCTGCCGGCGGTGCGCAGCGTCGGCTATCGGTTCAGACAGCCATGAAGAACGCAACCCACACCTCACTGTGGCGCTGGATCTGCATCCGGGTTCTGTTGCTGGCGATAGGCAGCGTAGTACTGATCGCCCTCTGTATGTGGCTGCGATTTGCGGTGCAGGCGGTCTGGGTCTACCACCGGATGCCCCCCGCGCTGGTGGAGGAGTTCACCCGGCTGCGCCAGCATCCCGCCAGCGATCCGGCGCGCTTCCATCAGATTGTCGATCAATACTGGGGCATCAATTTTTCCGATCCGTCGCTGGCCTCCTCTGACTGGCTGACCGTCATCCTTCTGGTCGTGGTCACCATTCCGCTTATGGTACTGATCGCGCTGCGCTTTGCGCGTCCGCTCTCCGCACAGTTCAGCCAGCTGGCAACGGCGGCGCGTGCGGTGTCGCAGGGGGAGTTTGGCCGCCCGGCGGCGGTCGTTGACGCGGCTCCGCAGGAGCTGGTGCGCTTTACCGAAGACTTTAATCAGATGACACAGCAGCTGGCGCGTTACGAGCGCGAGCTGCGCGCCTCTCACGTCGCGATGGCGCACGAACTGCGCTCTCCATTGACGGCGGCGATGGGCCGTCTGCAGGGCATTCTGGATGGCGTTTTTCCGGCCGACCCTCAGCAGCTGGCGATGATCATGAAGCAGCTGACACAACTGAGCCGGCTGACTGACGAACTGCATCTGCTGTCACTGGCGGATGCGGGGCAGCTTACGCTGAACCCGGAGTGCTTTAACCCCGCCGAGCTGCTGCGTGAGCGCACTGGCTGGCTGCTGCCGCAGGCAGAGCAGGCAGGCCTGACCCTCCGCGTGAAAGCCCCTGACAACCTGCTGCTCTGCGCCGATGCGTTCCGGCTGGGGCAGGTGGTGACCATCCTCTGCGAAAATGCGCTGCGCTACGCGGCGGACGGCGGTGTGCTGCTCATTTCCGCCAGCCGGGACGCCCAGGCCACGATACTGACCTTTCGTGATTACGGTCAGGGCGTGGATCCGGACTTCCTGCCACAGCTGTTTGACCGCTTTACCCGCGCCGACTCCTCACGCGCCCGCCACTCCGGCGGCAGCGGACTGGGATTGTCCATTGCCAAAGCCATTGTCGACGCGCACGGCGGGACGATCACCGCCTCGCTACCCGCCGACGGCGGCCTGCTGATTCGGATAACACTCCCGGATCGATAAATTGTTCTGACTTGACCATTTCTTGATGGTTCATGGAACGTTTCTGGACACGGGCCGGGTTCAATGAGCACAACTCATTACAGGAACCCGGCTATGACAGACTTCTTATCTGATGCTGCCCGCCAGATCTGGCGTCACCTCTTCTCTGTTCACCTCGTGGTGCCGTTCGTCTTTGTGTTGTCCGGGGTGCTGATTATGACCGGCTGCCGCGATAACAGTGCGGCCCCGCCGCCAGCTCCGCCCCGCCCGGTAAAAGCCGTGACCGCGCCGCCGCCCGGCGGTGCGGCCTCTCTGCGGCTGACCGGTGAAATCCGGGCGCATGACGAAGTCACCCTGGCCTTCCGGCTCGACGGGCGGGTCGTCAGCCGCATGGCCGAGCTGGGCGATCGGGTCAGTGCCGGGCAACCGCTGGCGGCGCTGGAAAACGATCAGACGCGTAACCAGCTGAGCAGCGCCCGGGCCGATCTCGACAGCGCCCGGGCGGCGGAGCGGGTCGCCGCGCTGAATCTGCATCGGATGCGGTTGCTGATGCCCGGCGGTGCTATCGCCCGCAGCCAGCTGGACAGTGCCCAGGCGGACTGGCAGAGCGCGCAGTCCCGCCGCCTCAGTAGCGAAGCGGCGCTGAAAAATGCTCAGGATAGCCTCAGCTGGACCCGGCTGACGGCCCCTGCTGCGGGCCGGATCACCGCTATCACGGTTCAGCCGGGTCAGGTGGTCAGCGCCGGACAAAGCGTAATGACGCTGGCCGCGGGGGATGCTCGCGATGCGGTGTTTGATCTGACCACCACCGAGCGGCTGCAGATCGCTGATCGCACACCGCTGAAGGTGACGCTGCTTGCCGACTCCGGCATCGAGGCCAGCGGCACGGTCCGTGACATCAGTCCGCAGGCTGACCCGCAGACCCGCACCTGGCGGCTCCGTGTCACGCTGAATCAGCCGCCCGAGGCGATGGCGCCCGGTGCCACCGTGATGGTTACCCTGCCCGACTCGCAACCGCCGGTCATCGCCCTGCCCGCCAGCGCCCTGACGCGCTTAGCCGACCAGCCGGCACTGCTGGTTGTGGATGCGGCTTCCCGTCTGCAGCTTCGCCCGGTGGTGCTGGCCCGCTTTGACGCTCAGCAAATCTTCGTCGCATCCGGTATTCAGCCGGGCGAGCGCATCGTTACCGCCGGTGTCGCCACCCTGCAGCCTGGCGAAAAAGTGTTGCCTGCGCAGGAGGAACCATGAAAAAACCGGCTGGCTTTAACCTCTCTGGCTGGGCGCTGGCGCATCAGCAGCTGGTGGTCTTTTTCATGCTGCTGGTGATGGCCGCGGGCGTGATGAGCTATGAACATCTGTCACGTAATGAAGATCCGGCGTTTACCATCAAAACCGCGGTGGTCTCTGCCCAATGGCCGGGCGCCGACGTTAATACCATGGTGCAGCTGGTGACAGACGTGCTGGAGCAGAAGGTGCAGGAACTCCCCTCTCTCGATACGGTGGAGAGTGAAACCCGCGCCGGGCAGACGGTCATTTATGTCAATCTGCGTGACGATACGCCGCCATCTCAGGTCGCGGGCATCTGGTATCAGCTGCGCAAAAAGATGCAGGATGTGAGCTCCTCTCTGCCGCAGGGCGTGCAGGGTCCGGCGGTGAACGACGAGTTTGATGACACCTTCGGCACGATTTATGGGTTCACGGCTGAGGGCTTTAGCGCCCGTGAGCTGCGCGACCGTGTCGATAACCTGCGACGCGCTCTGGCGACCCTGCCCGACATCGGCAAAACCCGGCTGCTGGGGGTGCAGGAGCAACAGGTGGTTATCGCCTTTTCTCCGCAAAAGCTCAATGGCATGGGTCTCGATTTGCAGCAGGTCAGCGACGCCATCAACGCGCAGAACGAGGTCGTCCCGGCGGGCAGCCTGCGCACCGACCGCGAGAATATTGCGCTGCGGGTCAGCGGCACCCTGACCTCCGTCGACAGCCTGCAGGCGATGACGCTGCATATCGGCGATCGCTTTATCCCGCTGACCGATCTCGCGACGATCAGCCTGCAACCCGCCGAACCGCCCGCCCCGACGTTCCGGGTCAATGGCGTGCCCGCTATCGGGCTGGCCGTCTCCATGGCCGCCAGCGGCAACCTGCTCGACTTTGGTCAGCAGCTGAATCAGCGCATGCAGACGCTGGCTGGTCAGTTACCGCACGGCATCACCATGACCCGCGTTGCCGATCAGTCTGCGGTGGTAAAAACGGCGGTCAGCGGTTTTATGCGAATCCTGGGCGAAGCCGTGGTGATTGTGTTAGCCGTGTCGTTTATCTCGCTGGGGCTGCGCGCCGGACTGGTGGTGGCGGCGGCGATCCCGCTGGTGCTGGCGATGACCTTTACCGGTATGTTGCTGGCCGGTATCGGGCTGCAGCGCATCTCGCTGGGTGCGCTGATTATCGCACTGGGGCTGCTGGTGGATGACGCCATGATCACCGTCGAGGCGATGGTGGCCCGGCTGGAAGCGGGTGACAGTAAGTGGCAGGCCGCTACCTGGGCGTTTAAAACCACCGCCTTTCCAATGCTGACCGGCACGCTGGTCATGATCGCCGGCTTCATTCCGGTCGGGTTCGCCGCCTCCAGCGCCGGCGAGTACTGCTACTCGCTGTTTGTGGTCATCGCGCTGGCGCTGCTCTGCTCGTGGGTCGTCGCGGTGATCTTCTCTCCGCTTACCGGCTGCTGGCTGCTGTCGGCAAAACTGAATCATGCCGACCCGCGACCGGGCGTGCTGATGCGCGGCTATCACTGGCTGCTGGAAGTCATTCTGCGTCATCGGGGCGTGACGGTGAGCGCGGCGCTGGCGGTGCTGCTGGTCAGCCTGTACGCCACCACGTTTATGCAGGGTGAATTTTTCCCGGCGTCCGACCGCCCCGAACTGCTGGTCAGCCTCACGCTTCCCGCCAGTGCGACGCAGGCTGAAACCACGCGCCGGACCGCACAGCTGGAAGAGGTGCTGCGCTATGACCGCGATGTGGCCAGCTTCAGCAGCTACGCAGGATCGGGCGCCATCCGTTTCTATCTGCCGATGGATGTGCTGCTGGAGAATGAAAACATCGCGCAGCTGGTGGTGGTCGCCAGAAACCTGACGGTGCGCGACCGGCTGCAGCGCAGGCTGGAGAGCAGGCTCGCTGAGAACTTCAGTGATATCACGACACGGGTCTCGCCGCTGGAGCTGGGACCGCCGGTTGGCTGGCCACTGAAATACCGCCTTACCGGACCGGATTATGGTCATGTCCGGCTGGCGGCGTCCCGGCTGGCGGCGCTGATTGCCCGCTCACCGCTGACCCGCGAGGTCAATCTGACCGCCGGAGAACCGGAGCGCGTCATGACGCTGGCCGTCAATCAGACTGAAGCCCGCGCGGCCGGACTCTCCTCCGGGACGATAGCCCGTGCCCTGAATACGCTGATGTCCGGCAGCGTGGTGACGACACTGCGCGACCGCAACCGGCTGATTGATGTGGTGTTACGCGGCAATGACGCGGAGCGGCAGGATACGGCGACGCTGGCGGGTTTGATGATCACCAATGCCAGCGGTCAGAAGATCCCGCTGCGCCAGGTGGCGACCCTGAAGTGGGGCGTGGATGACCCGGTGATCTGGCGGCGTCAGCGGCTGCCCTACATCACGGTGCAGACAGATATCGCCCCCGGCCAGCGGGCGGAAGCGGTCTCTCAACAGCTGGCACCGGCTATCGCCGCCCTGCGTGCTTCCCTGCCCGCCGGGTACACGATTGAGGAAGCGGGCACGGTAGCGGAGTCGGACAAGGGCAACAGTTCGGTCTTTGCCCTGCTGCCGATGACGCTCTGCGCCATGCTGGTCCTGCTGATGATTCAGCTGCAACGCTTTTCCGGTATGCTGCTCGCGCTGAGCATGGCCCCCTTCGGCCTGCCCGGCATCGTTTCCGCCATGCTGCCGACCGGCACCCCGCTGGGCTTTGTGGCGCTGCTGGGGATTATTGCACTGGCAGGTATCATCATCCGCAATGCGGTGATCATGATCAGTGAAGTGGATGCCAATGCCCGCGCCGGGCTGGCCGCGGGTGAGGCCATCCGCCAGGCGGCGCATCACCGCGCGCGGCCTATCCTGCTGACCGCCTGCGCCGCGATCCTCGGTATGATCCCCATCGCCCATCAGGTTTTCTGGGGACCGATGGCGCTGGCGATTATCGGGGGGCTGGTCAGCGGAACGCTGGTGACGCTCACCGTGCTGCCCGCCGCGTTAAGCCTGTTGATGCAGCGCCGGTCGCGCTGAAACGGTGTCAGGCGATCGCGCGGGATCGCCTGACATGCTCAGTTCATCACCTCCACCAGAATCAGCGGGCACTTTCTGACTTTACAGGCCTGGGTATAGGCCAGCGAACAGACCGAACAGAGGTCACGCACGTCAGACTGGTACTCATACTCCATGAAATAGCGGAACTGGCCACCCGCCGAATCTGTTCTCCAGAATCGCTGCGGCTCCAGAATTTCATCCAGTTGCCTGAATGTCAGGGCTGACGGGTTGTGAAACCCGACTCTTACGCGGTATGTAGTCATGCCCCGATTATTAATATCCCGCCCACCGCCCGCCAGCTGGTTATTGTTTTCAGTTCAATAGCTGGCGCTTATCAACCCGCTTCGCCTGAAGCCGACTGTTCCGCCAGCAGCGACAGCAGGTGCAGCACCGCTTTCGAGGGGTGATGCCGCCGCCAGGCAAACGCCACGTCGGTGAACAGCGTGTTGTTTTCGATATCGCTGAAGCTGACGTCCGGGTTATCAACGCAGCGCATCGACTCCGGCACCAGCGCAATCCCGCACCCTGCCGCCACCATACCGAGTGACGTGGTGATCTGCGGCGCCTGCTGGAAGGTGTGGCGCGAAAACCCCGCCCGCAGACAGGCGGTGACAATCAGCTCATACAGGCTGGGCGAAACGTCACGCGGGAAAATCACCAGGGTTTCACTGGCCAGGGCCGATAAGGGCAGGACGGGTGTGCCGCTGAGAGGGTGGCAGCGCGGCAGCGCAATCAGCATCTTTTCGGTGGAGATGACGCGCAGATTAAAGGCCTTACTGCTTTCGCACGGCAGCCGGATAAAGGCGGCATCCAGCAATCCCTCCTGCAAATCCTGCATCAGCAGGGACATGTTCTCTTCGCGCGTCAGCAGCTCCATCGCCGGATAACGCCCGGTAAAGCGGCGGATCAGGGTAAAGATATGAGGATTAAAGGCAACCGAGCTGGCAAATCCCAGTGACAACTGGCCGCTGATCCCACGGGCGATCCCGCGCGCATTCTCCAGCGCCTGGTCGGCAAGTTGCACAATCTGCACGGCATCCGCCAGAAAAGCCTCGCCGGCCTCGGTGAGTTCCACCCCGCGCGTCAGCCGCTTCAGCAGGGGTGTGCCAATCTCCTGCTCCAGCCGCAATATCTGCTGACTCAGCGGAGGCTGCGATATCCCCAGCATTTCGGCGGCGCGGGTGAAGTGAAGCGTCTCGGCAACGGCAACAAAATAACGCAGGTGGCGCAGTTCCATATCAAAAACGTCTCAAAGTTAACAGGTTTCGCTATTGGATCTTACGACTGAATCGGTTCACCCTTAGGTTAACACGGCTTAACGGTTAACTTACGAGGCATCAAATGAGCAATTGTGTAACTGATTGTTCCTGTGAGGATCAACTAAAACGAACTGTCTTAACGCTTTCCCAGGATGCACCAGAAAGTGTTATCTATCAGACCTCTTTAATGAGTGCGCTACTGAGCGGCGTTTACGACGGGAACACGCGGATTGCCGATCTTCTGCGCAAAGGCGATTTTGGCCTGGGCACCTTTAACCGGCTGGATGGCGAGCTGATCGCCTTTGACAGTCAGGTTTACCAGCTGCACGCCGATGGCAGCGCCCATCCGGCCGATCCGGCGCAGAAAACCCCGTTTGCTGTCATGACCTTTTTCAAACCGCAATATCTGTTTGAGTTTGACCGGCCGATGTCGCGTGAGGCCATCCATCAGGTGATCGACAGCGAAATCACCTCCGACAACCAGTTCTGCGCGCTGCGGATCAGTGGCCGTTTCAGCCGGGTCGAGACCCGCACCGTGCCGTGCCAGTGTCGCCCCTATCGCTCCATGCCGGAAGTGCTGGGCGATCAGCCGACCTTTGCGTTCCGCCAGCGTGCGGGGGAACTGATCGGCTTCCGCACACCCCAGTACATGCAGGGGATTAACGTCGCGGGCTATCACGAACATTTTATTACCGACGATCGCGAAGGCGGTGGACACATTCTGGATTATGCGCTGGAACAGGGAACCCTGACCTTCGGTGCCATCAGCAAACTGGTCGTGGACTTGCCGCAGGACAGTGACTTTCTCAATGCCGACCTGAACCCCGCCAATCTTGACGCTGCCATCCGTGCGGTCGAAAGCTAATCAGAGGAATGACGATGAAAACTCCAACCGATACCACGCTCTGGACCTGTGGCGCTGACCTGGTGGTCGCGCAGCTTGAGGCGCAGGGCGTCCGCCACGTCTTTGGTATTCCCGGCGCCAAGATTGATAAGGTTTTTGACTCCCTGCTGGACTCCTCCATCCAGACGATTCCGGTTCGCCACGAGGCGAACGCAGCGTTCATGGCAGCAGCCGTAGGCCGCCTTACCGGCAATGCGGGAGTGGCGCTGGTCACCTCCGGACCGGGCTGTTCTAACCTGATCACCGGCATGGCTACCGCCACCAGCGAAGGGGACCCGGTGGTCGCCCTCGGCGGCCAGGTAAAACGCTCCGACAGCGCCAAACAGGTGCACCAGAGCATGGATACCGTCTCGATGTTCCGCCCGATCACCAAATATGCAGTTGAGGTCACCGATCCCTCCGCGCTCTCCGAGTGCCTGTCGAATGCGTTTCGTCATGCCGAACATGGCCGGGGCGGCGGCGCGTTTGTCAGCCTGCCGCAGGATATTGTCGACCAGCCTGTTACCGGCAAAGCACTGAGCAGCAAAGCCCGTCCCGTCCTGGGCGCAGCACCGGACGCGATGATCGATGCCGTGAGCCAGGCTATCGCCGGGGCTAAAAATCCGGTCATCCTGCTGGGACTGATGGCGAGTCAGCCCGAGAACAGCGAGGCGATCCACGATCTGCTGAGCCGCAGTCACATCCCGGTCACCAGTACCTATCAGGCCGCCGGTGCCATCCGCCAGGAGCACTTTTCACGCTTTGCCGGACGCGTCGGATTATTTAACAACCAGGCGGGCGATCGGCTGCTGCAACAGGCTGATCTGATCATCACCATCGGTTACAGCCCGGTGGAGTATGAACCGGCCATGTGGAACAGCGGCAACGCCACGCTGATTCACATCGACGTGATCCCCGCAGAGACCGACAACCGCTACCTGCCGGACGCCGAGCTGGTGGGCGATATCGCCGCCACGCTGCGTAAACTGGCGGCGCGCATCACCGCGCCGCTGCAGCTGACGCCGGAAGCCGCCACCATCCTCGATGACCGTCAGCAGCAGCGGAAACTGCTGGCGATGCAGGGTGCCAGCCTCAATCAGTTTGCCCTGCATCCGCTGCGCATCGTGCGTGCCATGCAGGACATCATTAACAGCGACGTCAGCCTCACGGTGGACATGGGCAGCTTCCACATCTGGATCGCCCGCTATCTCTACAGCTTCCGCGCCCGCCAGATCATGATCTCCAACGGTCAGCAGACCATGGGCGTCGCCCTGCCGTGGGCAATCGGGGCCTGGCTGGTCGACCCGCAGCGCAAAGTCGTTTCGGTCTCGGGCGATGGTGGCTTCCTGCAGTCCAGCATGGAGCTGGAGACCGCCGTCCGGCTGAAAGCCAACATTCTGCACATCGTCTGGGTCGACAACGCCTACAACATGGTGGCGATGCAGGAAGAGAAAAAATATCACCGCGTCTCGGGCGTTAACTTTGGCCCGGTCGATTTCAAAGCCTATGCCGAAGCGTTTGGCGCAGCAGGCTTTGCGGTGACCAGCGCGGCAGAACTGGAGCCGACGCTGCGTAAAGCGATGGATGTTCAGGGACCTGCGGTAGTGGCTGTCCCGGTGGATTACGCCGATAACCCGCTGCTGATGGGCCAGCTGCATCTGAGCCAGCTTCTTTAATTTCATGCAAAAAGGAAATCACGATGAAAAACAGAGTGGCATTTGTAACCGGCGCAGGCCAGGGCATTGGTGAAGCGATTGCCCTGCGTCTGGCGAAAGATGGACTGGCGGTCGCGGTGGCGGACTTTAATCAGGACACCGCCCGTCAGGTGGCGGAGAAGATTACTCAGCAGGGCGGTAAAGCGATCGCGCTGAAAGTAGATGTGTCGCAGCGCGATCAGGTGATGGCGGCAGTTGAGGAGGCGCGTCGTGCGCTGGGGGGCTTCGACGTCATCGTCAACAACGCCGGTATTGCCCCCTCGACGCCGATTGCGGAGATTACCGAAGAGGTGGTCGACAAGGTTTACAACGTCAACGTCAAAGGCGTGATCTGGGGTATGCAGGCGGCGATAAAGGCTTTTGCGGCTGAAGGGCACGGCGGCAAAATTATCAACGCCTGCTCTCAGGCCGGACACGTCGGCAACCCGGAGCTGGCCGTCTACAGCTCCAGTAAATTTGCCGTGCGGGGCCTGACACAAACCGCCGCGCGCGACCTGGCCGCGGCCGGCATTACGGTCAACGCCTTCTGTCCCGGCATCGTCAGGACGCCAATGTGGGAAGCGATCGATCGGCAGATATCGGAAGCGGCCGGAAAACCCGCCGGTTACGGCACGGAAGCGTTCGCCAGACGTATTACGCTGGGACGTCTCTCTGAGCCGGAAGATGTGGCGGCCTGTGTGGCCTACCTTGCCAGCCCCGACTCCGACTACATGACCGGCCAGTCCCTGCTGATCGACGGCGGCATGGTCTTTAACTGATCCCCCTGCCTGCTGCGCCAGCGCGCAGCAGCTGTTTTTCCTGCCCGGCTTCACCCTTAAATATTTTTTATCTGAAAAGCGGTTAACCATCAGCAGGTTGCCCGCCTGGCCGCGCCCCTGCTGGTTTTTTGTCACTGCAGAGGTTAAAGCTGCTTATCACCCTGCCGATAAATCAAAGACTCCTCTCCCTGTTCGAAGCGACCATGTTAACAATCAACCATAACGACACCGCCGCGATAGCGAACAAAACGCGGTACGGCACTGACTCTGTTCTGGGACGAACGGTTGAACGACTTTCATCAGGGATGCGGATTAACAGTGCTAAAGATGACGCGGCGGGCCAGGCCATTGCCAACCGCATGACGGCCAATGTGAATGCCGATGCGGTTGTTGCGCGCGGCCTCAATGATGCGATCAGCTACTCCCAGACGGCAGGCGGCGGTTTGGGCACCATCGCCAATCTGCTGATTCAGGCCCGCACGCTCTCCGTGCAGGCGGCAAACGGCACGCTCTCTGATGCGGATCGGCAGAGCGTTAACGACCAGTATCAGCAGATTCTGGCCGGTATTGATGAAGTGGCCGATCACACTGAGATTTTTGGCCGCTATCCGCTGGCGACCGATAATCCCGATCTTCCGCCCGCGAAGCTGGGCAACGTTGATCCCATCAACACCAAATTTCCGGTTTCGGGCAGGAATTACTCCTTCAGCTCCGGGGTGATCCCGCTGGCCTATATTCCGGCAGGCGCGACGTCGATTACCATCACCATCGACTCGCTGGGTCAGGATGATGACCTTCAGCTGTTTACCCGCGACGGTAAGCATCTGGTCGGCACGCCGCTGGAAGGCAGCGCGCCCGACTACACCTGGACCAGCAAGGGGATAACCGATGCGGCGACCGCAAAATCGCGCCTGCTGACCAGCAGTAACGGCTTTGACAGCAACGCGGCCTATGACAGCTCCTCCCTGCTGGAAGGGGGATCGAGCTGGGCGCTGGCGGGCAGTAACAGCGGCAGCTACAACGGCATGAACATCACCTACAGTGGTGACGGCGATCGCTATGAAGATGCCACCAGCGGCGATTTCAACAACGGCACCATTACCGGCAACCGGCTGGAGCGCATCACGCTGGATACCGTCAGCGAAGATCTGATTGTAGTGGTGGTCGGCAACGGATCTTTCACCAGCAATCTGACCTGGGGGATCCTGCCTGAGCCGAAAGGGATGCCCGCCATACCGCCGCATAAGAGTCAGCCGATGGAGGTGATTACCAGTGCGGATTATGGTCAGCCGGTGCAGTCGGACTCGATTCCGGCCACGCCCTCGGACACCAAAACGCTGAAGCTGAATAACACCACGCTGCTGACCAGCGGTGACATCTCCGTCACCATGAAGGCGCTGGATTCAGCCCTGGAGAAGATCAGCAGTTATCAGTCGCTCTATGGCGCGAAGATTAACCGCTACGAGTCGAACCGGAATGTGCTGTCGCAGCAGGGTGTGGATACCGCCACCGCCCGCAGCCGTATTCAGGATGCTGACTACGCGGAAGAAGCGAGCCAGCTGGCACGCAGCCAGATTATTCAGCAGGGACAGACCGCCGTCAGCAAAATGGCCAACAAAACGCCTGAGACGATTATCCAGTTGCTGAATAATTAAAGCCCATTAGGCTGAGCGCTCGCGCTCAGCCGCTTCCCCTTGACGGATTTTCGCCGCTGCATCAGCCCCCGTCTGGCCCGCAATTCCCTCTTACGCCCCCCTATCGTTTGATCTCAGTCACACAATCTCGTTTAACATTCGTTTAAAGATGATCCCGATCACCCTTCCCTGTTAAAGAAATGCTAAAACCTGATAACAATTTAATATCATCTTTCCGATCAGGGTTAATTAAAACAACAGGTTAATCGTTACCACGCTAAGCAATTTCCTGAATTTTCCTGACTGAACGCCACCTTTTCATTACTTTTACGCCATTGTGAGGGCTGTTATTTTGCTGACGATACTGGGTTTTTCCATGGTTGTTTGCTTCATGTATCTCATCATGACCAAACGCATGTCAGCCTTAATTGCGCTGATCCTGATACCAACCATTTTTGCGCTGATTGGCGGTTTTTATGCGGGACTGGGCGAAATGATGCTGGATGGCGTCAAAAAGCTGGCCCCCACCGGTGTCATGCTGACCTTCTCGATTCTCTATTTTGGTCTGATGATCGACGCCGGCCTGTTTGACCCGCTGGTCCGTTTTATTCTCCGGCTGGTGCGCGGCGATCCGCTTAAAGTGCTGGTCGGCACCGCCGTGCTGACGCTGCTGGTTTCACTGGATGGTGACAGCTCCACCACCTACATGATCGCCATCGCGGCTTTCCTGCCCCTCTATCACCGGCTGGGTATGAACGTGCTGATGATGACCTGTCTGGTCAACCTCGCCAGCGGCATCATGAACCTCTCGCCCTGGGGTGGCCCGACCGCCCGCGCCGCCGCTGCCCTGCGCATTGACGCCCTCGACATCTTTATCCCGATGCTGCCCGCCATGCTGCTGGCCTGCGTCAGCCTGGTCGCGATGGCCATGCTGTTTGGCCTGCGTGAGCGCAAGCGTTTAGGCGTCATGACGCTGAAAGATCACCATCTCGACAACATTGAGCTGGGGCTGGGCGATGCCGATGAGTGCGCCGCCAACCGCCGTCCGAAGATGTTCTGGCCCAACTTCATCCTGACCACCGTGCTGCTGGTGCTGCTGGTGGTCGGGTTAATGCCGATTCAGATCCTGTTTATGCTGGCGTTTGCGATTGCCGTGATGCTCAACTATCCAAGCCTGGAGGAGCAGAAAGCGCGCATCAGCTCTCATGCCGGTAACGTGCTGGCTGTGACCGCGCTGATTTTTGCCGCCGGTATCTTCACCGGTATTCTCTCCGGCACCGGCATGGTGGATGCCATGGCGAAGAGCCTGCTGGCGGTGATCCCGCACAGCTTCGGACCTTATCTGGCCGTCTTCACCGCACTGGTCAGTCTGCCGTTCACCTTCTTTATGTCGAATGATGCCTTTTACTTCGGCATCCTGCCGGTTATCGCGCAGACGGCGGCCAGCTACGGCATTACCGCAGAGGAGATCGCCCGCGCCTCTATCGTCGGTCAGCCTTTCCATCTGCTGAGTCCGCTGGTGCCGTCAGTCTATCTGCTGGTGGGGCTGGCAAAAGTCGATATCGGCGACCACCAGCGCTTTGCGATTAAATGGGGGATTCTGGTCAGTCTGGTGCTGATGGCGGGCGGTCTGATCACCGGCGCTTTCCCGTTCTTCCATCGTTAACTCTGCTTTCTGGCGGATAACCGGCAATTTTGCCCGGTTATCCGCTTCACCGCTCCGCCTACTGTTACAACCCTCTCTACACTCTAAAGCCAGGCTGATCTGCTGCGTGCCGGAGACGAGCCGAAGCACCTCAGCCATTCTGCCGATGATTGCGATGGAGGCCCGATGAAAATTCACCACCTGAACTGTGGCTGCATGTGCCCACTGGGCGGAGCATTTTATGATGGATTCAGCAAAGGCATCAAAGCGCATCTGGTCTGTCACTGCCTGCTGATTGAGACGGACCACGACGGTCTGGTGCTGGTCGACACCGGCTTTGGCCGCCAGGATATCCACGCGCCGGGCAGCCGCCTGTCCGGCTTTTTCCGCGCGCTGAACAATATTCAGCGTCGCGACGAACTGACCGCCCTGTCACAGGTCAGGACGCTGGGCTTCCGGGCTGAGGATGTGCGGCATATTATTCTGACCCACCTCGATTTTGATCATGCGGGCGGACTGACCGATTTTCCGCAGGCGCGCATCCACCTGCTACAGCAGGAGGTGGACACGGCCCATCAGCGTCATAGCTGGCTGTCGCGGGAGCGTTACCGTCCCGGACAATGGGGTGGGATCAGCCACTGGGAGACCTATCAGCCGCAGGGCGAAACGTGGTTTGGTTTTGAGGCGGTAAATCGCCTGCGGGATTTACCGCCAGAGATTCTGCTGGTTCCGCTGGCGGGCCACACGCCGGGTCACGCGGGCATCGCCATTCAGCAGCCTGACGGCTGGCTGCTGCACGGCGGCGATGCGTGGTTCTATCGGGGCGAAATGCGCCAGCAGACGCGCCACTGCACGCCTGGGCTGCGTTTTTACCAGTGGATGATGGCGATGGATAACAGCGCCAGACGACACAACCAGCAACGCCTGCGGGAGCTCTCCTGTCAGCGCGGCAGCGAAATCACCTTTTTCTGCAGTCACGACGCACGTGAGCTGGAGGCCCTGCAGGTTAATGCGCCGCGGTTCAGCCAGAGTGCCCGGCCCGATTAATCCGGATCGCCCGCTCGCTTTTGCAGCTGGGCTGACAGCCACGGAGCGGTCAGACTCTCTGATGACTGACTGACCGCATCCGGTGAGCCGGATGAAACAATCCGGCCCCCCTTATCGCCCGAACCCGGCCCCAGATCGATCACCCAGTCCGACTCCGCCACAATTCGCATATTATGTTCTGCCATGATGACCGTGTGGCCGCGTTTAACCAGCTCATCCAGCACCCGCAGCAGCTTATCCATATCCGCCGGATGCAATCCGGTCGAAGGTTCATCGAGCAGATAGAGCGTGGCGGTGCGCTGGACCCGCTGCAGTTCCCAGGCGAGCTTGATACGCTGACACTCTCCGCCGGAAAGTTCTGTGGCGGGCTGCCCCAGCCGGAGGTATCCCAGCCCCAGCGCCGTCAGTGCCGACAGCGAACGCTGAATCCCTTCGTTGCCGCTAAAGACCGCTGTTGCCTCGTCCACCGTAAGATCGAGCACATCCGCAATCGTCAGGTTGTTCCACCTTACCTCCAGCGTCCCGGGGTTGTAGCGGCTGCCCGCGCAGACGGAGCAGGTGGCCGTGGCGCTGGGCATGAACAGCAGCTCAATGGAGATCTGCCCCTGCCCCTCACACGCAGGACAGCGCCCGGCAGGCAGATTGAATGAGAACCGCCCGGCGTCGAAGCCTCTTGCCTTCGCTTCGGGGGTATCGGCAAACAATCGGCGAATGATGTCGAAAAAGCCGGTATAGGTGGCCAGGTTGGAGCGCGGCGTCCGTCCGATAGGCCGCTGATCGATTCTGATGAGTCGGCCGAATGCGTCGCTTCCGCTGACCACGCGTCCCTTCACGTCGGGCACCAGATCCTCGTCCTCCCCCTCCTCGCTGTCGGACTCTTTATCCGCATGACCGAGCATTTCAGGCAGCACGCGATTCAGCAGCGTCGATTTCCCTGAGCCTGACACCCCGGTGATGGCCGTCATTCTCGCCAGCGGAAGGGCGATATCCATCCCGGCAATATTGTTGCAGTCGATCGCTTCCAGCCTGAGCCAGTCATCCGGCGACTGACGCTGGCGCAGTCCGGTGTAGCGTCGGGAGAAGAGATAGCCTGAGGTGGGCGATTCGACCTCTTTGACCCCCGCCGGGGCGCCGTTGTAGACGATCGCCCCGCCGTAACCGCCCGGACCAGGCCCGATCTCTACCAGCCAGTCCGCTTCCGCGATGAGGTCAGTGTTATGTTCCACGACTATCAGCGAGTTGCCTGCGCGAACCAGCCTTTTCAGTGAGGCAAGCAGCGCTTTCACATCTTCAGGATGCAGCCCGGCGGACGGCTCATCCAGCACGTAGAGCACGCCAAACAGGCGCGAAATCATCTGGGTTGCCAGACGGACGCGCTGTAGCTCGCCGGAGGAGAGCAGCGTGGTGCGACGCCCCGGCGCGAGATGTCCCAGGCCCAGCGCGTCAAGCTGCTCAAGCCGCATACAGATGTCTGCCGCCATCCGGATGACCGCCTCACGCAGCGCCGGCTCTTCTGGCAGATCGGGAGATTCGCCACGGGCATGGGGACGAAAGCGTTCCGCCAGCGCGGAAACTGTCAGCTCGCTTAGACTGGCGATGTCATACCCGGCAAACGTCACGGAGAGCGCATCGCGGGTGAGTCGTTTACCGTGGCACTCAGAACAGGGCGTGACCGTCACAAAGCGCGCCAGCCGTTTTCTGACCGATTCGCTGCCGCCCGAATAGCTCTGCAACACGATTTTTGCGGCGCTGGTGTAAGTGCCGGTGTATCCCGGTTCCTCGCCTGCCGCTATCGCCTTTTCGCGCTGCTTAGCGTTGAGACCTTCGTAGATGGGCACCGACGGCTGCTCCTCAGTCAGCAGTATCCACTGCCGGTCACGCTCAGACAGAGTGTGCCACGGCGCATCGATGTCGTAGCCGAGGGTATCAAGGATGCTGCGCAGATTCTTGTTGTGCCAGCCCCTGGGCCAGGCGGCGATAGCCCCCTGCCGGATGCTCAGTGAGCTATCCGGCACCAGCGCCTCAGTTCTGACAGTGTGAACCTTTCCCAGCCCCTGGCAGTGGGGACAGGCACCCTTTGGGTTGTTCGGTGAAAAATAGTCGGCCGTCATAAAAGGAACACCGTCCGGTCTGGTGCCCGCACGGGAATAGAGCAGACGCAGCGTGACGGCGATCCGGGTGAGGCTGCCGACCGTCGATCGCTCCTGCGCGCCCGCCCGGCTCTGCTGCAGGGCCACCGCAGGCGGAAGTCCGTCAATGTTATCGACATCCGGCGCCGCAGCCTGATCGATCAGACGGCGGGCGTGAGGTGAAACCGACTCGATAAACCGGCGCTGCGCTTCCGCATAGATCGTATCAAAGGCGAGGGACGATTTACCGGAGCCGGAAACCCCGGTGAACACCACCATGGCGTTACGGGGAAAACGCAGCGACACCTCTTTAAGGTTATGGGTGCGCGCGCCCTGCACGGAGATACAGGGATCGATCTCCCCTTCTTCAGCGCGGTATGTCTCGGTAAAGCGGTGTTCTGTCATGATGTCCCTGCCTGGTGAAATGCGGCCGACTGATGATCGCCTGCGATGAATGGCCGAAAACTGCAGCGGCTAATCTGGCGGACGTACTGGCCCGCTTCTGAAAAACAACAGCAAGGGTAGTCAGGGAACCCGGATTTAACAATTTATGGAGGGAGCTTTGACTGGTGCTAGTTGAGGGCTGAGGCGAATAGGCTCCAAAATGGACATTAGTGCTCAGACAAGCGAAGAGCTTTCCAGAGTAAACATATGCATAGTGCAAAGAAGAAACTGTCTGAAGAGCGTTGTCATGCGTTTTGGCTCACCTAACAATCGTTTCACCTTTCAAATATCGAATATCGAATAAGAACAATAAAATCAATCATATTGCCTGAAATGGGACATATTAACTAAAACCAAAAAAAGGCATACAGACTCAAGTAAAGATTAAAGCCATAATAATTGACCGGAATGACCTGCCCCCAGTATTAGATACAACCATCAGTTAGTAATGTCGATTTGTTTACCTTCACATTTTCCATTCCGCCACCGTGCTGCAAACTCTGATGGCGTCTGATAATTCAGTGCTGAATGTGGACGACACTCGTTATAATCCTGCCGCCAGTCATTAATGACTTTCCTGGCGTGAACAATATCGCTGAACCAGTGCTCATTCAGACATTCATCGCGAAATCGTCCGTTAAAGCTCTCAATAAATCCGTTCTGCGTTGGCCTGCCCGGCTGGATTGAGCGCAACTCAACACCATGCTCAAAAGCCCATTGATCCAGTGCGCGGCAGGTGAACTCCGGCCCCTGGTCAGTTCTTATCGTCGCCGGATAGCCTCGAAACAGCGCAATGCTGTCCAGAATGTGTGTCACCTGCACGCCTGAAATCATAAAGGCAACAGTGACCGTCAGGCATTCCTCCGTAAAGTCGTCCACACAGGTCAGGCACTTGATCCTGCGACCGGTGGCGAGCGCGTCCATGACAAATCCATCGACCAGGCCAGGTTGGGCGCCGCCGGGCGGAGCAGCGGCAGACGTTCTGTTGCCAGCCCTTTACAACGCCGTCTGCGTTTTACGCCCAGCCCTCTCAGATGATAAAGGCGGTACACGCGCTTGTGATTAACATGAAGGCCTTCACGGCGCAGTAACTGCCAGATGCGGCGGTAGCCAAAACACCTGCGCTCCAGTGCCAGCTCAGTGATGCGCTCTGATAAATGCGCATCAGCCGACGGGCGCTGAGCCTCATAGCGGCAGGTCGACAGAGACAAACCTGTAAGTATGCAGGCACGACGTTGTGACAGACCGGTCGCATCACACATAAACTCAACGGCTTCCCGCTTCTGGTCTGTCGTCAGTACTTTCGCCCCGGAGCTACCTGAAGTGCCTCCCTGTCCAGCATGGCTTCGGCAAGCAGCTTCCTGAGTCTGGCGTTCTCTTCCTCAGGCGATTTCAGGCGCTTAACCCCGGGCACCTCCATACCGCCATACTTCTTACGCAAGGTGTAAAAGGTGGCGTCGGCAATGGCGTGCTTACGGCAGAGTCCACGCGCAGAAACCCCGGCTTCAGCCTCGCGGAGAATACTGATGATCTGTTCGTCGTAAAAACGCTTCTTCATGGGGGAGTCCTCATGTGACTTATGAAGACATTACTGACATCGCGGTGTGTTAATCAACGGGGAGTAGGTCAAGGTGGGAAAGGTGTGGTTTGCGGGTCAGAGAGAGCGTGGCAGAGCCTGGCAGATGAAGTGCGAAACGCTATACGACGAGGTTAAAAGAAATGCCGCTGATAAAATGAAGTTGTGGAGTGACATAAAATTATAAAACGAACAATGAATAGAAATGAAAAAGGTCGGGGTGTAATCCCCCGCCTTGATTCAAGTTCCTTCAGTCCTTACGGACGCCCGGTCAGTTGCCTGAAAACAATGATAATGCGTAAACTGGCGTGCAATTTCTGCAATATCAGCAGGATTGATACCAGCATTATCACTTTAGCTTCTCCCTCACAGGAGAGCGCCACAAGCCGCTTATGTCAGTAACTTAAAAAACATGCGCTGATTTATTTCTGGTGAAACACTGTCTAGACCACTACTCCATAAATATAATATCTTTCGCCATAAATGAGCTTTTTATATAATCCATTCATAATCATGATTGGCCGACTATAGCGCTTTTTTAAGCCATAAAGATTTTTAACTCTGCGCGTCGGTAATGAAGTAGGTAATTAAATATGTACGGCTTTCCTTCAGGCCCTGATTCACCAGGCCATGCTTAATTGCGTTGTCTGCATCATAGATTTTACGGCCAGACTCTGCCGCAGTGATCTGTTTCAGCTCATCTGGCATGAGTGTTGTGCATGATGCATAAACTTTCTCAAACATCCTATTATAAGCATCATCTTCTTCCAGAATCCTTTTTGCCTGATCGGGCTTGATGTAATCTGTTTTTTCATAACCTGCAGCAGCCGGATGCAGTAAAAAGTTCGCCATAGGCATTGTATAGCGCTCTGCGGACGCACAATAAATAATCGTTGCCGCAGAGCCGGTCATTGATGCGTTTATCATATTGATTCTTATAGGAAAGTTTCTAATGAACTCATAGGCAACAAAACTGGCATCCATGTCCCCGCCATCACTGTTAAGGTAAATGTCAATATTACTGACATTGCGAAAGTTAGCATGAATATCAGTCAGTCCAGACATCAGCCAGCTTATCGTCTGATTATTTATTACCCCGTTAAAATAGACGCCGGCATCTTTTACCTCGGAATTATTGGTAGTATCGCCTTTTATAAACGTCATGCTTCCATGAGCACACAATGAGTACATAAAAAAAATCAAAGATGATAATAGTCTTTTCAATTTATTCCCTTTTCTAGTTTGTTAACAGAGTGCACGCTAAACAGGCGCTTCTGATTTTTCTGAGCAATCGTGTAATTTCATCCAAGCTTTATAACCCGACCGGCTGAAGCTATTGTTGATGGCCGGTGTGCGATAATGATTCGCGTGATATTTAATCTGGATATGGCTACATTGATTAACATCTCATTGCTCTCATCAAGATGACTGGTTGCTTCATCCATAAAGAGAATCCCAGGCCGGCGATAAAGTGCCCTTGCAATGAAAATCCGCTGTTTCTGTCCGCCAGACAACCCTTCTCCCAGCTCCCCCGTCAGAGTTTCATACCCCATAGGGAAAGCCATTATGTCACTGTGAACATGGCTAAGCCGTGCGCATTCGGTCATCCATTCCTCGTCGACCTCGCGCGAAAACCCTGTGATGTTTTGGCGCAGTGATCCCGCGAGCAGTCGGTCCTCCTGTAGAACGCATCCCACAGCACGACGATAACTGCTGAGCCCTGCGGCAGCAATGTCGATTCCGTTCACAAGAACAGTCCCCGCCTTAGCTTCGATTAAACCGCAAAGTACTTTCATCAGGGTGGTTTTACCCATACCTGACGGGCCGGTTATTGCCACACTTTCCCCGGCCAGGACTGTCAGATTAAAATCGCTGAATACTGCAGGCGAGTGTGCATCATATGAAAATGAAAGATTTTTTGCCTCTAGAGAGAGTCCCTGGCCTGGTGAAAAGATGAGTTGCTCAGTTTTCTGGGTTTCCGGCTCACTCAGGGCAATATCAGCAATTCGTTCACTATGAAGCATCAGCATCCTTAGCTGAAGGAGCAGAGCCGTGAGCGACAGAACCCTGTCTGAAAACATTCCCCTGAACGAGCTGAATGCTACAAATGCCCCAAGCGTCATGGTGTGATCCATGACGGCAGAAATGCCTATCCATAAAATAACAACGCCATCGAACGCTCCGATAAGCGTACCGGCTATACCTGCCAGCACATCAAAGCGCATGAGACTGATGCTGGAATTAGACGCATCAGCCAGCAGAGCAAGCCAGCTCTGTCGCCGCTGTTCTGAAAGCCCTTGGGCACGAACGGTCGCAGTTGCATAGAGCGTTTCTGTGAAGGATGAAGCAGCACGGCCATTTTTTATGAGCAGTTCTTCCTGTGCCTGCCGGTAGCGAGGCCACGTGATCACCCTTAATAATACGAATGCAAAGGTAAATGCTGTCACTATCCAGGTTAACACACCGCCATAGAGTAGTAGCAGGATAAAAGCTCCGGCGGCCATAATTCCATCAATAATTGCCCCCGGAAGACTCTGCGTCAGTGCTGACTGGAGCGAATCCAGTGAGGAAAAACGGGACTGAACATCGCCCATATGCCGCCGTTCAAACCAGGCTAAAGGCAGGTTTAAAAGATGACGAAACAGGCCGTCTTTCCACTGTAAGTTCGTATATGTGCTCATGACCATGATCATCCATCCGCGTATGACACTACTCCCTGCCTGAATCAGCATCATTAATAGAAGACTGAGACAGACCAGCATCAGTAATCCGCGATCAGAAGCCGGCACTGCATTATCCATTACCATCTGAGTACCTACAGGCATTAACAGAGTGATGAATTCAATGATCAGTGAAAGACAAAATATTTTGGAGATGGCTGTTTTGAAGCCGGTAATACCGGACAGCAGATTACCGATTTTGAGACGTGACTGCTGCACCTGAGGCTTAAAGTCTGCATCTGGCCAGACTTCAAGCCCTATCCCGGTAAAATGTTTTGAGAGTTCATCCACGGTAACAATACAACGACCTGTAGCTGGATCGTGGATGATATAATTCTTGCCTTTGATACCAGCCAGTACCACGAAATGATTGAAATCCCAGTGCAGTATACAGGGCAATCGCATCTCACTTAGTTCGGTGATATTTACAGACACGGGTCTGCTGGCCATACCGATTTTACCCGCAGTCTGGATGAGAGAGGCCAGACTGCTGCCGCGGGATGATAGTTCAGCCTGCTGCCTCAGGGTCAGAAGGTCTGTGTGTCTTCCATAAAAGCCGGATAGCATGGACAGGCAGGCCAGTCCGCATTCTGATGACTCGGTCTGCAGCTGTAAGGGGACCCTTTTGCGCTTGTCAAAATGCAGAAGTTCGCGCAGACGAAGCAGTACTTCTTCACTCATGTATCAGGCCCAGTGCACTGTCGCGAACGTCATAAAGCGGAGAAAATATCCACTGATACAGTTTCCGCTCATCAAGAAATAACGTAACTGAAGCCCTCATACCGTTTTCTGCTCTGATTATGCTGTCTTTGTAATGAAACTGATCAGAGTTAGGGGTAACAATGACTTTATACCAGGTTTCCGGCGCGTTGACGGATCGTGCCGGAGAGCCGGAATATGTTGCCATTTCCTGCCAGGAAGCTGGTGTATGGGCTACTGAAAAAATCTTTCCCGGGAACTGACCAAATTTTTCGGAGGGGAATGCATCGTAGCGAATGTTAACCTGCTGTCCAGCGGTCAGATAAAGTACAGCAGAATCAGGTACCCACAATACCAGCTGACGGTAGTGTGCGGTGGCCGGGATGATCTGAATAAGGCTATCCCCTGAGCCTACGGACTGACCGGGGGTAACGCTCAGCGTATCAACGGTGCCATCAACAGGAGAAATAATCACCTGGTCTCCGCCAGCATCTGCATCAGCAAGTTCACCCTCCAGCGCACTTTTCTGTATGCTGATCTGATAAAGCTGATTATCAAAATCGGATGCCTGTGTCTGCATAGCGCTTCGCAGTGTAAGCACCTGCAAGGCATTCTGTTCATTCTGCGTATCCAGTCCCAGAATATCGTTCTGCTGCTGATAATACAGAGCCGTCTGGCTAATAAGCTGGTCGCGGTTTATCAATCCCTGCTTCTGATACTGCCGGTAATTGTCCATATTCTCCTTCATCAGCCCCAGTCCTTCACGAGCATGAATCACTGCCTGAGCAGAATGCTGCAGTGCCAGTTCATAACGCTCTTTTTCTTCTGTGAGCATAGCCAGCGTAATGCTGCGGTTATGTCGAATTTCCGCATCAATATGCGTAAGTGTGTCAATACGCTTTTCAATACTTTCCCGGTGTCGTATGTTTACTGCGCCTGAGGCAGTGGTACGGCTGACATTCACAGAACATAGCGGCTGACCTTTTTTTATTTTCTGACCTGGTTTTACCACACACTTTTCGATAAAACCCGGCTGTGCACTGAAAACCGTGACTGCCCGGGGTACTGATGTTATTTCCCCGTAAACATTCACCCGGCGCGTGTAAGAAAACTCAGTTATTAGAATAAAGAAAAGCAGGAAGAATGCGGCGGTAAAAGCTATTACATAACGGCCGGGCAGATCAGAAAGCAGTACTGCTTTTCCCGACCAGTTTCTGCTCCTGGTTTCCAGAGCCTCCTTTCTGAAAAGCATAAACTGCAGATTCCTGTGAGTCAGTTACTTTGTCAATGTAATGGCTGGTTCAGAAAAGATGAAGGAGAGGTAATAATACCCTCTCCCCTTTTTTTACCAGTGACACTGTCCGTTTACACTATTGCGGCTGGAGTCACCGCCCAGCGCGCCGTGATTATCATTGTGACAGTTCTTTGCATATGATGCCGCCCCTGCAATTGCCGCTCCCTGCGCGGCACCTTTAACACCGCCTAATGCTGCGCCAACAACCACTCCTTCCGGCCCGCCGGCCCACCCCGTAAAAGCGCCTCTGACCGCACCTGCATAGGCACCGTTTGCCGCCCCTCGCGCTGCATCGTGCGATACGCGCGACGAACAGCCACCTTCGTAGCCCGAATTAGCATTTCCGCCTGATACCATACTTATTTCACTTACGTCCAGTTCTCTCATTTTCGTTCCTTTAAAATAAATCGCTTGTGAATAAAAGGTACTACCGTCATTGATAAAAATACATATGACGCGATGACGCCATATATAGAGTTATCAGATACATTCAGCCTTGCACATAAAATGCCAACAGGCAGGCACAGTAAAAAGAAAGCGCCTTCGAGAAGCAGGAGTGAAAGAAAACCTTTCATGGGTAATGCTTTAAATATGTTGTTTGCCATTCTGCCAACCTGAAAATTATCGCATAGAAGTTTGTTTACATTATGGTTAATAAAAATTTTCAATTTACTTAAAATACACAGCGCTAACGTAAAGACAAAATCAAGAATTGTAAACCAATGTAAAAAAATGCATTAATATTAGTTAGCGTCGAAAGTATTTTCATTTTTAGTGAAAAATTTTATACAAGTCAGCTGCCCTGGCCCATAATCCGGAGTGCTGGCATATCCATGTATACTAGCCTGTCGAAGATAAAAAAAATTAACTCAAATAATTAACGGATTGAAGCGCATTTTACTGTCAACTAAAATGAATGAAAAAGAGCGCTGGTATTTTTAACAGTTCTAATTGATGCGTGTTACTGCAGATGTGAAAAATAAATTGCATGTGTTTTCAGCAGTGACAGGTCTACCTGTGGCCGATCCTACTCTATGCTACAGGCGATGCCTCTGAAGCTTTCCAGCAAAATGAAACTTCCACCTGGCAGCGCTGGCTCAAACATTCCCGGGATAATAAAAAAACCACAGTGGTGACCTGCAGGTGTCTGCCGGCTGAAAGCGATCCGGTCAGAAGACGGCTGAAGGTTCATTATTCCCGTGATACTGAACGCTGCTGGCTATCTTCGTACGCCTTCACAGGCAATGAGCATAAACCTGACTGCCGGTTTTATTCAGTATGGTCCGATGAACGCCAGGCAGATATTTATACGGGGGACGCGGTCCGTGCTGCAGCTGATGGCACTATTGTGGTCAGACTTCCCACAGGCCTCCAGAAAAAGGCCCCTTCCGAGGTAAAACCGGCTGAAACCGTTCCAGATGACGAACCGGTGAAACGTAAACGGCGGCCCTCGATGAGCCTGCTGGGGCTTCTGCACCTGCTATGGGAGCAGTCCGGTATCAATGTCTGGCACCCGGCTTTCGATAAAAAGAAACGCACCCCTGGCTGGGTAAGCTGGCGCCTGCAGCAGACTGCTGCCCGTATCCGTATTGGTCGCGTGCCACTGGATGAATCCCTGCTGCTCATGGCCATGAAAGATACGCCGCAGGTTATTGCTAACCGGGAACACCTGAGAGCGGCTGAAAAGAACAAAAGGCGACTCATTGTCGTTTCTGTGCTGGCTGGCTGGAGTGAAGCCGGTGAAGCACGGCTGAAGACGATGCTGCCGCTGGGGCTGTTTTCTGGTTTTCCTGACCTGGTTCTGCCTGAAGACGTTCGTTACCGCCTGGAGAGGAGCTTCAGCCGAGAGCTCGGCGACTGGCGCAGGGGAATGAAAGTCGTGATTATCGCTCAAACGGAACCGCCTGAAACATCGTTCAGGTATGCAGACGGGCGTAAATGGCCATCCAGCTGCAGTACCGTGATCGATGTGGCGCTGATGACGGTCAGCCCACGCTTTATTCCGCTGGATTCCGGCTATGAGGGGGTTGTCGAAGAAAAACTGTGGCAGGAAAAACGCGCCTTCATTAAGCCTCTGCGCTACGACGGTGAGGAAGATGTGTTTCCGGATTTCGTGCTCAAAGACGTTCCTGGCATTGATGCGCTGCCGATGGAAGTTTTCGGCATGAACTCGCCAGAGTACCTGCAGCGCAGGGAGGTAAAAACCTCTCACTATGAGGCGGAATATGGGCCCGGCCGTTGGTGGTACTGGAATGCTGCTGAGGAGTCTGACATGCCTGCATTTCCCTGCATCTGACACTGGTGTCTTTTAACTGTCGGGAAACATGGCTGAACTACCGTCTCTGTCTATCCTGTGCCTGACAGGTTGTCAGGCCTGAACGCGGGAGTTATTGTTTAAGAAATGTCAGGACGATAAATGAAGCTGAACCTGCAGGAGCTCGCTATGGACACGACTGAAGAACTCAATAATACCTATTTCTACGCAGGAAGACCGAATCTCACCGCTGCTGAACTCTTTTTCATGATTTTCTGTGAAGAAGTTGCTGAACAGCTTGGGGTTGATGACTTCGCCGCAATTGTGGCCATCCTGTCCGGACGTAATGTCCTGACTACCCGAGCTAAACCGCGTGATGCCACTAAGGGGACGTCCTATGCATCAAAGGCAGCGCGCAGGGTTTTCCCTAATGCCAAATTTCCCTTCGGCATAAAGCTCCCAACCATTGTAGGGGGATACCCGCCCCGGACAGCGCAAATTCTTTTTACGCACAAGCTCAGCACCTTTGTCGGACGGGCGATACCCGTCGTGGGCTGGGTGATTCTGGTCAGAGACGTTGCCGAGATCGGTTTTAATTCGGTCAGACTGTACAATGCCATCGCCCGCGGGGAGGATAAGATATGGTAGATGATACCCTGGCACGCGTAATGGCACTCATCGAGCCGTGGAACGGCCGCTCCCTGCTTACGTTCCGGAAAAAAACACTCACGCCTGAGATGTCGCTCAATCTGGACATGAAGCTGGACCCGGAGGACGCTGCGGAATGCCTTCAGAACGTCTTCGATACATTTGGAATGGATTCTGACCAGGTAACTTTCAGCCTCTACTATCCAGAAAACCCGCGCGAGGCTATCCCTCTGACTATCGGAATGCTGATAGAATCAGCCCGTGCCAGGCAATGGCGCTATGACTGATACGTAAGACGCCGGAGACAGTTATCATCGTTAAGACGCATAAGTCTTAGTTCCTGTTCATCTGAACTTACAACGAAGATATACGCTCAAACTGAATATTGATGGATGTTACCGCCGTATTCGGCAGAATAACTTCTCAGAAGATAAGTCACGTGTACTCAATGAATACAGGTTTAGATGCTTTGAACAATTTTAAAATCGAGCGTCATGACTGGCATGATCCTTTAGTAAAGGCATGCTGTAATTTTGTAAAGTTTAAGGACGACCTGGACCTTTCGAACCGGACATCCTGTGTTCATCCGTTTCTCGTCAGGAAGCTGAGGTGGTTACTGGGGTATTATGAACCCTCGGAAAAGCTGAATAGATATGGGCGGCCGCGTCGTAAAGCCACTGCGACCTATCCCTCTCATTTTATGCATTATGCACTTCCTTTCTTGTACGATCTAAGTGCTGATAGGGTAAAATATGAAAAACGACTCATTCACCCTCAGCTTGTTGTATCAGGCTCATATCGCAATTATAACCACGGTCATTTTGGAGGTTACGCAGAGAATCGACCGGATGAGGTGATGGATTGGTCAGATAAGACTGTTGAGGAATGTGAAACTGGAATCTGTGACCCACAATATCTTTGTCCCGGAGAGTTGCCTCTCTATATAGCCCTTGAAGGGAAAAACAGAGTGGATCTCTTTAAACGCCACAGAAGTGCCATGCTTGCATGGGTTGCACCCTCGATTTCTGTACCCGCCGAGTCGCTAAAACTCATACGGCTGAAGCCTTTTAACGTATGGGCCATATCTCATGGCGACAGGATTTGTGTTCTTCCATTCACTGACCCTGCCTTACCGATTTATAAAGCGCTTAATATAGCTATAGCGAAACCTAAATGGGATTTTTTCGCCCTGATAAAACTGCGCAATGCGCGAATCAATGCTGTCAGTTTTCAGATGAGTATCTGAATTACGGATGATTACCCTTACTTTAAATATACCTCTGTGTTTATACGGGAAGAGAGGATCCTTTTCCCGCACAATGCTTTTCAGATCCTCTTGATTCTTGCTTTACATTTTGATGCTGTATCGTACGAAATCATCCAGGACAGCTATTCTGTCATAAAGCACACGCGCCGGATTATGCGGTTTTGTCACCCAGTAAATTATCGACCAGTCATTTCTCTGTGCTTCATCATGAATAGCTTTAATCAGTGCACTGCCGGTTCCATCACCTCTTGCCTCGGTCGCAACAAAAAGGTCCGCAAGATAACAGAGTGGCTGTGATGACCATGCTCCAGGGTGCATAGCGCAAATAGCAAACCCCACCACTTGTCGTTCTGTTTCAGCCAGTCTGCACAGTAAACCTGAGTCCGGAGCCATAAGAGGATGAAATTTAAGTGGCTGATAAATCTATAGTTGAGAGTTGAGAAAGACGAATATCCCAGAAATGTTAGATATATGCCGCATTCTTCTTTTTAGCATGAGACCCGAAACAAAGCAGAGACGGGCCCGGATTGCCCTTCTATTTTTCTAATAAAAATTGATTTTTCTGAACCCCAGCGGGAGGCGCGTGTGATGTCCAGCTATAAACCTGAAAAAACTTGGATTTGTGCATTATGCGTAGCAGAGTCTTTCCTCAGTGCCCGGATCGAAAATGAAGGTATAAAAGAGGCCTGTACATTCTGTGGTGAAAAGAATCCTTGTTTCACTCTCGAAGAGATCAGTGATGCAACTGAGACTGCCATCAGACAACACCTTATACGGACGCCAGTAGATCGAAACCCGATGGAATACGCCATGATTAGACATGGAGAGCAAGACTGGTACCGGCATGGCGAAGAAATACACACCCTTCTTGAGAATCTTCTTCAGACTAGGTCAGAAATTGCCGGTGCTGTTCAACAGTGTCTGAAGAACAGGCACGCTGACTAAGAGTCAGCAATCATGGGTGAAGAAACCGAGTTTGACTCTGAATCACATTATGAGGAGCACCGGAAGGTTGATACTAGTTACCTTGACGGTATGTGGGCCAAATTCGGCTCCAGCCTGAAAACTGAATCCCGGTTCATAAACCACTCAGTCAGAGAAACGCTGGACGGCATTTTCAGCGGTTTGGAAAGTATGCGGACGGGCAGGGAGAAAGAGGTGATTGTTAAAGCCGGAGGCGGTAGGGCCATACCTGTCCTTTATCGAGCACAGTGGTGTCGCGACCATGCTGAACTCGAGAATATGCTGATTAACCCTGATCGTGAACTGGGGCCTCCTCCCCACCATTTCAGCGGTGCAAACCGTATGAGCGCCAGAGGCATTTCTGTTTTACGGCGCCAGCTCAGTTGCTACTGCAATCCCGGAGATACGTCCTCCGGCTGGCTGCAACGTTGTATCTGTAGGATTCCGCATCATCCGCCCTCTCAGATTGTTAAACCTTCCTGCACTCGAGGGTGTCTGGGAACGTGGCAGTTATTTTGATCCTGACTTTATTAATAAGCGTGCTCAGGTTACTTTTCTGAGAAAATTGTCCGGACTCATGACAGAACCTGTTCTGCCTGGTGAAGAAGAGTTTCGCTATATCCCCACTCAGGTTATTGCCGAATATCTTGCCGATTCTTCTCAGTTCGCACTTGATGGCATCCTTTACCCCTCCGTCCAGAATCCTAAACTATCGGCTTCTGAACACTATAACGTTGTTCTGTTCCATAAAGCTTCGAGGGTTAATTATCAGGTGTTACCTGCACTGGCTGACTGCTGTATAAGTTTTGGGTATCAGAGTGCAGAAGATGACTGGGAAGATGATATCTGTGTGACGCAGATAGCAGAGCCGGAGGAACCGGAACCGCAAATAAACCGATATGAAATGGCTCCCCGCCCATTTGATGAGCGAGTGCCTGCATTAGAGATTGATCTGGCTACAGTCTGTGTTCACCACATACGCGGAGTCACGTTTGACTATTCTTCAGACTCTGTAAGCCGGAGAAAGCATATTATTGAGGAAGTTGACAGTAGCCCGACTATGTTGACTTCCCCTCGCCTGGAAAGCAATGACTGGCCGGATGACATACCGTACTGATCATCAGCCAGATAAGTTGTCAGCTTTTTCTGACCACAAATAGTGTCCTCACATGTTTGTCTCCTGAGAAGAACGTATCCCTGAAGGACACCATCCGGTTCCATTCAACATTAATATGCTGAAAGATTTTCTGTATTTCAGTCAGATGTTTACTCCTGAAAGGAAAATACAAATTTGATCCGGTTTTAATCTTTTGCTCATACTCACCAAGATCCTCTCTCAGGAGCGAAATCAGGTACTCTCCCTGCCGAACCATGCTGTCCAGAGCCGGTATCATCTCTGTCAGAGCCGTTTTTTTACTTTCCGCTGCATGAATCCCGTAGGTTTCCATTCTGAATGACAGCGACCGGCTGTTTCTGAGCCATGTGCTGTGATCGTCGTGCAGGGTGACAAACTGATTAATTACTTGCCTAAAACGGTCATGGTTACTTTTTGTATGCTCTTCGTCATGAAGCTGCTGGCATACCACAATGGCTTCCTGAGCGCGCAGAGTAAATTCATTGTCGATCCCGAGATGAATAACATTCTCATTGATGAGGGCGATTGCCAGACGATAACCTTCCTGCGCAAAAAATTCGGGTAAAAATTTCCGGGCAGCGCGCCATGCACCGACAGCAGCAGCGGCCATCGCGATGTTGGCGAAGGCGATGATCCAGTTACTGACGTCGCTGGTTTTCGCCGTTCCGTTAAAGATGAGCAACAGGATCAGTACGATGAGAAACAGCACGAAGACTGTTCGTATCCAGCGGTCATTACGACTTTCCTTATGCATTTTGTGGCTCCTCAGAGATCGCCGTGCAGGCAGCGCAGTCCGGTCAGGGCCTCCGCCAGCGTGCCTTCTGCGCATTTCGAGGTAAGCTCGCTGACCAGCCCCTCAAAAGCTTCTGCCGGCAGAAAAACTCTCAACCCGTCCACACCAAAGAATCCCTCTTTTGATACGTGACCGGGCGGAGAGAACATTACCCGTTCACCCTGATGGCCGTGCGCAAGGGCTTCCGGATGACGGAAATAAAGCGTGAACAGGCCGAGCAGTTCAGAGAACGCTTCCCATCCGTACGGCACCACAAAATCCTGCCCGGTGAGCAGCAGATGCAGGCGCGGCGTGTTATACCAGGCCCCCGGACGTTCGCCGGGCTGCTGGCCCTCGATACGGATATCAATACGCAGGGTGCCGGCCTTAATGGTTTCCGTCACGGCCGGGATGATCGGACGCAGTTCCTGCGCTAGCGCTCTGGCTTTTTCCGCGCGCCAGTCCAGCCCGCGCAGAACCAATGGGAAAATCGTCTTCATGCGCGGCAGGGTGAAAATCTCAGCCAACTGGCTATCGGGCACGTCCGCCAGTTTAAAGCAGTCGCTCTCAAGGGGGCGCAGAAGATATTCGGCATACATCTGGTCAACAACCGGACGCAGTTCCGACCGGAAGGCGTCAAATTCTGCCGTCCAGTTTTCCCCGGCCAGCCGGAAGATTCCCTTCAGGTACTGGCTGTCCACCGGATGGCCATGCTCCATCTGGCAGGCCAACAGTTCGCGGGTGATGTCGAGCAGCGTGCCCAGGGCCGGGAGGGTAGCCAGCCTGTCCTTTCCGTTTAGAAAGGCTTCTCTTGCGTGAACCAGAATAAAGCGCAACTCGTCACGGGATACTGGGTTCGTGCCAAAGGTCTGACCAAGAATGATATGCCGGTACAGCTGCCGGGCCGTGGCGTCCGGATCAGCGATCAGCTGAAAATAGCCGTCGCCAGCAGTGGCAGTTTTCAGACCATCATCAAGGAAGCGTTCGGCTAGGGCATTGACCGAAGTATTTTCGCGAACGGCGCGCATTTTTAACGCCTCGATCAGTTTTTTATGAAAACGCAGGTTAAGCTGACTAAGCATCATCATTCCTTCCATCTGTGCTTTTGTTTTGCTGCTAACCTAGCATCATAAATATTCTATTTAAACTTTAGCTTTTAAGTCACTAAGGCGACTAAAGCAAAATTCTCTGCTGTGATGTGATCTCTGATTTAATAGCACTCTGGCCCTTCTGTCTCAGCTTAGATCCGAAAAAAGGCAGAACCGGATCTATAGTTCATTCGATGATGCATAAATTATCCGCACTTTTATCCCATGTTGATGAAACTTGGACTAGGACTTCGCAGGATATTTATGCCATACGTATACAAATGTAAGAGAATAAGAGTTAATGTAGATTGGGCTAATCGCTGAAGGACGATGCATTATCTAACTTGAAAAGGCAGGAAGCTTAATGGACTTAAACCAGTTGAGAACATTCGTTACCGTCGCTGAGACATCGAGCCTGACCCGCGCGGCCAGTCAACTTTTTCTGAGCCAGCCGGCGGTAAGTGCTCATATCAAGTCGCTCGAAACTGAATTTAATGTACGGCTTTTCAAACGTACCCCACGCGGTATGGAACTTACTGCATCCGGTCTGATTATGCGGGACGAGGCCCGCATTGCACTTGATGCTGCCAGTAAATTTTTAAGTCGGGCCCGTTCGATTAATGCTGTCGGAACCTGTGCACTCGGCACTATTTCCGTTCCTGTAATACTTAATCTACCGCAGGTTCTTTCTCAACTGCGTCGGCGGCATCAGAACGTCAGCTTGACAATCAGGCAGAATATTTCTGGTAATATAATTGATAGTCTTCTTGCGGGAGAGCTAGATGCGGGTTTTATTATTGGAGATGTACAGGAAAACCGGCTGGGTGTGATCGCGATTTCTCCAATTACTCTATGCATTGTTGGCCCCTATTCTTGGAAGGCTCAGCTTGCGGTTTGCGGTTGGGACAAACTTGAGGAATTTCCGTGGATTGCTACACCGGAAAAATGTTCTTTCAGTTCAATAGCTCGTGATTTTCTACAAAGACATGGTGTGAGTGTCCAGCCGGTAATTGTCGCCGATCAGGAAAAAACGCTGGCCGAACTAGTCGCCATGGAGGCCGGCATAACTCTAATGCGTGAAGATATTGCTCTGGTACACCAGGATAACGAAGAGCTTTATATCTGGCCTGGTGAGAAAACGGTGAGCCAACTCTGCTTTGTCTGGGATCGTGAAAAAGAGTCATCTCCCGTAGTGGCAGCACTGATTGATTCGGTGAAAGACATCTGGCAGGTTACGGTCTGATTTTTGTAGCCCCCTCCCGCCGGGCGAGGGCTCGGGATATTAACGGCGGACGGTAGAGGCTTTCAGCACAGTATCTGGTACGGCCTGCCGTAACATTTTGCGCTGGTTGAGGTTGTTGAGCACCAGTGCGGTTGCGGTGAGTGCGGCACCGGCAATCTGTACATGCGTCGGCACCACGCCGTTCAGCGCAGAGACAATAAAGGCCGTGACAGGAACGACATCCATAAAGAGCACACCATTTGTGGGCGTGATTATACGGTTACCAATGTTCCAGCACAGTACCGCCATCAGGCCTGCAATCAGAGCCATGTACAGCAGATGCGGGATTACTACCGTGACTGTAGCAGCATCCGGTACTGTAATCAGACCAGTTCCTATCAGCACCAGGTCTGTGGCAGCCACGCTCGTCATACCCAGTAGTGTGGTCAGCGTGGTGTAACGTAGCGGACTCCAGCCGGGAAAATAACTACCACCGATCGTATAAATAACCCAGCAGAGTGCGCCGGCAATCAAAAGAAGGTTTGCAGTTAGACTAGCCGGAGAGTTCAGGATTGCAGACATATCACCGTTTGTGATTACAAGTACCACGCCGCTAAAGGATAACAGAATGAATCCGAAGGTATTGGCCTGCGGGCGGACTTTTTTGAGCGCCCAAATCGTGAGAAGGCCCAGCATAGGCATGGTGGCCATCATGATGGATGCGGTCAGTGCCCCGCTCGGGCCCGCAAGATACTGACCAAGGAACACAAGAAAACCGAATCCTGCAAACCCCAGAGTTCCGAATAACCAGGCTAGGCCCCAGCGTTGGTTCTTCAGCCGGAAAGCTGGACGTCCTTCACGTAACAGCAGCAGCAGAGCAAAAGCAATTCCCGCAATACCATAACGGAGTGTGGTAAAGTTAAATGGATCTATTCGGGTCAGGGCATGTGTCATAACTGGGAACATGGCTCCCCATGACAAAGTGGCCAGCAAGCAGCAGAGCAGCCCTTTGATATAAGTATTCATAAGTACATCTTCCTTTTATATTCAAACTGTCATGACAGATAGTGGGCCTTGATAATTTCACGGTCATTGAAAAATGACTATTCAAGAGTATTTATTTTGCTATCAGAAATTCTGAGGGAATGTGTTATGCTGCATCCAGAATACGCATTATTTCACTGAAGCGCACTTTCCCACTCGGGCTGTAGGGTATTTTATCTACCTGATGTGCTGAGAAATTAATGACGCCTATTGAGGAAGCCTGCTCCTTTATTTTTTCAATCAGACGCATAAATTTTTGTTTGTTGCTCTGGGCAGTGCTAAAAATACATTTAACATGGTTAACCCCTTGAAGCTGCACGGTGGTTAGTGCCACATCCCTAATGCAGGGTAGTAAACGAATTTTTTCTTCAATGAGGTAAATATCATGGTTACTGTGAATTTCACCGTTACGGTTCAGCAGAAACAGCCTGCCGCTATCATCTAGATAGCCATAATCGGCCATCAGAAAATAACGTTCATCGCCTATCATAATGAACGGCCTGCTTCCGTCACTGTACTCATCCATGAGCATATAGCTTGATATGGCTACTCTTCCTTTCTCATCCGACTTGCGCGGTTCGTTGTTCTCATCAAGGATCATTACTCGGTTACCGTCAAAGGGGCGGCCAACACTCTCAGGACAGACTTGCATGTCGTCCGGCTCTGAAAGTACATTTACCCCGGTTTCTGTGCTGCCGTAATACTCACAGAAAATATTACCAAAGGCTGTACATGCGGCGTGTTTGCTTTTGACAGGAAAATAACTGCCCCCGACAAGCACCCAGCGCAGGTGATGGCTGAGGTTAATTCGAGCTGCAAGACCTGTCATTCGGGCGACAAGATTAGGTGTCATTACCGTGGCTTTCACGCACTCGCGCGAAAGCGTCCGCACAAAGGCCTGTTCATCATCTTGGTCCACCAGATGAAGGGAGGCCCCTAGTCCCATAAACATTCGTGCCCAGCCGTTACCGGCAGCATGGTAGAGAGGCAGAATGAGCATGAACCCGTCCGCGTTGTTAAAGCCAAACTTTTCGGTAAACCATGCGAAACGACGTGTATCAAATGACTGGTAGCGCAGGGCTATTTTGGGTATAGAGCTGGTTCCTGATGTCAGGGAAAGTCCGCGATATGGCGGCGGAGTGCGCGTTAATAGCAGGCAGTTCAGCTCCGGAAGGTGAAGTTCTCCGATACTGCCTATAACTGGATCCGTTGGGGCATCAACGGCCAGCATGTTCGTGCCAGCTGTATTAAGATAGCTGAGTTCATCGCAAGTAAAGAGATCGAAGGAAACCAGCAATAAACCGGGTTTTATCCGTCCTAGAAGCGTGTTGAGTGTTTTCACAGAAAGTGAGTAATCCAGCCCATTGGCTGGAATGCCGAGCGTTGTGAACGCAGCAAGCCAGCAGACCAGTTCTGCACTGTTTTTAGACAGATAGCAAACCGAGCGTAGTTGCTCCTCACTGAAAGTGCGACGAAGGAATACTATGCGGGATTCGGTCTGTCGAGTAATCTCATTCCATGTATACTGTCCATTATTATCGGTAATACAGGTTTGATTGCCACGTAAGGCAGCAATCTCAGTCATTCTGCTGAGCGTAATCATGATATATATCCGCTTGGAAAAGATTAAATTTAGGCTGCAATAATTAGGAGGCCATTTTTACGGCATTCATTTATTTTATTTTTGATAGAGTCATCAATGATTTCCCCTGGAAAAACAAGCGGTACACCTGGAGGATAAGGGATGATAAACTTTTCCGAAACCTCCATTTCGGAAGGCGTATTTAAGATTTTACTTTGACTTATTTTATTAAGTGCTGAAAGCAGCGAAGTGACTGCCTGTTCATTGATGCCTATGTGAAAATTAAAGAGAAGCACGTTATTCAGTAATCGCTTTACATATATATTTTCTTCACAGAGGTATTTTTTAATCTCTGCACCTGTACCGAGTGAAGAGACATCAAGCATCACTTTTGTCGGATCATAATGAATGTGGTTGTGTGAGCTGAAAAAATGTGGACATACTACTTCAATATCAGCAATTTTTAGTGAAGACAGGCCGTTAAAAAAGTTGCTAACCAGATCGCGTGCATGCGCAGCAAGCTCACTCCCGTGCCCGGCCATTACCGCCTGTGCGGCATCGAGTGAGGCTATTATCGGGTAGCTCGGTGAAGTGGTATGGATGCGGTATTTTGCTGTTTCAATTCTGTCCGGCAGGCTGCGGGTACCGCGACAGTGGATAATAGAGGCCTGCCGGAGACAGAAAAGGGATTTATGCGCGGAGTGTGTGCAGACAACATCTAAGTCAGGATATTTATCAAATAGCGGAGCGATATTCATCGTGGTCAGTGGACGGGTGTCTTCGCTGAAATAATTCAGACTCCCCCATGCCTCATCAATAAAAAAACGTCGGGTGCTAATGCCGGCGGCCAGAAGTCGTTCAAGGACACTAGGAATATCATAAATGATCCCTTCATAGGACTGCGCGGTGAGGATAACCATATCACAGGCTTTACCGTTCTGCTGCAGCGTAAGAAGAGTCCGTTCAAGATGTTCATAAGACCAGGCGCTAATTTCACCATCCTCCGTTCGAAGATCCGGGTAGAGATAATGGACTTCAGCATCGCTTGACTGTGTGTGGAAATGAACTGACTGGTGACAGTTGCGGTCAGCCAAAATAATATCACCCTTCTCGCAGAGAGCTGAAATGGCGATCTGGTTAGCCGTACTTGTTCCGCCGGTTATGTAGAATGATGCATCCGCATTATAAAGTCTGGCAGTCAATTTCTGTGACTCTGAAATAATGCCTGTAGGGAAAAAGAAATTGTCGAAAATTTCGCCGGTAAATGAGGCTTCAGGGCATTCAGAAATATCAGGTGTCAGGTCACCGATAATGTCGCTATCCCCGTAACTGGATATCGGAAGCGCATGGAAGGAAAAGATTTTCCTATTACTAAGAGATTGAAGCCTACTAAGAACTGGTGTGGCACCGATCATATTTACTACTCTTGCGTTCATTTTTTTTCTCGACGTTATGTTGTGTGGTTAAAATATGCGGCCATTATTTTTAAATGAATATTTGTTTTTTTTGATTGTGCTATCAGGATTAGTGATAATGCTTCTTTCACTCTCTTGGGCTGACAGGCAGTATACGGTCGGAAAATTGTGCGAGCAGATGGTAAATTACACCACTTGTATGCATTTTTTTGCTAATCACGAATCTTCATTTAAGGGTTAAAAGAATTATCATGACAATCCTTTTCTGCTATCCACTGTATCCTGCTTACTTCTCTACTGTTAATTTCTTAATATCCGGAAAGTATTAATTTAGAAAGTTAACAGGCCGATAATTAGTAAAGTCTGAAAATAAGGCACCAGTGATAAGATGCCTGAGGGTTAAAACCCGATATAGGTCAGGGCGGTGTTTACATCAGCCGTCAATGCAGGCAGTGTGCCAGCGACTGTGAAAACATTAGCCACGTCACTCAGCAGATCGGATACTTTTTCTGCGAAACTACTATTTGTTCCCTTTCTGATTTCGGTGCGGTACTCCTGATTCAGAACGGCCAAACCAAGGATTGACTACACTGCATCCATAACAGGCTCAACACCTGAGAGAACGTATATTTCCAATATCTCCTGGATTTGTGAGAGCTGTTTCAGCAGCAGGGTTTTCATCGTGGCAGGCAAGTCAGCCGCCCGAATCTCATTACGCAATTGCGTGGTAGGCACATGCATATGGGGCGCATATGCAACCGTAAAGCATATGTATACTTTCTCTTTTTCTGGCTAAGATCCGAAAAAAGGCAATGTCGGAAATCTGATTGGGCGGGTAATGAGTGACGACTAAAATTAAGGCACCTGTGGAAAAGTGCCTGAGGATCACTGGCCGATATAGGTTAGTGCGTTGCTTACAGCAACGGTTAATGCAGGCAGCGCGCCTGCGACAGTGACAACATTCGCCACGTCGCTCAGAAGATCGGAAATTTTCTCACCGAACCTGCTGTCTGTCCCCTTACTGATTTCCTGCCGGTACTCCGGATTCAGAACGGCCAAGCCAAGGGTTGACTGCACTGCATCCATTACCGGCTCAACGCCAGAAATACTGTATGTTTCCAATGCCTCCTGGATTTGTGAAAGTTGTTTCAGCAGCAGGGTTTTCATTGTGAGAGGCAGATCAGCCTCCCGAATCTCATTACGCAGTTCAGTTAACCTCTCCAGCAAAGCATCAATTTCATCTGACTGGATAGCCGCGTGCGCCCCGCGGGTTTCAAACAGGTCGGACAGCATGCTGAGTTCTGAAAGTGTGCGAGCATCAATATGCTGCATGAACGACTGCCAGGTATTGTTAAGAGACTGTGAAACAAATGCATTATCAACACAAGATTTCCAGTACATGGATTTCCCCCTGAGAGCGGAGAAGTGATCCTCTCTGACCTGCACTATTCGTCCTGGCAACTCCATGACCCGGGCCAGACGGGAAAGAAGATGCTGCTCATTATTTAGTTGTGCTTGCAGGAGCAAGACCCATACTTCGCGACAGTTCGTGCCTTGCGAATATGTTTTTCCTGCTTCAAGAATATCCAGCAAACGTTGCGCCGGATTATCAATCTTCAGTTCACTCATTTTTTATTACTTCCTTCCATACAGTAAGCGGTCTAATTTACCCAGTCTTCCAGCAGCAGGCCAGGCACTCGCTCAAACTCTCGTGTATTATTCGTCACCATGATGGCACCGGCCGCGATGGCGTGCCCGGCAATCGCTGTATCATTCGGCCCAATCGGCGTCCCGGCCAGGCGCAGCGCCACTTTAATGTCCGTGGTGGCGTCCACCGCAGCGCGATCCCAGGGCAGGATGGCATCGAGGCGCGCACAGAACGCCTCAACAAGATCAATGTGACGGGGCGAGGCCTTCGGGCCGGTGGCGCCGAAGCGCATCTCGGAGTAGGTGACGGCCGAGACCACGATCCGGTGGCCGCGCAGCACCGCCTGCTCCAGACGTTGCAGTACGGCTTCCGGCTGCTCGCGCATGATGAATGAGCAGATACAGGTGTCGAGCATATATATTTTGTTCACAGGTCAAATCTTCCTTCGTCGCTGACAACGTCCTCGCGCTCCGCCATAAAATCCGGAGCGGCTTTTTCGAGTTCAAAGAATGAGCCCCAGGTCGGCCGGACGGGACGCAGGATGATGCTGTCCCCTTCCCGGACGATCTCCAGCTCGCTTACCCCCTCAAAATCCAGATCACGTGGCAGACGGATGGCGCGGTTATTGCCGTTTTTAAAAATAGAGACTGTGCGCATGGTTTTTCCTCATATGCTGAGTGTGCCAGGGAGAATTCCCGCATAGGTGGAGTATATGCTTCTGACATTGCTTTGTATAGGTTGCCCATATGCAGATGGTAAGTATATGCGTAACCCACACCTATGCAGATGTCCGGCATATGGATATGTAACACCTATGCTGTTTTGTTTCATTTTCACGGGAGATCCGGAAAAAGGCAGAAGCGGATCCATGTCTGATGTCCGGGTAAGGCGGTGCAGAAATTGTGCCCCGGAGCGGGATTAGAAGGTTTGAACGAAAAGGTATGGTGAGAAAACGATGTCGTGACGGCAGGATCAGGGGGTCATTAACTCCGTGAGGATAAAGCAATGAAAAGAACACGTCAGGACGTTGGGGCTCTCTGGCTGGCAAGTCGTGCACCGGAGCAGCGGACCGGCAATGAGGCGTTGAAATTCTCGGATGAATGCTGGGCAGAGGGACTGCGGCTTGCTTCCAGCCAGGCAAATCACTATCAGCACATTATGGATGTGGTTCGCCGATCACTGACCTGCTGACAGGTAAAAAAAGCTCCCAGAGGGAGCTTTGTAGCGGGACGGTCAGCAGTGGCAGGATTACAGGCGGCTCTCGATACTGCTGAACAGTTCTGACCACCTTTTTGAGCGGAACCGAATTTTCCTCCGGGATCCCATTGGAGTACAGGTGCAGCTCACAGACCCCGTCCCTGAACGCAAACCCCATATCCCATTCATCACTGTCAGAGATCATCACCTTCCGGTAAGACTGATCCGGGACGAACAGACGCTTTTCCAAGACCGGGAACGCGGATCCTGACTTTGGTGAGCTTCAGACGGATGTGCACTTTCCATGCTGCAGCCGCGTAGTCCTGCGGGCTGTAGGCGGTCACGATGACTTGATCACCAGACTCGCTGATGGCGGTGTCAGGTAATGCAGGGAGACATGATCAGGACATGAAAAGCCGCATAAGCGGCATTTTTGTTGTTCGATTTTTAGAGCCTGTTGTCAGGGGAAGACTTTTGGCTCAGAACATGACTACCGGTTGTTGAGTTTTAAAATTTAAATTTGCGAAAATTCGAAGTATTTTTATGCACCGAATATTTTTTCCCGATACATTCCTTCTGAATATTCAGTTTTGTACACGCCTCTGGTCTTCAATTCCGGGATTAAATAGCCTATAAAATCCTCATAAGTTCCGGAGTTCACTATGCTAGGCATGTTAAACCCGTCCGCGCCGTTTTGCTGTAAAGTAACAATCTTATCAGCCAGTTCTGAAGGACCGCCCACCATAACGCACCCCAGTCCCCCGACAGCCGCACGCCGGATCAGCTCGCCGACAGTTTCGGGACATTTACTGTGACCTGATACTGTAAACTGCTCAGCAAATGACTGAATGGCTTCTGACTGGAAGGAAGCCAGCGGCCGGAGTGGGTCCTGGTCGGTCAGATCAATACCCAGCCAGGCAGAAGCTAAAATCTCCGCACCCTTTTTATCTGCAAAATGCAGCATATGTTCATACTTCTGCTGAGCGACTCTGTTATTTTCTGCCGTAATAAAAGTTACCTGAGGAATGATACGGTATGACGTGCGCGCTCTTCTGCGTTCTGAAAACTTATGGATTATGCCGGAAATAAGATGGTTAGTGTTTTCTACCGACTTACCGGCCAGGAAAACGCATTCTGCATTTTTAGCAGCAAAAGCGAGTCCTGTATCAGATGCTCCGGCCTGGTAGAGAACGGGGTAGCCCTGCGGTGAGTACGCTGACAGACCATATCCGGAGAATTTTATATAATCCCCCTCAAATCTCAGCTTTTTTGCAGGTGAAAAGAAAGCGTCATCCGGGATGGTGTTCAACCGGGGGGCAGCGGCCCACATTTCCATGCACAGCGAGACGTACTCCTCTGCATAAAGATACCTTTCTTTATGATTCATAGGAGCGCTGAACCCCATTGCCTGCATGGCCGATGGCAAATAAGACGTGACGATGTTCCAGGCCATTCTGCCCCGAGTGAGATGATCCAGCGTACTCATCTTTCTGGTAAACAGATACGGTGTGTCAGCAAAAACTGACGAGGTCATGCCGAAACATAAGTTACGCGTCACGGATGCCATAAGCGCGACCGCCGGTGCAGGATCGTGAAGAGGGAACTGAATGCCCCTGGACATGCAATATTCTGACTCATCGTCTTTCTGAGTATGGAGGCCTAAAACATCAGCAAAAAAAACCCCATCGAACAGAGCATCCTCAAGCGTGGTGGCCAGCTTTTTCCAGTAATCCGGATTCATAAAACCGGCACACTGATTGTCCGGATTTTTCCACTGGCCCGGATTAAGATGGGTAAGGGAGTTAAGAACAAAGGCGTTAAAAATTAACGGGCTTTTCATTAAGCACCTCTCTTTCTGCCATCAAAAAGTTCAGCTTTACCAGAAAGGCGCTGATCTGTTCCTTCTTCATATCAGCCCTTAAGGTGATCCGTATTGCCGGGCTTGATTTTGGTACCACGGGGAAAAATACCGGAGAGGTAAGGAAGCCCTCCTCTGCCAGCTTTGTGCTGAGCCAGATGCATTCCTCTGCACTTGAACACCGGATTAACCTTACAGGACTCGGGCTCAAATCTCCTCTCGCGGCGCAGAGTTCATCAAAATGATTAATATTGTCTGAGAGCTTTTTTTGCAGCCGGGGCAGCAATTCGGAGTGGTGTATCGTCAGTGAAGCCATTCCTGCACCTATACCGGCCGCATTCAGGCTCTGGGACCAGTTAACCGGGCCGCCGTACTGCTCAATCACCGGGGTGATCTTTTTATCTCCGTACAGTATAACGCCACCCGAAGCGCCAAATGCTTTGGCCAGGGAAGCTACAATAAACGTGTTTTCAGGGAGTTCAGTAAAGAAAGAGCGGGCATAACCGGTACCGCAGGCGCCAGAAATGCTCATGGCATGTGAATCATCGTAGAACAGACCAAGCCCATACTTATTCTGAAGGCTCACGATTTCATTGATGGGCGATATACCACCCATGCTGTAAAAAGAATCCGCCACGTAAATAACGTGCTGATTAGTCTTACAGATGTCCTCTAAAGCGGTGACGTCGTTATGGCCGATAGTCATTACAGACGTTTCTTCTGCGCATAATGCTTTGAGATGATTCATTGAATAATGCGCGAACCGGTCGAACACCATTAACGGTTTTATACCGCCATTAAAAACACCTGATGCCAGTAAAGGTAACATTGCTGCTGATGCACTGCTGCAGGAAAGCGTTACCAGAGCCTGCGCGTTGAAATGATCGCTGAGCGCATTCTGATAGTTATCCAGCAGAGCGAGACGGCAGCGGTTCCTTGAGCAGGCTATCCGCAGCGTTGCCTGTTCCTGGACAGCCTCGATGGCACCTCGCTGAATTTCCTGCGCGTAGTCCAGGCCAAGATAGGACGTAGTGCAGAAGTGGATGAAATCACGTCCATACTGATCCGTCAGGCTGTTATCTCCGTTTACCGTGACGCTCAGTTGACTAGTTCTGGAGCGACGTGCTGTATTCCAGTGAGGGGATGAAGTTTCATGAACCTTGCTGATGTTCGAGTGTGTCTTAACATTATTCATCAATGTTTTCCTTACTTATGCTGAATATATGGCGCAATAAAATTCAAACGCAAAGACCTGGGAATGGTCGCACCATATGGAGTGATCGTATTTTAAAAAATGTCTCAGGCGTTGTGCATTTACCGCCCAGAAGAATCCAGAAAATAATTTAACGCACAGTCAGGTACAGGTAAGACCGTCGTTCCCTGCCGGTTAAAATCTGTGGGGAGAATGACAGCCTGACATCTTCGGCAGACAGAAAGCCGGTTTCTTTGAATTTCAGTATTTCAGGATCGGAGTCTAGGAAAAAAATAACCTGAGCAAATCCTGAAGGTTCTGCTCTCTCTGGTAAGAAAACATCTGAACCATTCAGTTTATTAAGTAGCGCGTTAACCATATCGAAACCCCATGCATCACGGATAATATCCGTAATGAAACTTCCCGCAATGCGGGGGTTAACTTCAATAATATGAACATTGTCGGATTCAGTAATGCAGTCAATATGAACAGGTCCCCAGCAGAGATTCATTGTGGCTACGACGTGCTCACAAAGCGCAGCAATATTCCTGATGGCCTTTACACTGAGGTCGGTTTCAGAGGTGTACCCCCGCTCAATAAATAAATCACCGGCCTTTTTTTTCTTCGTCATAATACCTGCGAACTTGCCATCGAATATTTCAACGCAGTATTCCGGGCCGTTTATAAAGCTCTCTATCATTATATATCCGGAGGGTATAATTTCAGGCAGAGCTTTATACATTTCCCTGAGGCATTGCATGTGGTCTGAAACTTCAGCCGGGGTGTGACACTTTCTTATTCCATGACTCGCCGACCCTTCAACCGGCTTTAAAACAACGGGAAAGGTTAAATGTTCAAACCGGGATTGATATAACTCATCGTCAAGGTTGTACTGGCATGATGCACCCAGCCTGCAGCCCAGGCTGTTCAGAATTACGTCTTGGTACTTTTTTGAAACACATCGAGAGACAGCCTCAGCATCCGGTCCCGGAATGCCCAGACGATTCGAAACCTGTGCCGCCACCGAAGCATACATATCATGTGCTGTTGTAACCCGGATATACTCGCTGTCTTTACAGATGACATTCTGAATATAGCCAGCGACATTATCTGCCGTAACAGTCAGAGTAACGACATTCACTTCTTCTTTGAAAACATGGGTCAGGTCATCATGTTCAGCAGTGATCACCGTTACGTGCAGCCCCCTGGCCAGCGCCTGGTCCACAAGATTCAGGCTGGTCCCCGTATTCCTGGCACCGATAATAACAAGATGCATAAGTTCCTCGTTTTCCCGTATAGCTCATTGCCCGTATGCAGGAATCGGCACGGACAGATGATACTGGCTGTCAGCTTTGGGTAAGGCCGCCTGTGCGGCCTTTTCAGATCTCTTATGCGGGCTCGGCTGACGCCTGAGGAACCATAAAGTATTCATTTTCGATTGCCCTGATCGTTTTCCAGTCCCTGTTCAGCTGTTCAAAATTTTCATGAAACAACCCGACCATGCCAATAGCCGTTTGCAGGCCCGTAGTGACCTGGAGCTGACCGCCCGGTTTCACCCACCGCTTTACGCTTACAAATGAAGGGAGGCTTTCAATTCTGTCCCAGGGGAAATTCTGTAACTGACGGCCTGAAACCGGAGAAACCAGCAGGACATGTCCGCAGTAGCCGCTGAATCCGGGGGCCTTACCGATGCTGTCAATAAAGTGCGCATTATTGACAAACGCGTTGACGGTAGCTGACACATGATTTTCCCCCGTCACCGCCGTCGTCAGTAAGGGATCGAGGCTTCCATGCAGACGGGAATTCAGCTCAACGATTATCGGCCCGTCGCCGGTTAGCATCACTTCCATATGAGACGGTCCGAATTTAAGGCCGACTGCATCCAGTACTTTTTTGGCGTAATCAATCAGTGCCGAGAATCTGTGCTGGGTATGGTCAACCACCATCATTTTTTCAAGGCGCGGTGATTCCCGGCGATCGCGGTCCACTTCCCATACGCTGACAACTTTGTGATGGCCATCGAAAGAAACAATATCAACAATGTACTCCTGCCCCTGCGTGCAGGACTGAACCAGGATTTCGTTCTGATCTTCATCATAATAAGATTTTGAATTGAGAATATTTTCGGCTGCTTCCCTGACCTGAGAAAGGGTGTGGCACACTTTCACGCCACTCACACCGGCTCCCCGGGTAGGCTTCACCACAACCGGCAGGGTAAGATGAGCCTGCGTCCATTCAATGATCTCGTCTGCCTGTTCTGACTGATACTGCTTGGGCGTGAGAAGTCCGCTACGGCTCAGGACTTCTATCTGCTCAAACTTATGGCGGCGTGCCTTGGCAAGATGGACGGGATTTTTGTAAGGAACATCAAGCGCTTCGGCAAGCTCGGCCGCAAGCTCGATACCGCTTCCCCCACCCGGTAATACCACGTCAATCTGCAGATCCTTCAGGTTCTCTGCCAGCACGCGGATATCACCCTGATATACGAGGCTGCGTATAAAGTCAGAATGATTGATCTGCGCCCTGAGGCGTTCCGGCAGTGTCTCACTACTGAGAACGTGAACACACTGAACACCATAAGAACGGAATGCCGGCGCCAGATACGCGCTGGTTGATGCACCATCCACAATCACGACAGTACTGATTAGTTTCATTTAGTTAGTCTCCGGCTGGAAATTCTGTATAAGGTTTCTGACGTAAACGAACGCCCTGCGCCTGCGGTTACTCAGGTGCTGTGGACCGTAGCTGATGTGCATAAAGGGGTTACTGAGTTCACCCTTTTCAGTAAATGACCAGGGTAACGGGTCGCTTTTGAGGAAAAAATTAACGCAGGCGTAAGCGGCAGGCAGGAAGGCTGCAGGCACCGTGACCTTTTTGCCCTGAAGCTTATCAACGAGGTGTTCAACCATATCAAAGCCATAGGCATCCCGGACAATATCGCAAATGAAGCTGCCGGCAATCCTGGGATTTAATTCAATGATGCTGGCGAAACCATTATGAACGATGCAGTCAACATGTACCGGCCCCCAATCGAGCCCCGCCGCCTGTACTGCCCGGGCGCCTGTTCCGATAAGGTTACGAAGTGTCTTTTCATCAATATCCAGTTCTGACGTATAGCCGCGTTCCAGAAATTCAGCGCCGTACCGTTTGGACTTGCGCATGGCGCCAACGTAATGCCCGTCGAAATACTCAACGCAGTATTCTGTTCCGGGCAGATATTCTTCCAGCAGTACAGTATCGCTGGGGACCAGGTCCGGCCGCTGCTCTTTCTGATTAACCAGATAGTCGAGATGGCTGATTACCTCGGAATGCTGACAGCAGAGTTTCACGCCATTACTCGCAGTTCCTTCTGAAGGTTTTATTACTACCGGCAGCTGCAGCCTGTGGAGCGCTTCCCCCCGGGCTTTATGATCTGAAAGGCGGAATTCCGAATAGCCGGATGTCGGGATATTGTTATCGGTGAGTATCCTTTTCTGCTGTAATTTTGATACCGCACGGGTAACGGCTGAGGCATCGGGTCCAGGAAGGTCAAGTGCCGAATTGACCTGTGCAGCAACGCTCGCGTACACATCATTAATCGTGGTGATCCTCAGGTCAGCCTCCGGCCTGAGGTATTCTTTTCTAATCCACCCGGAAATAATGCTGACATCAGCAGGCAGATATTTTATTTCCACTTCCGGAGGGAAAACTTCCTCTAATCTGTCTTCAGGATTGCTGATAATTGTGACGGGCATTCCTCTTTTTAGTGCGGTGCTGACCAGTGCCAGGCTTGTGCCTGTTTTCCGGGTGCCTATAATTACAAGCCTCATCATGCTCCCCTTTCCTGACAATATATTTAATTAAAGAAATAATGCGGCCAGGATGACTCCGGCCACCCGAAGCACCACTGAGATATCAAAGGCAAGCCTTGCGCCAGCGGTCATGCTCTCAGCAGCACCCACTATCAGTGCGCCCAGCAGCGCGACGCCCAGCGCGCTGCCAACCTGCCGGGATACGTTAAAAATGGCTGATGCAGTCGCAGAACGCGTTGACGGCACGTTGCCGAGAATGGCCGATGTGAGAGCCGGGGTGCTTATTCCGGAACCGATCGCCAGGAAAATCATACTCACCATGACAACGTAATACGGCGTATCCCTGTTAAGGTCATGCAACACCAGAAAGCTCAGTACACATAAAATTCCGCCGCCAGCAACTGTGATACGGGGCGTGAAATATCGGGTAAGGCGGCTGCTTGCCACATTGGCAATCATAATCACTGTGAATGGCAGCAGGGCCAGCCCCGTCTGTGTTGGGGAGTACCCTTTTACACTCTGGAAGAAAATGCTCAGAATGAATATCAGAGCATAGAAGGTCAGATTGGAAAGCAGTCCCAGAAGAACGGCAATGGTCAGCACGGAGTTCCGGAACAGCGATAGCGGGATCATCGGCTCTGCTGCCCGCGCCTCACGGGCCACAAACAGCAGGGCAGCAGCCAGAGCCAGAGCCAGTCCGGCCCATATTTCTGGTGATAGCCATCCCTCTGCTCCTGCCTCAATAACGGAATACGTGAGCAGGAACAGAAACAGTATGGCCAGGACCTGACCGGGCATATCAAAGCTTTTACTCTTCTCCGCCGGCGTTTCCGCCACAAACCGGTAAGTTGCCCACAGGCTGAGCAGGCACACGGGAAGGTTGACGAGGAAAATGGCGCGCCATCCGAAAGCGGTCGTAAGAAGACCACCGGCGACCGGCCCCATAGCGCTTACCGCTCCCCCGATGGCACTCCACCATCCGATGGCGTGGCTTCGCACTACCGGATCGCCCGCGCAGGCATGGGACAGCAGCGCCAGTGACGTCGGGAGGATCAGCGCCGCACCGGCACCCTGAATGCATCGGGCCGCGATCAGGACATCCACGGAATGGGTAAGCGCACACGTCAGGGAAGCCAGGCAGAAAAGAAAAAGCCCGCTGTTAAAAACCCGGCGGCAGCCAAAGCGATCTCCGGCTGCGCCCGCCGTAAGTAACAGAGCGGCAAAGGACAGTGTATAAGCGTCAACCACCCACTGAAGCCCTGAAACCCCTGTTTCAAGGCTGCTGCCAATTTCCGGAAGCGCAACATTCACGATAGTCACGTCCAGCTGAACCACAATAAAGCCAAAGCTGGTTGCGAGCAGGGTTCCCGTCACAGTATTGCCCTGGCCTCCCGTTATGGCTGATCGATGAGATGTCCGGCTGGCTGGGTTCATAGTGTTCCTTTCTGGCATGGCAACTGACAGTAAGCCAGCTGACTCTGATGCGCCTGTTTTGCCTTTGACGTACGGAGGCCAGGCAGGCTTGTCAATGCCACCGGACAGCAGGCTGCCGGTGGCGGTGTGGCTTCAGGCAGCCGACGGCGTTTTCTCGCGCCCCGGTATTTCGGATGCTGCGGTTTTCACGTTGGGATCAAACACGCGGTCTTTAACGGGTACGAACGACCTGAAGTTCCAGAGGTTGCGGGCTACAAAAATGCGCTGTACCCAGCGGAGCGCACGATCGTTTTCATCAAAAGCGGGCTTGAAGCTGTCACGGGAATGCAGGGTAAAACTGTTATTAATGAGGATCAGCCTGCCGGGGCTGATCTGAACGCCGAATGAAACTTCGCGTACTGCCTGATAAAGATTTTCCAGAGCCTGTTTTGCACGCGGATTCACGGCCAGTACCATATCCGGGTAGAAGGCTACGGTCACACGCGGGGAAGAGATAGGGCCTGACAGAATCGGACTCAGGTCAGTATTATCACGTGGTTCAGCAGACGCGCCGCGCCAGCGGTAAGGCACGCGGATAATGAAATTTTTGCCGTACAGATGCTTGATATCCTCTTCTGAAAGTTTTTCCAGCGCCCGGCGGCAGTCGGAAATGCGGGTCTGCGGCCCGCCAAGCGGTTCCCCTCTGACGCCCAGTAATATGAGTGCAAGCGGTGACGTATCGCCTTCCGGCATATATGCCTGCGCAGCATTTTCAATATGAAAATCGAGCTCAACTTCAGACCCGAGACCGGTAAACTCTTTGGCTGCCTCTTTATGCGGCGTAAGATTATTTACCAGCTCATGGCCTTCATGAGCAATGGAATAGGGTTCACCCGTAAGCACACCCATTGTCACCAGTATATTTTCAGTCAATACGCCACTTTTGAATGCGCTGCCTGATTCATTATGACGTGGACTGCCGGTGACTGACTCATCTACCGGCAGATTATCAATCTGCAATGAACCGAGCGCGCTCGCTGAAAAGCCTTTAACCTTATTGATTGCCGTGATCACCCTTTCAGGAAATACCGTATAGGCAACCTTTCTGATTTTATTTAAATAAACGTCTGAGCCTGACGGATCATAGTCAATTTTTTCAAGAACTGATCGGATATATTCTGATTCTTCCGTACTGAGAACAATATTCTGGTCTACATTCGGCTTCATTTATAAATCCTCATCCAGTGTGATACAGGGGGTTCTTTACAAAACTATATAAAAACTACTCTCCGAAATTATCTGAGTCAAACCTGTTTGATGAATTATTAGTGACAATTATGCATAAGCAATGAAAGATAGGATAAATAGCTTTTTCACGTATGGGTCATGTTTTCACTGTCAACAGGTGTGAAACGGTTTCATTTTTATTGATGGCGTGAGAATACCCTGAGGCAACGAGCTCAGTGTTTATATGTAAGGGTTGATAATTACATTACTGTAATTATTGCAGTTGATGGTGTAAGTATAATCAGTGTGCTTTCATCAAATGTTCTTTTATAGAACTTTCCTTTTTCGTTCCAGCCGCAGATAACGTTTTTGCCTGACGAATGCAGAACGGTCAAGAGTCTGTTCCTTTTTTTTCTCCGGACGGTCATTCCTGCCATCAGCATCACGTTATCCCGGTCACTTATCGTTACTGATAGGCAATGCGAGAACAGAATTGATAAAAAACGCATTCGATCTTCGCAGATTTTCAATTTTTGGTTTTACTTTACCGTATAACCTCATACCTTCCAGCATCATAAAAAGGCCTTCAGCCATAACGCCGGCATCATAATCATTCCGGAATACGCCTTTCTTCTGGCCCTTTTGCAGAATGCGCGTCAGCCGGGAAATCAGGCCTGAAAACATATATTCAATCAGCTCCCGGACATCCTCATCGCCAGGAAGCAGTTCACTGGCCGCCGCAATGGAAAAGCATCCCCGTGATCCATCAGGACCGGCGGTGAGCTGTGCAAAAAAATCGAGCGTCTGGGTCAGGGCTGTTTCGGGTTCAAGTTCGGTTTCACGCTGCGTGAGGCGCCGCAGGCCGCCATCCATGTACTGACGAAGCGCAGCAAGGAAGATGGCATGTTTGTCGGGATAAAGTTTATAGATGCTTGCGCTGGCCAGCCCCGATTTTTCTCTAAGATCGGCAAGAGATGTCGCCCTGAAGCCCTTCTCCCAGAACAGCGCCAGAGCAACGTTCAGAAAGTCAGTAGGGTTAAATTCTCTTGGTCTGCCAGCGTTTCTTTTCATGGATCACGAACCTTTATTGTGGATTACTTAATCTACAATCCGGTTAATGCCTTCGTAAAGCGTTTTTAACTAAAATTTTACTTTCGATGATGGTGAGGCAAAGAGGATAAGGCGGGACGATATGGAACGTTATGGTGCCGGCCAGTCTGATCCTGTCTTCTGAGTGATGTCGTCCCTCAGACACTCAGGCTGAGCTAATTTGACTAATAATGCAGCTTTTATTCTTATAAGCAATAATTTCCGCATTCAGTCAATAATTCAGCATAAGTTCTATTTTATATCAGATGTGCCATTCTGGCTGCCTATTCACTGTATGCTGCTCACGTCTCTTTCTCCTGATTTAGAAGATCCGAAAAAGACTATAACCGGAAAACCGGCATCAGGGGGACGATTTACGGCTGGAGCCTCAACTTATAGTGCCCAATCACCACACCGCACCCTTTATCCAGGCATAACCGAATCCTTTCAGGATCTGCCCTGCCCGTCACCCGCCTGCTGTTTTGTTCCGTTTTATGGTATATATCCGGTAATCGAAAAATCTTCCTGGATCGCTCAGCGGATTTTTCCGGTGGTCCCCGCCCGCCTGATAGGGGAAAATGGGCTGATTACGAGCAGACGTCACCGGGTGAAATCTGAGAAAGCCGCAGGGGTAAATCCCGCCAGATTTTGCGTAGCGCTGTCATTTAACATTTTATGAATGCAGTTTATGTAAACATAAGATTCAGATTAACTTAATCTGAATCTCTATAAAAATCTGACGCTTATGAATGAAGTTTATGTAAGATGAATGACGAAAATCTTAAAGTCAGGTCATCATCATTAACTAAACAGAAGGATAAGGTCATGTACGATGGCATCAGGCTGACTACAAAAGGTGGTTCAGTGCACATCATGAAAGGATCTGCCAGTAACCGGCTCCTAATCATAAGGCTTGAAATAGCGAGTTAAACCGGGCCGGAACAGTCCGGCCCGATAAAAAGCTATCAATGCTTATTGAGGACAGTGCGCGACGCCCTCACTGCATCACGGCTTTTTAAACTTGTCTTCGACTTTCTCTTTCGCTTCCGCGATTTTGTCCCCGGCCTTGTCCATCAGCCCCTCTTGGTGATCGGGATGGTCTGGCGTCAGCGAGCGGTGATCCTGCTCTGCACGGGCCTGTCGCGTGCCTTCCAGCAGGGGATCGGTCGCTGTGCCCTGGCCGCTGACCGGTGCGGCGCGGGTGTGATCGGCCCTGGCATGGTCGATGTCGACTTCCTGACGGCGCACCGAGTCATTGATGGTCTCCACCCGGTCGCTCTCCTCTTTACGTAGCACCACCTCTTCGATGATTTGCGCGGTCTTATTAACCACCGGCTGCTCGTGCGACTCCTCCACTTCCACCGTTTTTTCTGACCAGTCGACATTATCGGGCGAACCCGCTTCGTTCACCGGGCGGCGGAAGATTTCGGCGTGCTGCTCATGCAGCGAGACATTTTCAGACACCCGATCGGTGACCGTATAGCGACGGACGCGGGTCGAGCCTTCGCTGACCAGTCGCTTACCCACTTCCAGTCGCTCTTCAGCCAGACGCAGCACATCCTCATCACTCTCATCACCGGTCAGCGCGGTGCGGGTCGTGCCGCGCTCACTGTTCAGCGGATTGACCGTCTCGTTACCCGGTAACGTTCCGCTGGCTGGCGGCGTCAGGCTACTGTTAACCGTAGCGTCACCGGGAACGGCGGCGGTACGCTCCGTCAGCTCTTCATGGGCATCAAGAATGCCCAGCGCGCGCGGCAGCTCATCTTCATCAGCGCGCAGCGACAGCACCACCCCGCCGGTACGCATCGCATCTTCATACACTTCGGCCTGATCTTCCTCCAGCGTGTTGCCGAACAGGCGTTGCCAGAAGCCAGGATGGCGGGCCTCATGACCTTCTGTCCGCAGCCGTTCGCCGGAGATGATATCGATATCATCATCCAGGAAGCCTGCTTTGATCAGGTTACGTTTTGCCCCCTCTGCCAGTGAGAGATTGCTGAACATTGTTACGATTGTTTCACGCGCCATGTTGTGTTCCTCGCTGATGGATTCGGATGACTCTGGATGAGGGGATCGGGTCAGGTGAGCGTGCTGTCTGCGCAGGGTCACGACCTGTTCTGTCGCCGCCTCGCTGACGACCGTGCGGATGTGCCACTCCTCTTTCAGCACCAGATGACGAACGATCTCGACTTCCTCTTCCACAATCGGGATGATCAGAACGCCATTTTCCTCCCGGATCGCCGGCATCGCCGCCAGCCTTTCCGATTTGGGAATGCGCTCTATCGCCGCCGTCTGCTGCCGGAGCATCAGCGCCATCGTCTGCTGATGCTCAGTGACCTGCCGGGTTACCCTGACAACGCCGTCACTGATCCGCTGTGTTGACACCTCTGCCGTTTCTTCAGCAAGGCTTATCACCTGCTCGTTATCCGCTGACCCTGATTTTTCAGGAGGCTGATTGTTCATGGTTAACCTGCCTGTCATACAGAGCGATCATTTGTACTTCCCCTGGCCTTGAGCATAAGTCACTGCTTTTCGGTTAGTTAAAGCCTGGCACAAAGATGAGCAAAAGAAAGGAAAATGCACATAAACGCAGCCATATGAGGATAACGTGGCGCTAAAATCGCATAACCGAGGCGACAGATAAAAAAAGGTTCTTACTGTGTCAGACAGTCAGATTGCTGTTTTAGCCTGCTCAAAAAAAGGGCCAGCCCTTTTTTCAGGCTGGCCCGGGGAACAGGAACGTCTGCCTTCAGGGATTGAGCCACTGACACGCCTTCAGTTCGCCGTCGGGCGCATAGCGAAACAGGGCGCGCTGATTGTCGTTACGCTGTAACTGGTAGCCCTCCAGTGTGGTGACCTGCAGGATCACCACGCCGAAGTGCGGCTCGCCAGAGTCTGCGGCGTGCACAGCGGGCATCTTATTCGCCGGTATCGGTATCTCGCCCGGCGGCCCGCCCTGATAGGTCTGCCGGGTGTGCTGAGGTAATGCCTGCCAGGCCTGCCGGGCGATATCACTCCCCGCCGCATAACAGCTGACCCGGCCCGCCAGTCGCAGCTGCAGGCGCCGCTGCAGACAATATCCGAGTACGGTGACCGCCGGATTGGCCGCCATCTCCTGCCACTTCGGGCTGCGGACATCAGTGTGAAAAGTCAGCATCCGACGGGGACTGCGACTCTGGCGCAGGACCAGCGTGCGCGCCTGAGGGCGCTGCTCAGCGTCAACGGTACAGAGTGCCAGATAACGAAATGCGTCCTGTGGATCGGCGGCGGCCGCCTCCAGCGCAGCCCAGGCGATTGCTTCAAACTGTGTCAAATCCATCGGGGTTTCTCTCGTCAGGGTTGGGAGGCAAGCCAGACGGCTCTGCTCAAGCGTAGCAACGAAGTGACCAGATGGCCTGCCATCGCGGGAGGTAGACTGCGGGATCGGGTCCCTTTAGCCGATCCGGCCGTCACTGAACGGGTCAGGAAGGGGGAAAATGCGTGCCGCATGTTCTGTTTCTGCGTCTCTGTGTTATTTTTGCGCTATCCCTGAGATCGCGAAAAGCGTTACGCCATGGAGGCGGCTATGTTGTCTGAAATGTGTTCGCCACGTCTGACCTACCGGCCGCTCTCCCCTGAGGACTGGCCCTTCTATCTGGCAGTCAGTCAGGACAGATCGGTGATGAAATATATCTGTGACCCGCGCAGCGCCGAAGAGATAAAAACTCGCTCTTTTGATGTTCGCCTGCCTGAATGGGAAAAGGGCTGCCAGCACTGGCTCTGCCTGGTGATGGAGGAAAAAGCCAGCGGGCTGCCCGCAGGTTTCTGCGGGTTTATCGATCGCGGAGACGGCATTGCCGAGTTCGGTTTTATTGTTGCCGCCCATGCGCAGGGAAAAGGCTACGGCCGTGAGTCACTGCATGCCACCATCAGGCTCTGCTTTGAGCAACTGGATTACCGTCGTCTGGTCGCCACGGTGACGGCGGGTAATGCAGCCTCACGCCGCACCCTGCTCTCGGCGGGTTTCGTTCAGGAGGGAACACTGCGGCAGAATTTCTTTCTGGACGGCGCGTGGCAGGATGACTGGATCTTCGGCCTGCTGAAACAGGAGTACCGGCCCTGAGGCCGGGAGAGGCCACAGATGACTCTCCCCCGCCTCAGTGACGCGCGATCAGCGCAGAGCGGCCCCTGAACCGGCGGCGATGGCCGCGGCAGGCAGAGACGGCGTTTCTGCGCAGAGCATCGCTTCAAAATCGGCCGGGCTCAGCGGCTGGCACAGCCCGTTACCCTGCATAATGTCGCATCCTGCCGTCGTCACGAACGCGATCTGCTCTTTTTCCTCGACCCCTTCGGCGGCGACCCGGATACCCAGACTTTTACCCAGCCCGGCGATAGCCCGGAACATCATACGCACCCGCATACTGGAGCCCAGCTCGCGCGTGAGTGACTTATCGATTTTAAAGCCCGATACAAAGCTGTAGCGCAGCAGGTTGATCGCGCCCAGCGTCCGTCCGAAATGGTCGATAATGAATGAAGCGCCGGTCTGGCGGATAGCTTCAACCTGCACCGGCATATCCTGCACCAGCACCGTCAGCAGGGGCTCATCCACTTCCAGCTCGACAAAACCGGCATCGCCACCGGCACTCTCGCGGAGCACCTTCTCCAGGCTGTTGCCCACCAGCTGGCGCGGAAACAGATTGATGCTGACGCGAAGATGGGGCGCGCGCACCTGCCACTGCCGGACCTGATCCAGCGCCGTCCGGATAATCCACTCCCCCAGCGTGACGGAAAGCGGGCTCTTCACCAGCATGGCGATGAAATCAGCCGGCAACAGCAGGCCGCGCGTCGGATGCTGCCAGCGCACCAGCGTCTCACAGCCGGTGAGCTTGCCGCTTTCGACGTCGTAGCGGGGCTGATAGTAGAGCGTGAACTGCTGCTGCCGCACCGCGGACTCCAGTTCACGTTCAAAACGACGGCGCTGCTGCTCCGCTTCACGAAAGGCGGGCCTGAACAGGATGCTGCAGCCTTTGCCCGACGCTTTGGCACGATAGAGCGCCAGGTCGGCGGCGGACATGACTGCAGAGGGATCCCGGCCGTGCTCCGGGTAGGAGGCGATACCGGTGCTGGCGCCGACCACAACCGGTGAGTCGTGATAGCTGAACGGCGTCTGAACGGCGGCAATCAGCTTCTCTGCCGTCAGCGCCGCTTCCGCGCAGCCCCCCGTCAGCAGAATGACAAATTCATCACCGCCCAGGCGCGCCGCCGTCACCGCACCGGTGCACACGGTACGAATCTGTTCGGCAACGTGACACAGCAGCGCATCCCCGGCCGCATGGCCCAGGGTATCGTTCACTTCCTTAAAGCCATCAAGATCGGTCATCAGTAACGTATAGGGGATCTCCGCTTTAGTGAGCTGAGCGACCTGATCCATAAACGCGCTGCGGCTGGCGAGGCGCGTCAGCATATCGAGAGAGGCCAGCTCACAAAGCCGTGCCTCACTTTCATGACGGGCGGTAACGTCGCGGATAATCATGCCCACCAGCCGCTCTCCCCCTTCACGCCAGCCGGAGAAAGAGACCTCGGCCGGAAATTCGCGTCCGTTACGCGTCAGTCCCCAGATCTGCAGAGAGCGCGGACGCGAGATCGCCGATTCATCGGAGGTAATCCGGGCCAGTTCATTACGGTAGTCGATCTGGCAGCGCGCCGGGATCAGCTCACTGACGAACTGACCGCGCATCTCCTCCGCGCTGTAGCCGAACAGAGCGGTAGCAGCAGGGTTCCAGAAGGTGATGCCGCGCTGCAGATCCGTGCAGATAATGGCGTCAGGCGAGGTAGAGGAGATCGCCTCCAGCCGCTGCTGACTGGTATAGCGCAGTAATTTAAGCCGGTGCATCTCCATGCGATCCATCACTAGCGCGGCAATATCGCTGAGATGCTGCCGATCTTCTGGGGTCAGCGGCGCGCGGGGACGGGTATCGGTCAGGCAGACCGTGCCGATGTGATGACCATCCGGCGTGGAGAGCGGAATACCGGCATAAAAGCGGATATAGGGATAGCCATGCACCAGCGGGCTGTCGCAGAAGCGCGGATCCTGCAGGGTATCCGGCACACAGAGTATCCGGCCCTGCGTTAAGGTGTGATGGCAGAACGCGACGTTGCGTGACGTGCCCGTAATGTTCAGTCCGTAACGGGAAGCAAAGAACTGCCGCTTTTCATCAATAAGGGAAACAAACGCGACGGGCACCTGAAACAGTCGGGCGGCAAGCGTAGTCAGACGATCCAGCGCATCGTTTGGCGGTGAATCCATCATCTGGTACTGCCTGAGTGCATCGAGGCGCGCCGCCTCGGCATCATGATAAACGGGACGTTTCAGGATCACTTCCTCTGCGGATCGGTACTGTGGACGGCATGACACAGCATAAAGAGGACACGTTCAATCAGACAGGCCAGGCAGCATGCGCTGCTGACCCGCTGCCGGAAGAAAGGCCCGTCAGTAAAATCTGGCGCAGCCGGTGGCTGCGCTTCGCTTAATCTGTTTATCGGCCTGCCATATTCTAACTTCAGAGAAAACAGCGGCTGAAAACCCTATTTTTTCTGTTTTGCTACCAGCTCAAAGTGCGGATGCTCCCCGGCCAGCAGCATCAGCAATTCGTATTCCCCCTGACTGAGCCGCGCAGGATTTTTTGACGCCTCTTTGGTCTGCCAGACACGCTGGCTGAGGTCGAAACGCTCTGCGGCGATCTCCTGAGAAAACCCGGCGGCAAGGCGGAGTTCACGTACGTTGCACTGCACGGCGACAGGCCGCTGTAAAATCTGATTTCCCATATGAAACTCCCGGCTTAGGGTGGCCGTAAAGAGGGCCGGACGCCATCACACGCCTGACCAAAGCATAAATGCTGGTTATGTTTTAATCGCCCGGCACAGCAGGCCGTCCTGTGAAATCAGTGAATGCAGCGTGCGATGATTAAATAAGGCAAATTATCTTTCTGACGATGCCTGAATAATAAGCACATCGATAAAAGAATAACCGACAGGATGAGTTGCAGACTCATCCTGCGATTATTGCCGCACGCTCTGCCCTTAAAAAATAAGGTGTCAGAGCGCGATTTAATAATCATTCGCGAACGTGCACGCGGTTTTCATACAGGCCCATTCCTCGTCGGGCGACTGATGTCAGGCCTGACTAAAGGCAGCCCATCCGCCAGGCTGTTCCGTGGCTTCGCGTCTGTTCGCCACGGCAGCCGCCTGATGCGGGAGGGTAAAGCGGGTGATGACGCTGCCCAGCGTTTGCGTCTGACCGCTGAGACTGCCCGCGGTGGCTGACACCTGCTGCACCAGCGTCGCATTCTGCTGCGTCACGCGGTCGAGCTCAGCAACGGCGACGGTGACCTGAGCGATGCCTTTACTCTGTTCATCTGACGCCAGCGCAATCTGCCCGATAAGCTCATTCACGCCGCCAACGCCGCGCAGGACGGCTTCCATCGTGGTGCCGGCACTCTCCGCTGCACGGCGGCCATCGTCAACCCGCGCCACGGTATCTGAAATCAGCTCTTCAATCTCTTTAGACGCCGCCGCACTGCGCTGCGCCAGCGAGCGCACTTCGCTGGCCACGACGGCAAAGCCGCGGCCCTGCTCACCGGCACGCGCTGCCTCTACGGCCGCATTCAGCGCCAGAATATTGGTCTGAAACGCGATGCCGTTAATGGTGGCGGTAAACTGACGAATTTTTTCTGACCCTTCCGCGATACTGGTAATGGCCGCAGTCACCGTCTGCACCAGCTTCGCGCCCTGCTGCGTGGTATCGGTTGTGCTGACGGCCAGCTCCCGCGCTTCACGGGCGTTCTGCGCGTTGTGGCGCACGGTGACGGTAATCTCTTCCATGCTGGCGGCGGTCTGCTCCAGTGCCGCAGCCTGGGTGGAGGTCCGATCGGAGAGGTCTGCGTTACCTGCAGCAATATCCGCGGCTTCACGATGAAGAATGGCGGCGTTATCGCGGATAGCGCTGACCATATGCAACAGGCTGTGCTGCATCTCTTTCACCAGAGGAACCAGCTGTCCGACACAGTTACGGCCCAGGTCTTCCGGCTCCTGCGTCAGATCGCCATCTGCAATGATTTTCAGGTGACCGCGAATTTTTGCCACCGGACGCACCAGATGCACGACCAGATAGCGATCGCAGAACAGCAGTAACGCGAACGCCGCCAGCAGCGCCGCCAGCAGTACACCCTGCAGCTGATGCCGGTCAGCCCTGAGCGGCGCCTGATGCTGCGCCAGCTGCTGCGTGATGCTGTTCAGTTGCGCCCGTGCCGCAGAGGCATAGTCTGCAGGTGTGGTGGTGAGTGCCGTACGCAGACGCTCCCAGTCAGCGCCTTCCGGCATGGCAGCCATCACCGCACTTTTGTCGGCGGCGCTTCCGCTCTGCATGGCGATAGCGCTTTGCGTCAGAAAGCTGAGCTGCTGAGTGAGAACGGCGGTGCGATCGGTCTGACGATAGATGTCGCGCAGCACATGGCTACTGTAGCCGCCTGCCAGTGCAACCACGCCCAGTGAAATGATCATCATCCACAGCACGACGCGCCGGATGGTGAAATGCCGGAGTGAGTTCATAAGGTTTCCCTGATGTTGTTATTGGTGTGTGTAAAAGTCGGGCAATAATAAGTTCTGTCATCTGCTTTAGTGCGTTATTATATAGTGCACTATTTTTGTTCTTTCTATCCTGGCAGGATATTTCAGAAATACAAATTTTTTGACGACAAAATAAAAGAATCGCCGTTCTGAAAATATTTTATTGAAGAAAGCCGTTCCGGTAACCGTTTGCTGCTCTCTGCATTCCGTTACGTAATAAATTTGTCAGGACACTTTATTTTTACGGAAATTGCCTGTACTCATTACACACTACTCTGCAATTTTTCTGCTTAATTTCGCTCCGTAACCAGCCGGGGCGGAGGAATTCATGTTCATAAGTCTCAGCGGCGGCGATGATGGTCGCACGCGAACCCTGCGCGCGTTGCGCAATCCCGACGAAAGTCGTGATGAAGTACTGCGTCAGTTTGTCCGGCTGGCCAGTCAGGCGCTCAGCATTCCTGGCAGTTTTATCTCCGTGCTGGATGATGAGCAGCAGCATGTGATGGCCGCGCATAATTTTACCCTTACCCGGTCCAGCCGCGAAGATTCGCTCTGCCGGTATGCGGTCGACAGCGACAGCACCGTGGTGATCCCGGATACCCTGCTGGATGAACGGTTTGCGACGCACCCCTTGATCATCGGCGCACCCTTTATCCGCTTCTATGCCGGTACGCCGCTGAAAAACAGCACGGGCATGATTCTGGGCACCCTGTGTGTCACCGACACCACGCCCCACCCTTTCAGTCCGGCTCAGGTCACCATGCTCACGATGCTGGCCACCCTGGTCATGTCATTTCTGGAAGCCTGGTATTCGGCAGGTTTTGCCGATCCCGTCACCGGATTGCCTAACCGTCAGCGGCTTATCCGCGACCTCCAGTTTCTGGCCGCCTCGGGTGATCGGACACCACGGCGACTGGTCCTGATTGACTGCATTGATATGCCGCGCGCCTACGAGCTGGCGCGTTCGATGGGGATGGGGCCGGTTGAAAGCCTGCTGAAAGATGTCGCCACGCTGCTGCCTCTGCGCCTGCGCCCGGCGCCGGGCGAGATACTCTATACCGTGGCCACCGGGCGTTTTGCCCTGTTAACCCGCCAGGAGAGCCGGCTGAGTGCCGGATGGGTGGCGAAGCAGCTGACGGGCATCAGCGCGGATCTGGGCGACGGGCTGTCTGTCGCGCTGATGACGCATACCGGTGAGGCCAGTTTCATCACCGGTGAGATGCCCGCGCAGGAGATTCTGCGCCGCGCCGTCAGCGCCCTTCATGAAGCGATCGCCCGGGATGTCGCGTCGATGTGTTTCAGTGAAGCCACCGACACACGGCATACTCAGGATTTCACGCTGATGCACGATCTGGCCCTGGCGATACGGGAAAACAAAGGATTGTGGCTCGCGTATCAGCCGAAAATCTGTCTGCATAGCGGAAAGCCGATTGGGCTGGAAGCACTGATCCGCTGGCGGCATCCGCAGCGCGGCGAGCTTTCTCCGGCAGAGTTTCTGCCTTTTGCCGGACAGACTGAACTGCTCAGCGAGCTGACCCGCTGGGTGACAGAGCAGGCCATCACCCGCCTTTCCCGGCTGCGTGACAACTATATTCAGCTGCCCGTCACCATCAACGTCAGCAGCAGCGATTTCTCCCGCAGCGGGTTTGCCGACGAGCTTGAAGAGCAGATGATCAAGGCAAAGCTGCCGGTTTCACTGCTGGGCATCGAGTGCCTGGAGACAGAGCGGATTCTGGAGAGCCCGTCAGCGATGCAGGGGCTTGAGATGCTGAAACTGCGCGGATTTGGGATCTCTCTGGATGACTTTGGTACCGGCTACAGCAATATCAGCTACCTGCGACGTATGCCTCTGGACGTCATCAAGCTGGACCGCTCGCTGATTAGCGAAATCTCCAGTGATACCGGCTCGCGGGTTATCGCCCGCAGTATTATTGCGATGCTGAAAGATCTCGATTATACGGTGCTGGCCGAAGGCGTGGAGAATGCGGAAACGGTCAACACGCTGACCGAATTTGGCTGCGATCAGGCGCAGGGATTTTTCTACTCCCGGCCGCTGGCGGAAGCGGCGCTGGATGAGTGGCTCGGCTGGCGACTCCGCAGCAAATGCTGAGCCGGTTGCGCCAGCGTCAGCCTTCTACCGGGCCGGATCAAACACGCTGAATCCCGCCGATCCGGCAATCACAACGGTATTGCGTCCGGCGCCTTTTGCCTCATAGAGCGCTTCATCCGCACGCCGTAACAGCGCTTCGCGTTCGCTGCTCTGATCCCGCGACGCGACGCCTGCGGATATCGTCATCGTCCCGACAAACGGAAACAGGGTAGCGCTGACGCTCTCACGGATACGTTCCGCCGTGCGGGCGGCGTCCGGTAGCGACGTATTCGGCAGCAGCAGAATAAACTCTTCTCCCCCAAACCGGCTGACAATATCCCCCGTACGACTGGCCTGACGCAGCAGCGCCGCCAGACTTACCAGCACCGCATCGCCCGCATCGTGTCCGTACCAGTCATTGATCTTTTTGAAATGGTCGATATCGATGGCGATCACGCACTGTTCATATTCGTTATCACTCTGCGCCGCCAGCGCCGAGAATCCGCGCCGGTTGCAGAGTCCGGTCAGGGGGTCAGTCATCGCTTCATCGTTCAGTGCCGCCAGATGTCCGGCGACGGCGTGACGATGCTCCTGCACCGCTTCCCGGAGCCGGTCGGCTTCGTAATACCAGGTTTTGACCGAGGAGAGGGATTCAGCCTGCGCTTCGCTGCCGCCGTTGCGGACTCTGTCCGCCAGCTTCTCAAGCGGAGAGGCGATGCGTCCCGCCAGAAAAGCAATAATCGCCGCGGTCAGCACGATAATGCCCAGCGTGAACCAGATAGCGTTTTCCGCCGTGCGCATCAGCAGGTGCCTGACCGTTTCTGAGGTGCCGGTAATAAACACGTTCCAGCCGGTTTTGTGCAGTGTGCCATAGCCGATCAGATAGTGACGACCGTCGTTTTCCAGCGTGAAATGCCCGCTCTCCGTATCCTCAAGCCGCTTCTGCAGCGCCTGGCTCAGCTGCATTTTCGTGCCGACCTGTGCCGGGTCGTGACTGAAGATGATCAGACCTTCATTGCTGACCACGCTCACCGTAGAGCCTTTGGTATAAAAATGCTGGCTCAGGATGTCGCTCAGCATGCTCTGTTTTTTGAGATAGATCGTGCCGCCTATGTAGCCCAGGTAGCGGCCATCGGCGCTGAATAGCGGCTGGGATAAAAACAGCACATAGTTACCGGCGGCAGAGGTGAACGGCGCGGAGATAAAGGGCTTTTTGGTGGAAATCGCCTGCAGGCTGGCCGCCGAGTGGAGTTTTACGCCAACCAGTTTCAGACTTTCCGGTGAAGTTGCGGCAATAACAGCGTCATGATTCACGACCACGACCGAGTTGAAAAAGCCCGACTGCATCCGCAGGCGATCGGTTTCGCTTTTCAGCTGTGTCAGATTGCCGAGGTCCCTGATCTGCGACGCACTCCACGCCAGTTCGCGCTGCGCTGTCGCCAGATAACGATCGGTGGTATCCGCCAGTTTGCGGGCATAGGCAATATTCCCCTCAAGCAGGCTGTCTTCGATATTGGCCTTCTGAAACAGCAGCAGCGCTCCCAGCAGCAGACCGGAGGTCAGGATGACGCCGCCAATGGAAAGCAGCGTCAGCAGGGAGCGAAGGCGTATTTTTTCGTGGGGCATTGCAGTCGGAATCCGGAGTAAGTATCCCTTTAGTGTAACCGTTGATGGCACGGCTGAAGGGGAGAAAAGAAGAAGATTTACCTCTCCTTCCGGATGATTACCGTTCCGGCGCTACCCGACAGCGCGCACGCCGGTCAGTCAGAGTTCAGTCCATATCGCTTCATCTTTCGCCACAGGGTGGTGGGACTGATGCCCAGCATCACGGCGGCCCGGGCGCGATCGCCATCGGTTCTGTTGATCACCGACGCGATCAGTTTCCTCTCCTGCTTCTCCAGTAAATTCACCTCGTCACTGAGTGTGCAGGGTGGCGCCTCACGCTCACCGGCAGCTGAAGAAAGGTGGCAGAGTGACTGCAATGCATCGGCATCGACTGTGCTGCTCTTATGCAGCACCACCAGCCGCAGGATAGCGGCTTTCAGCTCACGGATATTGCCCGGCCACGCCGCATTATTGAGCAGGGCAACCGCTTCGTCGCTAAACGTCAGCGTCCGGTTCTGGCTGGCCAGCAGCGCGTCGACAATCAGCATAATGTCGCCCCGACGCACTCTCAGCGCCGGCAGCCGCAGCTCCAGAATATTAATGCGGTAAAAGAGATCCTGGCGGAACTGTCCCGCGGCCACCATCTGACTCAGGTCTTTGTTACTGGCGGTGATCAGGCGGAAACTGGCGGTGATGAGCCCCTCGCCCCCTACCCGGCTGAACCGTTTTTCCTGCAGAATACGCAGCAATTTGATCTGCACGGCGGGCGGGGCTTCGCTGATTTCGTCGATAAACACCGTGCCGTTCATCGCCATTTCGAAAATACCGGGTTTGCCGCCCCGCCGGGCACTGGTAAACGCCCCTTCAGCGTAGCCGAACAGTTCACTTTCCAGCAGGGACTCCGGGATTGCCGCGCAGTTAAGCGCAATAAAAGGCCCTGCGCTGCGCGCACTGGCGTGATGAATACTCTGGGCAAACAGCTCTTTGCCCGTGCCCGTCTCCCCGAGAATATTCACCGGCAGATCGTGAGCCGCATAAAGTCTGGCCTGCTCAATCACAGACACCATCTCAGGCGAGCGGCCCACGATGTCCGAAAAGGTGTAAACCGTGGTGAAGCTGCTGCCTGCAGGCTTTCTCGCCGGGACCGGAGCGCATCCCTCGTGCTGTCCCGCTCTGACGGCGGTGATGAGGGTATAAAAATTTTGCTGACCGGGGATATGTTTCACCGTCAGCCGGAGGGCGTCGCCCTTGATCTCATGTACCTCGTCGGTGATATCCCGCTCATTGATGATGCAGCTGAACAGCGTTTTAAACGCGTCGTTTTTTAAAATCTTATCCCCGATCCGGCAGGGAAAAAGCGACAAGCCCCGGGCGTTGATATTGATGACTTCCCCGGACTGATCCAGCCACAGGATCCCCTCCCGCGACTGATTGAGGGCTGACCAGGCCATCGCCAGCTTCGTGCTCTCCCTGTTGATATATTTCAGCGTGCTCGCCGCGACATCGAGAGCCTGCTCGATAGCGATATTATCGGTGTCCCCCATGATGACCTTCAGATCGTACTTTCTGGCCATTTCCGCGACGGTCAGGCCGCCAATCACCAGATCATAATCATTATCTGCCAGATTTTTGACGACGTTATCAATGTCATAGTGGTTGTAGACCTGACAGATTTTGAACTCTTCATGCGTCATGTTCTGGTAATGACGAAGAACATGGCAGAACTGCGGAAACCCGACTGCGGCGATTTTTTGTGACTTCTTGCGCGCTTCCATCAGGATACGAAATATGCCGTGCAGGTCGTGGGCGATTTCAATGACCGGAACCGCCACGTTATTCCGAAGCAGTGCCGCGGTGCCACCCCGGCTGATGAGGATGCGGGTTCCTCCCTGAATCAGCTGCTGCGCTTTTTCAACCACGTCAAAATAGCGATATTCGTAAACCGGAATATCGATTTTTTTCTCAAGCAGGACATTCGAGATGCGTTGTGTGATGGTTTGTGACACCGAGAGGATCGCAATTTCGTTGTTTTTCATAGGCCATTCTGCGCCATCGTTTTACCGGAAAAGCGGCAACTTTCGTCACGCTGACAGCAACCGATGCCGCGTGACGAAACGAACAACGCCTGCGCAGGGCAATACGCAGGCAGATTTTTATGAGCGGGATTCTCAATCAGAAACGCTGGCGACGATAGACAATCTGTCCATTGCTGATGGTCGCACAGTTGTCGAGATAGTGATCGCCCGTTAAGCGTTCACCCCGGGTGTCTTCAAACACCACTTTCTCCTGCCGCAGTTTCACGATAGCGATATCGGCAAAGGCGCCGGAAGCCAGCGTGCCTGCCTCGCCCTGCATCTTCATCAGGCGTGCAGGCGTGGTGGTGACGGCGCGAACCACATCGAATAGTGACATTCCCATGTTCAGATACTTGGACATGATAAAGGGCAGACTGAAGACCTTATCGGTGCGCAGGCTATTTCGCAGGGTCAGATCGGTGCTGATGATGTCCGGATTAAACCCCTGCTCCATCGCCTTCCGCGCCACGGCAAAGTCGAAGTGCGCCACACCATTCGAACAGTCGAAAATGACGCCGCGATCCCTGGCCGCTTTGATGTCCGGAAAGAGCTCGCCGTTGGCCTGCAGGATGGCATGGCCGGTGCCGTGGAAACAGTGCGCGAAGATATCATCAGCCTGAAAATGCGTAATCAGTTCATCGGCGGGCAGACGCGAATCTGTCACATGCACGCACAGCCCGGTGTTCAGCTCGCGGGCCAGTTCCACGGTGGCGAAGAAGGGATCGCCACTGAAGTGACGTCCTCTGGCGATATCCTGGCTGTAACGCAGCTTCAGACCGAGAATATTGTCGCGATGTTCATTTACCGTCCGGGCAATCTTTTCCACGTTGAAGTTGGCCGGGTTGGTATTCTCCAGATACCCGGTCGGCCCGCCGCCCAGCGTGGAGAGGCCGACATTGACGACGTTCAGATAGCTTTTTATCCGCGTCTGCGCCGTGTTGATGACGCTGTTACGGAACAGCCCGTAGTTCACCCAGCCGCTGCTGCCCGCATCCACCACCCCGGTCACGCCATTGGGCAGGCCGATCACATCGGGATTAACGCTGATAGCTGTGCCCCCATGAAAAACGTGGGCATGAAAGTCAATCAGGCCCGGCAGCACCAGGCAGCCCGCCGCGTCGATAACGGTCTCCGCCTCCGGGTTGTCAACCGACTGCAGATCGACGATACGGTTGCCTGCCACCCCAACGCTCTGGTCAAGGAAGATGGCGCGTTCCGGGTCCACTACCCGGCCATTTTTAATCAGAATATCCAGTTTCATTTTGCTTTTCCTTTATCCAATACCGATCATTTTCCAGTAGGGGATCCCTATCAGAAAAAAGACCAGCACGTTGACCAGCACCATGGCGCTACCCAGTAACCAGAAGGTTTTTTGCGGGACATACCCACTTGAGAAGGTGAAGACACCCGCGCCGTTGCCGTAATGGGTCAGGAGTGCGCCATACCCGGCAGAGAAGGCCAGTGACAGTGCGATGTACATCGGGTGGGCCTGCGTGGTCATGCCCAGCGTGAATAACACCGGATAGAAAGAGACCACAAAGGCACTGTTAGAAACGAAGAAGTAACGCACCGCGAGGCTGATAAAAACCAGTACGCCAAGGGCACTGATTTCGCTGAGTTGCGACAGGTCCAGATAGTTTTTGATCACGTCGACCAGAAAGACATAGAAACCGCCTTTAGAGAGCGCGACCGCACAACCGTAAAACGCACCGTACCAGACAAAGGTCTGCCAGGCCGATTTTTCACTGGCTACATCGTTCCAGTTCAGTACGCCGAACAGCAGCAGACAGGCCAGGAATGCCAGCCCCACCGGAATGAAGGGGATCCCCGTTAAAGAGCCGGTCATCCAGCCGAGAATACCCAGCACAAAGAAGACCATCAGCAGTTTCTCTTCACGCTTAACCGGGCCCAGCTCGTGCAATCCCTGAACGGCAATGTCATTGACGTTATCGATGCTCTTCAGCTCAGGCGCATAGAGTTTATAGAGGATCCAGGGGGCCGCCAGCAGCACCAGGCCCGCCGGCAGGATGGCAGCCTTAAACCAGACCATCCAGCTGAGATTCACATTCATGATCTCATTCGCCAGCGAGACGGTAATCGAGTTGGTCGCCATCCCGGTCAGGAACAGGCTGGAGGTTCCCATCGAGACGACATACATCAGAATCGTGAGATAAGCGCCAATCCTGCGACTGCCCTTATCGGGCGTTGATCCCAGTGCTTCGGCGATGTTGCGGAAAATGGGGTAGGTGATGCCGCCGGAACGCGACATGTTTGAGCCTGTGGCCGGTGCCAGCACCGTGTCGGTCACCATCATCAGGTAACCCAGTGTCAGCGTGTTTTTGCCATAGCGCTGAAGCAGCAGGTAAGCGATACGTTTACCTAAGCCGGTGATCACGAAGGCTTTGCATATGATAAAGGCACTGATGATAAACCAGACCATCGGGCTGCCAAATCCCGCAAACAGCGGGCCTGGCGCAATGAACAGTGACGCGAAGCCCAGAATAATCAGCATAATCACGGCGTCGGTGAACGGACGCAGAACCAGACCGCACAGCATCGCCAGATAGATACCGACTAAGTGCCAGGTCTGGGCGGAGAGGCTTTCCGGGGGCGGGATCATCCAGAACAGAACGGGGAAAAAAAGGATGGGTAAGAGCTTCAGATAAAGCATGATGATATTACCTCAGCTTAGCAGCCGCGCGCCGGGACGCCGGGACGCGGCTTTTCATTATTTTAAGAATTAGCGGTAAACGTCGTCGATGAACTCAACGCCTTTTTCATCTAATGCTTTTCTGACCCATGCCCGGTTCGCGGTGCCACGCTTCGCTGCGGCAACTTTACCGGCGTCAAAACTGGCGTATTCCGTCGCTTTTTCGAGCAGCGCCGCGGCATCGTTCAGCGGGACGACTATCACCCCGTCCGCATCGCCCACGATCAAATCCCCCGGACACACCGCAACACCGCCGACGGCGATGGGGGTATTGACCTCTCCCGGTCCCTCTTTAAACGGACCGGCGGGGTTTGAACCCGTGGCGAAGATGGGGAAATCGAGCACCGAGAGGGCATCAATATCCCGGACAGGCCCATCCAGCACGATGCCGGCAATTTTGCGATCGTAGTGAGCGTAAGCGATCATGATCTCTCCCATCAGCGCACGGGACCGATCGCCTTCGTTAGAGACCACGATGACATCATTTTCTGTTGCCATATCCAGCGCCGCATGCAGCATCAGATTGTCACCGGCGCGCGCCTTCACGGTAATGGCATAGCCCGCCATGACAGGTCTGGCCGGTGAAGAGATGCGCCTGATGCCGTTACCGAGTACAGCAATCCGGTTCATGGTGTCAGCAATGTTGGCTACAGGCAGCTGCTGATAGGCTTCGAGTAACGCCACGTCAAAAGCGGGACGCTGTGTGAAAATACGGTTACCAATAGACATACGCTTCTCCTTAAAAGCCCGGCACCGGCCAGGATGGTTTTTTGCCCGATAACACTTCATCAATGCCGATGGCGGAATGCAGCGAGGCACGGTCCGTGGCTTCTTTCGTGGCGGCACCAATATGGGGGGCAATTACGACGTTACTCAGTGCAAAAATGGGATCGGCGGGGTCGAACGGCTCTTTCTTCAGGACATCCAGCCCGGCTCCGGCAATCTGAAAGGTCGACAGCGCGTGATACAGCGCTTTTTCATCGACCAGCTTGCCGCGTGCGGTATTGATGAAGTAAGCCTCTGGCTTCATCAGTGAAAACTGCTTTTCACCGACAAAGTCAAAGGTCTCTTCTGTCGCCGGGCAGTGCAGCGAAACAAAATCACTCTCCCGGAAAATCCGGTCAAAATCCTGAGTTAACTCAACACCATCCGGCACCTGAGCAGCTGTTTTGTAGGGGTCAAAAGCAATGACTTTCATGTTGAAGCCATGCAGAGCCTTCATGGCTACGCGTGAACCAATATTGCCGACGCCGATAAGGCCGAGGGTTTTCCCGTCCAGCTCAACTTTTGGCGTGCGCAGTTTTGCCCGGTAATAATCTTCCAGCATCTTCTCTTCGACGAGACGGAAGTTACGTGAGCAGTGCAGCATGAAAAAAAGCGCCAGTTCAGCCACGGACATACTGTTGGCGACAGGCGCATTAAGCACCGTGACGCCGTGGCGTTTTGCCGCCTCTAAGTCAACGGTGTCATAGCCTGCGCCATGGCGTGCAACCACTTTTAATTTTTTTGCTGCGGCAAATACGCGCTCAGACATTTTTGAAAGTCGAACAATAATTCCGTCACAGTCAGGAATATCGCGAATGATATCCTCCTCTTCCATGCCGGAACCGGTAATGAGTTCGTAGCCACGACTCTCCAGATAGTCCCGCCCTTCCTTCATGATCTCCTGCGGAAGAAGAATTTTATAGCTCATTTAAGGTACTCCCTTGTGGTTTCTTTCCCCGGCTGTTGCAGAGGTCATGCCAGAATGAAAAAGACAGACAAACTAAAATAATTAAGAGCATGAAAAATAATAATTTTTTATTTTAATGTTAGCTGACAAGCCGCTTTAAAAGAGTGACAACAGTCTCACCCTGCGCAATGGAAAAATAAGCACATTTCAGAGTGAAAAGAAAAAATTTCAATATGAAATAACCACTACGTTAATAGCTGGTTAATTAAATTTTCTTATTTTTTCTGACTGGTTAAAGGAAGGTAGATCAGATTAATGAAGGGATAAATTATAACGCTGTTAATGTTATTTCCAGACCACCGACAACAGGAAAGAAATAAAGATCTCTTTTTCCTGCAATAATGAAAAAGGAAAGGTTTTTTCGTTTCGGGTTGCGCTCAGAGGTGACAGATAAAAATTTTCATTCCGTTCAACTTTTTTGAGCACTGATGACAGGCGCTTCATTGAAAAATTGGATGGAGCTATTTCTGCCCCACCCATCATTTTTTCAGATACAGATGAACGGTACTGGCTGGCGAGAGCGTGATAACGTCATCAATCAGGTTACGTTAACGCCAGAATGACTTAATATAAGAACGGCTGCTGAGTCTTTTAATAAAATGGTAGGGACAGGTAAAACGCTGCCCGTCCCACTCAAGATTAAACCACTGAAACTCATCATCTTTTATTTTCTCTACCAGGCTCATCGCCTGCATGGGCGTCTGAAAAGCATAAGCTTTCATCACGCCCTCTTTGGTGCATAAATCAATATGAACCATGGAACCCCCTGCTGTGTAAAAAAGGCACGCTTTATAATTATGGAATAGCCTTTAAAGCATAATGCAGGATCCGCCCGCCGATTATCTGAATCTGTAATATTTACGTAAAAGATAAAACAAAGTATTTTTTTGGGCAAGCCAGCCTTATTGCATCAATTAATTTGACGATGCAGACATAACAGGGCCGGATGTGAATAGACGCCCCTTGTCGCGATTGACGACAGCACAGATAACACGCTCATCCGCGCATTTTTTTGGCCTACCGTTCCGGCTTCAGATGCGCGCCCGCTCGGGCAGAGCGTCACCGATGCTGTCGGGATGGTCAAAAACAGAGCATATCGTTACACTCTCAGCAGCCTTCTCTGCGAACCGGCACGGCTCAGACGTTCCCTTACGGCAGGCAATAAGGACTCTTATGCTGGATTATATGGTGTCGCTCTACCGTACTGTTCCTGTCTCGTCGGGCTGTCTCAGCGCCTGGCTTGCCCGCTGGCTGGCCCGGGAGCAGAGTCGCTGCCACGATCATCACTTTTCCGCCGCGTTTCCCTGGCGTGAAACCGGCCTGCCCCAGCACACCTTTTTGCAGCGGGAACTGACGATAAACGGCCAGCGCTATCTCACCGGGCCGCGCTATCTGGGAGGAGACCTGGCTCAGCCCTTCATTGATGTCATCGCACGTGATGGCGCGCTGGATTTTGCGGCGGCTGACGCCATCATGCGGGCGTGGCAGGTGCTGAATCCGCTCAGGCTGCGGGTCCTGTTGCCTGTGACTCACGCTGAAATCGGCTTTACTGACCAGCTGCTTTTTCTCAGCGATCCCGCTTCGCTGCCGGAACCTGTCACAGGCGAACTGTCTCTGGTCACTGCCAGCCGGCGCGATTTTCCCGCCTGTCTCGCGGCGATTCATCACGCCTATCGCGTCAGCAGGCAGACCCTGCCGCATCTCCGCGATCAGTTACAGGCTACCAGCAGGCAGGAGTTGCGTGATGATATCGCTGACGGGCACGTCCGTCTGATTGTCTGGCAGGAGAGGATGGCTGGACTGATTATTTGTGTGCCACGGCAAACGGCGTTTATTGAAGGCTTCCAGATTATGGATGAAGTCATTATCCCTGCCTGTCAGGGCCGGGGGCTTGCCGCGAGCGCGCAGCGGCTTTTGCTGCGGCAGCTTCATCTGCACCATGGCGAGCGCGCGCTGCTGACCGGCACGATTCTGCCAGGCAACCTTCCTTCTTTACGAACGGCCTTCAATGCCGGACGACGCTGCGTGCTGAAGTATCAGTTTTTTACCCCCGCCGATTTACGCACAGGCGGTCTGATCGGCTGAGGTCACCACAAGGCGAGCGCAATCAGCTTATCCTGCACCCGGTAAACCCGCTGCTTCAGACTCAGGCTCTCTTCAGCACCGATCAGGTTAGCCTCATAAGCCGCATTGATTTTTTCCAGCGCGCTTTTGGTGCTAATTTTCAGTCCTTCATGCCAGTTCGCTTCTGAGCGGCTGGCTGCCTGCTTCTCCAGCTTTCTCACATATTCCGCGACGTTTTTGTTCGCGGAAAACAGGTTACTCAAGGCCCTATCTCCCTCTTTTTGCTGCTGTAAATGTCCCTCCCGGCGGCGCCAGGTCTCTGTTCCGGAATGCCAGAGTGCGTCTCTGCACTGGCTATCCGGCAGGCATCCTGACCTCTTTCTGAGATTGCAGCTTTGATCTGACTGACGCGGCTTCGCTCGCATAATCCCCCGCACTGTCCTTAACTCAAATCTTGTAATCCCGTTCCACTGAGAACTCCCGGAGGACGTTTTGACAACCACATCTGAGACAACGACCAGTGACAATACCCTCACGCTCCGGCGCTGGATAACGATCGGCCTGCCCGCAACCGAGCTTTTTGCCCTGTGGCTTGAGCCGGATACCCTGCCCCGGATTATGAGCCACTTCGCCAGCGTGACACCGGTGAATAAAAGCGATGCGCACTGGCAGGTTGAAGGGCCTCTCGGCAGGCATTACCGCTGGGAAAGCCGGATTGTTGAAGCGCAGCCGGGCGAAGTCATTGCCTGGCGTTCGCTGGACGGCGCGGACATTCCTAACGAAGGTGAACTGCGTTTTCGCCCCGCGCCGGGTGAATGGGGGACCGAACTGGCCCTGACGCTGCAGTTCACCCCACCGGGCGGGGCACTGGGGAAAAAGGTGACCACGTTATTCGATCTGCTGCCGAAAGAGGTGGCCAGCAAAGCGTTACATCGCTTCAAGAGCCTGGCTGAAACCGGTGAAATTCCCACGCTGGAGGGGCAGCCTGCGGGCCGCCATGCCAGCCGTAAGGATAAGGAGAAATAGATGCGCGCACTCTGCTGGAATGGCGTCAACGATCTCAGCGTTGAAACGGTGGCCGATCCTGGTCTGATTAACCCTCATGATGCCATCATACGGGTCAGGCTTACCACGACCTGCGGCTCCGATCTCCACGTCATTGACGGTCTGATCCCGACGATGCGCGAGGGAGATATCCTGGGCCATGAATTTATGGGCGAGGTCGTCGAGGTCGGCAGCGCGGTGAAAAATATCCGCCGCGGTGACCGGGTGGTCGTACCCTCATTCATCTCCTGCGGCTCCTGCTGGTATTGCCAGCAACAACTCCCCTCCTGCTGTGACAACACACATCCGCAGTGGGAAAAAGGGGAGACGGCGCTGGGCCATCCGACCGGCGGAATTTACGCTTACAGCCATGCCTTTGGCGGCTATGCGGGCTCGCATGCGGAGTATGTCCGCGTCCCCTTTGCCGACAATGACTGCTTTGTCGTTCCCGACGGTGTCACCGATGAGCAGGCGCTGTTCCTCTCCGATGCGACACCAACCGGCTACATGGGTGCCGATTTCTGCAACATCCATCCGGGTGACACGGTGGTGGTCTGGGGCTGTGGCGGCGTCGGCCTGATGGCTCAGCAGAGTGCCTGGCTGATGGGAGCACATCAGGTCATCGGTATCGATCGCTATCCTGAGCGGCTGGCGATGGCGCGGGACTTTGCAGGCAGCATCGCGCTGGATTACACCTCGGTCGATATCCACGAAGCCCTGCTGGAACTGACCGGCGGCCGCGGCCCGGACAGCTGTATCGATGCGGTCGGCATGGAGGCCAGGGGGGAAGGCTTAAGTCAGGTCTACGACAAGACGAAACAGATGCTGCATCTTGAAACGGATGTGGGGGCCGCCCTGCGTCAGGCACTCTACAGCTGCCGCAAAGGCGGCAACATCGCTATCCTGGGCGTGTATGGCGTGATGGATAAGTTTCCGCTGGGGCTGATGATCAACAAGAGTCTGACCATCCGCACCGCCCAGCAGCACGGGCAACGCTATATGCACAGGCTGCTGGAACATGTCGCGCAGAATGAACTCAACCCGGCGTTTATGGCGACGCATCGCTTCCCGCTGGAAGAAGCGCCGCGCGGCTATGAGATGTTTAAGCATAAAGAAGATGGCTGTGTTCGTGCCGTCTTTGTTCCCTGAGAACAGGATGCCCCTGACCGATCCGGGCGGCTGAGCCGCCCTTTTCTCTTTGTCCCCCGCGCTTACCTCAACGTCAGATTATCCTTTTATGGCAGCCCGTTCCCCCTGAGCAGAGCGGGGACCGACCGATCAGGATGGCAGGATCATATGAATTTTTTATGAACCTGAAAGCCAAAAAACGATGTTAAATGAATAACCTGCCTGAATGTTGCCGGTACCGCCATTATTCACATTTTGTAAAAATATTAATCACACTACGTTATCGTTTCATGCATAAATTAGTGCCACTTTTCACTCATGGAGCAGGCAAATGACGCAGTTTGTAGCGATTTTTTTCTCTTCACTCTTTATGTGCAGCAACGTTTTCGCCGGGTCGGTCTCTTCCGTCTCACTCGGGGCCATTTCAACCGCCCTGAATGAACGTATGCAGGTCATGAAAGCCGTGGCAGGTTATAAAGCGCAGCATCATTTACCCGTGGAGGATCTGCCCCGGGAGCAGGTGGTACTGGAGAACATGCTGCACAATGCGCAGCAGGAAGGACTTGAGCCGGAATCGGTGGAACCTTTTATTCACGCCCTGATGAATGCCAGTAAAGCCATTCAGTATCGCTATCGGGCTGACTGGCTTTCCACGCCGGATAGCCTGCAGGCTGTTCCGGATCTGGCAGAGACCCGGCAGCAGATACAACGGCTGGATACACAGTTACTGACGGCGATCAGTCAGCGGCTGATGGCAGGCACCCTGGCAGACGCCGACAAAGCCTGGCTGCTCTCGCAGCTCGCGGCCCCCCACCTCAGTGAGGCGGACAAAAACAACCTCGTGACCTCCCTTTCCCGCATTCAGCGCAGGCATTAGGCGGAGGGCGTCACGCAGACCCTGCAGAACGTTCTGCTCCCAAGGGGGAATCTCAGGATGCGTCACCGGTCATAAGTGAGAACGTTACAGGCATCAGCCCTGTTGCGACTTTTCACTCTGAAGGATAGCGGCAAATGCTGTTCGCGAAAGGATGCGTTTACGTTAATGCAGGCATAAGAGCCTGTTGTCCGACAGGCTCTTATGCAGAGTGTTAGCAATGCCAGGATCGATGATCAGTGCAGGAGTGAATTAATAATCAAACATCCCGGCGGGGATTTTATGACTCTCTTTTGTATCAGCGTAAGTTCGCGCAATCTGGTAATCAATCACCGGAATGGGCCAGGTGGGGGCCTTACCTTCATACATCTCGGCAACCCCCATAGCAGCCATGTAAGAAGCCCGGATGGCGGCTTCAGCCGTATTGCCTCCCACGTGCGGGGTGATGAGCACATTATCCAGTGCCGCCAGAGGGTTATCCGGGTGCATCGGCTCATGAGCAATGACATCCAGTCCTGCGCCAGCGATGATGCCATTTTTACAGGCTTCAACCAGATCGTCTTCATTGACCAACCCACCGCGCGCGGTATTGATCAGAAAAGCACCCGGTTTCATCATGGCTAACTTTTCTTTGTTAATCATATTATGCGTCACTGAGGTATCGGGGGCGTGCAGTGAGACGTAATCACTCTCCGTAAAAATTCTCTCCAGGTCTCTTACGACCTCAACCCCATCGGGAAAATCTTTAGCAGGCTTGTAAGGATCGTAGCAAAGCACGTTCATTTCCATCGCCAGACAACGTTTAGCGGTCCGGCTGCCTATGTTTCCGCACCCGATGATCCCCACGGTTTTGCCGTTTAAGGTTGTCATCGGCGTTTTTAATTTTGCCGCATAGTAGTCGACCGGCAGCATTGCACGAAGTCGGCTGACATTGCGGCTCATATAAAGCATGAGTAACAATGCCGTCTCCGCAACGGATGTACTGTTCGCAACAGGCGCATAGAGGCATTTGACGCCAAAGTCATCAGCAGCCTTCAAATCAACCGCATCAAACCCGGCACCATGCCGGACAAGAACTTTTAAATTCGGTGCTGCCGCCTCAAACACTTTGCGAGACATTTTGGTCACACGAACAATGATGGCATCCGGCTGGTGTAACTGCATGTCTGCAATCACGTCGTCGGTTTCAAAGCCACGCCCGTCAATTAACGTATGCCCCTGCCGTTCAAGCAGAAGTCGTCCATCCTGTTTCAATTCCTGTGGCAAAAGCACTTTCCATCCCATAATAAAACCTCGTTATTTATAGATTACAGTATGCCTATCAATTTCCAGTAGGGAAGACCGACAGTAAAGAGCACTAAAGAAATAAGGATGAGTATTATCGTGCCTTTTGTATACCAGTCCTTTTGGCTGACATAGCCGTTCCCGCATAAATAAATACTTGCCCCGTTTCCGTAATTACAAAGCAAAGCACCGTATGCGCCAAAGAAGACCAGCATCAACGACAGGGCCATCATATTGACCTGGGTCGCTTTGGCTAAGGTCAGCACCACTGGATATATGGAAACGATATAAGCGGAGTTCGAAACAAAAAAATATTTCACGACCAGACTGAGTAATACCAGAATCACCAGAACCAGAGAGCCGCTAATCGCGTTAAGATTCAGATACAGCTGAAGCTGTGACGCAATCCAGGTATAGAATCCGCCATCATTTAACGCCACGGTCAGACTGTAAAAAGCACCAAACCAGGTAAACATGTTCCAGGCGCCTTTTTCAGCCATCAGGTCATCCCAGTTTAACAATCCAAACACCAGCTCCAGCGCTAACCAGATAAAGGCAACAATATAGAGTCCCATGCCAATCTTATAGCCAATACTCCATCCCAGAATGGCACAGATAAAAAGCACAAACATGACCTTTTCATCCCGCTTCATGGGGCCCATTTCCGCAATCTTTTGCAGAACGATGGGTTTTATATTTCCCAGGTCACGCATTTCGGGTGGGAATAACTTGTAGACCACAATGGGGCTGAGAAAAAGGATCAGTAAACCGGGGACCAGAGCGGCTTTGAACCACAGCGCCCACGTCAATTCAATCCCAACGACATTGTTTATCGTCGATGCAATCACGGCATTGGATGCCATTCCGGTTAAAAACAGCGCCGCTGTTGACATGGTAACGACGTGCTGTAAGAGCTCAAGATATGCGCCCAGTTTTCGGGGATTTTTGTCGGGATGGGAATCCAGCGCTTCCGATAAGCCCCTGAAAATCGGGAAGACAATCGCAGACCGTGATGTATTAGATCCCGTTGCCGGGCTCAATATCAGATCGCATATCAGCATGACATAACCCAGGCCAAGCGACGAACGGCCAAAGGAGGTGTTGCCGAATTTAGAAAGTAAAATGTATGCCATGCGTTTACCCAGCCCATTTTTTCTGAATGCGCTGCAAGCCAGTAACACGGCCAGGATAAACCAGACGTTCTGTTGTCCCCATCCGTAAAAAAGCGCGTTGGGATCTTTCACGAAAAAAGCCCCAAGCCCTACGATAATCAGGCTGATAATGGGCTCGGAAAACGGCTTCAGAATGAGTCCACACATCAGCGCAAGGCATAAGCCCGCCATATGCCATGTATTAATATCTAGTCCGTCAGGACAGGGTAGCGTCCAGAATAACGCAGGGAAAATAACGACCGGAATAAGCTTTGTTATCTTGCTTTTCATTTTTCGTTCTTCCTGGTTTTATTTTATTACTCATAGTGATTATCAATAATCTCTACATTCTTTCTTTCCATTAAATCGTCTACCCATTGACGATCAACCGTACCGGCTGCGGAATTGACGGCTTTTTCTTTATCTTTCTCAGATAATATTTTTGATTTTTCCAGAACAGAGTAAGCGTCGTCTTTCGGAATGACGATGACGCCATCCCTGTCACCCAGGATGATATCGCCAGGATTGACCATGATACCGCCACAGGAAATCGGGACATTAACTTCTCCGGTTCCCTCTTTGTAAGGTCCCGAGGGGGTGGTTCCGGTTGCATAGAGAGGTAATGTTCCCTGAGAGAGAATATCAATGTCTCTGACCGGGCCATCGATAACAATCCCCTCTATTTTTTTGAAGCCCTGTAAATAATTAAACATGATTTCACCCATGATAGCCCGGCTCCGTTCCCCCTCATTGGAAACAACAATGACATCGCCAGGTTGTGAAATATTCATCGCTTTATGGAGCATCATGTTGTCACCCGCTCGGGCTTTGACCGTCAATGCAACCCCGCACATAATTCTGCCGGAGGGGTTCGACATCAGTCTGATTTGCGGGTTCATTCCGCATAATCTCCCCATGCAATCCGCCACATTTGCGGCTGCAATTTTACTGAAAGCTTTAACCAGTTCAGGATCCGGCAATTTTCTCCTGGTGAAAACGCGATTACCCACTGACATGAGCGACTCCTTATTAATATGATCTGTTTCTGACGTTTTATTTTTCAGTAAGACAAATATCTGTTCCGGCATGAACAAAATGGACATCAGCATCCATCATGTCTGCATAGAATAAAATCATCCCCTCAATGCCCTGAGGGATAACTTTGGATTGTCCTGAATGCGCGACGACCAATGCCGTAATTGCTTCCGGAAGTCGGTATTTATGGGTGTAATAGCCACTTAAAAAGCCATGCTGATAAAGCTTACCTGTTTGACTTTTTTTACTGGTGCCCGGCCCACCCGCCCCCATCTCCATCTCTTCCAGCTTGCATACATCATGCAGTACAGCGGAAACAATCAGAATATCGGTGTCAACTTCATACCCGAATTTTTTCTGGATATTCCGGGCAATAAGCAGGACATTATCCGTGACATTCTCGGTGTGCTTAACCAAAGAAACATCCGGTGCTCTGATCGCAAACTGTGCATCTTCAATGTTCTCCCATGCACTGTTCCGAAATGCCTCAACCCAGATTTCACATGCAGCATCCGCAAGCCTTCTGTTTTTGACTGCTGCTAACTGAGGGAAAAACTCTTTTATCTTTTCAATGGTGATTTCGCACATTTCCTGCCTCACAAAGTCCTGTCAGATAATAAAGAAGAACCTTCACCCTATCGGAAACCGGGTGAATATGATGACCTTGCGGGCATTCTATTTTTTAATACGCACCAACAGAAACAATATTTTATTTATTTCCGACAAAGAAATGTTGTTTATGCATTCTTTAAAGTTAATTTAACTATTCTGCAATAAGGACTTCGTTAATCACGCTTAAGCCGTCAATATAAAACGGTGAGATTTGCAATTAACCTCACAGAAATTCCGGAGTCTGGTTCATAATAAAACCGTCAACTCCGTTACAGGAAGGCTTATCACCACGCGGGTTGCGTCAGCGATGCCGTGAAAAAGGTCCGGGCGTACCAAATAGCGCCGTTGTCCGGGAGATGAAGTCACGCGCATAGCGTGATAGATAGCGGTTTTTGTGGTAAATAATGCTCAGCGGACTGAAAACATAGTCATTCTGAAGAAGAACGGGCAGAAACACACCTTCCGGATAGCGTTCCTGTAAGGAGGGTATTCTTATTTCAGTCAGAAAAAAGACACCAAATTCAAACAGGGCAAGCATAACATCGATGGAGTCAACCTCAAATATTCTCCGCGGTTCAAACCCCGCCTCCTCAAAGCATGCGTTAACAATTTTGTGCAGCCGGTAATCCGATTTAAAACAGATAAAGGGAAAGTCTTTGAATTTATCAAGCGTCGTGCCCTGCTGGCATCCTGCGATAAAATTATCCGTGTCACTGCCAAAATGCTCAATCAGCAGATTTTTATTTACGGCAAGATAGAGCCTGTCGTTCATCAATGGGATGGTTTTTAACAGGGGATCATCCCCTTGTTTTATCCCGACAAAAAAATCCAGCTCTCCGGACATCAGCATCTGTTCCATCCTGGCTGATTTTTCGTTTGTCAGGTTTATCGTAATGTTGGGCCATTTTTTTATATAGTCCGGCAGAACCATAGGAAGCCAGTAACTTCCTCTGTAGGGCGTCGCCCCGATATATAACGTGCCAATATGATGATGCTTAATGTCGCTTAATCGCGATGAGATATTATCGCTTTCCATCAGTATCTTTATCGCAGAATCATACAGCGCGCTGCCAGCCTGAGTGAGTTTAATCTGCGGTTTTCTGTGGAAGAGAATCGTATCATAATAATCCTCTAATTTTTTTATGTGTACACTGAGATTTTGCTGAGAGGTTGAAAGATTTTGTGCAGCCCTGGTGAAATTTAAATTTTCAGCCAGCTCAACAAAGTATCGCATGCTGATTAAGTTCATTATGACCTCCCTGTAAGCCTGTAATCAGCGCGTTTTACTCGCCTGATTTACAGCAATCTGCGTGTATTGAAATGCTGAAGATAATGATTAAAAATTTCAAAGTTGCTAAAAGAGATGATGATTTTATATTTGCAAGTAAATGAGGTTAAACATCGTTAACTTTTTTGCATCATCTTCTTTGAATTATCGATTGCCATTATATTTTTTCTCGCGCGCTGTGTCCCCCGACAACCTGAGCTGAAGCGATGGTTTTTTTAATACGTGTGAGCGATGGCTCGTTATGCATGGCCCGATACCGCCTGTACCCTTATCAGGTGCCGCAGTCTCAGGGTGAATGCACAGTGCATTACGCACCTTAAGAGGTCGCCGTATCGTTATAACGATACGGCGAAAATGATCTGGCGGGTGTATATGACGTTGTATGCCTCAGTGATGCAGAGAACAGCGAACTCAGGCGCTGGATCTGACCCGCATCCGTTAACCGCGCAGCCGCAGTGTGGCCGGCAAGACCAGCTGGCTCTCGGTGGGATCGTCTCCCCGGATCAGGGTGGTCAGCATGGAGAAACAGGCCTGCGCCAGCGCCGGGACATTCTGCTCTACCGTATCGATCGGAATGGAGAGCGAATCATACAGATAGTGATCGTCAAAACTGGCGATGCGGATATCGCGGGTCAGCAGGTGATGCTCGCTCATGTAGCGCAGCACCCCTTCCAGCAGACCACAGGCGGCGGTGAACATCGCTTTAGGAGGGCGTCCCAGCCGGTCACACAATGCCGAAAACATCTCATAGCCGCTGCCGGGATGGTAGGCACCCTGAATAATCCACTCCGGCTGCAGGGTCACCCCCGCGCGCGCCAGCCCCTGCCGGAATCCCGACAGACGATCCTGGGTGGGCGACAGCGCAGACTGTCCGCCAAGGAAGTAGATCTCTTCCGGACAGGCGCGCGCCAGTTTTTCAACGAGATCGGCGGTAGGGGTGACCGAGTCGGTGATCACCCAGGGAAGCGCGGTGTTGTTCATGTGGCGATCAAACAGCAGTACCGGTAACTGTTCGCTGAGGCTGACATAATCACTGTCATCCAGCATGCTGGAGGCGACAATCAGCCCATCGACCTGACGGGCAACCAGGTTATTCACGACCACCCTCTCCTGAGCACCATTTTCATCGGTACAGGAGATCAGCAGCTGGAGACCGGCTGCCCGGCAGAGATTTTCCAGCGCATGCGAAAAGGCCGCGAAACCATGGTTAGTGATCTCCGGCACCACCAGCCCCAGTGTGTGGCTGCGGGCATCATGCAGCATCCGGGCGTGAATGCTGGGCTGATAATGGTGTTCACGGGCCAGCGTCAGAACCCGCTCACGCGTCTCCTTTGCCACCCGTAACTCTTCGCCACGGCCGTTAAGCACCAGGCTGGCAGTGGCTTTTGAAACGCCAGCCAGCCCGGCAATGTCACTGATGGTAACGCGTTTGGTTTTTCTCACGGCAGGACACGGTTGATGGAACAGGCCGTTATTCTACCATGCAGCGACGCAACGACCAGTAGCGGGCCGTCAGTTCTGCGCCTCCGCGCAGGGTGAGCTTCGCCGCCGTGTCCGGAAAATAGCGGCTGCTCATCACGCCCTCCCCATCATTGATGAAGATCTCAACGCTGGAGTGGTCGCAAAGGATCTGCAACCGGCGGGCTGCCCCTGTCCAGTAGCGGAAGATCCACTCGCCCGAAACCAGACTGCGACGGGCAAGCCGCAGTTCATCCTGCTGCCACGACAGGATCAGCGTATCGGCAAAATTGAGTTCGATATCTCCCTGACTCTCCAGCATCAGCTCCAGTCGCGCGGCGGCGATCGGTGGCATGTCATCAGCGCGACCCTGATAGTGCTGCTCCGCTTCGCGCAGCGCCTGCAGTTCGGCAACCGGCTGCTGACAGAGCCGCCCGTTGCGTGAGCTCAGTTCACGCAGGCAGGTCATCTGGTGGATCCAGCGGTGCGCGACCGTCGGCTGGGCCATCTCCTCGCCATCCGGCGTGCCCATCCAGCCCACCAGCAGACGCCGTCCGTCCGCAGTAAGCGTGGTCTGCGGCGCATAAAATTCAAACCCGGCATCCATTTCATTCAGCGGGCCGTGTGTGTATTCAGCCCGCTCATAATTCAGAGAGCCGCTCAGCCAGGCGCAGGCGTGGCTGTTCAGGTAGCGTTTTTCTTCCGGCGCCACGCCCTGCGGACAGCAGATCAGATAGGTGCTGTCGCCCAGCGTGAACATATCCGGGCATTCCCACATGTAGCCCGCAGCACCCAGTCCCCCCCGCTCGCTGCCCGCTATTTCGCCGAGAGAGTGCCACGCGCGCAGATCGTCAGAACGCAGTAACAGCACCCTGCCCTGCCGCTGCGTGGTCTGCGCCGCCAGAACCATGTACCAGTGGTTTTCGTGCTGCCACACTTTAGGATCGCGGACGTGGCCGGTGTAGCCCTCCGGCACGGCAATGACCGGGCCGAGTTTGTCGAATCCCCCTGTGCTGTTCTGCTGCGCCAGGCACTGCCACGCGGTACGCGAGCCATCCTCAAATTTGACGTTACCGGTGTAGATCAGCGTCAGCACGCCGTTCTCCTCCACTGCGCTGCCGGAGTAGCAACCGCTGCGGTCATACTCCTCATCAGGCATCAGGGCAATGGGCTGATGCTGCCAGTGCAGCAGATCCGCTGAGCGCCAGTGACCCCAGCACTTATGCTGATGCGCACACCCCAGCGGATTCCACTGGTAAAAGAGATGATAGTGTCCGTCAAAATGGATAAAGCCATTGGGATCGTTGAGCAGCCCGGTCACCGGTGCCAGATGCCAGCCGGGATAGTGGCGATCGCTGAGCGCCGCGGGCATACCCTGCATGACCGCCTGCAGGATGGCGGCCAGACGTGTTGATGCGCTCATTATTCCGCGTCCGTTTTATATTTGAGCAGGTAAGAGATCACAAACGCCGAAATGAAGGCGATGGCGATACCGATAATATAGTTCAGCAGCGATCCGGCCTGCACGATGGCCATGCCCGGCAGACCGGTCAGGCCGACGGCGGTCATGTAGACGTGCACCGAAACCACCCAGGCTCCCCCCAGCGCGCCCCCGACCAGGCCGGCAATGAAAGGCTTCATAAAGCGCAGGTTGATACCAAAGATCGCGGCTTCCGTGATCCCCAGCAGCGCAGAGAACGCGGAGGGCAGCGAAATCGCTTTGATTTTTGCATCACGGGTTTTAAACCACACCGCCAGGCAGGCACCGCCCTGAGCGACATTCGCCATCGCCCAGACAGGCAGCAGGAAGTTCACCCCGATGGAGGGGTTACCCAGCAGCCCCGCCTCGATAGCGTGAAAGCTGTGATGCACACCGGTAATAACGATCACGGAATAGAGTCCGCCGAACACCAGGCCTGCCAGCCAGCCTGCGTGTGCGATCAGGGTGCTGAGCACAAAGGAGATGCCATCACCCAGCATACGGCCGGCCGGACCGATGATCAGCAGCGCAATGAAGCCGGACAGAATCACCGTCAGAAACGGGGTCAGGATCAGATCGAGGGCATCCGGAATAACCCGGCGCAGCTGCTTTTCCAGCATGCTCATAAACCACACTGCCAGCAGCACCGGGAATACCGTCCCCTGATAGCCGATCATCGCCACTTCAAAACCAAAGAAGTTCATGGTGTGGAAACCCGACGCCACCCCCCAGGCGTTAGTCAGGGCCGGATGCGTCAGGATGCCGCCGAGGGTCGCGCCGAGAAAGGGGTTTCCGCCAAACTCGCGCGCCGCCGTAAAGCCAATCAGGATCGGCAGGATAATAAAGGCCGCCGAGCTGCACATATCGAGCATGATATAGAGCGCATTCTCCGGGTTAACCCAGCCGTAGGTTTTGACCATCCCCAGCAGACCCATCAGCAGCCCCGACGCCACAATGGCCGGAATGATCGGCACAAAGATGTTCGACAACAGACGGGCGATTCGCTGGAAAGGGTTGAGCTTACGGGCCGCAATATCCGCCGCCTCAGACTTACTCGATTCGCTGATGCCCGCCTCGGCGATGAACGCCGCATACACCTTGTTCACCACGCCGGTGCCAAAGATCACCTGAAGCTGTCCGGCATTGCGGAAGCACCCCTTTACCCCCTCAATCCGGCCAATGGCAGCGGTGTCCGCCAGCGCATCATCGGCCAGCACCAGCCTCAGCCGGGTAGCGCAGTGTGCGGCACTGGCGATGTTCGCTTTGCCACCCAGCAGGGGCAGGAGTGCCCGGGAAATCTTCACATAGTCCATACATACCTCTGTCTTGTTATGTTTTTATCCGCGTGACTATCCGGCCCCGGATGCGGGGCCAGCCGGTCAGAACCATGTTTCCATCTGAACGCCGAAGTTCCATTCGCCACCGGCATCAAACCCTTTACTGCCGAAGGCGTCGTCACTGGCATAGTTATCCAGCCGGTGATCCCAGTCCATCCAGGTAGCAAAGAGCCGGATTTCCGGGCGCTTGAGGAAGTCACCGACATCACCGGCTTTCAGCGTGGGCGCCACGGTGAGCTTGGTGAAGCTGCCGCTGACCGCGTTGCGATTGTTATACCCCTGCGGACGCAGATCCATGTACTGATAGGAGCCCTCATACTGCATCTCAAAGTTCTGCGTGATTTCCTGAATCAGCCGCAGGTTGACCGTCGCCCAGTCGTAGCTGTCCCCTTTGACGTAACGGTCGTCACTGCGCTGCGCCAGTAAAGCAGGCGCAATGTGCCAGCCTCCGCCCAGCGGCGTGATGCCGTAACTTGCCAGACGCCAGGTGCTGGCCTCCGGCAGCAGTGCGCCGTCAGAGCCAATGGATTTCACCTCCGCCCCCAGTCCGTGACCGTAAAGCAGTGCAGTTTTCGACGAACCGTCTGTCAGCCCATAGAAGCTGTCGTTGTGCAGGCCCAGCAGCGCGTGGACGCCGGTATTGGCTGCATCGCTTTTGACTTTGTTACCCTCAATATCCCGGCGGTCATCGTTATCCTTTGCCCGCAGGCCGCTGACCATCATCTGCACCGGACCGACAAAGTTGTTCAGTGACAGGATGTAGTTCTGCGCGGTGTTTTCGTTGTTTTCAATGTCGCCAAAAGTACGGCCATAGAGAGAGAGGTTGCTGCGCGCCTGATCGCTCCATTTCATGTCGTAGATACCGGCACCGGTTCCGGCAAGGAACACCACATCGGAGTCGATCCAGTGGATATCAAAGTTATCACGGTCAAAACGCTTACCGGCCCAGACGGTGGCGTTGTCGAAGGCGCCGGTAAAAGTAGGCAGCTGGCCCAGTTCAACAAACGCCTGACGCAGATTGAGGTCGCTGCTGGCGGCCGTCCAGTCGTTATAGGTCCGCTGCCCGTCGGCCAGCATCGCTTTGAAACGGGTTGTGGCCCCGCTGGCCAGCGTCTGCTTATGCTCCAGATTCAGCTCAACGTAGGTGTCCGGTTCATTACCCAGACGACCAACGTGACCGCCGGTCTCCCCGGCGGGGGTTACGGTCGGACCGCCCTGGGTTTTCGCGGCTGAACTGTTCATCAGCAGGCCGGATCGGGCATAGCCGTGAAATTCAAAGCCGCCTTCATCGGCCGAATGCTGCTCCAGCTTCGCGGTGCGCTGTTCGACCTGAGCGGCAGAGGCCTGATTCTGCTGCTGAACCGCCGCCAGCTGCTGAGCCTGCTTCTCAGCAGCCCGCGCGCGGGTTTCGGCGGCATCCGCCCGCTGCTCGGCCGCCTGAAGCCGCTGCTCCATGGCTGCCAGACGGGCTTCGATACTGCTCATGCTGGAATCGGCCCAGACGGGAGAGGAAAGCAACAGGGTAGAAAGGGTCACTGCAATGGTGCTTTTTTTCATTTTTTTATGTCCCTGAGAGGAGGCTATCATCACCGGCTTTTTGCTAAACCGGTTTAGGCCAAATCATAGCCACGGGTAATTTCCCTTCGCAACGAAAATAGCTAAACCGGTTTAGTGATTGTGAGATAGTTCGCAAAACAGGGGTTAAAAAGCAGGGATTACTCCGTCAGTTCGTGAAGCTGGTGGAGCCAGGGGAGTGCAGTCATGGCACCTTTAGCCGTGGTAGCGAGTGCCCCGCAGCGCTGGGCACTCGCCAGCGCGCGGGCCAGCTGCGATTCATTGGCGGGCAGACCCGACTTTGCGAGTTCCCACAATAACCCCGCCACGAAGGCATCGCCTGCGCCCGTCGTATCGACACTGACCACAGGGGAGGTGCTGTAGTGCGCAACCCGGCCCTGATAACAGGTCAGCACCCCTTCCCTGCCCCGCGTCACCAGCAACAAATTGATCTGATAACGCGACGCCAGTTGCAGCATGCGCCCGGCCGCTTCACCCTCCGGACAGAGAAAATCGAGCTCTTCATCTGACAGTTTAACGACGTCGGCGTGGCTGAGCGCCTCGCTCACTACCGCCTGCAGCAGTGCCGGATTGGGCCAGAGGTCGTGGCGCAGATTCAAATCAAAACTGACATGCCCGCCTGCGGCCCGGATCTGTTCCATCGCCTTCAGCGTGGTGCTGCGCGAAGGCTCTGCCGCTAAGGCGATGGAACAGCAGTGCAGCCACTCCCCGCGGTCAAACGCAGGCAGGTCGCCCGGTTCAAGAAACAGGTCGGCGCTTGGCCGCACCATAAAGGTAAAGGAGCGTTCGCCCTGTTCATCCAGCCCGACCACCACCGTCGAGGTGCGGTGCCGGGGATCGTTTATCATGGCCCCGGTGTCGACCTGCTCTTCCTGCAGCGTCTGCCGCATGAACTCTCCAAAGGGATCCGCGCCAACCCGGCCGATAAACGCGCTGTTTCCCCCCAGACGCGCGACGCCCACTGCGACATTGGCGGGCGCCCCGCCCGGACACTGCATTAACCGACCCGGCATTTCGGGAAGTAAATCCACCACGGCATCGCCGAGGCACCACACGCGAACTGACATACCTACTCCTTTAATCAGACCTGAACGCTAAACCGTTTTAGCTATAGCGGGAAACGATGCCGACTTCAAGTGTTCTTCTGCTGGAGTGATATCTCGCTGACAGCCGCGAGCAGGTCATTGGGGTAGAGAAGCGATATAAAAAAACCGGCCTGAGCCGGTTTCGTTTACGCTGAAGCGAGGCAGGTTACTTCATGGTGGCGAGAATCTGCCGGATTGATGCATCTATCTGCTCAGCGATCTCTTTCGGCAGACGACTGAATTCATACTGTACGGTGCGTTTCTCGTCATTGGTTTTACGGCGCGCATAGGTGTTTGCTGTGGTAAAGGTGGCCAGTTTTTCCGTCACCGTTTTGCTGACCGGCGCGGGCTTTTTTAACTGGCGACGGGCGCTTTTAAAGGCATTGAGAATGGCACTTTTTTTCTCATCTGCATTTGCGCTCAGCAGTGAACCCTCAGCCTCCAGCTGCTGCTCAATCCCGCTGACCAGTTCCGTGACGTCTGCGGCCTCCGCCTTTGCTTCCTCCCAGACGTCGAGCAGTAACTGGTAGTCCTGCAATGTCAGTTCCGACACCACCGGGAAGAGGCCGATAAATTCGGCGGGTACGGCAGCCGCCTGGAACGCGCGGGAGACTTTGGCGTTAGAGATGCCTTCGGCTTTAGCAATCTCTGATTTGCTCATGCCGTTCTCGTTCATCAGCATAAAGCGCAGTCCCAGCTCGCGCAGGTTATGCTCTTTTGCTGTCTGAATATCCGCGGCCAGCTGACGCGCATCCGCGAGGCTCAGCGCATCGGCGGTTACCAGGACTTCCAGACTGGCACCCGACAGAATGCAGGCGGCGCGGCGGCGGGAACCGTCCATGATCTCAATTTTGTCACCGTTCACGCGACCAATGGCCGGGAAAAACTGCTGCAGGGTAATGGTCCGGGTGATCTCCTGCAGCGACTCCGGTGTCAGGCTGCTCTGGTCCCTTCCGTTAATGGCCGGGTCGACGCTGGTCCGGGTTTCGATATCGTCATGCGGGATCAGCTGACGCACAAAGGTCGCCTTCGCGCCTGATTTCAGCGTAAAAGTCCGCGACTGGCTGCTGCTGTCGATCATGCTTGCTATCGCGGAGTCGCCAAATTTGCGGCCAATGCGCTGTATAGGTTTGCTCACAGGGTGCTCCTGATATATTCGATGCGATCAAATACCGCCCTTGAGAATTGCTCAGCTTCATATTTCGCTTTACGCAGGGCATCGGCACTGCCCGGATACGAGGAGGGGTTGGCGCTGATCACTGTGTCAAAAGATTCACCGCAGCGTTCAAATCCATCCAGGCGCGGTAAGCTGCAGTCCAGCATCGATTTCGTAAAGACTTCCCGCGCATAGCTTTGTGAAGTCAGGTGATCGTGTTTAGAGGTCATTTTTGACATGAAGCCGATATTTGCCTTCAGTCGCGGTTCAACGCCTTCAGATTCTATACGCTCCAGCATTTCCGGCAGGCGGGTCAGATACTTCATCGTGGAGTGGAAGTCGACCTGGGCCGGTGGCGTAGGCGTCAGCAGCACATCACTGGCTGCGATCGCGTTTAGCATAAAGGAATCCAGATGCGGGCCGGTGTCGAGAAAGATAAAATCGTAATCACCTGCCAGACGATCGATGACGTTACGGCGTAAAACTTCGGATGGCGCGACCCCCGGCAGGTGTTCGGCAACCAGCTCTTCCCAGTCGCTGGCCACAAAGCCATCGTCAATTGACGCCGGGATAACATCCACGCCAGGCATGACGGTAGGTTTGATGAACTGTTCGCGAAGCTGGTCTGCATCGAGATCGTTGAGCATCGCCTGAGCGGCCGTTTCCAGAACGGAACCCACGCTGTTGGTATGACTCAGGAACATGGTGCTTGATGCCTGCGGGTCCAGGTCGATAACCAGGATGCGCAGATCGTTATGCAGCATGGAGGGGTGCGCGCGCATACCGTGGGCGAGCGTAACGGTGCTGACCGTTTTAGAGACCCCGCCCTTAAGGCTGACAACAAAGACGACAAAGGGGCCGTCGTGGCGGTCGCGATATTTCGGCACTTTACGGTGCTGATAAATGTCGACGACGTTCTGAATGGTCAGTGCATACTGCGAGGTACTGCCCGTCTGTTTTTTGCCAAACTGGTAGCCTGCAGCTTCCATATCCCCGATAGCCGCGACGACCGCGTGCTTGCTCAGCAAAGGCATATTGGCAACGGCATTACGTGAGAAGGTCTGGTAAAAACCGGTCTGGTTAAACTCCTGACGCTGCTGCTCAATATGGTTACTCAGTCCATGTAACATGGAATTGGCGCGCGTGGCCATTTCCAGCACGCCACCATAATCACGCTTCATAAGCCCCTCTGATTTAATGTTTTTTGGCATACTACACAAAAAGCGCATATCTGCCAATTTTTTAGAAAAATGCCAAAAACCTGGATTTTTC
>NZ_AP035910.1:0-421914 GCF_059731105.1 Type-F symbiont of Plautia stali | reverse complement strand
CTCTATATGATCTATTAAGGATCGTTTTTTAGGATCGGGTCACTGTATAAGTGGATAACTTCCTCATTCGCTTATGCTTCAGAAGCGTTCAGGCTGCATCACGTCTCTCTGCACATCTCGCGCCGGAAGCCAGTTCGCAGCAATCCTGCCACCTGCATTCTCGAAAAATAAACAACTTCCTCACTATTATTCATTTTTCATCATCAACTTCAGCGCGTATCGTCTTTTCATCACTGAAAAAATAAGGAAAGGGCACCATGACTGAACATGTACTCTCACGCAATCCGGCAACCGGCGAAATTCTGGCTCGTTATCCTCTTCAGAGCCCTGCAGAACTTGAACAGGCACTGACAAAAAGCGCCTCTGCCTTTGCCCTGTGGCAGCGCAGCAGCATGGACGATCGCGTTCGTGTCCTGCGTCAGCTGGGCGAACAGATCCGACTGCGGGAAAACGATCTCTCCCGCACCATTACCCTGGAGATGGGCAAACCGATTGCTCAGGCGCGCGCAGAGGTTCTGAAATGCGCGAACCTATGCGACTGGTATGCTGAACATGGCCCGGCTATGCTGGCCGATCAGCCGACGCAGGTTGCTGATGCCTGGCAGCGGTTTCGCCCTCTGGGCGTCATCCTGGCGGTGATGCCGTGGAATTTCCCGCTGTGGCAGGTTCTGCGCGGTGCAGTAAGCATGCTGCTGGCCGGGAACACCTACCTGCTGAAACACGCGCCAAACGTCATGGGAAGCGCCACGCTGATGGCGGAACTCTTTGAAGCAACCGATCTGCCAGCTGGTGGCTTTAACCTGATTAACGTCGACAATGATGGGGTCTCCGTCGCCATCAGGGATGACCGGATTGCCGCTGTTGCGGTGACCGGCAGCGTACGGGCAGGTGCCGCTATTGCCGCACAGGCGGGCGCAGCACTGAAAAAGACCGTGCTGGAACTGGGCGGATCCGATCCCTTCATCGTACTGGCAGACGCCGATCTTGATGAAGCCGTGAAATCAGCCGTCATCGGACGTTTCCAGAACACCGGACAGGTCTGTATGGCTGCCAAGCGCTTTATTGTGGAAGCGCCAATCGCAGAAGCCTTTGAAAAACGCTTCACCGCAGCCGTGCAGGCCCTGACCATGGGCGATCCCCTGGACGAAAAGACGTTCCTGGGCCCGATGGCACGCGCCGATCTGCGTGATGAACTGGATGGTCAGGTTAAGGCGACACTGCGTGAAGGCGCCCGTCTGGTACTGGGCGGCGAGAAGGTAGCAGGGGAGGGGAATTATTATGCTCCGACTATTCTTGCCGATGTTACGCCTGCCATGACCGCTTTCAGAGAGGAGCTGTTCGGCCCCGTCGCCGCCATTGCGGTCGCACGCGATCCACAACATGCACTGGAGATCGCCAACGACAGCGACTTTGGCCTCAGCGCCACCGTCTGGAGCGGTAACGAAGCGATCGCCGATCAGCTGGCGCTGCAGCTGGAAGTCGGGGCCGTCTTTGTGAATGGCAACGGCGCATCCGATCCGCGTGTCACCATCGGCGGCGTGAAAAAAAGCGGCTACGGCCGTGAACTGTCACATTTCGGCGTACATGAGTTCTGTAACGTCCAGACCGTGTGGAAGAATCGCCGCTAAGCGTTACTGTGCAGCCGGAAGATAGGCAGGTGCGGGTCTGGAACCCGCACTGAGCGGACGCAGCAGCCGATGCGGAGCAAAAGCACTCAGCATCGGTGAAGCTGTTCCGCTCAGCATCGCCTCTGCCACCAGCCTGCCCAGCAGCGGGGCAAGGGTCATCCCGCTATGGCTGACCATCAGGTAGACACGTGAAGCATCACTGATATACCCTAGCGCAGGCAGTCCATCGGACGGCCGCGACCGCTGTCCCGTTGCTATCCGCTCAATCCTCGCGCCCTCGCACTGCCTGAAAAGCCGCTGCAGGCGTCGCAGCATCTCTTTTCCAATCAGCCCATCAGGAGAAGCCGGACGGGCCGGATCGGCGTGCTGATCCAGATCCAGTGCCTGCAGCATCAGACGACCCGCGCCATCCGGGCGCACATTCAGTTCCGGCGTAATCAGATTGCAGTTGAGCGAAACGGGTAACGGCTGCGTCTGTGCCAGAAAACTGCAGGCAACAGGATCGGCCCGGTTCGCATCGGTCATCGCCAGTTGCAGCCCGCACTGGCTCATCAGTTCCGGGGCCCAGCGGCCGGAGGCCAGCACCAGCTGATCCCCCTGCCAGGTTTCACTGCTGGCCAGGGTCAGCTGAACATAGCGGTCTGATTCGGTCAGCGTGGTCACCTCATTGTTGCAGACCAGCTGACCACCACTGGCCCGCAGGTCGGCTATCAGAGAGGCGATAAACAGGCTCGGATAGAGCAGGCATTCCGAAGGAAAAAACCATCCCTGCTGAACGCGGGGATCGAGTCGAAGCTCCGGCAGTGCGCTCAGCAGCGCGGCACGATCGCGGGTTTCGACGGGATAGTGCAGGGCGGAGAGTTTCGCGGCTCGCTGCTCCAGCTGACGCTGAGTGGCTTCATCGCTCGCCCACTCCAGCGTACCGGTTTCCAGCAGCCACTGTGGCGATGACGGGTGTGCAGCCTGCCAGCGCTTGTGTTCGTCAATCGCAGCGGCATTAAGCTCATGGTAACGGGCGGGATCTTTGCCGTTGGCGTTAACCCAGGCATAGCTGATCTGGCTGGTGCCGCAGCCGGGAAGGTTTTTATCAAAGACCGTCACCTGTGCGCCGCGGCGGGAGAGCGACTGCGCAACGGCTAAACCCAGCACGCCGGCACCGATAACGGCAATACGTTGTGGCATAGTTGGCTTCCCCGGAATGAAGATCGGCGGGCGAGGGTCGCCCGCCGGGTCAGTTCACTATTACGGAGCCCGGAAGTGCCGTCAACTCTCCTGTCAGGCCGTCACCTCATCAAACCAGGCGGGCACCGGATCGGGCAGGGTGACCCACTGCTCCGGTCCCATCGCCATCTCCTCAGGGGTCAGCAGCGCCTGTTCCAGCGCGTCCCGTATATGTGCCTCGTCCATCTCAATACCGATAAAGACCAGCTCCTGACGTGCATCCCCGACGCCTTCCTGCCACTGTTCAGCGATGAAGTTAAGGGTGTCCGCATCCTGCGGCCAGTCGGATCGTGGCACGCTGGCCCACCAGCGTCCGGCGTAACCCTGGCGCGCTACCGCGCCCGCCTGTGACCAGAGCGCCGCATAACCCGGCCGGCTGGCGAGCCAGAAATACCCTTTAGAGCGGATCACGCCCTCCAGCTGGTGATTGACCACCTGCCAGAAGCGCGCCGGATGAAAAGGACGACGGGCACGCCAGGCAAAACTGCGAATACCGTACTCTTCTGATTCCGGCTGATGCTCACCGCGCAGCGTCTGCAGCCAGCCGGGAGCCTGCGCGGCCCGGTCGAAATCGAACCGGCCGGTGCTGAGCAGCGTCGCCAGCGGAACCTGCCCGAATTCGCTGTTTACGATGCGGGCATGGGGATTGAGGGCCCGCAGCATGCCCTGCAGCTGATGCAGCTCCGCCGGGCTGAGCAGATCCGTTTTGTTCAGCACCAGCAGATCACAGAACTCGATCTGATCCACCAGCAAATCCACCACCGCGCGCTCATCCTGCGCGCCCAGCGACTCGCCGCGCGACTGAAGATCGTCCACCGAACGGTAGTCGCGCAGGAAGTTGAAGCCATCCACCACGGTGATCATACTGTCCAGCCGGGCATAGGCGGAGAGGCTTTCACCCTCTTCATCCTCAAACGTAAAGGTTTCCGCCACGGGCAGCGGCTCCGAAATACCGGTGGATTCAATCACCAGATGGTCAAAACGTCCCGCCTGAGCCAGCCTTTTTACCTCTACCAGCAGATCTTCACGCAGCGTGCAGCAGATGCAGCCGTTACTCATTTCAACCAGTTTTTCATCGGTGCGCGACAGCTGCGCACCGCCGTTACGCACCAGGGCCGCGTCAATATTCACTTCAGACATATCATTGACGATGACCGCGATGCGGCGTCCTTCCCGGTTGTTGAGAATATGGTTAAGCAGGGTGGTTTTACCGGCACCGAGAAAGCCGGAGAGAACCGCAACGGGGAGACGCGGATCTTCTGATGTCAGGGTGGAGAGTGGCATAGTATTACCTGTAATGAGCGACCAATAGATATGTTATAACATAACATTTATGACGCTCTTTTCAACCGGGACGCCAAAAAAGGAGACGTCATGCAACAACTCACGCTCGTTCCGCGTCTGATGCCTGAAGTCAGGCGTGGCGAAAAAACCTCGACGGTGCGCTGGCAGGAGGGCGAAATCGTCACCGGTCCGTTGAGGCTGGTAAATCAGCAGAATGCGGCGGACTCGGTGGTGGTGTGGGTGACGCGGATCGACACCCTGCGGTTATCCGGGGTCGCCGCCGCACTGGGAAAAGAGGCAGAGTGGCCGGATGCGGTGCTGCTGGCGGGGATGCGTGAGCACTATCCGGCCATCACGCTGGCGTGTCAGGTGCAGCTGATCACCCACCTGACGCCCGAACAGAGTCAGTCACTCCTGACCGAAGGGTGATCAGTGATTCTCAATAATCATCATCGCCAGCGTATCCGCTTCCAGTGCGCGGAAAAGATGAGGTTCGTCACCCGGATAGGTAATGTAATCCCCGACGTTCAGTTCGACCGCCGTATCGACCGGCCCGACCAGCGCCCGGCCGCGGGCAATAATAATATGCTCGACCGTATTGGGATTATGCGGATGTGAAACGCGCTCGCTGCCAGGCTGAACCTCCAGCAGGTAGATATCACGCCGGGCACCGGGAGGACAGGAAGCCAGTAAAATGGCCTGATAATCGGCCAGCTCAGCGGTCACTGACAGGCCTTCTCCACGGCGGATCACCTGCAGCTGACGGGTGTCCGGCTCCATCAGGCGCGAAAAGGGGATGTTCAGCGTCACGCAGAGTGACCACAACGTTTCAATGCCGGGATTGCCCACACCGGCCTCCAGCTGTGACAGGGTCGATTTAGCAATCCCGGCACGGCGTGCCACTTCGGCCAGCGACAGGCCTGCCCGCTGACGTTCCCGCACTAATGCACTGGCGATAATGCTGATAGGGGTATTCACTTGCACTCCTGACAGATGCACTGTTTTTTATATCGAACGAAACGTTCGACTTGTAAATCGATTATAACGTGTTCATTATATCGGATTATATGTTCATTATGAGAGGGAGTGATGCATTTTCCGCACATGCAGGTTCTGGACAAAGGGGTGATCAAAGCGATCTTTCTTGTCTGCGTCGCTGACGGTATTGTCGGTTTGTCCTATGGCTCGCTGGCGTCTGCCGACGGATTCCCGCTCTGGGTGCCGCTGGCCCTCTCAACGCTGGTGCTGGCGGGGGCGTCAGAATTTCTGTTCATCGGCATCGTAGCCGGCGGAGGCAGTCCCTTTACCGCCGCCGCGGCGGGCCTGCTGGTGAACGCGCGTCACCTGCCGTTTGGCATCGCGGTCAAGGATCTGGTGGGTCAGGGACCACGGGGCTGGTTTGGCTGTCACATCATGAACGATGAAAGCGTGGTCTTTGGCATCTCTCAGCCGCAGCTGGCTCAGCGGCGCTGCGCATTCTGGCTGTGCGGCATCGGTATCGGGCTGATCTGGCCGATCACCGTGATGACCGGGGCGATGATTGGTCAGTTCATCCCCGATATTTCGGTCATCGGGCTGGATGCGGTGTTTCCGGCGATTCTTATCGCTCTGATCTTCCCGGCGCTGCGGCAGCGACGCACCCGGATCCCCGCCACCGTTGGCGCGCTGCTGTCACTGGTGGCGACGCCGCTGGTACCGGCAGGCATGCCGGTGCTGTTTTCGCTGCTGGGCCTGCTGACATGGAGATCGCGCAAATGACGCATCAGGGAACCCTCATCGCAGGCATCGCCCTGCTGGCCGCCGGCACCTGGCTGATGCGGTTTGCCGGTGTCAGGCTGGGCAACCGTCTTCCTATCAGTGAGCGCTCACAGCAGATGCTCTCCGATGCTGCGACCATTCTGCTGCTGGCGGTGGCGGCGACCACGACGCTGTTTGAAGGTCACCATTTTGCCGGGGTGGCCCGGGTAGCCGGAGTCGGCTTTGCCCTGCTGCTGGCCTGGCGTCGGGCACCGCTGATTATGATTATTCTCGGAGCGGCGGCGATGACGGCGCTGCTGCGGTTTCTCGGTGTGCCCTGACGACGCGGGCCTCCTCAGACCGAAAAAAGGGGCGGGGCGTTGTATTTGGATCTGGGATCACGGCATGATGATCCTTTACCTCCTGACAGGAAGTTTTCTATGCCTCGTGCGTTACAGATAGGTCTGCTGCTGTTCCCCGAACTCACCCAGCTTGATCTGACCGGTCCCTGGGAAGTCTTTGCGCGCACGCCCGGCGTGGCGTGCCATCTGATCTGGAAGGATACTCAGCCGGTGCGATCCGATCGTGGCCTGGCGATTGTACCGACCACCACCTTTGAAGCCTGCCCGCCACTGGATGTGATTTTCGTGCCCGGCGGGCCGGGCCAGATTGCGTTGATGTCGGACACGGAAACGCTGGACTTCCTCCGGCAGCGAGCCGGTGAGGCGCAATGGGTCACCTCGGTCTGCACCGGTTCGCTGGTGCTGGGGGCCGCCGGATTGTTACAGGGCTACCGGGCCACCTCACACTGGAGTTCCCTCGATCAGCTGGCTCTGCTCGGTGCGCAGCCGGTGAGTGAGCGGGTGGTCCGGGACCGCAATCGCATCACCGGGGCAGGCGTGACCTCCGGCATCGATTTTGCCCTGACGCTGGTGGCGGAGATTGCAGATGACGCGACAGCCAGAGCGATTCAGCTGCAGATGGAGTACGATCCCGCGCCGCCCTATAACAGCGGTTCTCCACAGAGTGCGCCCCCTCAGGAAGTCGAAGCAGCCCGGGCGAAGATGGCGACGTTTATCGCCACGCGCCGTGCGGCCACCGAAGCGGCAGCAGCGCGGCTACAGGCTGATCAGTTTGCGCACGCCGGGGATACGCAGCAGCAACAGTGACACTGTCATGCTGAATATCAGGGTCAGGGCGATAACCAGCAGCTTATCGCCCAGCGTCTCGATGCGGATTGCTGCGGCCAGCAGTCCAAAAATCAGATAGTGCAGGATGTAAACACCCGTCATGGTTTTTCCCAGTGTGGTCAGCAGCGGCGTCACCCACCGGGCGCGCGCCGGCAGCCGGATGGCGTTGATGCTGATGACGATCAGCACCACCAGCAGATAAACCTGTGAACCGGTCAGCAGCACATCGTTGCTGGTCGCCAGGAAGCGCGCAATAAAGTAGTACCGCTCGTAGAGCCAGGTAAACAGGTAGACCGCAGGCAGCAGCAGCAGGCTGGTTTTTATCACCCGGGGTGAGGTGAAAAAGGGCATGACGGCGGGCGTGGCCATCAGCCGGCCCGACAGATAGTAGAGCACCCATGTCCAGATGCGATACTGCGGCGGCAGTGAAAACAACCGCCTCTCCGGAGAGAGACTGGCGAGCAGGTCATAGGTAAACGCAAAAATCAGCAGCAGAAAAATAAGTGACGCCATCACGCCCGGCCGCCGGACCAGCCGGTCGATCAGGGGATGCGACACATAAATCACGATCAGCGCGATCACAAACCACGGCTGAATCAGATACCCCTTGTGATGCATCCCGGCAAGCCAGAAAAAGCTGAACCAGAAGAGAAAGATCAGCAGAATGCGGCGAATCCTGCCGAGCTGCCACGCAGGGGTAGGCTGCTCACCCGCATCCATATAGCCGCTGAGCAGAAAATAGAGCGGCGTGGCGATGGTGGAGACGAAGCTCAGCACGTTGAGCGTCAGGCTGACATCGTAGTAGTACCGGTCGTAACTCTGATAAAGCGTAAAAAACGACACCGCCGTGATGCATGCCAGCGTCTTCAGCATCGCCAGCCCGCTCTTATTCACCCTGCGCCTCCTGCTCCCGGCCGTGGAAGCAGCGATAGAGTACCGGCAGCACCAGCAGCGTCAGCACGGTGGCGAACCCCAGGCCGAAGATAATCACCACCGCCATGCTCTGGAAAAAAACGTCGCGCAGCAGCGGCAGCAGACCCAGTACCGTGGTGAAGGCGGTCAGCAGGATAGGGCGCAGGCGTGACGTCGCCGCATCAGTAATCGCCTGCTGCAGGGGTTTCTCCTGGCGGAACAGCCGGATCTCTTCAATCAGCACGATCCCGTTGCGGATCAGCATACCCGACAGACTCAGCAGGCCAATCAGCGCCATAAAGCCAAACGGAATGCCGGTGAGAAGAAAGCCACAGGTCACGCCAATCAAAGCCAGCGGCACCGTAACCCAGATGGCCACGGCGTCGCGCAGCGAGTTGAACATCAGCACGGTAATGATGAACATCGCCAGGAAGCCCACCGGCAGCGAACTGAGCAGGCTGCTCTGCGCTTCACGTGAGCTCTCCAGCTCGCCACCCCATTCCAGCCGGTAGCCTGCGGGCAGTCTGAGCTGATCGATCTGCGGCCGGACCCGGGCCACCACCTGGGCTGCGGTCAGCCCCGAAGCCGGATCGGGATCGGTCTGAACGGTCAGCACGCGCGTCCGGTCACGACGCATAATCAGCGGATTTTCCCACGCCAGCCGGAAGTCAGCGATCACATTGCTCATCGGCACAAAGTGCTGGAGAGCGCTGCTCCAGAGCTGGATATTCTCAATATGATCGACGCTCTGCCGCTCCTCATCGGCGGGGTAGAGCATCACCGGCATCAACCGCGAACCGTCACGGAAAAGGCCGACGGCGTCACCGCTGAAATTCATCCTCAGCGCCTGGTCAATATCCCGCTTATCGATGCCCAGCTCCTGCCCGCGCAGCACCGAATAGAGCGGGCGGAGCACCTTGCTGCGCTCCTGCCAGTCGTTACGTAGCGGGAAGGCTGAGCCATCAGCCAGGAAAATCGCATCCAGCTGGCTGCCGATATGACGCAGGACTTCAGGATCGGGACCGATAACCCGCAGTGCAATCGCGCTGTCGCTGGCGCTGCCAAACTGAATGCGCTTAATGCGTGGCCTGACCTGCGGATAGTTCTGCTGGATAAACCTCTCGGTTTTCAGCGACAGCGCCTCCATCTGCCTGCCATCCTTCACCCGCACCATAATCTGGGCGAAGTTGCTGTACTGACGTGCGGCGTCATAGGTAAGCGTAAAGCGCAGCGCGCCCTGGCCGACGGTCGTTACCGTCGCCGCGACGTCCGGTTGCTGATTGATAAAACGCGCAATATCCGCTGCCGTATCGGCGGTATAGTGGATATCGGTGCCGTAGGGCAGCCAGAGATCGGTAAAAAAGATCGGCGTGCCGGAGGAAGGAAAGAAGTTCTGCTTCACCAGGGTAAAGCCATACAGCGACAGGGCTAACAGTGCCACCATCACCGTCAGCGTCGTCAGGCGAAAACGCAACAGACCACCCAGCGCTTTGCGATAGAGCCGGAAAACCACCCCCTGATAAGGCGCAGAGGCGGCGTTCTGCTCAGGCTGAATCGCACCCCGCCGCCGTTCACTCCAGTGGATAAAGACCGGGGTCAGGGTCAGCGCAGTTATCCAGCTCAGCATCAGGGAGATCAGCAGCACCTGAAACAGCGATTTGCAATATTCACCGGTGGAATCCTGCGACAGTCCAATCGGCGCAAAGGCAAGAATCGCGATGATCGTGGCACCCAGCAGCGGCAGGGCACTGCGACGCACCATGCGGGCAATGGCCTGTTGCAGAGGGCGGCCGCGCTGATGATCGATCTTTATCCCTTCCACCACCACGATGGCGTTATCCACCAGCATGCTGAGTGAAATAATCAGCGCACCCAGCGACACCCGCTGTAGCTCCAGGTTAAAAAGAAACATGATCAGAAGCGTACCGAGCACGTTAAGCGCCAGTGAGGCGGCAATCACCATGCCGCTACGCAGGCCCATAAACAGCAGCAGCGTGCCCACCACGATGGCCAGCGCCATCAGAAAGTTGAGGATAAAGCCGTCGACCGACTGCCTGACTTCATGCGCCTGGTTATAGAAAACCTTCAGGCTGATCCCCACGGGGGTGTCCTGCTGATCCTGCTCCAGTTTAGCAGTGAGGGCATTGCCGACGTCGATCACATTGACGCCTGGCGCAAACGAGACGCCAATCGCCAGCGCCGCTTCCCCGTCAGCAAAGTAGAGGTTGGCCGGATTATCGGTCACGCCGCGTGTCAGGGTCGCGATATCACGCAGATGGAGATTCTGTGGACTGCCAGCGGGCAGAAGAGGCAGATCAGCCAGATCGTCAGGCGTCACCAGCTCGCCGGTGGGATGAAAGCGGATCGACTCGCTCTCAACCCGCAGCGCACCGGCACTGGCCACGCCATTGTTACGGCTCAGCAGGTCGGCCACGCGCTGTGGCGTTATGCCGTAAGCTGTCATTTTACTGCTGGAGAGCGCGATGCGGATCTCCTCCTGCTCAACGCCTGCCACCGCCACTTTCGCCACACCGGGTACCCGCACCAGATCGCGGCGCAGCTGATCGGCATAGTTGCGCAGCTCACTGTTGGTAAAATCTTTGCCGTGAATGACGAAGAAGTAGCCATAGACGTCGCCAAAGTCGTCGTTGACCAGCGGCGCCTGCACGCCAGGGGGAAACTGCCGGGCCGCATCGCCGACCCGGCGGCGCAGCTCATCCCAGATTTGCGGCAGCTGATCGGCCAGATAGCGGGGGTGAATATTCACGGTAATCTGCGACAGGCCGTTGCCTGAAATGGAGGTGACGTTGTCCAGATAAGGCAGGCGTTGCAGCGCATTTTCCAGCGGCAGCGTCACTTCCTCCTCCACCTGCTGCGCGGATGCGCCGGGATAGTGGGTGACAATCACCGCCGACTTAATGGTAAACAGTGGATCTTCGAGACGGCCAATGTTCAGCAGAGCATAGAGACCGCCCACGCCCAGCAGCAGAATGACCAGCCAGATGCGGACGGGCTTATCAAGAAAATGCGCCTGAATCCCCATTATAACCCCCGCTCACGTTGCCAGATGCGCACCGCTTCACCCTGGCGCAGCTCCCCCACACCGGCGGCGACAATACGGTCGCCCGGCTTCAGCCCGCTCAGGATCTCAATGCCCTGAGCGGTGAGGCGGCCCGTGGTGACCGGCCTGTCAGTGACGCGTAAGCCGTCGCCCGCTTCGTCGACCAGCCAGACGTGCGGTTGATTCGTCGGGCTGCGGTCCGGATTGAACACGGCGGCCACCGGCACCACCAGCCGCGGCTGGGCGGCGGCAGTCGGCAGATTATGCAGCCTGACGCGAACCGAGCCGCTGAAGCCGCTGACGCCCGGCAGATCGGCCGGACGCGGCATGGTCAGCACCACCTGCCAGGTCAGCGTCGCGGCGTTGGTCTGGCTGGTGTGCTCTTTGTACTGCGCGGTAAAAATGCGGCCCGGCAGGGCGTGAAACTGCACTTCGGGCTGATAGTGAAGGTTCTGAACGTCCAGCGCGGAGAAGAGGGTTTCCGGCACGGTAAAGATAACGTCCAGCAGATCGGATCGCGTCAGCAGCGCAATGGGTTGCCCGGCGGCCACCACCTGATGATTTCGCGCCTGCACTTTTGCTATCACCCCGTCGAACGGCGCGCGCAGGGTAAGAAACTGCAACTCTTCCTGCGCGATTTTCAGGGCCGTCGCGGCGGTGTCGCGGTTCGCTCGCTGCACGTCCATCTCTGACTTCGACACGGCGCTGCGTTGCTCCAGCGTGCGGAAACGCTGAAACTGCCGCTCTGCCAGTTGCAGCGCCGTCTGCCGGTCCCGCACCCGCAGCTTCGCATCGGCATCGTTCAGGCTGGCAAGAACCTGTCCCGCTTTCACCGCGGTGCCATCCCGGATATCGAGCTGAATTAACTGGCCAGGCCGTTTAAAGGCGAGATCGGTATTATCTCCGGCCTGAATACGCGCAGGAAAGATCCGGATATTTTGCGCCATGTCCGATTCAAGCGTAAAAACTTTAACGACGCGGGGTGGCGGCGCTTCCGGTTCTTTTTTTTCATCGCACGCTGTCATAAAGAAACAGCAGAGTAAAACAGAGATAACTTTGCGTTTAATCATTGTCTTCGCCTTAGCTGCAGATATTTCACGGCGGCACGATAAACACGAAGGCGTAATTCGCCCTGATGCTTTTCGCAACCGGGATAAAATAAAATTTAATATTCGTTGTCTGCGTCTGCCGCAACGGCAACAGGTTTGTGAATCTGTTTTATGCCGCCAGCTGCCTCACCACCAGCCAGGTCAGGAGGCCTGTCAGCGTCGTGGCGGTGACCGCGAAAATAACGAAACCGCAAAGCATGATAATGCTCTGTTTTTTCATCAGCGTTTCCTTTTTCAAGGCTGAATATAAGCCGAAGCACACTGCCTCAGATGACTTAAACCGTAGTTAAACGAAAAGCATCTTGTCATTCTCATAATATAAGTCAGATTTAATTTTGCCCGTTTATGTTATTCATCGGACGTTTCTTACCTAAATATGATATCGGTCATAACCGGCGGGCACGGCTTCCCGCAAAATGCGTGCCTTTAATTGCGCCTTTAATTCATCGCTAAATGGCACGAGGTTTATATATGCTAAATAATGATAAGCAGGATAAAGCATCAACTTTATCTGAGCGCCCCTGGTATCAGCGCAGTGTGACAGAGATATTTTCTGATCTGAAAAGCTCGCCCGCCGGATTATCGACTGCCGAAGCCCAGGAACGTCTGCGGAAGCAGGGCCCGAACGCGCTGCCGCAAAAGGCTGACCACTCTGCGCTGCTCAAATTCATCGCCCATTTTAAAGATGTGCTGATCTATATCCTGCTGGCGGCGGCGGTGATCACCGCGATGATGGGGCACTGGGTGGATACCTTTGTCATTATTGGCGTGGCCGTGATTAACGCCCTCATCGGCTTTGTTCAGGAGAACAATGCCGAGAAATCACTGAAAAGCATCCAGAATATGCTCGCCAGCGAAGCGATGCTGATTCGGGATGGCAAACAGGTCACGGTGCCGACGCGCGATATCGTGGTGGGTGACGTGGTCATGCTGCGGCCCGGCGATAAAATTCCGGCCGACCTGAGACTGTATGAAGTGAATAATCTGCGGGTTGAAGAAGCAATTCTCACCGGCGAATCGACCGTGGTCTCAAAAAACAGCGATACGCTCAGCGGCGAAAAATCGCTGGGCGACCGACTGAATCTGGCCTTCTCCGGCACCACCGTCAGTTCCGGTACCGCATCAGGCATAGTCATTGCCAGCGGCGGCGACACCGAACTGGGCCATATCAACGCGATGATCAGCGGCATCAGAGAGGCGAAAACCCCGCTGCTGGTGCAGATCGATAAACTTGGTAAGGCTATTTTTCTCATCATCCTGGCGATGATGGTGGTGCTGTTTATCTTTGGCTATCTGCTGCGGGATATCCCGCTGGGCGAACTGCTGCTCTCCGTGATCAGCCTCGCCGTCGCTACCGTGCCGGAAGGTCTGCCCGCCATTATCTCGATCATCCTGTCGCTGGGCGTCCAGTCGATGGCGCGATCCAATGCGATTATCCGGAAATTGCCGACCGTGGAAACGCTGGGCGCCATGTCCGTGATCTGCTCCGATAAAACCGGCACGCTGACCATGAATGAGATGACCGTGAAAGCGGTGGTGCTGGCAAAGAGCCGCTGGCGCGTCAGCGGCAACAGCTACGAACCCAAAGGGGAGATCGTGGCGGAGCAGGGCAGTGTGAATGCGGCGCAGGACCCCCTGTTCCAGCAGTTCCTGCAGGCGGTCGATATCTGTAACGAGAGCCAGCTGCGTCAGGACAGTCAGGGACACTGGACCATCGTCGGTGGCCCGACCGAAGGGGCGCTCAAGGTGCTGGCGGCTAAAGGCCTGACGACCCCGCAGCCGGTGGAGGTGATCAGCAAACTGCCGTTTGATTCCCTCTACAAATATATGTCCGTCAGCTGTGTGATTAATGGCGAATCCTGGGTGCTGCTGACCGGCGCGCCAGATGTCCTGCTGACGCTGTGCCAGCAGCAGCAGACCCCGGACGGCCCGGAACCGATTGATCGGGCATACTGGGATGCGGCCATCACCACCTACGCCAGCGAAGGGCTGCGCACCGTCGCTGCCGCATGGAAGAAAACCGCCGCTCCCGTGACGTCGCTGGATCACGCCGATCTGAAAAGTGAGATGGTTCTGCTGGGGCTGGCCTGCATGATGGACCCGCCACGTCCGGAAGCCATTGCGGCCATTGATGAGTGCCAGAAAGCAGGCATCCGCGTCAAAATGATCACCGGCGACCATCAGGAAACGGCGATGGCGATTGGTCAGATGCTCGGGATCGGTAACAGCCAGGCCGCCATCACCGGTTATGAGCTGGAGCATATGAACGACGCCGAACTGGCAACGGCTGCAAAAACCTATGACATTTTTGCCCGCACCAGCCCGGAACATAAGCTGCGTCTGGTAAAAGCGCTGGAGGCGAGCGGGGAGATCGTCGGGATGACCGGTGACGGCGTGAACGATGCCCCCGCCCTGAAACAGGCTAACGTGGGCATTGCGATGGGCATCAAAGGCACGGAGGTCACCAAAGAGGCGGCCGATATGATTCTGGCTGACGATAACTTCGCCACCATCGCGGCGGCGATCAAAGAAGGGCGTCGGGTTTATGACAACCTGAAAAAGACCATTTTGTTTGTCATGCCAACCTGTATGGCACAGGGGCTGCTGATTATCATCGCGATTCTGATGGGCAATCTGCTGCCGTTAACGCCGGTTCAGATTCTGTGGATGAACATGGCGACCTCGGCCACGCTGTCGTTTGGTCTGGCGTTTGAACCTGCCGAAGCTAACGTGATGCGCCGGCCACCGCGCAATGTTAAGGCCCACGTTATGGATGCCTACGCCATCTGGCGCGTGGTCTTTGTCAGCCTGCTGATCGCGGTCAGTGCTTTTGTGCTGGAAGCCTGGCTGCAGCCGCGCGGCTATACTCCGGAGTTTATCCGCACCGTGCTGCTGCAGATGCTGGTAACGGCGCAGTGGGTCTATATGCTGAACTGCCGTAACACCGATGGCTTCTCACTGGATCGCGGTCTGCTGAAAAACCGGGGCCTCTGGCTCGTCACGCTGGTGCTGATTATCCTGCAGGCGATCATCATTTATGTGCCCCTGATGAACACGCTGTTTGGTACCCGCCCGCTGCCGATCAACTACTGGCTGATTTCGCTGCTGGTCGGCATCGCCATCTTTGCCGTGGTAGAGATTGAAAAACGTCTCACCCGCAGCTGGCGGGTGAAAACGCCGTCACTCAGTTAACTCAGAAATCGGGTCCTGCCGGGGATAACTCGCCAGCAGGACTTTTTTGATCAGAAAGGTCAACGGAATGGCCAGTATCCCGCCGGTAATCCCCAGCAGCGACTGCCAGAACAGAAAGGCCAGCAGCTGCGTGGTCAGTGCCAGATTCAGTCGCTTGCCAATCAGCAGCGGTTCAATCACCGAACTCAGACAGAGATTCAGCACCACAAAGAAAAGGGCTACCGCCAGCGCGACCTGCAGATCGAACAGGAGATAGCTCTGGATCACGGGCGGAATGGCCGCCAGAAACGAACCCAGCACCGGCACGTAGTTAAAAATGAACATCAGCACGCCCCAGAAAAAGGCAAACTTAAGCCCGATCAGATGTGCGCCGGCGCCCACGATCACCCCACCCAGAATGCTGGTCAGGGTTTTCACCCGGGCATAAACAATGACGCTCTGAATCCCCTCATGTAACGCCAGAAAAAAGGCCCGTTGCTCTCCCTGCATACGCATTTGCAGCGCCTTTTTCAGCAGCGGCATCTCATAGAGCATAAACAGCAGCATCAGGAACACCATAATCCACCAGGAGATCACGCCCGGGATCTGCGTCAGAAAGGCGGTGACGATACGTACTATCGCTCCCGCATCCACAAAGGCCAGTAATCTGTCGGGGGTGACCGCAATATCCAGCCGGGCAAAGGCCAGCGTCAGCTGATCCAGTCGGGCGGCCAGCAGCACCGGCGCCTGACGACTGAGCTGCATCAAATCCGGTGTCAGCACCGAGAGTTTCAGGGTAGTGATGACCATGATAAACAGCATCAGGCTGATCACCAGCAGTGACGAGACGATGCGGGGGATGCGCTTTTTATCCAGCCGGGTAATCAACGGGTCAAGCATGATAGCCAGCAGCATCGCCAGCAGAACCTGGTTGATGAGCGGAGCGGCCAGATAGAGGCCTGTCAGAATAAGGGTCAGGCAGGCGAGCATAAACAGCACGCGTGCCAGCGGTGACCCGGGAGTGAACCAGCGTAGTCCCATGATGGGGCTCCTTCAGCTAACAGAAGCAGCAGTATAGATGAGGCGTCAGCCTGACTGCTTTGCGTCAGGTCAGGGGTGAGAGGCCCTCCACAGGCGGATGAGAAAGGGTGTTAAAAAAGCTTTGCCCGCCAGGTTAAAACGGCTATCTTAAAGGAAATGATCATTTCCTAATGGAATCGACGATGAATAACAACCTCCATCACGAGCGGGGACGACCCCGGGCATTCGATACGGATGCCGCACTGGACAGGGCGATGCTGCTGTTCCGGCAGAAGGGGTATCACGCGACATCAGTCGGCGATCTCGGGCAGGCGATGCAGCTGACCACCGGCAGCATCTATAAGGCCTTTACCGACAAGCGCACGTTGTTTGCAACCGTTTTTGCCCGCTATCTCTCACTGCGCAACAGCAGTCTGGCCGCGCGGCTGGCCGAATGTGAAACGGGCCGGGAGAAGCTGGCGGCGCTGCTGCGTTTTTATGTCGATTCCGTGCGCGACGTTGAAGGTGAACGCGGCTGTCTGGTCGCGGTCAGTGCCGTTGAGCTGCACACCCTGGATGAGGAACTGGCTGACGCGGTCAGCGCCGCCCTGCTGCGTAATCAGCAAAATCTGCAGCAGCTTATCCGCCTGGGTCAGCAGGATGGCTCAGTCAACCCGTCACTGGAGTGTGACGCCACTGCCTCACTGCTGCTCTGCCTGGTGCTGGGCATACGGGTGGCGGGCAAAGTAGCGGCCACCCGGCCCGATGCCAGCATCATTCCGCTGGCGCTGAAAATCGTCGACTGAATTTTTTTGCTCATTAAGGAAATGATCGTTTCCTTATTATCAGGAGGTTTTATGCACGCTTTTGCTCCCTATCAGCACCATTTTGTCCGAACAGATTCACAGCGGCTGCACTACCTTAGCGCAGGCCATGCGCAGGCAGAAACCGTGGTGCTGCTCGCCGGTTTTCCGCAGAGCAGCTTCGCCTGGCGGGAGGTGATCCCTCGTCTGGCGAGCCGTTTTCAGGTGATTGCACCTGACCTGCCTGGCCAGGGGGATTCAGACTTCCCGCCCGATGGCTATGACACTGACAGCGTGGCGCAGCATATCGTGGCGCTGCTGGATCAGCTGGGCATCCAGCGCTTTCATCTGGTCGGGCATGATATTGGTGCCTGGGTCGCATGGGCGCTGGCGGCGGGCTTCAGGGAAAGGGTCAGCTCTCTTGCACTGCTGGATGGCGGCATACCCGGTGTTACCCTGCCGGATTCACTGCCTGTCACGGGTGAAAACGCCGCTAAAATCTGGCACTTTGCCTTTCATGGCCTGAACGATCTGCCGGAAGCGCTGATTGCGGGCAGAGAGGCCATCTACCTGGAGTGGTTTTTTAACCGTAAGGCCGCGAATCCGCATCATATTAATGCGGCGGCGCGTCGTGAATATCTGCGCATCTTTCAGCAGCCCGGCGCGCTGCGCGCCGGACTCGCTTTCTACCGTTCGTTTGAGCGCTCTGCAGAGCAGAATCGCCAGCGCGCGCTAAAAGGGAAACTGGAGATACCGCTGCTGGCAGTCAGTGCCGATCAGGGGTCGATACCGGATATGGCCACACCGTTACGCGCGGTGGCGCAGCCGGTTTACAGTGAAAGTATTCTCAACTGTGGCCACTTTATTCCCGACGAACAGCCGGAGAAATTAGCGGAAATACTCTCACTCTTTTTTATGCGGCATCCGGATAAGCCGGAACGGATAAATTAACATCAGGGAAAGTAATGTTGCGAAGTGGATTATTAATATTATTACTTATCCACGACTCTCTCATACGGCTTTCCAATAAATAGTTCTATCTTATTGATTTATATTAATTCCTGAAGGCGCATTACGCGTTGCTTTCTGTCACGTGCTGTGAATAAATAAACGGTCATCACCATCCTGTATCAGGATGAAATAAAAATAAGGACCGGCATAGGCATGCCGGTCTGCTATTGCCGGGGCGGTTATGAATCAGGAAAAAGCACGACTGGCCGGGGAAATAAAAGCCAGAGTCAATGAACTTGAATCGCAGTTGGTTGCGATTCGCCGTGATATCCATGCGCATCCGGAATTAGGATTTGATACGCTGCGCACTGCTCAGGTGGTGACCGACTACCTGCGGGCTCAGGGTCTGGACCCGCAAACCGGCGTCGGCCGCAGCGGCGTTGTTGTGGATATTGTGGGCGCAGAGCCCGGAAAGACGCTGCTGTTGCGCGCCGACATGGATGCACTGCCCATCCATGAGCAGACGGGTCTGCCGTTTGCCAGCCGCTATCCCGGCAGGATGCACGCCTGTGGTCACGATATTCACACCGCGACGATGCTGGGTGTGGCCACACTCCTGCCGCACTATCGACAGCAACTGAAAGGCCGCGTCCGGCTGATCTTCCAGCCCGCAGAAGAGACGCCTGAGAGCGGTGCCGCAGCGATGATCGCCGATGGCGCGGCAGACGGCGTCGACTGGGCGATAACCCTGCATAACAAGCCTGAACTGACCGCGGGTGAGATTGCGCTGACCCGCGGCGCCAGCACCGCCTCCAGTGACGAGTTTGATGTCACGGTGCAGGGCGTTTCGACCCACGCGGCGCGTCCGCACATGGGCACCGATCCGATCATCGCCACCGTGCATCTCATCAGCCAGTTGCAGAGCATCATTTCGCGTGAACGCGATCCGGCGCACTCTGCCGTGTTAACCATCGGACACATTGAGGGCGGCACCACCCACAACATCATTCCTGATAGCTGCCTGTTCCAGGGCACCATCCGGACCAAATCTCCCGAGGTGCGTGCTGCGATGGAAGCCTCGTTTAAACGGATGTGTGAAGGCGTGGCGCTGGCGCAGAATGTGCGGGTTGAGGTGAATTTCCAGCGGGGTGTTCCGCCCCTGATGAATGACGATCGCCTGATTGACGCCCTGGAAGAGATTTTGTCTCATCAGTTCGGTAAAGCCATCATCGCTCAGCCGAGCGCCAGCTTTGGCGCCGAAGATTTTTCACTGTTTACGGAACGGGTTCCAGGATGTCAGATCCATATCGGATCGGCAACCCCGGGCCGTGACGATCACCTGCATAACTCCGACTATCAGCCGGATGAACGCAGTATTGCCGCCGGGACGCAGGCGCTGACCCGCCTTGCCATTGATTTACTCTCCGAATAATAAATGAGGTTTTATGATGATGCGTAACCGTCTGTTCACGGCTTCTCTGATCGTGGCCCTGCTTGCCACGTCTGCATTCAGCCAGGCAAAAGATTTTGGCACCCTGAAGTTTGCTACCGAAGCGGCTTATCCGCCGTTCAATCAGACCACCCCGAGCGGAAAAATCGTCGGCTATGAGCCCGATATGGTGGCGGAGCTGGCTAAGCGGGCAGGCTTTAAATATGAAATCATTGCCCAGAAATGGTCAGGCATGATCCCGGGCCTGATCGACGGCAAATATGACGCAGTGGTCGATGCGGTGACCGTGACGCCAAAACGGGCTGAGGCGATTGACTTCACCCATCAGTACACCGTCAGCGTCTCCAGCTTTGTCACCGCCAAAAACAGCCCGCTGGCTACGCTGCCAGGCAGTGGCACGGTGGTCACGGCCGATGATGACGCGGGCATGAAAAAAGCGATCGACGATCTGAAAACCACCTTCAAAGGCAAGACCATCGCGGTACAGGTCGCCACCATTCAGGCCGATTTCCTGCAGAAATACCTCGGCGATGTCGCCACCATCCGGACCTATCAGGCGGGCCCTGAAACCTTTGCTGACCTGATGAACGGGCGCGTTGACGCGGTAATGGCGTCCCGCACCAACCTCAACGCCTTTGTGAAAAAGCATGCGGATGCGATCAGCAGCAGCGGCTACGGCTTCTCGGGTGGCGTACTGGGCGCGGGCTCGGCGATTGGCCTGCGCAAAGGCAACAGCGAGCTGCAGCAGGTGCTGAATCAGGCGCTGGAGTCGATGATCAAAGATGGCACGCTGAGCAAACTGTCGATCAAATGGTTTGGCGAAGACGTCGCGCCAAAAGCGTAACCGCGGATGCTGATGAACATTGACTGGCAGATGCTGGGTTTTGGGGACGAGGGCTGGGGCGGCGTGCTGCTTAACGCCGCCGCCGTCACCGTCAGCGTTTCACTCTGCGCCTGGCTGCTGGGTGCGCTGCTCGGCAGCGTCCTCTGCTGGATGCAGATCGCCGGCGCGCGCTGGCAGCAGCGGCTGGCAGCCGGTTACATCACGCTGTTTCGTGGCGTGCCGGAACTGCTGGTGATCTATCTGTTCTACTTCGGCGGACGCCAGGTAGTTTCCGCCGTCGGCACCGCGCTGGGCCTGCAGGGGCCGTTCGATGTGAACGGTTTCGTGGCGGGAGCGATTGCCATCGGGCTGATCTCGGGTGCCTATCAGAGCGGCGTATTCCGGGGGGCCTTCTACGCTATTCCGGGTGGAACGCTGGAAGCAGCGACCGTCACCGGAATGGGACGACTGATGATGTTCCGTCGCATTATCGTCCCGCAGGCGCTGCGCACGGCGCTACCCGGTATGGGCAACCAGTGGCAATCGGTGATTAAAGAGTCGGCGCTGGTGTCGGTGACCGGACTGGTTGAAACCATGAATCAGGTCTCAACAGCGGCCAACTCGACCCAGATGTCCTTTTTCTTCTACAGCGTGGGTGCCGTGATCTATCTGATCATCACCACCTGCTCCGATATGGTGTTCCGCTACGTGGAGAAATTTGCGATGCGCGGTCAACAGCGCGTGAAAAGCTAGGGAGTCCACGTGGATATCAACTTTTTACAGCAGACGCTGCTGGCGCTGCTGAAGGGATTGCCGCTGACCATTAACCTGGCGCTGCTGTCGCTGCTGGGAGGGGGCGTACTGGCGCTGCTGCTTAATCTGCTGCGCATGACGCGAGTCGGCAGCCTGTTCTGCCGCTTTTATGTCTGGCTGTTTCGCGGCACGCCATTGCTGATCCAGATCTTTATGGTCTACTACGGACTCGGCAGTTTACCGGCGGTGCGGGAGAGCCTGTTCTGGCCGCTGCTGCGCGATCCTTACTGGTGCGGCTTGCTGGCGCTGATCCTCAATGATGCCGCCTATACCTCGGAGATCCTGCGCGGCGGGTTGCGGGCTGTCAGCTCGCAGTCACTGGAAGCCGCCAGGGTGTCGGGCATGTCGTCGTACAAAATCTTTACCCGCATCACCCTGCCGATTGCGATCCGTCAGGCGCTTCCGGCTTACAGCAATGAAATCATCTCTATGATCAAGGCGACCTCGCTGGTCAGCACCATCAGCCTGATGGAGATGACCGGCATTGCGGATTCTATCGTCTCTTCCACGTTCCGGGCGCTGGAGGTATTCCTGAGCGCGGCGGTGATCTACCTGATACTGACCATGCTGGTCAGCAAAGGCGTATCAATGCTGGAACGACGCCTGTCACCTTACTATTTTGGAGCACGCTCATGACGGCCCCCACGATTATGCTGAGCCATCTCAGAAAGAGTTATGCGGGACACGAAGTGCTGCACGACATCAGTCTGACTGCCCAGGATGGCGACGTGATTTCGCTGATTGGTGCCAGCGGATCGGGCAAAAGTACGCTGTTGCGCTGCATCCCGTTTCTTGAAGTGCCTCAGGCCGGTGAGATAGCGGTAGGCGAAGTCAGCGTCACGCTGGATAACGCCGATGAAAAACTGAACCGGGAGCAGCGTCGGCGTATTAAGCTGATGCGCATGCAGCTCGGCTTTGTGTTTCAGAGCTTTAATCTGTGGCCGCATAAAACCGTGATGCAGAACATTATTGAAGCCCCGGTTCATGTGCAGAAGCGCAGCCACCGCGAGGCTGTCGAAGAGGCGGAAGCGCTGCTGCACAAGGTCGGGCTGTATGCAAAGCGCGACGCCTGGCCCTCTCAGCTCTCCGGCGGACAGCAGCAGCGTGTGGCCATTGCGCGGGCGCTGGCGCAGCAGCCGAAAGCGATTCTGTTCGATGAGCCGACCTCGGCGCTGGATCCGGAGCTGGTGGGCGAAGTCCTGCGGGTGATCCGCGGCTTGGCGGAAGAGGGGCGCACCATGATTATCGTCACGCATGAGATGGGTTTTGCGCGTGACGTGTCGAACAAGGCGGTGTTTCTGCATCAGGGGATCATTGAGGAGTCAGGTTCGCCGGAACAGGTGTTCCTCGATCCCATTTCGCCACGCTGCCGCGCCTTTGTGAACAGTCACTTTGAGCGTAACACCGGCCAGGCAGGCTGAAGCAGGCAGGGCCGCGCAGCGCGAATGACACATTAAGAATGTCAGCAATCCCCGGGCGAACGCCGGGGATTTTCATGATGACACGGGCACTGAAAACCGCAGAGCGGGTCAACCCGCGTCATGGCTCTCCGGTCAACGGAGGGGCATTATTTCGCTAATAACGCAGGAATCGAGGGGACTTCTGGCGCGTTATCGATATCACTCTGCGTCATGCGAAACGCTTCAGGGTAGTGCTCACGTTCGGTTCTTCTCACCGGCTCGGTATTACGCCAGGTGTAAAGACAGTGCTGACACTGATAAACAATCCAGACCCCTTTCACGGGCGAGGTCGCCATAGTTTCAATGTGCTCATCCGCACAACGTGGACAGATCATAACTTCTCCTTAGTTGCGATTGCCTGACAGGGCTGTGAGTTTCTCAACCCAGGCGGCGGTTTCGGGCAGGTCTTTGACGGGCTGGCTGTAGTGGCCACGATTGTCTGGTGAGACGGGCGTCGTCGCGTCGATCACCAGCTTATCGGTGATACCAGCCGGACTTGAGCCGGGATCGAGTTCCAGCACGGACATGTTTGGCAACTGCACCAGGTCTCCTGCCGGATTAACTTTCGAGGAGAGGGCCCACATGACCTGCGGCAGATTAAATGGATCGACATCTTCATCAACCATAATCACCATTTTGACGTAGCCCAGACCATGCGGTGTCGTCATGGCTCGCAGGCCGACTGCACGGGCGAAGCCACCATAGCGTTTTTTCGTAGAGATAATAGCCAGCAGGCCGTGGGTATACATGGCGTTAACTGCCTGAACTTCCGGGAAATCGGCCTTCAGCTGCTGATACAAAGGCACGCAGGTAGCTGGCCCCATCAGATAGTCTATTTCTGTCCAGGGCATGCCCAGATAAAGGGACTCGAAAATGGGTCTGGTGCGGTAAGAGACTTTGTCTATGCGAACCACGGTCATATTACGGCCACCGGAATAGTGCCCGGTAAATTCGCCAAACGGACCTTCGATTTCGCGTTTACGCCCCTCAATGACTCCCTCCAGAATGACTTCTGAACCCCACGGTACATCAAAGCCTGTTAAGGGCGCGGTCGCGATAGGGTAGGGTTTTTCGCGCAGGGCTCCCGCCATCTCATATTCTGACTGATCGTATTTCAGCGGCGTTGCCCCCATCAGGGTAATGATCGGGTCATTGCCGAGCGTTATTGCGATCGGCAAATCCTCGCCGCGCTCTTCGGCTTTGTGCAGGTGCAGCGCGATGTCATGCATCGGAACTGGCTGAAGTCCGAGTTTGCGCTTGCCCTTAACCTCCATGCGATAGATACCGACGTTCTGCTTACCAAAATGGCCGGGATCAAGCGGATCACGTGAGACTACGCAGGCTTTATCCAGATAGAAGCCGCCATCACCATCATTCAGGCGAAAAAGAGGCAGAAGCTCAAAAAGATTAATCTCTTCGCCGTCCACGCTATTCTCAGCCCACGGCGCGTTTTCACGTCTCTCCGGTGCAACCGGAAACGTATCCCAGCGGCGGATAAACGTTTCAATTTGCTGCTTAACCGGGGTATTGGCAGGCAGTCCGAGAGAGATGGCATGGTTCTGCCATGAACCGATCGTATTCATGACGACATGGGCGTGGTTAAACCCTTTTATCTTTCTGAATGCGATCGCCGGTGCACCTTCACCAATCCGGCCGGTTGCATTAGCTGCCGCCGCGATATCCGGTTCCGGTAACACTTCCTCCTCAATTTCGAGAAGCTGACCCTGTTCATCCAGGGCCTTGAGAAAACTACGCAGGTCATCAAAAGCCATTTTTTCCTCCTGTTAGTGGAATAGTTCAGGCCTGGCTTAAGCCTTGCCAGCGATTCGCCTTCGGTGAGGCAATGCCAAACTGATCGAGAACGCGCGCGACGACATGGTCGATGACGTCATCAATAATTGCCGGGTGGTTATAAAATGCAGGCATTGGCGGGACCATGGAGACCCCGAGGCGGGAGAGCGCCAGCATATTTTCAAGATGAATCGTGCTGAGAGGCGTTTCTCTCGGAACCAGAACCAGTTTGCGGTTCTCTTTAATCGTGACATCAGCCGCGCGGCCAATCAGTCCTTCCGCATAGCCCGCGCGGATACCTGCTAATGTCTTCATGCTGCAGGGGATTACGACCATTCCATCGGTATGAAATGAACCGGAAGAAAGGTTCGCGGCCTGATCGGCGGGCCCATGGACAACATCAGCCATGTCCATGACTTCGCGTGATGAATAGGGCGTTTCCAGTTCAATGGTCGTTTTTGCCCATTTGCTCAGAACAAGATGGGTTTCAACCCCTTCCATGTCCCGCAGGATTTTGAGCAGGGCGACACCCAAGGGTGCGCCGGTTGCGCCTGTCATGCCAATGATCAATCTCATCTGCGATACCTCTGCTAATGGTTCGTATACGAACGAAATGCAAAATACGCCTCTGCAGAGTGGTGCGCAACAAGTTTATCGGGTGATTATTTCATAGCTAACTAAATGTCGGGTTTTACTCATGATCTGGTTAAGTACTTAATGTTATGATTTGGCATCGAAAATTGGGGAACTTATCGCGTCACAACGGGAAGGCTATGAGTAACGATTTAGGTAATCTGTTTTTTCATCTTTCCAGGCAGCTTCTTCAGGAACATACTGCACTCTGGCAGCAACATCTGCCCGAACTCACCAAGCAGCAGTATGCGGTATTGTGCGCCGTGTCTGCGAAACCCGGTATCGAGCAGTTCGAACTGACGGAAGCCGCGCTGAGTTCGAAGGCAACGCTGGCGGAATTGCTGGTGCGGATGGAAAAGAAAGCGCTGATTAAGCGTGAGGAAGGAGAAACTGACAGGCGTCGTCGCTTTATTACCTTAACGCCTTCTGGCGAGCAAATTTTAAAAAAAGCGCGGCCTGTCGCTCAACAGACCGACGCACATTTTCTGAATCGTCTGCAGGCGTTGCAGCAGACCGAACTGGTTAACCTGTTGAAAATTATGTTAAAGAAAGAGAGTGTTCGCTCATAGCTCATCAGGGGAGTGGCGGGGCAGACCCGCAGCCCGCGACGTTGACCTTCCCTGTCAGTTGTCCGGGCAGGCTCAGAGCAGCGAACCCAATATTCAGACAAACCGCTCCCGCCATGATCTGACCCGGGACTAGGCTTCTGCGCCGGGACGGCCTGCGTCTACCATGGCCTGCCACTGCTGATAGCTGGGACGCTGCTGGATCTTCAGGTACCACGCTTTCAGCGCCTCACACTCCTCCGGAATAGCCAGATTCACCAGGGCGGCGAATATCATTCCACCGGTGACGGCGATATCGGCCATTGAGAAGGTGTTGCCCGCCACATAGGGCTGTGAGCGTAAAATGCGGTCAAAGTAGTGCATGCCCCTGAGCGCTTTTTCGCCCATCTTCGCACCCCATTCCGGATTCTGATAAAGCTCAACCTCGGGTCCCAGACCTGCGGTGGCATGATGGAAATAGACGCTTACCGCATCCAGAAATTCAATCTCGGCCCGTTTAGTCATCATATGAATCACCCCCTGTTCCAGCGGGGTCATACCCGTCAGAAGAGGATGCTGATCCTGCCGATCCAGATATTGCGTGATTGCCGTACACTCCGCGATCAGCGTCCCATCACTCAGTTCTAACACCGGCAGTGTGCCTGAGTAGTTGATGGCTAGAAAATCCGCCTTTTTATGTTCCCCTTTCCAGAGATTGACCGGAATAAATTCGACCTGAGAAAGCAGACCTTTTTCCGCCAGGGCTATTCTGACCCGGGCAGGATAGGGGCCGTCATACCAGTCGTAGATTTTCATCGAAGGTTGAGTTGAAACGTGTGATACAGCGTCTGAAGAAGTCATGATTTATTTACCTACCTGTCAAATGGTAGGTAGATTGTGGCCAGGGAAATTCGGCCTGTCAACATCTGTCTACCAGTTGGCAGGTAAAAATTTTTTCCTTATACTTCCTCCTCACGTTTCAGAGGAAAACAGCGTTATGAGCTTGAATGCGCGTGAGGCCATCCTGGCAGCCGCAAAGCGTGCTGCGCAGAATCATGGTTACAACGGGATAAATTTCCGCACCATTGCTGACGAAGTCGGCATCAAAAATGCCAGTATCTATTATCACTTCGCCAGTAAGGCAGACCTTGGCGCGGCTGTGGCAAATCGCTACTGGCAGGATACTGCACAGGCGTTACAGACCATCCGGGAGCAAAGTGCCTCTCCCGCTGAAGCCCTGAAGCACTATCCGCAAATTTTCCGGCGTTCTCTGGCTGACGCCAACAGGCTCTGTTTATCCAGCTTCATGGCGGCCGAATATGATGATTTGCCTGAAGAAGTGAAGCGTGAGGTGCAGTGTTTCGTCGACGCGAACGTGGCATGGTTGCATCAGGTGCTGAATGAAATGACGCCCGATGACGCACAAAAAAATGCGCAGCGTGCGCTGGCCATCTATACCGCGGTTGCCGGTGCGCAGTTAATTGCCCGCACGCGGCAGGATATTACCCTGTTCGATCATCTGATGGCGACCTATGAGGAGAGCGGCCTGATTCCGCAGCCGACGCAAGCCTGAATATCCCCGCCAGAACGCGTTGTTCAGCGACGGGCGGCAGCCGCTGAGCAGGATTCGCGTCACGACGGATAACGCCTCAGGTCTTAACCGCCTGATGGCGCAGGCCGCCTGCCAGTAGCGTGAAGGCTTCAAGCATCTCTGGGAGCGCCTTTTCCGGGTTGCTGCTGGCTGCAACCCAGAGTGCAGCATTGAGGGCGCTGCTGTTAAGCAGATGTGCGGCGGCGTCGGCATCGACCGGCTTAACCGCACCGCTTTCAATCAGCCTGACGAGACGTTCCCGTGTGGCCGCCAGGCAGCTGTTCTGGCTGGGCCACTGTGCAGGATCGCCCAGGAAAGCCGGGCCATCCCGCAACACGATGCGCTGGACTTCGGCATCCATCGCCAGACGAATGTAGGCGATCCCTTCGGCGATCAGCCTTTCCCACTCATCCGTTACCGAAGCGGCCGCCGCCTGAGCCCGCTGCGCCATTTCCCCATCGACCTGCGCCACCACCGCTGCCAGCAGCCCTGTTTTGTCGCCAAAATTGTGATAAAGCGCGCCGCGCGTCAGCCCGACGCTCGCCGTCAGTTCATCCATTGAGGCCCCGGCAAAGCCCTTTTCAGCAAAGGCTTTCCGTGCTGCTGCGATCAGTTTTGCACGGTTTGCTTCCATCGTTTCAGCGCGACTGGCTGCCATAAACTCCTCCAGCTCACATACGCCGCGTATATTATTTGACATACGGCGCGTATGTATTATTAATGTGACATACGCGGCGTATATTAAATCATTCCGGTTTGTGCCGCATCCTGCATTCATTCCGTAACCCGAGGAAACACGATGATCACGCGCGAACCCATTTTTCCCGCTCACCGGCACGCACTTTATCAGCAGCATGGCTATTCCGCGGCAATCCGCTCAGGCGATCTGTTGTTTGTCTCCGGTCAGGTCGGCAGCCGGGCAGACGGCACGCCGGAACCTGATTTCGCGGCCCAGGTCGCCCTCGCATTTGACAATCTGGCTGCGACGCTGGCGGCGGCAGGATGCACCTTTGATGATTTGATCGACGTCACCACATTTCACACCGATCCTGAAAATCAGTTTGCGACGATCATGCAGGTCAAAGCGTCCATCTTTCCGCAACCGCCTTATCCCAACTGGACCGCTGTCGGCGTGACCTGGCTGGCGGGGTTCGATTTTGAGATCAAGGTCATTGCCCGCATTCCCGGATAGCGGAAAGTTCTCGTCACACCATCCTGCCAGCGACACTGGCGTTCAGCGGGGCTGTGATCACTTCTCTTTACGTCCCAGGAAACGCTCTTTCATCAGCGAAAGGGCAATGTCGATATCCAGCACGGGCGAGGGCGGCATGAAACTGGCCTGGCCCAGCGACAGCATATCCGCAAGGTGCGGGTTATCCTGCTTCAGCATGAAGTCAGCCAGCAGCGAGCCCGTCACGGTCTGTTTCGATACGCCCGCGCCGTTACAGCCGCCCGCCGTGCAGATAAATCTGTTCAGCACCCCCCATTGCGGCGCGCCGTTGCGTGTCACGCTCAGGGTGCCGGACCAGGTGTGAGTGATCTTCACGCTGTTCAGGGTGGGATAGAGTTTGCTGAACAGGCGCTGATGGTGTTGCGTCGCCTGATGGGTTTGTGCCGCAGTGACCTGTCCCCGAAGCGCGGGAATAACATGCTGGCGAATCAGAAAACGGCGGTCGGAGGTGAAACGAAAGGTGGCACCGGCAATGGCATTCACCGGCGTGACGCCCCAGCTCTGCATCGGGGGCAGCGTCGCCAGTTGCGCGTCTGTCAGCGGTTCGGTGATGCTGGCGAAGGTGGCCATAGCGGCCTGACGGGCCAGGCCAGGGCGCAGTTCTGGCGATAACGCGTTGGTCGCCAGCATGACCTGAGCTGTTCTGATTGTGCCAAAAGGGGTGACCACTTCCGCCAGGCTACCGGTGCGAATCCCCAGCACGGGTGTATTTTCGAAGCGCTGAACATTTTCCGGTAAATGATGGTGCAGGCCGGCGATCAGCTGCGCCGGATTAACCAGCACACAGCCCGGCGTGAAGATCCCTTTGCTGTAAAAGCGGGTACCGAGTTTATGGTACAACTCATCGCTGTAAGCCAGCGTCCAGGGTTCATCCATGAGATCGAGATGGCGGCTGTATTCATTTAAAATACGATCGTTGCCCCGTTCCGCCTGACAGTGATATTTCCCCACCTTCTCCCAGTCGCATTGAAGGTTATGCTGCGAAATCACCTGCTCCAGCTGCCGGATGCCTTCCTGGAGCAGATTCCGGTAAGCATGCGCCTTTTTTAACTCCGCCGTGGAGCTGCCAATATTGTGGGGCAGTCCGATAACAAACCCTGAGTTGCGCGCCGATGCGCTCTCCCTTGTGGTAAAGGCATCGACAATAACGATTTTCAGCTCAGGTTTAATTTCTGCCAGGCGGCGCGCAAAAGCGACACCGGCGAACCCCGCGCCGACGATAACCCAGTCTGCCGTGATATCGCCTCGCAGAGCCGGTTGCGGTGCATAAGCGTGCCCGCCCGCAGGCCAGCCCGGTTCATTATGATTAAAAGGTAGTGATGCGTAGCGCAATTCCCTGTGCCCTATAGAAAAATAAAGGAATTTTATAAGGGAAAGCAGGATCGCAGTGCCAGCGGTAACCTGACGAAGATTGATTTCAGACAAATTTCGCGGGCAGAGGTCGCTATCCTCTTTACCGCCTTGCCAGCAGGCGATAAGGATTTCAGATTAAATCACCCGGATTATCTCAGCCGTGACCTGCATGGCGGCTTCATCCAGCGTGCCTTCATTACGGCATAAAACCCAGCCGGTGCGGGCAATTTCACGCTCGAACGCCCGCGTGCATTCGGCATGCTCTTCCAGCCTGTGAAGGACCGTGCTTCCCAGCCCGCGGGAACGTGCTGCGGCCCGTGACCATGAAATCTCAGGCGCGGTGACCACGCCGACATGCAGGTCCGGTATGCGCACGTCCTGCGCGTGGTTCATCTGCAAAATCTCTGCAAACGGGATCCGCCGGCGAAAGGCCGCGTCGGAGGGATACCAGCGATCCATCAGGATAATGCTGTCGGGCGGCTGGCGGGTCAGCACGTTGCGGGAAATCCACGCCCGGCTGGCCGCTAAGCGCTCACAAACTTCCCGTTCCAGATCCAGAGAGGGATCTCTGGCGAGCCGGTTGACCAGCGCCATGGTCTGCGCTCTGTCAGGATCGCTTTTTTTCTCGCAAAGCCGGACCACCTTTCGGTTGTCTGCCCTTAACCGTGCCGTGATCGCTTCCAGCAGGGTCGTTTTACCGGCACCTTTGGGGCCATCCAGAGAAACAAACAGCTGACGATTCATGGTCTGACTGACGGATGAGAGGGGATGTGGGTGAAATCTTTCTTTGCCAGAGACATCTTCTTTCCTGAATGAATGAGCTGATTCTGATCGCGCAATTAATCCTGCAAAGGATAACAGGTTGTCCAGTTGTAGTTGACCTCTGCCAGCATCAGTTCGCCTTCCACCTTCCCGTAATCGAGGGTCTGGCGGGCCAGAAAGAACTGCCGCAGCGGCGCGGGTAAATAAGCCGCGCCGTAGCGCAGCAGGGTCGAGTGCCAGAAGGGGGCCGGCAGGGCGCTGCCGGTGTGACGCTTCAGCAACTCTTCTTTCCAGCGGGAGTTGAGAACCTTTTCACAGAAGGCGTGACGCAGGTCTGTTGCCGGCGCGTCGGGGATGCCCGCCAGCAACAGCTGTCCCGGCAACGCGACTAAACGAAGATCTCTGATAACAATGTTTTGCGCGTGAAAACCGGACCAGAGCGCCCTGAGTTCAGCTATTTTTTCCGGCAAAGGTGCGTGCTCAATATAGAGCGGCAGGGTCAGGGGTAAAAAGGTAAAGTGCAGACCCTGCTCCGGCAAGGTATCGGCCAGAGGGTCATCTCCGGTAAGCTGTTTCAGTTCATCCAGCAAACGTGAAACCGCGGGGGGAACGGCGGGCTGAATGCCGGTTGCCAGGGCCAGCTTCACCGGGTCGTAATAGCTCTCTTTCTTAATCTCCCCAATCCCCGCGTTTTTCGCCCACATCGCGAGCGTTTTCTCACTGGCAGCGTGATAGAGGTTTTGCAGAGTCGCTGAATTCATGACACTCCTTCTGACAGTCGGGGGAAACAGAGACGCATCGTCAATATTATCCCTGCCATCGCGTTCGGGCCAGGCGATTCATTAAGTGATCATTCCGGAAGCGGTTAGCCTCACCACATACCGGGCTTTATCGGGGCGACCGGATCTCCTGATACCGCCTTAACCGGACAACATCGGGACAGATCGGGACAAGCGCGGGCATGAGTCTGGAATCCATGTTGTTGCTCTGCTATTCATGAGGCCGATGACGAAAACGTATGTCTGTTACCGGAGATAAAATGAATTTTTACCGCAGCACAGAATTTACCGGTTTGAAGGCCTGGGACGCTCAGCACATCGCGAGCTTCGGCAATACCAGCGTGAAACTTCACTGGACCGATCGGCCCTATAAGTGGCACATCAACGATGGGCAGGAGGTTTTTGCGGTGATGGATGGGTGTGTTGAAATGCAATATAAAGAACAGGGTGAGATTAAAAGCAGGGTTCTGAATACAGGCGATATTTTCTATGCCAGTGAAGGAACAGAGCATATCGCGCGTCCCCAGGGCGTTGCCCGCGTGCTGGTCATCGAGAAAGAGGGATCGGTTTAACCGGTAACCTGTTCCGCCGGGTCAGGAGGCGCATCAGACTGACCGGATAGGCCGCTCCGGCAGTAAAGGCCGTTTCCGGCCTTTTTTCCCGGACATATCAGTCAGCGATCTCAGGCTGCGCGCACCTGTGGCATCTCAATATCTGCGCTGATACGTGCTCCGTCAGCATCAAACACCATGCAGTGCTGCGGATGGAAAGTGGGACGCAGGGTCTGGTAGGGATGGAAGTGCACGTCCCCGGGCAGCAGCATTTTGAAACCATCATAACCGTGGCTCTGCCCAAACAGACAGGTGTTGTTGCCCAGACGTTCCACGACCTCGCAGTGAAAGTGGATGCTGAGTGGCGCATCACCGTTGATCTGAAGCTGTTCCGGTCGGATGCCCAGCGTGATTTCATCGCCAGGCTGCAGCTGGCGCAGAGGTAAAGGAAGCTGCAACCGGTGTTCCCCATCATTGATCAACGCGACCAGCCCCGCCGGGCCACACTGTTCCACGCGGGCGGGCAGAAAGTTCATCCTGGGTGAGCCGATGAAACCCGCCACAAAACGGTTAATCGGATTGTAATAGAGTTCCATCGGTGGGCCGACCTGTTCCACCTTGCCATCGTTCAACACCACAATCCTGTCGGCCAGCGTCATCGCTTCGGTCTGATCATGCGTGACATAGACCATCGTGGTTTTCAGCTCCTGATGCAGTTTTGCAATGTGCAGCCGCATATCGATGCGCAGCTCCGCATCCAGATTCGACAAAGGCTCATCAAACATAAATACCCCAGGATTACGCACAATGGCACGACCAATGGCCACGCGCTGACGCTGGCCGCCGGAAAGCTGCCGGGGTTTGCGATCCAGCAGGTGCGCAAGCTGAAGCGTCTTTGCAACGGTTGCGACCTGATGCTCAATCTGTGCCTTTGGCAGCCCATTCACTTTCAGGCCATAGCCAATATTTTCTGCCACCGTCATATGGGGATAGAGCGCGTAGGACTGAAACACCATTGCCACGCCGCGATGTGAGGGGGCGACATCATTCATCACCTCCTCACCGATCAGGATCTCCCCGTCACTGATCTCTTCAAGCCCGGCAATCAGCCGCAGCAGGGTGGATTTACCGCAGCCTGAGGGACCCACGAAGACCGCAAACTCTCCGGCTTCAATATTAAGCGCGATGTTTTTCAGCGTTTCTGTTTTACCAAAGCGTTTGGTCACATTTCTCAATCTGATGCTGGACATGCTGATCCTCATGGTATGGTTCTGGTGGCTTAAATGTAATACGTATACCAGATGGTCGATTTACATGTCAGCCGTGATGCTACCTGCCATGACTATAACGTTACGCCAGGAGGCGCCCTACCGCTGTTTTTGATTTCTGTAATAGCGATCACACATTGGCACGAAGGGGCTGGAGCGTTTCTGATGTTCCGCGTAGCGTAAGCGAAATTGCGATACGTTAATCACGTTGCATTTGCCTGATAACTCCCTGCCATCTGGAAAATTGTCAGGTTTATATCAGCGGAAATAACATTAAATGTAATACCTTCACATGAGGCCAGTAATGAAAATCAAAACCAGCGTGACGCTACTTCTGTCAGCATTGATGCTGAATCAATCCGTCTGGGCCGCTCAGCAACTCACAGTCTGGGAAGATATTAAGAAAGCGGATGGCATCAAAGCAGCGGTCGCTGATTTCCAGAAGCAGTTCAATGTTGATGTGAAAGTACAGGAGATGCCTTTTGCACAGCAGATTGAAAAGCTGCGCCTGGACGGGCCGGCCGGAATCGGCCCTGATGTTCTGGTCATTCCTAACGATCAGCTTGGCAGCGCGGTCGTGCAGGGATTACTGGCCCCACTGAAGATTGACGCAGCAGAGCAGGGCGCTTACACCCCTTCGGCGATGGCGGCCTTTACGCAGAATAAGGTGGTCTATGGCATACCCAAAGCCGTAGAAACGCTGGTGCTGATTTACAACAAAGATCTGCTGCCCGCGCCGCTGAAAACCCTGGATGAGTATCGCGCGTTCTCGCAGAAGCAGCGCGAGGTAAAACAGTATGGCCTGCTGGCGAAGTTCGACCAGATTTACTACAGCTGGGGCGTGATGGCTCCGATGGGCGCTTACATCTTTGGTAAAAATGCACAGGGTGCCATCAACACTCAGGATATTGGACTGAACACGCCGGGCAGTGTGGAGGCCGTGACCTACCTCAGGCGCTTCTTCAGCGAAGGATTGTTGCCTGGCGGCATCATGGGTGACAACGGACTCAATGCCATCGACTCGCTGTTTACCGAGAAGAAAGCGGCGGCGGTGATCAACGGGCCGTGGGCGTTCCAGCCTTATCAGGCGGCCGGGATCAACTACGGCGTGGCACCACTGCCGCTACTGCCAAACGGCAAGCCGATGAGCTCTTTCCTGGGCGTTAAAGGCTATGTGGTATCGACCTGGAGCAAAGATCAGGCGCTGGCACAGCAGTTCCTCTCCTTTATCAACCAGCCGCAGTACGTGAAAGCGCGCTATCAGAAAACCCAGGAGATCCCGCCGGTGACTGCGCTGATGAACGATCCGATGATTAAAGATGATGAGAAAGCGAATGCGGTCGCGGTGCAGTCAGCGCGCGCGTCAGCCATGCCAGGCGTGCCGGAGATGCAGGAAGTGTGGGGGCCGGCTAATGCGGCGCTGGAACTGAGCGTTTCCGGCAAGCAGGCGCCAAAAGCCGCGCTGGATAACGCGGTGAAACAGATCACCATGCAGATTGAAGCGATGCAGGCCAGTAATCAGTAAGGCCGGTTCACGGGATTACCCTACAGGATAAGGATCAGAGAGTGGCTATATCTTCCGAGGAACATCTGGTGACGGCCAGGCGTCCGCGTCGTCATGCGACGACCGGTGCACTGCTGGCACTGCTGCCTGGCTTCGGCCAGTTTTACCACCGCCAGTGGGCGAAAGGCGTCTGCTTTCTGATTCTGCTCAGCAGCTTTGCCGGCATCTTCCATGATTTTCTGCGAGAAGGATTCTGGGGTCTCTACACGCTGGGTGAAGCGGTGCCGCGTGATAACTCCATTTTCCTGCTGGCGGAGGGAATTATCAGTGTGCTGATAGCCGCTTTCGGCGTGGCGATCTGGGGGTTGTCGGTGCGCGACGCCTGGATCAATGGCGTTAAGCGCGACAGGGGAGAGCCACTTAACAGTGTGCGTCAGCAGTATCAGCTGCTGCTGCGTGACGGCTTCCCCTACCTGATGATCTCGCCGGGCTTTATTCTGCTGGTGTTTGTGGTGGTGTTTCCCATTCTGTTTGGATTCGCCATCGCCTTCACCAACTACAACCTCTATCACACGCCACCGGCGAAGCTGGTGGACTGGGTGGGTTTCAAAAACTTCATCAACATTTTTACGCTGTCAATCTGGCGCTCCACCTTCTTCGATGTGCTGCAATGGACCGTGGTCTGGACGCTGCTGGCGACCACGCTGCAGTGCACCGTCGGCGTGATGCTGGCGATTCTGGTCAATCAGAAGGACCTGCGCTTTAAGCCGCTGATCCGCACTCTCTTTATCCTGCCCTGGGCGGTGCCGGGCTTTGTCACCATTCTGGTATTTGCCGGGATGTTTAATGACAGCTTTGGCGTAATCAACAATGCGATTCTCGACTTCTTTGGCATCGCACCTAAAGCCTGGATGACCGACCCGTTCTGGACTAAAACCGCGCTGATCATGATGCAGACCTGGCTCGGCTTCCCGTTTGTGTTTGCGATGACGACCGGAGTGCTGCAGGCGATCCCTGAAGATCTCTATGAGGCGGCAATCATGGATGGGGCCAGCGCCTGGACACGACTGAAAACCATCACGCTGCCGCTGGTGCTCTACGCCATTGCGCCGATCATCATCACGCAATACACCTTCAACTTTAATAATTTCAACATCATCTACCTGTTTAACAATGGTGGTCCGGCGGTGGCGGGATCGAATGCCGGCGGCACCGATATCCTGGTGTCTTGGATCTACAAGCTCACCATGTCGTCGTCGCAATATGCCATCGCCGCCACGATCACCATTCTGCTGTCGATTTTCGTGGTAGGTCTGGCGCTCTGGCAGTTCCGCGCGACCCGGTCGTTTAAACAAGATGAGATGGTGTAAGGGAGCAGTTATGGCGAAGTCCGGCAGTATTAAACGCGAAAGGTGGATACGCCTGTCGCTGACCTGGCTGGTGGTGCTGGCCGTCTCGACCATCATTATCTATCCGCTGGTCTGGACGGTAGGCGCATCACTGAATGCGGGCAACAGTCTGCTCAGCAGCGCGATCATTCCGGAGAATGCGTCGCTGCAGCACTACCGCGACCTGTTCAACGGCACGGTCCCTTATCTGACCTGGTACTGGAACTCGATGAAAATCAGCTTCCTGACCATGGTACTGACGTTAATCAGCGTCAGCTGTACCGCCTACGCCTTTTCCCGCTTTCGTTTTAAAGGGCGGCAGAATGGCCTGATGCTGTTTCTGCTGCTGCAGATGATCCCGCAGTTTTCGGCGCTTATCGCGATTTTCGTCCTGTCGCAGCTGCTGGGATTAATCAACAGCCATCTGGCGCTGGTGCTGATCTATGTCGGCGGGATGATCCCGATGAACACCTGGCTGATGAAGGGCTATCTCGACTCGATTCCCAAAGATCTGGATGAGTCGGCACGTATGGACGGTGCAGGCAATCTCCGCATCTTTGCAGAGATCATCATGCCGCTGTCGAAGCCGATTCTGGCGGTGGTCGCGCTGTTCTCCTTTACCGGACCGCTGGGCGATTTCATCCTCTCCAGTACCATTCTGCGCACGCCGGAGCAGTACACGCTGCCGATTGGCCTCTACAACCTGGTGTCGCAAAAAATGGGTGCCAGCTACACCACCTATGCGGCCGGTGCCGTACTGATCGCCTTGCCGGTCGCGGTGTTCTATCTGGCCCTGCAGAAATACTTTGTCTCCGGCCTCGCCTCAGGCAGTACAAAAGGATAAATCATGTCACCAAAACGATTATTTCTCGCCCTGGCGCTGGCCTGGGCGACGCCGCTGCTCGCCGCCGGACAGCCAGACATCGCCTCTGCCGGACCGTGGCCTGCCGATTTTATCAGAGGGGCGGACATCTCTTCGCTGGCAGAACTGGAGAAGCAGGGCGCGAAATTCTATAACGCTGCGAATCAACAGCAGGATGCTATCGCCATTCTGAAAGCCAGCGGTATCAACACTATCCGGCTGCGGTTGTGGGTCGATCCTACCGATGACAACGGTCACACCTATGGCGGTGGCGGTAACGATCTGCCGACCACGCTGGCGCTGGCGAAGCGTGTCAAAGCGGCAGGTCTGAAGCTGTTACTCGACATACATTACAGCGACTTCTGGACCGACCCCGGCAAGCAGTTCAAGCCTAAAGCCTGGCAGTCGCTGACCTTTCCCCAGCTGGAAGTAAAGGTGCATGACTACACGCGCGACACCCTCGCCCGCTTCAAAGCAGAAGGCGTGATGCCGGATATTGTGCAGATTGGCAATGAGCTTAATGGCGGCATGCTCTGGCCGGAAGGCAAAAGCTGGGGCCAGAACGGCGGTGAGTTTGATCGGCTGGCGGGCCTGCTCAAGGCAGGCATCAGCGGGCTGCGTGAAAACCTCAGCGATCCGCATCAGGTGAAGATCATGCTGCATCTGGCTGAGGGCACCAAAAACGATATGTTCCGCTGGTGGTTCGACGAAATTGTTAAGCGCGATGTGCCGTTCGATGTGATCGGACTGTCGATGTACACCTACTGGAACGGCCCCATCAGTGCACTGAAAGCAAACATGGATGACATCTCCCGGCGCTACGACAAAGACGTGATGGTGGTGGAAGCCGCCTATGGCTACACGCTGGAAAACTGCGATAGCGCTGAGAACAGTTTCCAGGCCAGAGAGGCGCAGGCAGGCGGTTATCCGGGCACGGTCGCAGGGCAGGCGGCTTATCTGCATGACCTGATCACAGCGGTACTGGCGGTGCCGGATCATCGCGGTAAGGGCGTGGTGTACTGGGAACCGGCGTGGATCCCCGCGCCGGGTAATACCTGGGCCACGCCCGCAGGCATGAAATATATCCACGACGAATGGAAACAGGGTAACGCCCGCGAGAACCAGGCGCTGTTTGACTGTCACGGCAAGGCCCTGCCTTCGCTACAGGTTTTCAATTAACTATCAGCGTTGACGCTGATCTCTTCCTCTGAGGAACAGGTATGAATAAATTTCCCCCGCTCAGCGCCCGGGTTAACCGGCTGCTGCATGGTGCTGACTACAATCCGGAGCAGTGGATGCACCAGCCGGGCATTATTGATGACGATGTCGCGATGATGAAGCAGGCGAACTGTAACGTCATGTCGGTGGGTATCTTCAGCTGGGCTAAGCTGGAGCCGGAAGAGGGACGCTATGAATTTGGCTGGCTGGATGAAGTGATCGATTCGCTCTGGCTGGAGGGAATATCTGTGTTTCTTGCCACGCCCAGCGGAGCGCGCCCGGCCTGGATGTCGCAGGCTTATCCGGAGGTACTGCGTGTGGGGCGCGATCGCATACCCGCCCTGCATGGCGGCCGTCATAACCACTGTATGACCTCACCGGTGTATCGTCAGAAGGTGCAGGCGATAAACAGCAGACTGGCGGCGCGCTATGCGCATCATCCTGCGGTGATCGGCTGGCATGTCTCTAACGAGTATGGCGGGGAGTGTCACTGCGACCGCTGTCAGCAGGCCTTTCGCGGCTGGCTGCAGCGCCGCTATGAGACGCTGGATAATCTGAATCTCGCCTGGTGGAGTGATTTCTGGAGTCATACCTACAGTGACTGGTCACAGATTGTGTCGCCAGCGCCGCAGGGTGAAATGTCGATCCACGGTCTGAATCTGGACTGGCGTCGGTTTATGACCGATCAGGTGACGGACTTCTGTCGTGAGGAGATTAAACCGCTCAGACAGGCGAATCCTGACCTGCCCGCGACCACCAATTTCATGGAGTATTTCTACGACTACGATTACTGGAAGCTGGCATCAGCACTCGATTTTATCTCCTGGGATAGCTATCCGATGTGGCACAACGTCAGGGATGAGACCACGCTTGCCTGTTATACCGCGATGTACCACGACTTGATGCGCACCCTGAAACAGGGCAAGCCCTTTGTATTAATGGAGTCGACGCCAGGCGCAACGAACTGGCAGCCGACCAGTAAGCTGAAGAAGCCGGGGATGCATATTCTCTCTTCCCTGCAGGCAGTGGCGCATGGTGCGGACGCGGTGCAGTATTTCCAGTGGCGCAAGAGTCGGGGTTCAGTTGAGAAGTTTCATGGTGCGGTGGTCGATCATGTCGGTCATCTTGATACCCGCACCGGGCGTGAAGTCAGAGAGCTGGGCCGGATGCTGGCAGCGATGACGCCGGTCATGGGCAGTCGGGTTGAAGCGCGCGTCGCGATCATTTTTGACTGGGAGAGTCGCTGGGCGATGGATAATGCGCAGGGACCACGCAATCTGGGCCTGCATTATGAGCGCACGGTGAACGAACACTATCGTGCCTTCTGGGAGCAGGGAGTGGCGGTGGATGTGATTAATGGTGATAGCGAGCTCAGCGGCTACGATCTGGTAATTGCGCCGATGCTCTATATGCTGCGTGATGGTTTTGCAGCACGGGCCAGGCAGCATGTGGAGCGCGGCGGCCATTTTGTCGCCAGTTACTGGAGCGGCATCGTGAATGAGAGCGATCTCTGTTACCTCGGAGGATTCCCGGGTCCGCTGCGGCCATTACTCGGCATCTGGTCAGAAGAGATCGATAGTCTGACGGATGAGGAGTTCAACGGCGTGCGCGGGATACGCGGCAATGAGCTGGGGCTGAGCGGACCTTATCAGGCGCGTGAGCTTTGCGAGCATATTCATCTGGAAGGGGCGACGGCGCTGGCCAGTTACGAGAGTGATTTTTATGCCGGAACGCCAGCGGTGACCGTAAATCGGGTAGGTCAGGGTAAAGCGTGGTATATCGCGTCGCGTAATGATCTGTCGTTCCATCGGGATTTTTACGGTGCACTGATTAAGCAGCTGGAATTACCGCGCGCACTGCCGATTGAGCTGCCACCTGGTGTGGTCGTTCAGCGGCGTACCGATGGTGAACAGGCGTTTCTGTTTGTGCAGAACTTTACTGGCCAGACGCAGCAGGTGTTATTGCCTGCCGGGCTGAGCGATTTGATTGATGGCACACCCATGACAGGATCGCTGATGCTGGCAGCGTGGGGATGCCGTGTGTTGAGCCGACCGCTGGAATAGGGAGAGCACAGGCTCAGGGGGCCTATGCCCCCCATCACTTTAAGAGATGGCATTCTCTGCAGGAAGAGCGGGGTTTTTGCTGTTGATGCAGGGCTGGTTTTTTAGAGGCCGAGGACAGAAAAAGGCTATCTTCTGCGGGCAGTCACGGCATGGCCCGCTCGTTTTCGTGTATCAGTCGTGAGTGGCGGGCAGCAGCCCGCCTTTTTATCCTCTGAAGGAGAACAACATGGTAAGTCTGAAATCGTTTAAGCAATATTTCAGCCGGCAGCCGATTACGGCACAGGAGGTTGAAATAGACAACGCGCTACTGGAGCGGCTTGTCGAGTGCTTTGGCGGGCGTGACAATATTCAGCAGGTGGACGCCTGTATAACCCGGCTGCGGGTGAAGGTGACCTCACTGAAGGCGGTGGATACGGCCGGATTACAGAAGGCAGGGGCAATTGGTGTGGTCATTCTGGGACAGGAAGTCCATGCGATTTTTGGCAGGCAGTCCGACCCGTTGCGTCAGTTGCTGGAAGAGCGTTTCTTTCAGCCGGAATGAGGCACTGGTCTTAATCCGGGACAAAAAAATGGATAACCGTCGCCGGTTATCCATAAAGCCCCTGCATAAGAGCTTAACAATGACCCCAGGGAGGCGATGGCGCGGTTACCACCAGGCTTCGACCTGTACGCCGAAGTTCCAGGTGTTATTACTGGTGTTGTCTTTAAAGCTGTGTCCATCTTCTGAGTCATTCAGATAAGAGGCAAACAGGCGCAGTTCCGGACGAGACATAAATTCGGGACCGGCTGCCAGACCCAGTGCCAGCGTATATTTCTGTCCTGCTGCTTTGTAGTCGCTGCCCACTTTCTTTTCATCTTTCTGCCAGAAGCTACCCACTTCGCCGATGCCGCGGACATATTGCGTAAACTGATACTGACCGCGACCAACCAGCGACAGCAGGGTACTTTTACTCGTCTGGGCGGTGATATCGTCTGCTGATCCCCAGGTAAAGACCTGGTTCAGAGAAAATTTGTCGGTGACCGGCAGCAGACCGGTATTGATCACGCGGTAGCCGCTGGCGTTGCGGGTATCGTTATACATGTCATACCAGCCGCCGCCCTGCGAAATCATGTTCTGCGCCAGACCTTTATTGGCGTACTGGAACACCAGTTTCTGGTAGCCGCCCCACATGTCCTGACTGATTTCACTGGTGAGCATGACGCCATTATCCGCGTCATAGAGACCCCCATATTCCTTCTGTTTGTTGGTGGTGTTTGGCATGGCGTAATCAATACCAAACTCGGTCCAGGCTCCACTCCAGGGTTTCCAGCCGGCATAGCGCAGATCCAGGTAGTTAATGTTGACGTCGTTGTCGCCATCAACGCGGTAATCCACATCATTGGCATCGCCGCGAATCCAGGCAAAAGAGACAGCACCCGGACCCAGCGTGTAGTTTTCGATACCGGCACCCGAACCAGAGATATTCCAGTACTTTGTATCAATAATGTGCAGGTCATGACGCTGATAGTAGCGTTTACCGCCCCAGATCACGGCATCTTTGTCACCCGGCACCAGTCCTTTGATCTGCAGATTAAGCTGGCGCAGGCCAAACTGAGCATCGTCACCGAAGGTGGTTTCGTTATCATTTGAGCCGTCGGAGAACATACTGACCATGGTGTCGACATAAAAACTGACATCATCCTTCTTGTAAACCTCACTGCCCAGTTCGACCTCGCCGTAAGTATCCGCTTCGTTGCCGAGACGGCCGACTTTGTTCTTTTGATACTCTTCAATACCGCCATCCTGCGATACGCCCACCCCACCACGGAGATAGCCATGGAAATCAATGTTGTCGATAGCGGCATAGAGCGTCGGGGAAGTCAGGGCCGCAGCAAGCGCCACGGCAGCAGTACGTAACCTTGTTTCCATGTTATCCTCAGTTTTATTTGTAATACGTTCACATGACAGCGGCAGTAAACGCTTTTTGTCAGATGAGTGACAAATAAAATCGCGATAATGTGTGAGGTACTGCAAATAAAGCGGCGCTATTTGTAACGATTAGTGAATCAGATCACCAAATCTCAATATGTGAAGGTATTACTTTTACTTTTTATTCATGCAATGTGACAGCGGTGGGCTGGCTGACACCACGGCTGTGATACCATTCCGCCATTGGTCATCAGGGATGCGAATTATGAAATCAAAAAATGCCACCTTAGAGGATGTCGCCCGCCACGCTGGCGTCTCGTATCAGACGGTTTCGCGGGTTTTGAATAAGTCGGCAAACGTTTCGGAATCAACGCGGCGCAAGGTGGAACACGCTATTGAAACCCTGCGCTATGTACCTAACAGGCTGGCACAGCAACTGGTAGGTAAGCAGAGCACTACGCTGGGTCTGGTGACCACCTCGCTGGCGTTGCATGCCCCCTCGCAGGTGGCCGCTGCGGTTAAACGTTATGCTAATGCTGCTGACTACCAGGTGCTGATCGCCATGATTGATGAGAACGTCAATCAAAGCCTCCAGGATTGCATCAATGAGCTGAAGTCTCAGCGGGTGGACAAGGTGATCATCAACGTCCCGCTGGAGAGCCGCGATGCTGAGCAAATCGTGCAGGAGAATGACGATATCCTCTGTCTGTTTCTGGATGTCGATCCTTACAGCGCGGTGTTTAACGTTTCGTTTAACCCGGCTGACGGCACCCGTGCCAGCGTTAAATATCTCTATGAGCAGGGCCATCGCGAGTTCGCCCTGCTGGCCGGACCCGAGCAGTCGGTTTCAGCAAATCTGCGTCTGAAAAGCTGGCTGGATACGCTGGAGAGTTACCGTCTGAAGCCCGTCAGCATCAGCCACGGTAACTGGGACGCACAGAGTGGTTACAACGGTGTACTGCAGCTGCTGCGGGAAGCGCCCGGATTCAGCGCACTGCTGGTGGGCAACGATCAGATGGCGCTGGGTGTGCTGAGCGCGCTGCATCAGCGCGGCGTGGCGGTGCCGGGCCAGATCTCTGTGATTGGTTATGACGACACCTATGAAAGTGCGTTTTTTCATCCGGCGCTGACTACGGTGTCGCTGGACCTCGATTTGCAGGGCAAAGAGGCGGTTGCAAGGCTGTTGCTGGCCAGCGAACAGGATGAGCAGCGTTCTTCCTCGATTCTGCCGGCTAAACTGGTGGTGCGCAGTTCAACCGGTATGGCCGGACAGCAGCAGCGGGATTTAAAGCAGATAGCAGAACAACTGCGCCTCATCGCCAGCCGGCTTGAGTAGCCAGCCGGCATATTCTGTGGCCAGAGCAGGTACACCTGTTAACGGCAAATCCTGAAAAGCCGCCGGTGCAGGCGGCTCTGCCAGGGACTGAAGCAGGCGTGTGCCCGTTTTCCCGGTCGCGCGGTTAATGCGCGGTGGCGGTTTTCGCGGCCGGGCGCTGGGGCAGCAGCACCAGCAGCGCGATGATGATCAGGCCCAGCGTCAGTGAGGCACCGTAGCGACTCAGCGCGAGCCCGCCCGATGCAAGCGGTTTATCCAGAAAATCGCCCACCACTGCACCCAGAGGCCGTGTGAGGATAAAGGCCGCCCAGAATAGCGCAGTGCGCGAAAGCGAGGTAAAGCAACTCGCCGCCCAGATAAGCGCCAGCGCACCCGCAAACAGCAGAATACCGCCATCGTAACCCAGTCCTTCACTGTCTGCCGCCCAGTCACCTAATGCCGTGCCCAGCGTCTGGGAAAACATGATGGTCACCCAGTAGAAGGTCTCAGTGACGCCATTGTTCACCGAACTGACCGCCACCGTGCCGCAGGTTATTTTCCAGAGAAACAGAGAGAGGGTCAGCAGCGTGATCAGCAGCAGAGTGCCCCCCGGATAGCCAATATTCAGGGAGCGGTCGGCAAAATCTGCCAGCGTGGTGCCCACCGTGGTGGTTGCCACCACGGTGAACCAGTAAATCCATTTATTGAAACCGGGACGGTTAATCTGCACCACCACCGCGACCAGAAAGATAATGGCAAAAATCAGCGTTCCGGTCAGATATCCCAGATTCATTGACATGGTTACCGCATCGCCGCCGGTTTCACCCAGGGTTGTCGCCGCGATTTTGGTTAACTAGAATGCCGCGGTTACGGCAGGCACTTTACTCAGAGAAAGCGATGCTGTGTTGTTATTTTGCATAGGGTCACGCTCCGGAAAAAGCCCAATATGAGCTAACAGAGCAGGGATGTTATAAGAGTATTCTTAAGGAAAGATGAAGCGCCGGAAAGTGGGGCAGTTAACGCGACAGGGCTAAAGATTCCGGCCTGATGAGCCGATAAACAGGAGCTGATACCTCAGAGACTGCACCCTGTCATAAACGTTCTGCGCACATCCCTGTAAGGATCCCGGCCTCAGAAACAACGGCCAGCCAGGTCCGGGCGCCCGCCATGCGCGATGGCCGGTTTCGCCTCAGGCTCACCCAGTGACTGTCGCCTCCTGCCGCGTCAGACGGACATTTACGGTTATAATCAGGTCTGTAGCGACGAGTATTGAGCTTGTTTAGTATCGTCAGCAACATCGGAGTCGGCCGCCATGAACTTAATGATTAAACCCTCTTTCACTGCCGTCTGGTCTACAGACGCGCAGGGTATCTGCGTTGCCAGTCAGGAAACACCGGCTGGCCTGATGCCTGCCCTGAAGGGGGTGACGCTGAGTTCCTGGCTGGAACTGGCGCAGGCTGACGATGATGCAAAGATCGCGCTGCAGCTGACCGCGGCGCTGGAATATCTGACCCCTTTCTACTTTGAAGTGCCTATCCACTGTCTGGACGGCGAAACACGCCGCGTCGTGGTTTCCGGCCTGCCGGACAGTCTGCCTGGCACCTCCCACCAGAAGTACAACGGCTTCATCCTGGATGTGACTGCACAGCGTAAAGCGCTGGAGGATGCGGTGCGCACGGCGGCGGAATATCGCCTGCTGATCGAGAACAGTACCGATCTGATTGCCCATTGCGATGCGAATGGCAGATACGTCTCGATCTCGCCCTCCTACAGCGAAATGATAGGCTGGAGACCTGAAGAGGTGGTTGGTCAGTTGGTGGTCGATTTCCTGCATCCTGACGATCGCGAATCTGCCTCGGCAGCGCTGGCACATATCTTCAGCGGCGGAATGCTGCCGGATGTGGTTGAAGTACGTAAACGGCATCGTGACGGCCACTACCTCACGCTGGGCACCAAAGCCTGTGGTGTCAGCAATCCCTCTTCAGGCAAAAATATCGGTGCCGTGCTGGTTTCGCGTGACATCACGCGTGACAAGGAAAGGATGCGCAATCTCGAAGAGCTGGCGACCCGCGACCCGCTGACCGGGCTGCCTAATCGCGCCTGGATTAACGAGCAGATTGGCCGAATGCTGGCGGAGACAGAGGACCCGGCTTTCACCACCGTGATGTTTATCGATCTCAATGGATTCAAGGCAGTGAATGATCTTATGGGCCATGCGACAGGGGATGCCTTACTGCAGCAGGTCGGTGAACGGCTGCAGCGCTGCATGCGCCCGGGCGACTCGGTGGCCCGGATGGGTGGCGATGAGTTTATTGTGGCCGCAAAGTGCAGTCATCGCGGGGTGGCATCGGCCATCGCCCTGCGCATTATTGACAGCCTGGAGGCCCCCTTCGTCATCGATAACATGGACGTGCGCATCGGTGCAGCGATTGGCATCAGCCTGGCCCGCTTCGGAACGGCAACGGCGAAAATGCTGTTCGAGCGCGCCGACAAAGCGATGTATCAGGCTAAAGCCCGCCGCGATGGCTCCTATCAGTTTTTTGAGCAGGCAGCCCTGTGATCACTGGCTGTACGAATTCTGTCAGCCGCTGCGCTTAGCGCCATCTCACTCCTGTCTCCCGCACTTGAAGATCACGTCTGCTGTCCCGGCTCACGCTCATCATACCCCTCCTGAGCCTGCTGCATGGTTTCGCCATGTTGCTTCGCCCAGTTGACCAGCGCGACAAACGGGTCCTGCAAGGTTCTGCCCAGAGGCGTGATCGCATACTCCACCGCGACAGGTGAGGAGGCGATCACGTGCCGGCTTATCAGTCCGTTTCGCTCCAGACGGCGTAATGCCTCAGTCAGTGATTTGTGAGTAATGGGATCGAGCCTGCGCTTAATGGCATTAAATCGCGACGGCTGTGAGCACAACACGGTCAGGATTAACACCGACCATTTATTGGCAACCTGTTCCAGGATCGGGCGGGTACTGTTGATCTCTGCCAGCAGAGCGGTGATATCGGTGGCCATACGGTTTCCTCAAGGATATCTGGTGTACATCAGGTGCGTAATTGACACTAAATATACGAAATGTATCATCCATCGTTCAACCTCTTTACGGAGTGGCAATGATGAAACTGAGTGGAAAAGTGGTTCTGGTGACCGGTGGCAGCAGCGGTATTGGTCTTGCCATCACTCGCCGTTTTGTACAGGAAGGCGCACGGGTTTTTATTACCGCCCGACGCGAAGCTCAGCTGGCAGAGGCGGTTACGCTAACCGGCGGTCAGGCTGAAGCGATAGCGGGTGACCTGACGGATGCCAGCGATCTCGTACGTTTGTTCGGGACGATTCAGGCCAGAGCCGGTCGCCTCGATATCCTGGTTAATGCTTCAGGTGTGGCTGTACCGGCAAACCTGGATGAGACCTCAGCAGAGCATATTGACCTTATTTTTGGTCTGAACGTTCGTGCCATGGTGCTGACGGTACAGCATGCTGTCAGGCTCATGGAGGAGGGAGGGGCCATTCTGCTGATCGGTTCCATCGCGGGGGGAATCGCCAATCCGGGTTATGGAACCTATTCTGCCAGTAAGGCCGCTGTTCGCGCTTATGCCCGTACCTGGAACAGCGAACTGGCACCGCGCGGTATCAGGGTCAACACACTCAGTCCGGGCCCTACGGATACGCCGATGTTTGACCAGGCCAGCGATGAGGTAAGGCAGGCACTGAGCGCGCGAATACCGGCAGGGCGGCTGGGCGATCCGGATGAAGTGGCTGCGGCGGCCCTGTTCCTGGTCTCGGACGAAAGCCGTTACATCTGCGGCAGCGAACTGGTGATTGATGGTGGCATGACGGCCTGACGGCCCTGTGCTGAAACCGGTAAACCGGCCTGCCGGGGGCCGGTTTCGCTCACAGGACAGGTCTGAACCTGTCCGTTTTTATTGCTGGACAGCGTCCGCAATCACTCTGGCTGCGCTGGCGAGCACATCTTTACGCGCGGCGGCGCTTTTATCGTGCTGCGTAAAGTAGGTGGTCAGGACGAGGGGGGCGTAATTTTTCGGCCAGATAACGGCGATGTCATTGGTGGTGCCGTAGTCGCCACTGCCGGTTTTATCGGCCACTATCCAGTCTGCCGGAAGGCCCGCTTTAATACTGGCTGCCCCCGTGGTATTGCCCTTCATCCAGGCTGTCAGTGTGGCTTTCTGATCGTCTTTAAGCGCAGAACCTAAAACAAGTTTGTTAAGACTCGCTGCCATCGCTGAAGGGGTAGTGGTATCGCGAGGATCACCCGGAATCGCGGTGTTGAGGCCTGGCTCGTTTCTGTCCAGCCGGAACGTCGTATCACCAAGGGTTCGCGCAAACTGCGTGGCATGCTGCGGGCCGCCCAGATACGCCAGCAGCTTGTTCATCGCCGCGTTATCGCTGTATTGCAGGGCCGCCGCGCTCAGCTCCGCGAGGCTCATTGCCGAACCGATATGCTTCATGGTGACAGGATTGTAATTCACCATATCGTGCTGACTTATATGAATTTTCTTATTAAGTAAAGTATCAGCATTTTTATTTTTTTTTAACCCTTCGCTCTTTTTTAATATCGCAGCAACGGCCATCACCTTACTGGTACTGCACAGTGGAAATCTTTCGTTGCCGCGCCAGGAATATTGCACACTATCAGACGTATCAATGACGGCCAGGCCGAGCCGGCCTCCGGATTGACGTTCAAGTTTCTCAAACTGATTGTTCAGGGATTGCTGATCGAAAGCCGCATGTGCTGACGCTGAACATCCCGCTGCGGCGAATAACACTATTCCGGCCAGGCAGTTTTTAAATTTATTCATTATTAAACGTTCCCTATACAAAAATTAATTAAATCTGAATTGTCACAAGGCCGTGACTGAATATCGTTTCCCTTAATTACGGGCTCCAAAATAAATCAGTTTTCCGGCGAGTCAAAACGGTATAAATTGATGCCAGTCATAACTTTTTCTGGGGGCTATAGTGAAAGGGGATATTCCGCTTAACGCTTTGCGCGCATTTGAAGCCTCTGCCCGCCATCTCAACTTTACCCGGGCAGGCATGGAACTGTTCGTTTCGCAGGCGGCGGTCAGCCAGCAGGTCAGATTGCTTGAAGAGCGGTTAGAAACCACATTATTCAGAAGGCTTTCGCGTGGTCTTGAAATGACCGATGAGGCGCGACTGCTGTTTTCTGAGATTTCTGATGCCTTTCATCGGATTGAGAAAGCCTATCGTCAGTTTGAAGGGGGAGAAGTCAGGGAGGCGCTCACGCTCTCCTGTGTCGGCACCTTTGCGCTGGGCTGGCTTCTGCCGAAAATTGACGATTTCCGGCAACGCCATCCCGCTATCGAACTGAGTATTCAGACCAATAACAATGTGGTGAGCATCGCCGGAGAAGGTGTCGATTTTGCTATAAGATATGGTTCTGGCAACTGGTCGGCATCACATAATCAACTGCTGTTTGACGCTCCGCTGACGCTATTATGCCGGCCAGATACGGCGAAAAAACTTAACCGGCCTGAGGATATTACGGGCGAAAATTTATTGCGCTCTTATCGTCATGAAGAGTGGGAAAACTGGTTTGCTGCGGCGGGTATTCCCCCCTTCAGAATTAACGGGCCTGTTCTGGATTCATCGCGTCTGATCATTGATGCCGTATTGATTACCGGGGGCGTTGCGCTGGCACCGGAAATTATGTTTGAACCCGAAATAAAGCGCGGACTGCTCGTCAGGCCTTTTGATATTTATTCCGGCAATGACGGATACTGGCTGACCTGGCAAAGAGCCCGGAAAATAACGCCGTCGATGCAAATATTCCGTGAGTGGATTATTCAGACCATTATCAGACAGTAGCGCGCCTGATATCGCTGCGCTTCAGAACAGGGCAGAAGCCTGTCGGCGGGCGTTGATCTTCAGCAGGCGCGCTCATCGCGCTGGCAGCGCAGCGACAATCGCCGACTCCATCTTCTCCGGGGCGGTGATGGGGGCAAATCGCTTTAGCGGTGTGCCGTCGTGTCCAATCAGGAATTTCGTGAAGTTCCACTTGATTCGGCCACCCGGAATGCCGGGTAACGCCTCTTTCAGATAACGAAACAGCGGGTGTGCCGCGGCCCCGTTGACCTCCACTTTGCCGAACATCGGGAAACTTACGCCGTAATTGATGTGGCAGGTCTGTGCGATATCGTCAGCACTGCCGGGCTCCTGCCTGCCGAACTGATTGCAGGGGAAACCCAGTATCACCAGTCCCTGATCGGCATATCTGCGATAAAGGGTTTCCAGGCCAGCATACTGCGGTGTGAACCCACAGCGGCTGGCGGTGTTGACTACCAGTACCGTCCTGCCTGCGTAGTCTGCCATGGAGGCCGTCTGACCGTTCAGAAGCGGGGCCGTGAATTGATAAAAGGACGTCATGTCGGAAACCTCAGAACAAAACCGTGTAAGGCGCGATTGTCGCATGGCGCGGCGGGCGGATCATCTGCTGAGCGGCAGCCACCGCAGAGACAAACGCCCGGAGAATGCACTGCTTCGGGCGCCGGGGCGGATAAGACCTGCCGCCCTGATCCTCTGCGCGAGGCAGAGGAATCAGCCGTTGTCGCGGAATCCGGGATAAAGACTCATGCCACCATCTATAAAGAGCGTCGTGCCATGAACGTAATCGGAAAGATCGCTGGCAAGCCAGACTACCGCATTCGCCACATCTTCAGCCGCACCGATGCGGCCATAGGGGATCAGTTTTAACAATGCTTTGCCCGCCTCACCCTGGGTGGTCTCCTCATTAATGGCGGTCGCGATAGCGCCAGGCGCAACCGAGTTAACGCGGATACGCGCCTCACCCACCTCCTGCGCCAGCGTCTTCATCAGCAGGTCTACGCCGCCTTTGGAGGCGGCATAGTTAACGTGTCCGGCCCAGGGAATGAGCTGATGAACCGAACTCATATGAATAATCTTCCCTGCCGCTCTGCTGATCTCCGGACTGTGTCCCTGATCGCGGAACTGGCGCAGCGCAGCCCGCGCGCACAAAAACTGCCCGGTCAGGTTTACATCCAGAACGGTATTCCACTCCTCCAGTGTCATATCGATTGAGGGGGCATCTTTCTGCAGGCCTGAGTTAGCCACCAGAATGTCCAGTCTGCCAAACTCAGCAAGGGTCTGCGCAAAGAGATTGTCGACATCCGCCTCTTTCGACACGTCGCCTTTCACCGCGATGGCACGACCGCCACCGGCCCGAATTTTTTCTGCCAGCTCTTCGGCAGGCTCGGCCTGACTGTGATAGTTAATGACCACAGCGGCCTCTTCCTTTGCGAGGGCTTCTGCACAGGCATAGCCGAGGCCTGAACTGGCACCGGTCACCAGCGCAACCTGATTTTTGAGAGATAGATTCATGAGGCTTCCTTATTCAGTAAAGAGTCAATTTATGTTGTGACCGGCCGTTCTGTTCTGTGCGTCACTCAGCGGGAGCTGCGCCGTAAGAGGCTGGGGCACTCAGCTGTTTTTTTGCCACCAGACTCTGCATGAGGCGGAACCGCGACCTCTCGCTGCCACGATCAAAAAGGGCGCAGGGTGATGAATCACTGAATTATAGATGCGAAGTAGAGGCTTAGCCGTGAATGCGTGACGAGCCCTCATCCGGGCATTGTGAGACTTGTCCACTCTTATTTATCCGGTGCATGAGTGCTAGGGGGGATGTCGCTGACCGGATTTCGTTTTATTCTGACGGTTAAAAGAAAAACGGAGGCTGGCATGATTAGGGTAGAAAAAGCCGATCCCTGCGCCCCGGAGTCGCAACGGCTGATAAATGCGCTTTCAGCCGAGCTCGCGGCGATAACCGGCGATGATGGCAGGCGACACTTTGCAATGGCTGCTATGGATGAGGAGAGGGCGCTCTGGGTGGTGGCCAGAAATCATCAGGGTGTGGCTGTCGGCTGCGGCGCTATCCGACCGCTTACAGAGACGGTTGCCGAACTGAAGAGAATGTATTCAGACCGCAGTGACGCCGGGATCGGCAGGGCATTACTGACCTTCCTCGAAGAGTCGGCGCTGGGAAGGGGATATACGGAAATCTGGCTCGAAACCCGTGCTGTGAACCATAAGGCTGTCCGTTTTTATCAGAACAGCGGATACAACCGCATCGCAAATTATGGGCCGTACATAAACCGGGAAGAGGCGGTGTGCTTTGCTAAGGTGCTATCGTAGTCATCCTTGCACAGACGCTTTATTTACAGGATAAGTCACGAGTGGTTTGATCTCTTTAAGGACAAACATACTCTGCATCTCTTTGATTCCCGGCAATCTGCGCACCACTGACATGGCAAAATCGGCATAGGAATCCAGATCCGATGCGACAACCTGCAGAAGGAAGTCGGCATCCCCACCGATGCTATAACAGGCAACAACGTCCTCAAGCGCCGTGACTTCCTCTTCAAACTTTCTGGCCTGCGCTTCACTGTGGCTGTCAATGACTACCCGAATGAAAACCATCACGCCCAGACCAATCTTTTTGCGATCCAGAACAGCGCGGTAACCCTTTATCACTTCATCTTCTTCAAGCCTGCGCACTTTGCGCCAGCAGGGAGAAGCTGAAACGTTGATCTTCTCCGCCAGTTCCTGATTGGTGACGCGCGCATCGTTCTGCAGAACTTCCAGAATCTTCACATCTGTCGGGCTGAGTGCCATTTAGGGAAATTCCTTTCTTAATGTAATCAATAAGTGGTTATTTCTACCTGAAAACCTGCGCCGGGTAAATGAGATAGGTGACTCTTTCCTCTTTGTTTACGGCATAATTGATTCACCGTTCAGGAGAGATAAGGCAGGATACGATCCTGTTCAGAGGTCATGCATACTCTTCTCTTTCTCAATCACCTGAATTTATTTTCTGGCTCAAGGCAAAAAAAGAGGGTTTTAAACCTGACTCTTCTCATTATGACCTGCATAAGCGTCTGCTTTACGTTATGCAATTTAAACGCGGGTGTCAGAGTTTTAATTTCCCTGGCTCCGTTAATTTTCTCTGAAGCGTTCTGGTGGTGTCCAAAACATTAAAGATTATTGCTCCATGAATTAGCGGCGCTTTTCGCCGTCCCTCTCTCTTCTATTTAAACAGGAATGACGATGTCTGGAATCGCTCAGGTAATTTCTTATGTTGCAGCTCTCGGTCTGGCTGCTGCCATCCCCGGCCCCGGAATGACGGCGTTGGTTGCACGTAGTGTCTGTGGGGGTGCTGTTTCCGCTTTTGCTATGCTGGCAGGACTTATTCTGGGGGATTTGATCTATTTAACACTGGCGATATTTGGTCTGGGGGTGATTGGGCAGACTAATGACACTATCTTCACCCTGATTAACTATGCTGCTTCACTCTATTTATGTCTGCTGGCATGGCAGTTCTGGTGCAGTCAGCCGGAGGCGATAAATATTGCACAGAAAACGACAAACAAAGAACTGGCAACAGCCTGGTTTTCAGGGCTGACCATAACGCTTGGGAATCCCAAAACTATCGCTTTCTATCTGGCGATACTGCCTCTTGTCATTTCTCTGGATAATGTGTCATTAAAAATGTGGGGAGGAATGCTGGTGCCAGTGACCGTATTGGTCCTTTTAAGCGTTGGCGCAGTTTTTATTCTTGCCGCGCTCAGAATACGCCATCTGCTCACCAGTGAAAGAGCGCAAAGACGCCTTTTTCGTCTGGCCGCATCCATTATGATTCTGGCTGCGTCTGGAATGGTAATAAAGAATCTTTAACTTCCGGTTATATATCCGCAACCCGCTCCCCTGAGAATCGTTGAATGAATGGGCGCTCTGTTCTTCCGCAATCTTAAAGAGCCACACGCCGTTTTCGCTCAGGAGAATGCAGTGGCATCAAATGCAGCGCGTTTCAGGCAGAGCCTCCATCCAACGCTAATAAGTCAGCAAGGTTGTGATTGAGAGTCCGCATCCATACGCTATATGCGTAAGAAGGCTAAGCAGTCGGGCTCGCCAGGGACGGGGCGTTCGCGACGCCGCGAAGCCAAAACCCAGCGCGGGCTGAAGCACGATAAAGGGAGCGGATAGCGTTAGCAGACCAGTCAGCAGAGCCGTCCTGAATGAGGGATCATGAAACCAGGCCGATCCATCCAGAACAAGCGGTATAAAAGCAAAAAGTATTCCTGGATGTCGGCCTTTGTTCTCATTACTCTCTCCCCTCGCATTATCCCCGCAAAAAATCTGTCCACTCTTTATCCTGGTAACGACATGCCCGTCACATAAACCAGATGTGCTGAATACTTTTTTGTGACAAATAACACAACCTGATTACATCTTCCGGCGGAGACGCTTTTTTATCGTGATAATGGTTTTACTGAGTACATTAATGTTTTACAGGGTACAACAATGCGTTTTGCGTATCACGCGCAAAACGATGACAAAAATGTGAGGATCATCATGTCTGAAAAACAGCACATCACGACTTTCTCTGCCGATATCGAGCAGCAGACCGTAAAAAAGGTGGTCTGGCGCATTTTGCCATTTCTGATTGTCTGTTATCTGATTGCCATTATTGACCGCGGCAACATAGGCATGGCTTCGTTGCAGATGAACGAAGATCTGGGGTTGTCCAAAGCGGTATTTGGCCTGGCGAGCAGCCTGTTTTTCGTTGGTTACTTCCTGTTTGAAGTCCCCAGCAACCTTGCGATGCAGAAGATTGGTGCAAAGATCTGGATCTCGCGCATCATGGTCTCCTGGGGCATCATCTCGGTCTGTACGGCCTTCGTCGAAAGCGCCAATACGCTCTATGTTCTGCGCTTCTTACTGGGTGCCGCTGAGGCAGGATTCTTCCCGGGCGTCATTCTTTATCTGACCTACTGGATCCCCGGCAAATACCGTGCACGCGTCATCGCGACCTTCATGGTGGCTATCCCTGCCGCGAACTTTATCGGCTCGCCTATCTCAGGTCTGATTCTGTCACTCGATGGCTGGCTGGGCATGCGCGGCTGGCACTGGCTGTTCATCCTGGAAGGCATTCCGGCCGTGGTGCTGGGTGTGGCCGCTTTCTTCATGCTGAGCAACCGCCCCTCTGATGCCAGCTGGCTGAATCAGGAGCAGAAAGCCTGGCTGAATAACACGCTGGAAGCGGAAAACGCGAAGAAAAAAGCGATTGGACACATCTCCCTGTGGAAGCTGCTGCGCCATAAACATATCTGGGTAATGGCGCTGATTTATGCAGGTGCCTCGGCGGCAGGTTCAACGCTGAGTGTCTGGTCTCCGCAGTTGCTGAAATCTTTCGGGCTGGACAACTTCACTACCGGTTTAGTGAATGCGATCCCTTACGGTCTGGCTTCTGTTCTGATGATTGTCTGGGGCAGAAGCTCTGACCGCAGCGGCGAACGTCGCTGGCACACTGCGCTGACGCTGTTTTTAATCGCAGGCGGTCTGCTCTCTGCATTCCTGACCAACACGCTGACCGGCAGCGTCGTGATTCTGTCGCTGGTGCTGATTGGTGCTTACTCAATGAAAGGGCCTTTCTGGGCGCTGGCTTCGGGCTGGATGTCATCCACGACGGCTGCGGCGGGTCTGGCTGCTATCGGGGCGATGGCTAACCTGATTGGCGGAGGATTGATGGTTAACGTTTACGGCATCATCAATCAGGCCACCGGCAGTCACACCCTGGCAATGCTGCCACTGGCTGTGCTCTGCAGCGTCGGCGGCATCGCCGTGCTGGTTATGGGACGCACCAAAAAATTAAACATTGAAGTTGAGAATACCGCTTCACCCGTCAGTAAATAACGTTGTCAGCCCGGAGACGCTGCTCGCCGCGTCTCCGGGCTTCTCCCTTCACTCCTCCTCCTGCCGCCTCTTTTTCCTGATCGATCTCTTTGTGTGCAACACCCCCTCGCTTACTCAACAGCCATGTTAACTCGCCCATCTTTTCACTGAGCCACGCCTGGCGCTCCTGTAAGCCTGTGGCAGGTTGTCATCCCCCCTGAATGCCATCTGACGAAAGCGGGCCGTATGCAGGGGCTCACCCTCGGCTGGAGGAAGAGTGGTGTAAGGAGCGCTGGTTCAGCCAGAAGGGAGGTGCTGACAGTGAGTCTGGCCCTGCAGGGACAGGTGACGCTATCTGCGGGTGTTTAAAGCTGGAATGCCGCGATGTGGCATCTGAATGCTGATCGCGTCTGTCAGGGGCGTGTCAGGCCACAGAGAGGGCAGAGGGAAAGTTTCAGAGGCCAGGGCAGTAATGCGGCAAGGGCAGAGGGGAGAACGCATAAAAAAACCGGCTAAACGGCCCAGGCGCCTGTTTAGCCGGTCAGGAAAAGCCGATCAGGAAACCGGACTTTCGTCTTTCACCGGTTCTGCCAGCACGTTCAGCACGTTTGTGGCTGCCACGGTACCCATCTTCACGTAGGAGTTATCACTGACGCCACCAATGTGTGGCGACAGAATCACGTTGTCGACATTCTGCCAGATATGCGGGGCGGTCAGCGGTTCTGTGGCAAAGCTGTCCAGCGCCGCCGAGGCGATCGTGCCATCATTCAGTGCCGCGATCAGGGCTTCATCATCGATCAGCCCCCCGCGAGCCGTATTAACCAGAATGGCGCCTTTTTTACACAACGCCAGCGACTCAGCATTGATCATCTTTTGTGTCTGTTCTGTCAGCGGGCAGTGCAATGAAATCACATCTGACTGCCGCAGCAGATCGTCCAGCGAAGAGGAGACACACTCATCCGGGAAAGTGCGCGCATAGGGATCATAGGCCAGGACGTTCATGCCAAAAGCGCGGCCGATACGGGCCACGCGACCCCCTATCGCCCCCAGACCCACCAGCCCGAGGGTTCTGCCCTCCAGCTCCACGGATTTGTGGGTCGATTTATCCCAGTGTCCCTGACGCATGCGTTGATCCAGGGGGATCACCGATTTAGCGCAGGCCAGGATCAGCGCCCAGGCGTGCTCTGACACGGCAGCCGCGTTGGCACCCGGGGCCGACTGAACACTGATATGACGCTCAGCGGCGGCTTTCTGATCGATGACATCGATGCCACTGCCGTGTTTGGAGATAACGCGCAGAGCGGGGGCGGCGTCCATGATGCGGGCGTTAATCTTGCCATAGCGTACGATAATCCCCACCGGGTTGTGCTGCTGGCAGAGCTGAACCAGAGTCTCTTCGCCCGGCTGTTTGCCTGCATACACAATCGTGAAATCGTCGAGCAGGCTCACTGCCTGCGGCGCCAGATCGCTGGCGGTAACCAGAATGACAGGAGAAGAGGTCGTCATTACAGCACCTCCCCGTCAACCAGCATGCCAGCCGTAAGCAGCGCTTTCTCTAACCAGGGCGCGCGGAGATCGCCATCGCGAATGGCGGCGATGCGGCTGGTTTCGAAATCCAGTTTTTTCTGCGCCAGTTCGATCAGAGCCGGAACGGCTTCACGAGGCAGCACAACCACGCCATCGATGTCGCCAATCACCAGATCGCCAGGCTGAATCGCTGCGCCTGCTACTGAAACAGGGAAGTTAACCCGTCCCGCCACCGATTTGGTCGGGCCACAGGGATTCAGGCCCGCTGCAAATACCGGGAAGCCATTGGTGCTCAGTGCATCGGCATCACGAACCGCGCCATCGATAATAATCCCGGCAATGCCAGAGGCCTGCGCCTGAGTAGACATAATTTCGCCGATTAATGCGCAGCTGATGTCGCCTTTGCCATCAACCACAATCACATCGCCCGGCTGGGCAATAGCCAGTGCGGCGTGGATAGCGAGGTTGTCACCCGGTCTGACTTCAACGGTGATAGCGGGACCGGCAACTTTCATGGTGTGGGAAAGCGGTTTTACGCGTCCGTGCAGCGTTCCGCGTCGCCCGGCAACATCTGCCAGTATCGCGGCCTGAAACTGAGCAGCCTGTTTTACGAGCTCTGGCGCGATACGGGTAATGTCGCGATTGATGAAGGTGTTATCTGCATGTGGCATAGATCATCCTCTTTCGTTTTACCAGGTACAACTTTGTTGTACAATATAAAACTACTATATCTATGTTAATTTGGATCACACCAGTGTTAAGCATTCATTTGTGATGTAAATACGATGTGAATCACAAATTACAGGGTAAACTGCCTGCCGTCGCAAACAGGAGAACCTGCTAATGGGGAATGAAGGCGTAATTGCCGTAGAAAAAGCGCTGGCGCTACTGGATTGTTTCAGGCCTGGCGAAGAGTCACTCACGCTGACCGCGCTGGCCCAGCTTTCCGGGTATCACAAAACGACGGTTTATCGCCTGATGAACTCACTGGAACGCATGAATTACGTCATCCGGCGCGACAACGGGGTTTATACCCTGGGACCGAGACTGCTCTATCTGGGCAAGCTCTATGAACAATCCTTTCATCTTGCCACTATCGTCCAGCCTGAGCTTCATGCCCTGGCGACGGCCACGGGTGAAAGCGCCACCTGGTATGTCATCGAGAAGGATCAGCGACTCTGTCTGTTCCGCGCGGAACCGTCAGAAGGCTTGCGGGAAACGCGTCTGCCCGGAACGTTTCTGCCGCTGGACAATTCAGCCATCGGAAAGGTGCTCCGCTGCTGGGGACGCAGAGAACCGCTGTTTGAGACTCAGCCGGAACTTCCGTTGTTTACCTCCGGTATCCGCGATCCGCATATCGCCTCATTATCACTTCCGGTGTTTGGTGAGGGCGACAATATGCTCGCGGCCCTGGCCCTGACCGGACCCGCTTCACGCCTGACAGAGGCGAAACGCGACGGCGGTCTGGGTAAACTGATGAAAGAGGCGGCGCACAGGCTTTCCCTGAAATCGGGTGCGCGAAAAGCCTTCTGCGATGATTTTTATAAGATCTAGCGCAGCGCACCAGCGGTAACGTTACCGCTGGTGAGATAAGCCCGGCACCCGTGCAGATTTGCCGCGACGCCGGGTTCTGTGCGAAGGTGACAGGCCCGCGCACGGGTGCGGGTAAATGAATGTCCCGCCCGATCGTGAAAAATCCCCCGCTTTCCCGTCTCTACATGAATTTCCTTCATGTTCGTTGAAATTTAATCACTTTTTTTCACCCGCCCGTTGAGGCATAAAGTAAGAATTGTTAATAACTTTGAGAAATATGAATGCTTGTTAAGGGATAGCAAAGCTGCATAACCCTCTCAGCAACAATTCATATCAGCGACCAGGATACCCGATAGCGATGAACAACGATTTTGCCTTTACCATCAAGCGTATTCGTTTCGACGAAAACTATAACCCTTCAAAAAATACGCGCGCGACGACGAACTTTGCGAATTTAGCGCGTGGCGAAAAGCGTCAGGAAAATCTGCGCAACGCCCTGGTGATGATCGATAATCGTTTTAACTCGCTGGCGCACTGGGATAATCCAAAGGCTGACCGCTATTCCGTTGAACTGGAGATCATTTCTGCGGAGCTGAATCTGCAGGGTGGCGCTGACGGCGAAGCGTTTCCGGCTATCGAAATTTTAAAAACCTATATCGTGGATCATCACACCGGTGAGCGCAGCGAGGGCATTGTGGGAAATAATTTCTCATCCTACGTGCGCGATTATGATTTCAGCGTGGTGCTGGCAGATTTTAATAAAGGGCAGACTGAATTCAGCACGCCCGCGGATTTTGGCCAGCTGCACGGCAACATTTTTAAAAGCTTTGTTAACTCAGCGGTCTATAAAGAGAATTTCAGCAAATCACCGGTTATCTGCCTGAGCGTATCCAGCAAAAACACCTATGTGCGCACCGGCAATCAGCATCCCATTCTGGGCATTGAATATCAGCAGGATGCGCCCTCACTGACCGACTTCTACTTCGGGAAAATGGGCCTGAAAGTGCGTTTCTTTATGCCGCAGGGCAGCGTTGCGCCGCTGGCGTTCTATTTCCACGGGGATCTGCTCAGCGATTACACCGACCTTGAGCTGATCGGCACTATCAGCACCATGGAAACGTTCCAGAAGATCTATCGCCCTGAAATCTATAACGCGAATTCCGCTGCCGGTCACTGCTATCAGCCGACGCTGCAGCATCAGGATTATTCTTTAACCCGGATTGTTTACGATCGTGAAGAGCGCAGCCGGCTGGCTGTTGAGCAGGGGAAATTTACTGAGGCCTATTTCATTAAGCCTAACCAGACCCTGCTGGCGCAATGGTCCGCTGAATCCGTTCTTTAATTAAAATTAAAAGGTCACCTGCTATGAAAACCTTATTACCGACATCCACCGCTGGCAGCCTGCCAAAACCCTCCTGGATTGCACAGCCAGAGGTGCTCTGGTCACCCTGGAAACTGCAGGATGATGAGTTAGTGGCGGGTAAATTAGATGCGCTGCGTCTCTGCCTGGACGATCAGGTGCGGGCGGGAATCGATATCGTCAGTGATGGTGAGCAAACCCGTCAGCACTTCGTCACGACCTTTATCGAACACCTCAGCGGCGTGGATTTTGAAAAGCGCGAAGTGGTGCGTATCCGCAATCGTTATGATGCCAGCGTCCCGACCGTGGTGGGTGAAGTTTCCCGTCAGAAGCCGGTCTTTGTCGAAGATGCAAAGGTTTTACGTAAGCTGACCGATCGTCCGATTAAATGGGCGCTGCCGGGGCCGATGACCATGATCGATACCCTCTACGACAACCACTACAAAAGTCGCGAAAAACTGGCGTGGGAATTTGCAAAAATCCTCAACCAGGAGGCAAAAGAGCTGGAAGCCGCAGGCGTGGATATTATTCAGTTTGATGAGCCGGCTTTTAACGTCTTTTTCGACGAAGTCAACGACTGGGGCATTGCGGCACTAGAGCGCGCTGTCGAAGGGCTCAAGTGTGAAACCGCCGTGCATATCTGCTATGGCTATGGCATCAAAGCGAACACCGACTGGAAGAAAACGCTGGGAACCGAGTGGCGCCAGTATGAAGAGGTCTTCCCGAAACTGCAGCGCTCATCGATCGATATCGTCTCGCTGGAGTGCCAGAACTCGCGGGTGCCGATGGATTTGATCGAGCTGATTCGCGGTAAAAAAGTGATGGTCGGCGCCATCGATGTGGCAACCCATAATATTGAGACGCCGGAAGAGGTCGCCAGTACGCTGCGCAAGGCTTTGCAGTTTGTGGATGCCGAAAATCTCTATCCTTCGACCAACTGCGGCATGATCCCGTTGCCGCGTCATGTTGCCAATGGCAAGCTCAACGCGTTGAGCGCAGGCGCAGAGATTGTCCGCAGAGAAATTCTGGGCAAATAAGCGCTTCCTGAGCCCGTTCAGTCCGGCGAATGATTTCATTCTTACAATGCGATCGGCCGGACTGACTCTTAATCCTGCTTTTGCCCGTCTCATTTCCCGCTAAACCTCTTCAGCACTGCGCCCGTACGCGATGACAAATGCGCATATAAACCGCTCAGCCTGCCGGATTTCATCCGGACTCTCATCCGACCTGATCTTTATCACCGCTGAATGAGATTCCGCCCATCAGGCGGACGACAGCATTACTGGTAAATGTTCGCCACAACCGATATAACAGATTGATAACAATCAATCTCAGAGGCGGTTATGGCACTTTCGCATGAATTACTCCTGATTTTCACCACCTACTTTGTCGCCACGGCCAGCCCGGGTCCCAGCAATATGGCGATAATGGGAACGGCGATGAAAAAGGGCAGGGGAGCCGCCCTGGCGCTGGCAGCAGGCGTGGTGAGCGGCTCAATGATCTGGGCGCTACTGGCCGCCTGTGGCGTGCTGACGGTGCTGGCCACCTTCGCAAAGTTGCTGATTGTATTGAAGGTTGGCGGCGGGTTATATCTGCTCTGGCTGGCATTTAAAGCGGGTAAATCGGCCCTGCGCCGCATGGAAGCAACAGGCATTGATGCCAGCACTGAGCGGGTCGCCTGGGGCAGACTGTTTCGCCAGGGAATACTCATGCATGTCGGCAATCCCAAGGCGATTCTTACCTGGGTGGCGATCATGTCTTTTGCCCTGAAGCCCGATATGGCTGCCTCCACGGTACCGCTGATCATCGCTGGCTGTGCAACGATCTGTCTGCTGGTGTTCGGTGGATATGCGCTGCTCTTCTCGACGGCGGTGATGAGCGCGTTCTATCGCCGCATCCGTCGTGGACTGGAGGCGCTGTTAGCCTGCTGCTTTGCGCTGGCGGGGCTGAAACTGGTGTTCAGTCGCCACTAAGTCGGGGATGGCCGTTCGCGACTTCTGCATGAAAATGGCACACCCTGTGCTGATGCAAAAAACGGTTTCGCCAGGGTGTCACTGCAATCAGGGGGGCATCCGCAGCGGTGGCCTCTGTCATTACATCAACAAGGCGGTGAAATGAAAGGCTCGTGCTTATGTGAAACGGTGGTTTTTGAACTGGCAGCGCCACCCACGCTTTACTACCGTTGTCACTGTTCGCTGTGCAGAAAGCAGAGCGGAACCGGTTATAACCTGGCGACGCTGGTGAAAGCGGGGGAGTTCCGCTGGACTGGCGGAGAAGATCATCTGGCGTCATGGCAAAAAGCCAGCGGTTATCGCAACGATTTCTGCACCCGCTGTGGCTCCACCGTGCCCAACCCGCTGCGGGACAGGCCTTATGTATGGATTCCTGTGGGTTTACTCAATGAGGCGGTGGATATGCAGTGTGTCGGCGACTTCTGCACCGATGATGCGATGCCCTGGGACACGACCCGCTCAGCAACCACCCATGCCGGACCGGTGCCGTCGCTGACGGCGCTGCTGACCCATCTGAAACTTGCTGATGAATCGCCATAGTTTCTCTGACGGTTTCTGTCTGCATTCCTGGCCGTTGGCTGGTTATGCTCCAGAGTGTTTTAGCTGAAGTCCCCACTCTTCCGCGCAGAGATTCATGGCGCGAGGAGAACTGAGCAGCAGTTTTGGCAGCGTGAGCGAGTCATAGATCTGCCTGTGCCGCTTCCGGTTCTGAGGGGCGATGCGGGCAATGTAGTTTATCATCGCCAGGCTTACCGGCTCTCTGTGAGTCCTGAGTCCCCCGATCCGCGGCGTGGAGGAGTAGCATCGCCGGACATAGCGCAGCAGCGCTAAAGGCACGCTGACATCCAGAAGAATCAGTCCGGTGGCCCGGGCGAGCCGTGCTTCAATACACTTGGTGTAGTTGCCTTCCATGATCCATCTCTCCTGACTGACTGCTTCGGCGTGTAAACGAAGGAACACGTCCGGCTCCCTGGGCACCCACTGACTGCCTGGAATATGATGCAACTGATCCAGGTGCACCACAGGCAGACCTGTTTTGCGTGACAGGGCCTCAGCCAGCGTGGATTTTCCGCTGTTAGAAGGCCCGAGAATACAGATGCGTGGTCCCAGCGCGTCTGACGAGATTAGCCTGTTCACAAATAGCTCCCTGTTAATTCCGATAAATGCGCTATGAGGGTAATTGTGTCTGCATCCGGAACAGCAATCCTACCCCACAGGTTCATCGCCTGGCGATAAGTCTCTCATAACCTGATAAAATCGGGCACAGGACAAATAAAAATCCCACAAACACATTTACAAATTTAAATGTGTAAATATAATGTCGCCTCTTCATACACCAGAGGATTTTTTTGTCATGCCATCACTTTTTACTCCCCTGAGCCTGGGCGACCTTCAGCTCCGTAACCGCATCGTTCTGCCGCCGCTGACCCGCTGCCGCAGTGAGCAGCCGGGCAATGTTCCCGGTCCGATGATGGTGGAATATTATCGCCAGCGCGCCGGCGCCGGACTGATGATCACTGAAGGCACCCAGATTGAGCCTCGCGGGCAGGGCTATGCATGGACGCCGGGGATACACAGTGAAGCGCAGATTGCGGGCTGGAAAAAAGTCACCGAAGCAGTGCATCAGGAAGGTGCCACTCTTTTCTGCCAGCTCTGGCACGTGGGGCGGGTGTCCCATAATGAGCTTCAGCCAGGAAAAGAGGCCCCGGTTGCGCCGTCAGCGATAGCCGCCGATAACGTCCGGGTCTTTATTGAAACCGGACCGGGTACCGGAATGTTAACCGCGCCCAGCGAGCCGCGGGCGCTGACGAACGCGGAAGTAAAAGAGATTGTGGCGCTTTACCGGCGGGCGGCGGAAAATGCCAAAGCGGCCGGGTTCGATGGTGTTGAGCTTCACTCCGCCAACGGCTATCTGATTAATCAGTTTATTTCTGAGCACACCAACTTCCGCACGGATGAATATGGTGGCTCGCCTGAGAATCGTCTGCGTTTTCTGCGTGAAGTGGTTGAAGCGGTAAGTTCGGTCTTTGGCAGTCATCGTGTCGGCGTCCGGTTTGCCCCGCTTTTCAGCAGCACGGACGAAGATCGTGTCTATCTGGGCCTGGTCGAACGCGATCCGCATGCGACTTATATCCGCGCCGCGCAGCTGCTCAATGAGCTGGAAATTGGTTATCTCTCTATCGCCGAGGCGGACTGGGATAACAGTCCTGACCTGCCGGAGAGCTTCCGTATTGCGCTGCGGGAAACCTTCCGCTCGCCCATTATCTACTCAGGCCGTTACACCGCCGAAAAAGCACAGCGGATGCTGGATAAAGGGTGGGGCGACCTGTTTGGTTTTGGCCGCACCTTTATCGCCAACCCCGATCTGCCCGCGCGGATTAAAGCAGGCAATCCGCTGAATCCTGTGGATCACACCTCCCTGTATGGCGGAACGGAGAAAGGGTATACTGACTACCCTGTTTATCCATCCTGATGTTTTGTGAGGCGGCATGTCACCCGAAGAGGCCCTGAAGTTACTGGCCAATCCCACCAGAATGGCCGTGCTGATGTGGCTCAAAAACCCTGACGAAGCGTTTGCGGGCTATGCCCAGCTCTATCCCTTCGACCAGTATGGCGTCTGTGCCAGTCTCATCCAGGACAAGGCGGGCTTATCGCAGCCCGCCACCTCGTTATGCCTGAAAGCCCTGCAGAGTGCCGGACTGGTGGAAACCAGCAAAGTGGGTAAATGGACCTACTATCGCCGCGCCGAACCGCGTATTCGGGAAGTCACCGACGCAGTGACGCACTCCCTGCAGGCGCTGCTATAGACGTCGCCGCGCGCCTCTGATCCGGTAGCGACATCTTTCCTTGTCTCTCTCTTTCTGCGTCGCGCCCCTGCACACTGCTTGACGAAGCTGTTCGCTTCACTTACAACTAAACCCGTCAGGGGAGTCTCGCCGGAGAGACTGAGAGGCTGATAGCGCACCCGCGCGGCTCAGCGACCCTTAGAACCTGACCCAGTTGATACTGGCGTAGGAAGACGGGTATCGCATCAGATACTTGCCGCAGGAGCGCATTCGCGTCGCTTCTGCCTATTCCCTCTGTATCACGGGTCTTCGTTAACGGATAACGAGGCGAATGTGACCCACTCAATCCTGAATCTCTCTTCTTCTGTGGCGGGCAGCCAGGGCCGCTGGTCGGTGCTGGGCAGCGGCGTCGCCGGACTCTGTGTCGCCACCCTGCTGGCGGAACGGGGAGAAGCTGTCGAAATTATTACTCAGCCTGACTGCCGGGCAGCCTCGCACTGGGCGGGCGGCATGCTCGCGCCCTGGTGCGAGGCAGAAAGTGCACCGCCAGAGGTGATCGAATGGGGCCAGCATGCCGCGGGCTGGTGGGCAAAGCGTGTGGATGGCGTGCAGCAGCAGGGCACGCTGGTGGTTGCACCGCCGCGTGACAGCCGTGAGCTGACGCGTTTTGCCAGCATGACGCAGCAGCATCAGTGGGTGGCCCCCGGCGACGTTGAACCGGCGCTGGAAAACCGCTTCGCTCGCGGCCTTTTCTTCGCCCGGGAAGCGCATCTCGACCCGCGTCGGGCGCTGCAGCAGCTGCAGGATAGGCTCAAAGAGGCGGGCGTGCCGTTTCACAGCGGTCAGCCCGGCGGAAAGATTATCGACTGTCGCGGCATCCACGCCGCCGATCAGCAGCCCGCGTTGCGTGCCGTGCGCGGCGAAATGGTGATCCTCCATACCCCCGACATTTGCCTCTCCCGTCCCGTCCGGCTGCTCCATCCGCGCTTTCCCTGCTATCTGGTGCCTCGTGCCAATGGGCTCTTCATGCTGGGTGCCACCATGGTCGAAAGCCATGACAGCAGCCCGATTAGCGCGAAAGCGATGATGGAGCTGCTGAGCGCCGCTTACAGCCTGCATCCGGCGCTGGCTGAAGCACGGATCGTCGAGAGCGGTACCGGGTTGCGTCCTGCTTACCGGCAGAATCTGCCGGAGGTGCGCTACGAAAATGGCCGCTTCTCGCTCAACGGCCTCTACCGACACGGCTTTTTACTGGCCCCGATAATGGCTGAAAACCTTATGCGGCGACTGACTCAGGAGACACCCCATGCGAATTGAACTCAACGGACGCGCGATTGAAACCGGCGCAACGACCCTGGCGGAGCTGATGCAGGAGCAGCAGATCGATCCGCGCACCGTCGCCACCGCCCTGAACGGTGAGTTTGTGCCGCGCACCCGTTACGCCAGCCAGCGACTTGAGGCCGGGAATCAGCTGGAAATTCTGTCCCCGATGCAGGGAGGTTAATCATGTTTTATCAGTTTGCACCGACATCCCGTTTTCTGCTCGGCACCGCCGGTTACCCCTCGCCGGAGATTCTGCATCAGGCGATCGACGCGTCAGGCGCGGAGATCATTACCGTCAGCCTGCGACGGGAGGGGCGGGAAGGCGCGGCCTTTCGCACGCTGCTGCAACAGATCAACAAACGCATTCTGCCGAATACGGCCGGCTGCCATTCGGTTAAGGAGGCGGTGACCACGGCGCAGATGGCGCGTGAACTGTTTGATACCCCCTGGATCAAGCTGGAGGTGATAGGTCATGCCGACACGCTGCAACCCGACCCCTTTGCCCTGGTGGAAGCCGCCCGCATTCTCTGCGCTGACGGATTTCAGGTGTTTCCCTACACCACGGAAGATCTCATTGTCGGTGAAAAACTGCTGGAAGCCGGCTGTGAAGTGCTGATGCCCTGGGGGGCGCCGATTGGCTCCGGCCAGGGACTGCGCAATATTGAGGGGCTGCGCGCCATGCGTGCCTGGTTTAAGGATATTCCGCTGATTATTGATGCGGGGATCGGCGCGCCGGGCCAGGCGGCTCAGGCGATGGAGATGGGCTTTGATGGCGTGTTGCTCAACACGGCCGTAGCAAAAGCTCGCGATCCGGTCCGGATGGCCGGTGCCTTTGCCGCCGCGATCCATGGCGGGCATGAGGCGTTTCAGGCCGGGCTGATGGAGCAGCGCGATATGGCGTCGGCCTCCACGCCCCTGTTTGGTCTGGCACAGTTCAGTTAAGGAGCGACAATGGATCGTTATCAGCGACAGACGATGTTGCCGGAAATTGGTGATACGGGGCAGCAGCGACTGAGCAGGGCGCGGGTGCTGGTTGTGGGCGCGGGCGGCCTCAGTGCCACGCTGCTGCCCCTGCTGGCAGGTGCCGGAGTAGGGTTCATTCGTCTTTACGACGGCGATCGGGTTGAACTGCATAACCTTCACCGTCAGACGCTGTTTGGTGTGGACGATGTCGGGCAGCCAAAAGCCCTCTGCGCGCAGCGGGCACTGGCGCAGCGAAACCCTGAGTGTGAAGTCGACGCGCATCCGCAGTCACTGAGCGCCAGTCTGCTGCCGCAGGCGCTGGCGGAGATTGATGTGGTGGTGGATGCGGCGGATAACTTTGCCATTACCTATCAGCTTTCGGACGCCTGTTATGCGCGCGGCCTGCCGCTGATCTGCGCCTCAGTGCTGGGGCGTAAAGGCTATGTCGGCGGATTCTGCGGCGGTGCGCCCGGCTATCGCGCGCTGTTTCCGCACTTGCCCACTGCATCGGCTGACTGTAACACCGCGGGCGTTATGGGGCCTGCGGTGGCCACGCTGGGGGCCATGCAGGCACAGATGGTGCTCACGGTATTGCTGAAACTGACGCCTTCACCGCTGGGTTGTATGATCCACTGCGACCTGGCCTCGTGGCATATGCGACAGTTCCGCTTTGACGATGCCCCGGAACCGGAGGCGCCGGGCACGCCGTTCATCGACCTGGCCATGCTCACTGGTGAGGACTGCATTGTGGAGTTGCGCAGCGCCGAAGAGGCCCCGGTCAGCGTGGCGGAAGGGGCGTTGCGCATTCTGCCAGAGCAGATCGCCGGCTGGCAGCCGCCTGCCGATCGACGCGTGGTACTGGTGTGCGCCAGCGGAATGCGGGCCGCGCGTGCGGCTGAACATCTTGCCGCACGCGGGGTCACGCGTCTGGCGCTGATGGCGGCAAAGGCGCTGTAACTGCCGGTTCAGATCACCTCGACCAGCTGGAACGTTTCGAAAATCAGCTCCATCTCAGGGTGAAAAGAGCCTTCCCGCTGAAAGTATCGCTGATGTTCCTGACGCCAGTAGTCGAGGCTGAGATCGCCTTCACCTTCTAGCATTGCCATCTCCGGCGTCACCCGGTCAAAGCGCGTCAGGAACAGCCCGGTGGTGCGGATCACGCAGACGGGCTGCTGTTCACCGTTGAGAACAATGCTGTAACCGCCCGGCTGGGGCAGTTTTTCCTGATCCTGCCAGTTGGCTGCCGACCCACAGGTGGCCACTTTTTTACCCGCAATAATCAGCGTACTTAACGCGTTCGCCAGCTCGGGTGAATCACCAAATGCATCGACCATCGCATCCGGATATTTTTCCTGCAGTTGTTCCAGCGTCATCGCCATCAGCAAATCCTTATGAAAGTGGGTGCGTGCCTGCCTGCATCATTGCAGAGGCACCGAAAAGGTGTGCAGCCGTTCTCTCTGCAACAGCGCTATCTGAGGAGCAGGCTGCTTGTCGCCGAACAGCTTACCCGGCATTCCGGCAGGAAAACAGGCGAATCTCCGGGATAAGCCGTTTCGCCCGCCGATGTCGTGCACAAGCGTCGCTGTCAGGCAAAGCAGTGACTCAGGAGAGACGAACTAGCGTTTCAGGAAGCTCGCCCACTGCTCAATGTCATCACCGCTGCTAATCTCAGGCTGCACCAGGCCATTGACCATAAAGGTAGGAGAGACGTGAATGCCATTCTGGCGGGCGTATTTGCAGTGCCACTTGATGGCATTCTGCAAATCGGGCCGATCAAATGCCGCCATGGCGTCGACGCCACTGTAGGTTTTCAGGCGTTCCAGAATCTGATTCGGGGTGGCATCGCGGTTCGGACCGGTGCAGTGGTCGGTAAATTCAAACTCTTCGCGGTGATCGGCAACGGCCTGCATCACCTGTCTGGCGGCCGTTTTACTTTCGCAGGCCGCGGCGAGGATATAGCGCACAATGAGACCCGAATAGAGGTGCCACGGCTGGGACTGCAGACGGATCTTCAGAGTGATGTTCTCTTCGCCTGCGTGCGCCAGTAAGGCGTCGAATTTATTGAAAGCGCGAACGGAAAACGGACAGGTAGGTTCCAGAAAGACTTCGAAGACCGCAGGACCCTGACCCCAGACCAGAACATCAGCGTGCTGATTCATTAACCACTCCTTAAGTTTAAACGTAACGGGAAGTCGTTTTACTCTGGCAAATCTGCGGCACAGCAGCCAGTTAAGAATGGGGCTCAATTGTTACAAAAATCGGCAATCAGAAGCGGAGCCGCAGGTAACAGGCGACAGGCAGGCCTCTGAATCGTTAGAATTATCCGCTCTGGCAATCTTCGCCGCGGGTTCTGGACGGCCGCTGGCGAGTCGCTATAGTTAATCAGCAGCGTTCATTCGCCTGAATGAGAAGATCCTTTCTGTGACTTCCCTGTCGGGGATACACGGGAAGCGGATACGTGTTAGAAGAGGCTAAATTTGTATACCGATCTCACCTGGAAAACACTCTATCGCATTATTAACCAGACGATCGCGGACATGCTGGATGAGCAGCAGACCCTGGATGTCCTGTCACTGCGCGCCCGTCTGCTTGAACGGGCGGAAAAAGAGGAGGATGAGGTGATGGTGCTCTGCTACTGGCAGGCCTGTAAAATACTGAGGCGTTTACCTGCCACCGTGACTGCCAGCCAGTTAATGCTGGCTGCCCGCCATGCTTTTCGTGCGCCGCTGGATAACGATCTGCCCTGAGTGAAGCGGACTGGTGCGCGTCAGCCATGAACATAACAGAAAGGGCGACGCCTGAACCGGAGAGAGGTCCCTGCGGGTCATAGCGCAGAGCGCCCATTCATACCTGATTTAACGATGGACTGCTTAAAGATCCCCATTCTGGAATTCATAAATATTTTTTGAAAATATAATGGGTAATTAAAGTGATCATATTATTCATCACATCCTGTCTTTTATTTTCCGACTATTTAAGTCGGGATTGCTGGAATTGATCCTGCTCAATTAACCTCCTCAATATTAAATCTCAGCCCCGGATAAATCTGCTCGTTTAAGTTTCGTCTACCTTTGTTTAATTAATATACCCGCAACATAATAAACAGCGCGTTATTATGTTGGCGCATTATTATCGATGCATATTTATCCATCTGGTGGTTGGTTGCGGCCACTTTGCATGTTCTGAAAAGAGAAACAGTTGATGAATATCAGAAAACGTATTCTGCCAGTGGCGCTGGCGGGCCTTATGATTTCCGGATCAGCATTCGCCACCCCGACTGACGGCCCATCCCCTATTAATACGAATCCGGGAACGGCAGCGGGAACGCAGGGAGCCGGTGGTGAAGTTAAATTTACCGGTGAAATTACCGATGTATCCTGCAACGTGACAACCGCCAGTAGTAAGCAGAGTATTGATTTAGGTAAATGGGCCAAATCCTATTTCGAAAGCCGTACGGAAACCACTGAAACGCCGTTCACTATTTCAGTCACAGACTGCCCGACATCCGTCAAAAAAGTGGCGGTGTTGTTCGATGGCGATAAAGACAGTGGCGACAGTACCCTGCTTAAAGTTGCCAGCGGCGGGGCGTCCGGTGTCGGCGTGAAACTTTATGAAGCTGACCGTCTGACTCAGGTGGCTATCGGCGCCGTCTCCAAAAACGTTGATGTAGTGGCAGCCAGCACGGGGGGGCACGCCGATTTAAAATTCTATGCTGATTACAAAAGTGACGGTGCCGCTATTAATGTGGGCGCGGCCAATGCCGTATCAAATTTTGTGATGGTTTATAACTGATTCATAGCAGGGGCAACCCTGCTTTCCCTCCGTAATTCAATGGCGTAACGCTCTATGATTAAGGTAATAAGAATTATTTCGCTCATTTCGGCGTGTCTGCTTCATCTCGCGGCGCATGCAGGTGTGGTGATGGGAGGGACCCGGGTTATTTTTGCTGAAGGAAAAAAGGAAGCCACGCTGTCGGTAACAAATCAGGATAAAACGACACCCTATCTGATCGAATCCTGGATCGAGAATGCCGATAAAAATAATCACACCCGCGTCCCTTTTATTGTGACGCCCCCGCTGTTTCGCCTGGATGCCAATAAAGAGAACCTGCTCAGGATTAATTATCTGGGCATGCCACTGCCGAAAGATCGGGAGTCTGTTTTCTGGCTGAATGTCAAATCGATCTCACCCACACCGCGCGATAAAAGCAATCAGCTGCAGGTCAATATTAAATCGAAATTTAAACTCTTTTTCCGGCCAAAAGGGCTGGCGGGAAATCCGGCTGACGCCTGGCAGGACATCGCGTTTCGCCAGCAGGGCAACCAGCTGATTGCGCATAACCCGACGCCCTATTTCGTCTCCTTTTATACGCTGAGCGTGAATCATCAGGCGATCAACGATCCCGGCATGATTGCTCCGGGTGAAGATCGTCACTGGACGGTCAGCCATGCCGGCCCGGTGAGCTGGTCTGCCATCAATGACTATGGCGGCGTTACTGAAGAACGTACACGCTGATGGGTTTTGTTGTGGTTTTACTGATCTGATGCCGGGGCCTTAACCGTGAAAGTGACGCAGCACGCGCAGTTAAAGAAGAGAAAATATGCAAAGACGAAGCATGCCTCTTCATGGCTGGCGGGTGTACCGGGAGTGATACTGATGGTGTTCTGCCCGTTGCGGGCTGCCCGCGCCGACGACTACTTTAATCCGGCGGCGCTGGAGTTTTCATCCGATCAACACACGGCCGCCGATCTGCACTATTTCGCCCGTGAGGGCGGCCAGCAGCCCGGCACCTATCATGTCTCGCTGTTGCTCAACAACAAAGTGATTGATAGCCGTGATGTCTCTTTTGTTGAGGGCAAAAACGGGCTGATTCCACAGCTGACGGTAGCCGATCTCTCCGCGATGGGGGTAAACGTTGAGGGTTTCTCTGCATTCAGCCACCTGAAGAAAGATGAGGCGATTGCTGAGCTGGGCGATTACATTCCCGATGCCTCAAGTGACTTTGATTTTGCGCACCAGCAGTTAAACCTTTCCATTCCCCAGATTGCCCTGAAGATGAAAGATCGTGACTATGTCGATCCCGCCAGCTGGGATGAGGGCGTATCAGCGGCTTTCGTTGACTATAACCTCTCTGGCAGCAGCGGCCGCAATCAGAATGACCGCTGGAACTCGACGCTGCTGAGCCTGCGCAGCGGGGCTAATCTTGGCGCATGGCGTCTGCGTAATACGTCCAGCTGGCGTTACGATCTGGTCAGTCACTGGCAGTCTCAGACGACCTGGCTGGAGCGGGATCTTAAGACGCTGAAAAGCCAGTTCCGGGTCGGTGATACCTACACCTCGGGTGACGTGTTTGACAGCGTGCAGTTTCGGGGGGTACAGATGATGTCTGATGACACCATGCTTCCCGAAAGTCAGCGCGGCTTTGCCCCGGTGATCCATGGCATCGCCCACAGTAATGCGCGGGTGACGGTGAGTCAGCAGGGTTATGTGATTTATGAAACCGTGGTCGCACCGGGTGCTTTTGAGATCAAAGATCTCTATCCCACCGCTCAGAGCGGCGATCTTGATATCACTATCCATGAAAGCGATGGTTCGGTGCGCACCTTCACCCAGCCTTACTCTGCGGTGCCTTATATGCTGCGTCAGGGACATCTGAAATATAGCGTCAGCGGCGGTCGTTATCACTATTCAGGCAGTCACAATCTGCGCTCACCTGAATTTGTCCAGTCCACGCTGTTTTACGGACTGCCGCATGACTTTACCGCCTTTGGTGGCGTACAGCTCGCGCAAAACTATCATGCTGTGGCGGCGGGTCTGGGCAAGAGTCTGGGTGATTTCGGCTCGCTGGGAATGGATGTGACCGTTGCCAGCACCCGGTTACCGCAGGGGCTGAGCCGAAGTGGTCAGTCAGTGCGCGCGCAGTATCAGAAAAATTTTGCCTCCACGAATACCACTTTCAGCATGGCCAGCTATCGCTACTCCTCCAGCGGATTTTATGCTTTCAGCGAAGCCAATGCGCTCACCAGCCCGGCGAGTTTTGTCGATAACAAGCGCAGTCGTTCAGAAATTGCCGTCTCCCAGGGTATCGGTGACGCTGGCAGTCTCAGTGCGTCTGCCTATATGCAGCGCTACTGGCGATCAAACAGAAACGATCGCACCCTGCATCTGGGTTTCTACAGCAATTATAAAGCCATCTCCTGGGGAGTGGCCTGGTTTTACACCGACTCGACCCAGGCCCGGAAAGCTGACCGCGCTATCTCCTTCAATATTTCGGTTCCACTGAGTGCCTTACTGCCAGACAGTTCGGTCAGTTACAGCATGAATGCCAGCAATCGCGGGGATGTCTCGCAGCAGGTCGGCCTGTCAGGCAGTGCATTGCAGAACAATAACCTGCACTACACCCTGCAGCAGGGCCACGACAGTCAGGGGCAGAATGTGAACAGTAGCGGCTCGCTGGACTATCGCGGCAGTCAGGGCAGCGTCAGTGCCGGAGTTGGTCACGATCGTCACAGTACGCAGTACAGCTATGGCCTCTCGGGCGGGATCGTGGCCCATGCGCACGGCGTGACGCTAAGCCAGCCGCTGGGGGATACCTTCGCGATTGTCCGGGTTCCGGATACCGCCAATGTGGGCATCCAGAGCGGCAGCAATGTGTTCACGGACGGCCGCGGCTATGCAATTGTGCCTTCACTCTCGCCGTATCATGAAAATGCCATCGAACTGGAAACTGAAACGCTGCCCGACAATGTAGACGTGGAAATGGATGGACAAACGGCTATCCCGACCCGCGGGGCGATTGTGCTGGCTGACTACGCGACCCATGTGGGGAACCGGGTGCTGTTCACGCTTACCTGGCAGCATACCTTCCCGCCTTTTGGTGCCACTGGGCAGATTGCAATCCATGCCGGGGGGAATCAGAGCAGCACAAGCGGCATTGTCGCAGAAAAGGGCGAACTCTATCTGAGCGGTGTGCCCGCTCAGGGGACGGTTGAAGTGAAGTGGCAGGAGGAGGGGAAACAGAAAAGCTGTCGCGCGCCGTTCCGCCTGTCTGACGCCAGCGGCATGAATCCGGTCAGACTGGTCTCTGCGGTTTGCCAGTAATTCACAGGAGTTTCAGATGAAATCAGTTCAGCGTGTCATTAAAGGGATCGTGCTGCTCATCCCGGCACTGGTCTGCTGGCCCTCTCTGGCCCAGGAGTCGTGTCAGGGGGTGAGCCAGGTGGTCGTGCAGGTGCATAATGTCAATTATGTGCCGGGCGCCGCTGACGGCACCCCCATCTCTGCGCAGATGCCCGTGCAAAGTACTAATGCGTTTACCTGCAATAAAAACAGCGGTGAGCAGGGCTATGCCTGGAAAGATATGGGGTTTCAGATTAATGCTGAAGAGTCAGGATTACAGACCTCAATTGCAGGAGGGCACACGACGCCAATCTATCGCGTACCGGGTGTTGAGAGCATCGGATTCGCGATTGGATTTAAAGAGCCTTCATATTGCAACAGCGGCTTTTTCGATACCACCGGCAAAGGCAAAACCAGTTCGGTCTGTAACTCGCAGGTCAGTCCACAGTTCAACGCGGCACACGACATCAAACTGCAGTCCTATGTGGTGTTTTACAAAATTCCGGGGCAGCGTTCCCCGCTGAATCCAGGCAACCAACCCGCGAATGTCGGTGAGGTAAACATCGGTAATGCCAGCCTGAAGGTAGGGAACAGTGCGGCCAGCAGCCAGCCGATCAACGACAGGCCGCAGCTCTTTCTCTCCAGCTTCACGGTGCAATATGGCAGCTGTGCCGTTGTCACATCCCAGTCTGCGATTAACGTGGAGATGGGAAAAGTGAGTAAGGCGGAGTTCACCGGCATCGGCAGCCGGGCGGGAAGCGAAAAAAGTTTCCGGATTCAGGTGATGTGCGAACACAGCGCCGCAGTCAAAGTCGGCTTTTTTGGCATGGCGACCGCTGGCGACAAAAATGCCATCAGCCTGACACCACAGAGTAACGCCGCGTCAGGGGTGGGCATTGCCCTGACCTATGGGCCCGGTCTGCAGGTCGCAGAAGGCCAGCGCGTGCCGCTGAATGTGCCGACCGATCAGCTGCCGGTGCTGACTACCGTCTCCTCACCCAATCAGGCGAAGTCGATGTCGTTTAACGCCCAATATATTCAGACCGACAGCCAGGTGATGGCGGGTAAAGCGGACGGGACCGTCACCTTTAATCTGGTGTATAACTGAGCCGTTGCCGCTGACGCGGATTCACCTGTTATGGCGACCGGTTTCCCTTCCGGGTCCGGCTATCTGGGTTATCCGCTTCATCATCTGCAGTAATTGTTAAAACCCGCCAAACCCGCCCGGCTGTTTTGGCCAATCTCTGTTAAAATTGAACCTCTGCGCCACTTTGCAGGATGCATGTTCGGGAGAAGCTATGTTGTGGATTTGGAATGCCCTGATTGTTCTGGTCACCGTGATCGGCATGGAGATTACGGCTGCGCTGGCGCACAAATATATTATGCATGGCTGGGGCTGGGGCTGGCATCTGTCGCATCATGAGCCGCACAAGGGCTGGTTCGAGGTTAACGATCTTTATGCTGTGGTGTTCGCGGGCCTGTCGATTTTACTGATCTGGCTGGGCAGCACGGGCGTCTGGCCGTTGCAGTGGATCGGCGCCGGGATGACGCTCTATGGCCTGCTCTACTTTATTGTTCATGACGGCCTGGTTCACCAGCGCTGGCCCTTCCGCTATGTTCCGCGTCGGGGTTATTTACGTCGGCTCTATATGGCGCACCGGATGCATCACGCGGTGCGCGGAAAAGAGGGGTGTGTCTCGTTTGGCTTCCTCTATGCGCCACCGCTGTCAAAACTGCAGGCGACGCTGCGTGAACGTCACGGCGTTAAACGGGGCGCTGCCAGAGGTGAGCGGGGCGTGGAGCAGGACGCGCCATCCGGGAAGTGACCGCCTGACCTGACGCCGCCATCAGCATGACCAGTTTCTCGGGTGTGCTGGTGGACAGGCGCTGATCCCACGCCGCTGGCCCTGCCTGAATCACCTTCATGCCGATTTTACGATAGACCTGCTTCGCGGTTGCGATAGCCCATGCCGATCGCAGCGGCAGGCCTGGCAGACCTGCCGTGGCCGAGTAATAGTAGGGCTCCGCCGTTTCAACCAGGCGACGGGCGACGCGGCTCAGCGCCTGACGGTGTTGCGGCGCGGCCAGATTTTCCCGTGTAAGCCCCTCCTCAGCCAGCCACGTTTCAGGCAGATAACAGCGGTCTGCGGCCGCATCTTCGACGATGTCGCGGGCAATGTTGGTCAGCTGAAACGCCAGGCCGAGATCGCAGGCGCGATCCAGCGTGGCCCTGTCGCGCACCCCCATGATCTGCGCCATCATCAGACCGACCACGCCCGCCACGTGATAACAGTAGCGCAGCGTGTCGTCCAGGGTCTGATAGCGCGTCTCACGCACATCCATCGCAAAACCGGCCAGATGAGCAAAGGCGTAGTCAGGCAGAATATCGTGCGCCATCGCCACCTCCTGAAAGGCCGCAAAGGCAGGCTCATGCATCTGCAACCCGGCATAAGCCTGGCGGGTTTTTGTCTCCAGCTGCGCCAGACGCTGTTCGGCGGAGAGTCGCGACGGCGTATCATTGCTGAAACCCAGCACCTGATCGTCAATCACATCATCACAGTGACGGCACCAGGCGTAGAGCATCAGCACACTGCGTCGGGTTTTGGCATCGAACAGTTTCGATGCCGTGGCAAAACTTTTTGAACCCACTTCCATGGTTTCTACAGCATGATCGAGCAGTGACGGACTGTTCAAGCCAGATCCTCCAGCATCAATCCTGCCGTGGCTTTCGCCGAGCCCACCACGCCGGGAATGCCTGCGCCCGGATGCGTGCCTGCGCCGACCAGATAGAGGTTACTGAGGTGTTTGTCGCGGTTATGTGGCCGGAACCAGGCGCTCTGGGTCAGGATGGGTTCAACCGAGAAGGCGGAGCCCTGATAGGCGTTCAGCTCATCGCGGAAATCGAACGGCGTAAAGATGCGGTGCGTCACCAGCTGACTGCGCAGGCCCGGCATGTAGTGCTGTTCCAGATAGTCAAAAATACGGTCGCGCAGGCGCGGACCTTCAACCGCCCAGTCGATATCAGCCGTGCCGAGATGCGGCACCGGGGCCAGCACGTAGTAGCTGCCGCAGCCTTCCGGAGCCAGGGAGGGATCGGTGACACAGGGGGCATGCAGGTAGAGCGAGAAGTCCTCGGCCAGGCCATCACGATTGAAGATCTCATCGATCAGTTCACGATAGCGTGGGCCGAAGCAGACGGTGTGGTGAGCCAGCTGGTCATGATGATGATTCAGGCCAAAATAGAGCACAAACAGGGAGTTGCTCATGCGCTTGTTCTGCAGTGTCTTTCCCTGAGCCACAGAAGGGGAATGCTGACGCAGCAGATCATGGTAGGTGTGAACCACGTCTGCGTTGGAGGCGACGGCGCGGGTCGGGAGTACCCGACCATCTTCGAGATGGACGGCCGTAATCCGGTTTTCCTGCGTTTCCAGCCGGGCCACGCTGGCATTCAGTTCCACTTCGCCACCCAGATCTTCGAACAGTTTCACCATGCCCTGCACCAGTGCGCCCGTGCCGCCGCGCGGGAACCAGACTCCCCATTCACGTTCCAGCGCATGAATCAGCGTGTAGATGGAGGAGGTGGCAAAGGGATTGCCGCCGACCAGCAGCGAGTGAAAGGAGAACGCCTGACGCAGATGTTCATCCTCAATGTAGCTTGCCACCTTGCTGTAGACACTGCGCCAGGCCTGCAGTTTTGCCAGCTGCGGCGCGGCACGCAGCATGTCGCGGAACGAGAGAAACGGCACGGTGCCCAGTTTCAGATAGCCTTCGGCGAACACGGCGCGGGAGTAAGCCAGAAAACGGCGATAGCCTTCGACATCACGCGGATTAAAGGCGGCGATCTGCGCTTCCAGTTCGGGCTGATCGTTGTCATAACTGAAGACCCTCCCTGACTCCCAGCAGAGACGATAAAAGGGCCTGACCGGCAGCAGCTCAACATAGTCAGCGAGCTTTTTGCCCGCCAGCGTAAATAACTCTTCAATCGCGCTGGGATCGGTGATCACCGTCGGGCCGGCATCAAAGGTGTATCCCTGATCCTGATAAACATACGCCCGGCCGCCTGGCTTATCGCGCTTCTCCAGCAGTCGGGTGGGAATGCCTGACGCCTGAAGGCGAATCGCCAGCGCCAGACCACCAAAGCCTGCGCCAATTACTGTCGTTCTGTTCATTGCATCGCCTGTTGACGGTGAGGAGTCATGATAGCCTGTAACGCCGCCAGTACGGGGACCGGGGGCTTGCCGCTTAAAATACGCAGCCGATCAGGCAAAGTAAGTTTTCCCGCATAAAAACGGGCGATCAGACCTTCGGGAAGGCCATAAAAACGTTGCATCACCTGCCAGCGCTGCCCGGCTGGCCCCGCCAGAAACAGCATCCGGTTCAGCATGCGAAAGAAGCGCTGCTGCTGCCAGGCCTGGGAGGCCACCTGTCTGATAGTGGCGTTGAGTGAGGCCGATGTCATTACGGGCATCTCCGCCAGCCGATCAGCCAGCGCCACTGCCAGCGGCAGTGAGTAGCCGGTGGTGGGATGAAACAGCCCGGCGCGTAAGCCGCTGCACGGCAGGTCACGCTTTTGCCAGAATGCGTCAACGTCGCCTGTCAGCGTGATGGGCAGGGCACCCTGTTCTTCGCGCAGCAAACGGGCCAGCTGCCAGCCCTGCTGCGCCGCATAGTCACGAATATTCTGGCGGGCGCGCTCCCCGTCCAGCGTGGCGTGGTCGATATAATGGGTGTCTTCAATCAGCAGCGTATCGGCCGAAAAGGGCAGGCTGTAGACAAAGCGATAGCCGGCCTGCTGGTCAACCGTGGCATCCATAATAATTGGCGCGGTCAGCCCGTGTGGAGCACCCAGCTGCCACTCCTGGCCGACAAACGACTGGAAGCCCATGCGCAGCGCGCCATCGGGCTGGTAGCCCCGGCCATCAATCACGGCATCCGCTTCCACTACCCGCCCATCCTCCAGCGTAACCGAGTGTGAATCGAGCGTTGCGACACGCGTATTCAGCAGCAGGTCAGCGGCAAAGTGATCGCGCATGACCTGAGCGAAGCGCTTTGCGGTGACACAAAAATAGCCACTGTTCAGATGGCGCTGACGTTGCGGAAAGCGCACCTCATAACCGGGCCAGTGATGCACCACCAGCGGGGCGATCCAGCGGTGCTGCGCTTCAGTCAGGTCGTCTGCATGAAAGGACCAGGTGTGATGGGCGCCAGGCTGACTCTCCGCGTCAATCAGCAGTATGCGCAGCGACGGCCGCTGCTGGCGGAGGCGCAGCGCAATCAGCCCGTTGGCCAGCCCCGCGCCCACCAGGATCAGATCATACCGTGGCATAGGCACTCCCGTTCAGCACGGGCTGGCGGGTCAGCATCGCCTGCTCGACGATGTCCGCTGCCAGCGAGGCGCCACCCGCCTGACGAAGCGCGGCGCGCAGGGGCTTCATCTGCTCAGCATAGTGCGTATCCGTCAGTAAGGTCTGCAGCTGGCGGGCCATGGCGTGACTGGTGGTAAAGCGTGAGGCGCGGCGGCCGATACCGTGCCAGACCACCCTGGCTGCCACGCCCGGCTGATCAAAGGCCAGCGGGATTGTCAGCAGTGGCGTCAGATGGTTAATTGCATCCAGCACCGTGTTCATGCCGCCGTGGGTAATAGCCAGGTCGGCCTGGGCCAGCGCGGCGGCCTGGTCAGCAAAATCGACAACCTGAACATGACTGGCCTGCGCCAGTTTCTCTGCCTGAAACGGCGACAGGCGGCCACAATGGGCCAGCAGTAACTGCGCGTCGATCTCCTGACAGGCGCGGACGATCGTTTTAAACAGGCCGTAACGGTGTCCCTGCAGGGTGCCAAGGGAAGCAAAAATGCGCGGCCTGTTGCCATGCGGAAAATAGCGCGGCTGTGCGGCCTGGGGCGCGTCCGGGGCGCGCAGCGGGCCAACAGCATGAAAATGGTCGGGCAGCGCCTGACGGGGAAAATCCAGCGCCGGGATCAGCTGGCTGATCTGTGCCAGCGGAGAAAAACAGTGGTGCAGCTTTTCCCGCGGTGATAGCCCCATCGCATGGGCGTTACGGGCGATCACCCTGTCGTGGCGGCGCATCAGCCAGTCGTAGATTTTTTCACTGGCACGATAACGTTCGCGCGCCTGGTCGCTGGTGCCATAATCAAACGGCATCACTGCCAGCGGGAAATCCGCTTCACGGTTAAGCGGCAGGGCACAGGCCACCGAAACATAAGGCAGATCGAGTGCTTCAGCGGCCAGCGCGCCGGCCGGCTCCATCTGATCGACAATCACGCCATCCACTGCCAGCGTATTCAGCACCACCGGCAGTTCGCGACAGAGCATATCGCTGCTGCGCGCCATATCACTGATCAGTTTCAGCATCGACGGGCCAAGGGGGTGTGCAGCCAGCTGCAGCGTATGCGCCAGACTCCCGGCAGGATGCGAGGTTAAGCCCAGCGGAAAAAAGCCGATGCGGCGGTCGGTGAGCAGTGCGCTGACGTCCGTCTGCTGAATAAAGGTGATACGGTGTCCGCGTGCTATCAGGGCCTGGCTGAGATGCTGAAGCGCCTGCACATGGCTATAGAAGGGCGGTGCAATAACCGCAAAGTGGCTCATGCAGCATCCTTAACTGACGGCAGCGAGTTTTTTCTCAAACCAGGCCTGAACAAAATGATGGGTGGCGTAACCATCGCGGCAGGCGGACAACAGGTGCTCTCCGGCGCAGCGCAGATGGTCGCGCAGTTGCGATTCCACCGCTTTTGCGCCGAGAAGATTCACCAGCGTCGATTTTCCCTCATCCTGATGGGCATCTTTACCGGTGTCACTCATACCGTCAGTGAGATCGTCCAGCAGCTGAAACGCCTGACCGAGATTCAGCGAAAAGCGGTGCAGCTGTTCGCGGGCTTCTTTGGGGGCTTCCGCAACAATAGAGGCCATCTGCATAGAGGCGCAGAACAGGGTGCTGGTTTTGAAGTGATTGGTCATCAGAATGGCGTCGGCGCTGCGGGGTTTATCTCCCTCCGAGAGATCCTTGAACTGCCCCTGCACCAGCCCCTGCATCCCAACCGCCTGAGACAGCTCTGCAACCGCGTCCGTTCTGGCGCTGGCGGTTAAGCCCTCTGCCACGGCGACCAGACCAAAGGCCTTACTCAGCAGGGCCACAGCAGCGAGGATGGCGACATGTTCACCATACTGACAGTGGATGGTGGGGCGTCCGCGCCGCAGCTGCGCATCATCCATGCAGGGCATATCGTCCAGGATCAGCGAAGCGGCGTGCACCATCTCAACCGCGCAGGCGAGGTCAAGCAGACCGGCTGCGCTGGCATTGCACCCCAGATCGCGCGCGGTCAGCAGCAGCAGCAGCGGACGAATACGTTTTCCCGGCGCCAGCGCGCCGTCGCGCATTGCCGCGCCGACCAGGTCACGTTCACTGTCGACCGGTAAAAGCTGATCGAGCCGTTGCTCGATATCGTTCAACAGAATCGCTGCATCGCTGTGTATGACATTGACGTGTTTTTCTGCGCAGACCGTCATCAGGGCTGTCCTTATCTACAGAGGAAGTCACAGCAGGTCGAAATGATTCGATGCCATCTTCAATCATCGTCCCCGGCTGCCCCGGCATAGTGGGCAGGTTTTCAAAGAACGGCGGGTAAATCCATTACAACTAAGCGTAGCTTACGGTAATAAAAAATGTCGGGAAATTCAGGAGCATTCCGCGATTTGCGGCGTCAGCCGGGTGAAAACTAAGCGGTTATCAGCCCAGCAATGCCCGTAGCTGTTTCATCACGCTGGCGACGTTGTCAGCAGATAATGCGCCATCTTTAGCGAAGCGCACAATACCTTGCTGATCAACGACCACGACGGCTGCGCTTTCTGGCTGAAGATGCCAGCTATGCGCCGTCACGCCGCTGCTGTCGATGATGAATTGCTGCCAGGGAGCGGCTTTTTTGCTGGAGGCGATGCTGCGCACCACAAAAATGGCGCTGCCGGGCAGGGCGTCGTCGGTATTCACGATGGTGGTGGTCTGAAAGCGATCGCGCGGCAGACTGGCCTGCTGAACGGCCTCAATCAGGGCAGCACTCTGCTCTTTGGCTGAAAGACGGCCCGCGACATGGATCACCAGCCGCACTTTGCCGGTCAGCGCCTGACTGTTCCAGCGCTGGTAGCCGATATCGCCCTGATTCAGCACCATTTCGCCTTTATCGGCCACAAAGACCGGCGGAACCGGCTGGCCGGGTGTCAGGGTGTGGGCGGACGCAACGCCGGAAAACAGCAGGGCTATCATCAATCCATAATGGCGCACAGGTTCCTCACTTCTTTCTCGGTTTGCGGTGGGCGAGGCGAGCTTTCTCATCAGCAGGCAGAAGATTAGTACCACATCCATGTTTCAGATCAATAAAAGCAGTAAAGATTTAGCCTGAGAATGCAGAGGAAAGTTAATTGCCGGAGGTGGAAGATGAGTGCTGCACTGATGACGTTGCCTGAATTTGCCCGTTACATTGGTATTGCCACGCCGACCCTGGCGCGCGCCTTTTGCTGTCGGGGTTCACTGGATGGGGTGCCGCTGCCGCAGGCACTGGATGATGCGCCGCTGACGCAGCGCCACTGGTTACTCGACGATGTGCGTCAGTTTGACCACGTCTATAAACGGGTTCAGGCGAAGCAGCCCCGTAACCGGGAGTAAGGACAAACATTGCCGCGCGGGAATCGTCCCGCGTGGCGCTTTTTAATGAAGCGTGGCGCTGCCTGAGACCTCACCGGGAAAGGCAGCGCGTTTTTTATGCAGCGTGATCGGGCCTGATCAGGAAGCAGACCAGATTGGCATCCCGATCACCCGTGATTTCACTCCCGGCCGCCAGCCCGCTGACCGCATCACCCCGACCCAGTCGCGCCTCGCCGATACGAATGCTGCCTTCCAGCACGACGAGATATGCCACAAAGCCCGGCAGAGCGGGCACGTCCAGCGTGTGGTTGCGCTCCAGCAGGGTGTCATAGATATAGGCTGCCTGGCGCAGTTCCAGCGGGGCGTCTGACTCCTCCGGCCCGGCCAGTTCGGTCCAGCCATTACTCATAATGCCCTGATCGCGCTCCAGCACCTGGGTCATCGCTTCACCCCCAGGCTGGGCGGGACGGATAACCGCCTGTAACAGTTCCGCTTCAAACAGAGGCACCGATTCTTCGTACTGAACGCCGTCACCCGCATTGACCACCATCACCCGCTTAGCCGAGAGCTGGGTCCGCTCGCCGTTACTGTCCTGATGCTGCATCGATCCCCGCCACAGATAGGTAAAAACCTCTTCATTCCAGTGCTGCTGCATCGGGATCCGGGCATCCAGCTTCAGCGACATCAGGTCAACGCTGACCAGCGGGCTTAGCGCCTCGCCAGGTCGCTGACGGCGGACGGTAAAGGGGCCGTACTCAAACAGCTGTTCAGGATTAGCACGCAGGATGTTCATGATTTGCCTTTAAACAGAAGGGTCAGTGACAACGATCATAGCCTTTAGTGGGAGAATGAAAAGCCGGGAAATTTGCCCGGCTTCGTCAGTTATGTTGAAGGAGAGACTGCCAGCGGAGGCGGCAGCCTATTTGCCCTGCTCATCGCTTTCACCCAGGAAGAAATACCAGAGTGGAATCGACAGCAGTCCGGTAAAGACCGTCGAGTAGAGCAGAATCATCATCGCCTGCGTGATATACATCGTCAGCGACCAGTGGCTGAAGGGGATCTGATACTGATCAATCACGCCGCCTATCATCGCATTCGCCATCACCGAGATCACAATCAGCGCCAGAACCGTCACGCTGCGCAGAAAATAGCGCATCTCTTTGCGCTTCACGGCGAAGCGGGACTGCACGATCGCCAGCGGCGACTGCTTGTCGGGTGCAATCTCGGTGCGGGCCTGGCTGCGACGCCGGGCGCTGCGCCAGCGCTGAATATCCAGCAGCAGAAACAGCAGCAGGCTGATGCCCATGACCGGCAGGGCATAACCGAGCGCCAGCATCACAATCAGGCTGGTGCCCTGCGCATAGCGTGGCAGTGCCAGCCAGGCGGTTAACAGCGTCTGTGAAGGGTTAAGCTGCGGAACCGCCGGACGACGAATCCACCACATGCGGTAGCCCAGCACAATCATCGTGCAGAGTCCGAAGCCAAAGAGCGCCAGAATCAGCTGATTAGGCAGGCCGAACAGCACACCCATGTGCGCATCGACGCCCCAGCGGGTCAGTTTCGCCACCAGCGGGAAGCTGGCGAACGCCACTTTGTCGACCACGGTAAAGTCGGCCGGATTAAGTGAAACGGCATCCACCTGACTTGGCCAGCTGCGGTCAATCTCCGAAACCGTCCATGCCTGTCCGGCGTTTTTGGGCTGGCGCAGTTCGAGTTTTGCCGCCTTCAGTCCTGCCTGACGGGCGGCAGACAGGGCCTGATCCCAGCGGGCATCCGGCTGATTAGGAATGACCCGCGCGGGAGTCTTAGCGGGCATCGTCATGCCCGACATGGTCATCCCTTCCATTGCGCCGCGATGCTCTGCGTGGGGGTCGGCAGATTCAGCCGGGGCGTCACCGTTCAGCGCGGTTTTCACCTGCGGCGTTTTCCAGTTCAGGTCGCTGCGCATCTTTTCAATGTTGCTGCCCGCCCACTGCGACCAGGTCAGCCCGGTCACCGAAAAGAAGATCAGGCCCAGGGCCAGCAGCAGTCCCAGCGTGACGTGCCAGTGACGCAAGGCGGCAAACCCGCTGCGGACGTTCTTTCGGGTACGGGGAGGGCGGCTACCGGCCCACAGGATGAGCCCGCCCAGCGCGGCGACCCAGAGCCAGGACGCGGCCAGTTCACTGTAGTTACGGCCGAAATCGCCCAGTAACAAGCCACGATGCAGCTGATCCAGCCACATGCGCAGCGGCAGCACGCCGCTGGTGCCATATACGGTCATATCCCCCCTGACCTGCAGGGTATAGGGATCAATAAACACCGAGCGTGACTCAGAGGGACCCGCATCCGCGGCAGTGAACTGCACCCGCGTCGTATCCCCGGGACCCGGCGCGGGACGTACGGCGTAGATGTGCACTGACTGGCCTGCCCAGGCCCGTGCAGCGGCAACCTGCGCGGAGAGCGGCTGCGGCTCGCCCTGCGCACGGGTCGTCAGGGCATCGTGATAGATCGCCTGTTCCAGTTGCGGAGTCAGAACGTAGAGCGTTCCGGTGAGGGCCGCGATAAAAATGAACGGCGCAATAAACAGACCAATATAAAAATGCAGGCGGCGTAGCAGATTAAACAGCGTGCCGCGTGGTGCAGGGGATGTTTCCTGATAAGAGGACATAGCATTCCACACTTTTCAAAAGACAGGGGCGATCGGGTGACGTTGTCACGCAATCGAAATGTTATGGCGTCAGTGTGATGCGTAACAGGGCGGTGCCCGGGGGCGATGAAGGCGCAACGTTCGCCGCCGCCGGAGCGGCGTGACCGCTCGGGGCGGCGGGGCGCGACTGATGAGGCACATCCACCAGATGAACGGGACAAAGTTCCAGAGCATCAGGGGCACATGCACCAGTAAATCACAGTATCCGCAGGCAAAGCCTGCATCGGGCATCATCACAGGGTCCATCATGGACATCTCGCCGTGATGATGCATCATCGGTATCTCTGCGCTCATGCTGACGTGCTGCATCCTGGCATGATCTGCCGCAAGGTTTTTAGAGACCATCGGTGCAACAAACAACAGCAGCACGGCCAGTATCGCAATACCGGCTGTGAGTCGTTGTCTGAATAAGCATTTCGGCATCATTTACACAGGCACAATGGGACAAATTTCCGGGCGGCAGTGTAACGCGAAGGGAATAAAAGGGTTAAATAAAGTGGCTGCTGAAGCAAAGAAATTCGCACTCTTTGAACATATTCACTTTAATTTCAGCTTCATTTAACTTAGTTGTTACCCGCTGAACACATACAGGTAACATCACGGCTGAGCCTGTGGATGACACTCTGAGCAATTAAGGACAGATAATGAAAATAGTTATGCTGGATGGCGATACGCTGCCGATCTCACTGCCGATCTCACTGCCGATCGAACAGCTACAGGGTGAGTGGGAGATCCGCACACACACGCCGGTTAATGAGATCGTGTCTGCCCTGCAGGGGGCGACTATCGCGATCACCAATAAAGTTCCGTTACGCGCCGCCACACTCAGGCAACTGCCGGATCTGCGCTTTATCTGTGTTGCCGCAACCGGTTATGACTGTATCGATCTCGACGCCTGTCGCGATCGCGGGATCACCGTCAGCAATGTGCCCGGCTACTCCACGCAGAGCGTCTCCGAGGCGGTAATTGCAGCCCTTTTCGCGCTGCGCCGGCAGTTATTTGACTATGCCAGCACCACCCGCCGGGACTGGCCGCAGGCGCAACACTTCTGTCTGCATCGTCGGCCGATTCAGGATATCGGCGGGGCTATGCTGGGTATCGCGGGCCGGGGCGAAATCGGTCAGGCGGTAGGAAGGCTGGCGCAGGCGCTGGGGATGCAGGTCCAGTTCGCCGAGCGCAAAGGGAGTCAGACAGTGCGTGACGGCTATGTCAGCTTTGAGCAGATGCTGGCCACCAGCGATGTGATTTCACTGCACTGTCCGTTAAGCGATCAGACCCGACAGATGATTGACCGTGAGGCGCTGGCTAAGATGAAACCGCAGGCGCTGCTGATTAACACCGCGCGTGGCGGATTAATCAACGAAGCCGATCTGGCGGCTGCCCTGGCGCAGGGCGTTATCGGCGGGGCGGCGCTGGATGTGCTGAGTAGTGAACCGCCTGCTGCCGATAATCCGCTGCTGGCGGATCTGCCGGGTCTGCTGCTGACACCGCACATTGCCTGGGCAAGCCGCAGTGGCGCAGAGAATCTGGTGAAGGGCGTGATGAAAAATATCGCCGCCTCTCTTCAGGGCGAGCCGATTAACGTGGTGAGCTGAACCTGGTCTGAGTGGGGCATCTTCGGCATGGGGCAGCGCATGACGCTTTCTGCACTGAAAAGCGGGCCACCTCGTAAATTTAAAGCGTGTCGTTTTACCTGCCTTGTCTGGAGTGATATTCCCGTCATAGCCTGATTCATTACCGCGAAACAAAGAGCAGGTGGATCAGGTTAAGGGGATCAGGAACAGAGCCAGGATGGCACGATGAAAAAGAAGAACGGCACGCCTGTGCCTCATGATGCAACATTCCGGCAGTTTCTGACGCAGCCTGAAATTGCCAGAGATTTTATGGCGCTGCACCTGCCGCCAGACCTGCGGGAGATCTGTGATCCCGACACGCTGAAGCTCGAATCGGGGTCGTTTGTGGAAAAGGATCTCAGGCAATATTTCAGCGACGTTCTTTACAGTCTGAAAACGACTTCAGGTGAGGGATTTGTCCATGTTCTGATTGAGCATCAGTCTGCACCAGACAAACACATGGCGTTTCGGTTACTTCGTTATGCCGTTGGGGCGATGCAGCGCCATCTCGAGAATGGACATAAGCGGTTACCGCTGGTGATACCGGTGCTGTTTTATACCGGTAAACGTAGCCACTATCCCTATTCTAACCGGTGGCTGGATGAGTTTAACGCTCCGGTACTGGCGGGCAGGCTTTATCATCAGGCTTTCCCATTGGTTGACGTCACAGTTATACCTGATGACGAAATTATGCAGCACCGCAGCATGGGGATTCACTTATGACGATTGCACAACAGCTGGAACAAACAGGCATTGAGCAGGGACGTATGGAAGGTATCCGGCTCGGTATGGTAAAAGGTGAACGTGCAGCAACATTTAAGATCGCCCGCGCAATGCCGCAAAGCGGTATGGACCGCCATACCATTCTGCAAATGACCGGGCTGAGCGAAGCGGAACTGGCGGATATCCGTCAAACAGACTGAGACATGCTTTCAGTCTGTTATGCAGACTATGATCCCACTCCCCGGCGTCCGGAGTCGTCGTGCCTGTTCATCATCAAACCGCCTTGCACAGACGACTACTCTACTTCGTCGGGTCCAGGGTCAGAAAATAGAGCGGCCCAGCTTTTCCGTCAGTAACTCCAGCACCGCCGTGCCCGCCAGGGAATTGCCCGCGCCATCGAGTCCGGGTGACCAGACGGCGATGCTCATCTCACCGGGAATAATGGCAATGATCCCGCCACCTACCCCAGACTTTGCCGGCATGCCGACCCGCCAGGCAAATTCGCCTGCGCCATCGTACATCCCGCTGGTGATCATCAGCGCGTTAATCTGGCGCGCCTGACGCGCGGTAATCATCTGGCTGCCATCCAGCGTCCGGCCCTGATTCGCCAGATAGATAAACGTGCGTGCCAGTTCAACGCAGCTCATTGACAGTGAGCAGTAGTGGAAATAGGTCTGCATCACGCTGGTCACGTCGTTATCGAAATTCCCGAACGACTTCATCAGCCAGGCAATCGCCGCGTTGCGGGCCGAGTGTTCAAACTCGGAACGGGCAACGTGGCGGTCATAGTTGATGTCCGGCTGCTGACTCAGCTGCCGGACAATCTCCAGCATACGCTGACGCGGCGCGGTCAGCCGGGTTTCCAGCAGGTCGCAGATCACCAGGGCACCCGCATTAATAAAGGGATTACGCGGTTTACCCTGTTCCAGTTCGAGCTGCACCAGCGAATTAAAAGGCTGACCCGACGGCTCTTTTCCGACCCGCTGCCAGATTTCGCTATCGTCATAGCGGGTCAGCGCCACGGTCAGCGACAGCGCTTTAGAGATCGACTGAATCGAAAAGCGCGTTTGGGCATCGCCCGCCTGAAAGAGGGTGCCGTCAGGCAGGCAGACAGCGATAGCCAGCCGGTCTGCGGCCACATCGGCCAGCGCGGGGATATAGTCCGCCACTTTTCCCTGATGAACCAGCGGACGCACCTCATCCAGGATCGCCTGCAACAGCGCATTATTCAGTTCAGACACACTCGCTTCTCCTGTCGCTTCCCGCTGGACGCTGATGCTGTGCATCGGCGACCGGCAGATCATATTGTTAAGGGCCGATGGCGGCATGGCCGCACGTTCAGCTGATGGGTTTTGACTGTGCGGCCAGGGGTGCCAGCAGCATCTGAAGCAGGCTCAGCAGCACCAGTACGCTGAAGGGGATCGTCCAGTTTCCGCTCTGCTCATGGAGCACGCCAAACAACAAAGGACCGAGCGCGGCCAGCGCATAGCCGACGCACTGGGCCATACCGGAGAGCTGTGAAGCCTGACGATGATTGCTGGCCCGCAGATTAAAGAGGGAGAGGCAGAGCACCAGTGAGGCGCCTGCGCCCAGACCGGCAAGGGTCAGCCAGATCGCCGCCCACAGCGGGTTAAGCAGTAGCCCCAGCATGCCGAGAAAGATAGCCGACGAGGCGATGAAGGCGGTGAGGCGGGCATCCTTCACCCGCTTCAGCGCCATCATGCAGCCAAGATTGGCGACAATCGCGATGGCCTGATACCAGAACAACAGCCAGCCCGCCGTGGCCTGACTGAAACCCTGGTCCTGGGCGAATAGCGTAAACCAGTCGATCAGGGTATAAAACGCCAGCGACTGCAGCGCCATAAACAGGGCAATCTGCCAGCCGCCTGCCGAGCGCCACGGATGGCGATGGAGAACTGTCGTCTCGCCGGATGCCTGCTTTAACGGACGCTGGCGTAGCAGTGGCAGCCAGGCCAGCAGCGCTATCAGCCCTGGGATCGCCCAGACCACCAGCGACAGTCGCCAGCCTGCGGAGGAGAGCTGGCTCAGCGGAACGGCAATCCCGGAGGCCAGGCTGGCAGTAATCGACATGGTGGCGGCGTAAAGCCCGATATAGCGGGCGGTATGAGCGGTGAAATCTCGTTTGATCAGCGGGGGCAGCAGGACGTTGGCGGCAGCAATCCCGGCGCTGAGCAACAGGGTTCCGCCCCATAACGCCGCCTCCACAGGCAGCCAGCGCAACAGGGAACCCGCGGTCATCATGCAGAGTGCGCCCCACAGGCTGCGTTCGAGTCCGATGCGATTGCCGAGCCAGGCGGCTGGTGGCGCAAGCAGGGCAAAGAGGATCAGGGGAATAAAGTTGAACAGACCCGCTTCACCGGCACTCAGTCCAAAGGTCTGACGGATATCCTGAAGAACCGGGCCGACCACAGTCACCGGTGCGCGAAGGTTGGCCGCGGTCAGCAGCAGCACAAATAAAAAAAATGAGGCGCCGGAGAGCGCAGCATGAGATTTAACACTAAGTTGCAGAGGCTTCATGGCAGGGATCATCACAGGCAGCAGCGCTGCGGGGGCGTTGGTTGACGTTAACGCTTACGCATCAGAAATGATGTCTGGGCGCTACTTTACTGACCGGCCATCGGCGTGTAAAGCCTTGTTATGCGATGAAATAGCGCAAATGCGATCCCGTAACACAGTGTGCGGGTGTGTCAGTGAAATTCCGGTTCGGGAAAGTGACCGCAGTCATTCTGGCTGGGATTGGTGCCAGGCTGGCAGGTCTGCTGACGGGTTTCTGCCGCCGGGACCGGTTTTTCGGCGCCCCAGGGTCCGCTGCAGGCACTGAGAAGGGAAATCAGAATCGCCACACTGATTACGCGCATAACCTCTCCTTATATGAGTGATGAGCAAGCCGACATCAGCGATCGGCGCAGAGCGGGTCAGTGACGTCTAATCTGAGTGTGGTCGGTAAGGCGAAAATGTCAATTAAAACAGCGCGAACATCAGCGCGACGGGAAAACTCATCGGCCAGGTGGCACCCACCAGAAAGGCGCTGAGCAGTTTAATGCTGAGCTTATCTTTGGCGATGAAGAAGGTGATCAGCGTAGCGAACAGTGCAACAACGGCATAAAAAATCAGCATACCCTGGTACAGTGTCATCAATATCTCCGCAGCATCGTAAAGGTTTTCGCTGCGCATGATGCGGATTTTTGTGATCCAGATCAAGTGACTCAGGGTTTAGCATCTAAAGAAATTGTCCGGTCAGGTGGCTCATGCACCGGAACCTGCAGAAAACTCGCGGGCGATTTCAGGCTGAAACGGGCATCTGAAAATCGAGAAAACCCCGGCCGTCACCGCGCTGACTGGCTTTATCCGCCGTGGCGAATCGCGACAGATCCAGCGCGATAAAAAGCCCGCTGGCGTGAGCGGGCCTGACGTCAGCGGCGGATAAGCTGGCGCGCGTTAACTCTGACGGTAGAGCGCCATCACCGCCTCAAGATCGGGCGTGCGCGGGTTGCCACCGGTACAGACATCATCCAGCGCGGCCTGCGCCAGGGCCGGGATATCAGCCTGCTGTAAACCCACTTCACGCAAGGAACGCGGGATGCCCACATCCCGACAGAGCTGACGAACGGCATCAACCGCGGCCTCCCGCGCCTGCTCCAGCGAGAGGGTGTCGACCTGCTTCACGCCCATTGCGCGCGCAATGTCGCGATACTTTTCGCCGGTCCAGGCGGCATTCCACGCCATCACCTGCGGCAGCAGAATGGCGTTAGCAATGCCGTGTGGCACATCATAAAAGGCGCCCAGCGGATGAGCCATGCCATGAACCAGCCCGAGTCCGACACTGGAGAAACCCATCCCGGCGACATACTGTCCCAGCGCCATCTGCTCCACCGCGTCGGGATCCCCCGCCACCGACTTGCGCAGTGACTGGCTGATAATCTCAATGGCTTTGAGATGCAGCATATCGGTCAGCGTCCAGGCGCCACGCGTGATATAGCCCTCAATCGCATGGGTCAGCGCATCAATGCCGGTTGCGGCTTTCAGTGAGGCGGGCATGCTCGCCATCATTTCCGCATCAACAATCGCGACTTTCGGAATGGCATGCGGATCGACACAGACAAACTTACGGCGTTTCTCTTCATCGGTAATAACGTAGTTGATAGTGACTTCAGCGGCGGTGCCTGCGGTGGTCGGGATAGCGATAATCGGAACGCAGGGATGGCGGGTGGGGGCCACGCCCTCCAGGCTGCGCACATCTTCAAATTCGGGATTGTTGATAATCATACCGATCGCCTTGCTGGTATCCTGAGGTGAACCGCCCCCGATCGCTATCAGATAGTCTGCCCCCGATGCCCTGAAGGCCGCCACGCCCTGCTGCACCACCCGAATGGTGGGATTGGGTACCACCTCATCGTACACCGTCCAGGCAAGCTGGTGGCTGGCCAGCCGATCGGTCACCCGCTTCAGCGCACCGGCTGCCACCAGTGCACGGTCAGTAACAATCAGGGCTTTGCGCATTCCACGACGCTCTACCTCTTCCGGCAGATGGCGTAACGCGCCGGCACCAAACCAGGCCGTTTCATTCAGAATCATACGTTGAGTCATAAAAACATCCTCTGTTTGTGAATGCGCTCTAACTTCCACCATTCCCTATCAGGGTTCTGCGCAGAACCTCTCAGTTTCGGATAAAAATATTTGATATAAATCAATAAATTAGTCCGTAATGGCGCGATGCTTTTGCCAGATGCCGCGCCGGGCGCTGAACGAGACGGGCTGATACGCCGGGTTTCGCAGTGGATTTCTCCCCGTATGGCGGTTATGTGCAACACTTGTTTACTTCCCCTTCGCACGCCCATGAGGAATGAAGAGATGACCCGATTTGTACTGAATAACAAGGACGACCTTGTCGACAGCGCGTTAGATGGCATGATTTACGCCAGCCCGTTGCGCAATCTGGTGCGGCTACAGGTCGCGCCGCGAATCCGCATTGTCATGCGCAGGGACTGGCAGAAACAGCAGGTGGCGCTGATCTCCGGCGGGGGAGCCGGACATGAACCGGCGCATGTCGGATTTATCGGTAAAGGGATGCTGACGGCCGCCGTTTGTGGCGATCTCTTTGCTTCACCCAGCGTAGACGCGGTGTATCACGCCATCGTCAATCTTACCGGGGAAGCCGGATGCCTGCTGATTGTAAAAAACTACACCGGCGATCGGCTTAACTTTGGCCTGGCGGCAGAGAAGGCGCGTAAGGCGGGATACCGCGTCAACATGGTGATTGTCGGTGATGATGTGGCCCTGCCGGAGAATCCTCAGCCGCGCGGGTTGGCCGGTACCCTGCTGGTACACAAGGTGGCGGGCTTCGTCGCCGAACGGGGTGACGACCTGGCGGCAGTCACCGCGGCCGCGCAGGCGGCCAGCCAGGCCATCGCGTCGATGGGCGTGGCGCTCTCCGGCTGCCATCTGCCGGATGAGCCGGTCAGCGAGCGGGTGCCGGAAGGCAGTGTTGAAATGGGACTGGGCATTCACGGAGAACCGGGTGTTGAGGTGATGCAGAGCCAGAACAGTCAGCAGATTGTTCAGCAGCTGCTGGAGAAGGTGATGCCGGAGAATGAGGAACCCTGCGCGCTGCTGGTGAATAATCTGGGCGGTATGTCCGCGCTGGAGATGAGTCTGGTGACGCGGGACCTGATTGCGTCACCGCTCAGCCGGGGCAGTAACTATCTGATGGGGCCTGCGCCGCTGATGACCGCACTGGACATGAAAGGGTTTTCCGTGACCTGCATGAGGCTGACTCCCCTCTTCGAAGAGGCCCTCTGCGCGCCGGTTGAGGTCACCGGCTGGGTAACCCCAGTGAGAATCGCCCCACTGGAACCGGTAAGTGCCGCCACTCCGGCTTCAGCCCACCCGGTCCAGCCCTCTGCAAACCCCCAGGTTGCCGCCTGCGTGAACACTATCTGTGAAACCCTGATGGCCTGCGAAAGTGAGCTGAACCGGCTGGATGCGCAGGTCGGGGACGGTGATACCGGTTCGACCTTTGCCGCGGGTGCGCGTCAGATCCAGCGCGAATGTGCCGATAATCAGCTGCCACTGAATGCTTTACCCGAGCTGCTCGCGGTCACGGGAGAGCGGCTGGCGACGGTGATGGGCGGCTCCAGCGGCGTGCTGATGGCGATCTTTTTTACCGCTGCCGCCCAGCAACTGGCGGAGGGCGATACCCTGCCTGTCGCCCTGCAGCAGGGGCTGGAGAAGATGAAGGAGTATGGCGGGGCAAAGCCGGGCGACCGGACACTGATCGATGCACTGCAACCGGCCATTGAGGCGCTGGTGGCGGGCCAGTCACTGCAGGCGGCAGCAGAAGCGGCGCAGCAGGGCAGTGAGGCGACGGCCACCATGGGAACTGCAAAAGCGGGTCGCTCCTCCTATCTGAACAGCACAAACCTCAATGGCGTGCCCGATCCGGGGGCCGTCGCGGTCGCACGCGTCTTTACGGCCCTGAACAAGGTGAAGTGAAAATGCTGACGCTGCTGTGCGGCCTCTGTCGCGCAGCCGTCAGAGTAAGCAGGCAATAAAACAGTGTAGCGGGACAATTTTCTCAGGTGCTATCTGATAAGGAGTGACGGTTGAAAAAATTACTCTGCGCGGCGGCGCTGGCCGTTCTGCCCATGACCACGCTGGCGGCATCCGTATTTACGTTGCAATCCCGGGACTTCAACGACAATGCGCTGCTGGACAAAAAGTTTGCCGGTGCCAATAAAAGTAATCCTTCCTGTACCGGTGAGAATGTCTCTCCTGAACTCAACTGGTCGGCTATTCCGGCGGGCACCCGCAGTCTGGCGCTGCTGATGACCGATCCGGTGGGGGCCAGGGGACTTGGCGTCACCCACATGGTGGCTTACAACATTGCCCCCACGCGTTCATCGTTTGCTCAGGGCGCCCTGACGGAGGGGAAAGGGTATACCGGCGGAAAGAATACGCCGGGAACCACACACTATTATGGCCCCTGTCCGCCAGCGGGTAGCGGTCTGCACCACTATAACTTTGTGCTGATCGCCACCGATTTGCCGCCGGGCCAGTTAAAAGCGGGTTTAACCCAGGCGGAACTGATTGCAGAGCTGAAGGGGCATGCGCTGGGTGCGGCCAGTACGGTCGGCCGGTTCAGTAATGAATAAAGGAAGGGAGAGGCACAGAGGCGGTATCGGATAGCTTCTGTGCCCCTTTTGTCAGTCGCCGCTGAACATCTCCCGGATACGCGTTGCAATGTGCTGAGTATGGGTCTCCAGCGCGAAATGCCCGCTATCCAGCATCTCAACCACCGCCTGCGGATTGTCACGCTGCCAGGCTGCTGCCCCCGGCGGGATAAAGAAGGGATCGTGTTTCCCCCAGATCACCAGCGTCGGCAGCTGCTTTTGACGGAAAAAGGCCTGAAATTCCGGGTAGCGCTGCAAATTACTGGCGTAATCGAGAAACAGCGCCTGCTGAATCGCTTTATTACCGGGTCGCTCCATCAGCAGGGTGTCCAGCGTATACGTCTCCGGCGCAATTAACTGCGGATCGCTGACGCCATGCGTGTATTGCCACTTGATCGCTTCCGGCGTCAGGACGGTGTCGCGCACCACCTGACCCTTAGCTTCGCTGGGGTCGTCCCAGTAAGCACGCACCGGCGCCCAGGCTTCTCCCAGTCCCTCCAGATAGGCATTGCCGTTTTGCGATATCAGTCCGCTGACACGCTCAGGCCGGGCGAGGGCCAGACGCAGACCGGCAGGGGCACCATAGTCGAAAACATACAGGGCATAACGTTTCAGACCCAGCGCATCCACGAAAGCGGTCAGCGTCTGACCGAGTGCGTCGAAAGTCCAGCTGTAGTGACGCTCAGCGGGAACGTCAGTAAAGCCAAAGCCGGGCAGATCGGGCGCGATAAGATGAAACCTGTCAGCCAGCAGAGGAATAAGGTGACGAAACTGATGTGACGAGGTGGGAAAGCCATGCAGCAGTAACAGTACCGGGTGGGAAGGATCGCCCGCTTCCCGATAGAAGATATTGACCCCATCGGCCTGCAGATAGCGATGTTGAATAGTGTGGTCGGTCATAGCTGACACTCCTGTAACTGGTAAATTCGTTTATTAGGGGTTACTGATGCTGATTATGCTGCCTTTTGGTAACCTGTCAATGATGATTTAAGTGGTTACATGGTCTGTTTGTAACTGTATAATGCGTCTTTTATCGGTGACACTGGTGTCAGGCGAGACTCCCAGGAGAGGCATTAACATGGCAGAAACACAATCATTCACCGCGCAGGGGCCGTGGTTTCTGGCCGATCATCCGGCGCTGGACTTCATTAATACCGTCGCCATCGTGGACGGTCAGCCGCACGATTTCTGGCAAACCGATGAGGATGTTGACGTATGGCTTCAGCAGGCCGGACTGGCTACAGACGGCCCGGCAGCGCACTCTGAAGCTGGCACGCTGTTGCAGGCTGCCCGTCAGCTGCGGGACAACATTCGCGACATGGTGCAGCAACAGAAGGCGGGTGAAGCGATAGATGTGCGGGTGCTGAATGCCTGGCTGGGCGAGGCGATCAGCCATATGCAGCTCGTCACAGAGCAGGGGACGTTGCAGATCCGCCGGATTTATCCTGCTCAGAGCGCAATGCAGCGACTGGGGCGGGTTGCAGAACAGGCTGCCAGCCTGCTGGCCCAGGCGGATTTCAGCCGGGTACGCGCTTGTGAACATCCCGCCTGTAACCTGTGGTTTTACGATCGTACCAAAGCGCATCGCCGTCGCTGGTGCAGCATGGCGCTGTGCGGTAATCGGGCGAAAGTGGCGCGTTTCCGGCAGGGCGTGAAGTCAGAGGGATGACGACTCCGGGCGCTGAGGTGATGCCGGAAAAAGAGAAAGAGGCGTCAGATAAAAAAACACCCTGCAGAGCAGGGTGTTTTCAGACTTAATGCGCGGCGGGCGCTGAAGGTTTTGAGCGCTTGCGCAGCTTATCAATCAGGCGATGTGCTTCCGCTTTGGTCGCCACCGCTGGCGATGAACCGGTCAGCGGCTGCCGGGCGGTTTCACGGACGGTCAGAATAGTCAGCAGACCGATGATGCCCGCACCCATCGTGTAGTAGGCCGGCATCATGGTGTTTTTACTGGTATCGACCAGCCACGCCGTAATCAGCGGGGTGGTTCCGCCAAACAGGGAGACCGACAGGTTAAAGCCAATGGCCAGCGCACTGTAACGGATATCGGTCGTAAACAGCGCAGGCAGCGTTGAAGGCATGGTGCCGCTGAAGCAGGTGTGCAGCACGCCCAGAATCAGCAGGCCGCCGAATACTGCCCACATGTTACCGGAACCGATCAGCATAAAGCTCGGAATCGCGAGCAGGATCAGACCCACCGCACCAAAGCCAATCACCGGCCGACGCCCGATGCGGTCCGTCCAGCGGCCCCACAGCAGCGTCAGCGGCATCATCACAAACATTGCCACCATCACCAGCAGCAGGCCACTCAGTTCAGGCAGACCCAGTACGCCGGTCAGATAACTTGGCATATAGGAGGTCAGCATGTAGTTAGAGACGTTAAACAGCAGCACCAGACCGATACATTTCAGCATCGGCGCACGGTATTTGCTCAGCATCTGCATCAGGGTCAGGCGCGGTTTGCTCTGCTCCAGCGCCTCCTGTTTTTCCATGTGCTGCTGGAAGGCCGGAGTCTCTTCCAGCTTCAGTCGCACATAGAGACCAAACAGACCCAGCGGCGCGGCGATAAAGAAGGGCACGCGCCAGCCCCAGGACATCATCGCCTCGTTTGACATCAGGGTGGTCATCACCGTCACCAGGCTGGCACCCAGCAGGTAACCACCAATGGTGCCGAACTCCAGGAAGCTGCCCATGAAGCCTCGGCGTTTATCGGTAGAGTACTCCGCAATAAAGGTCGCTGCGCCGCCATATTCCCCGCCGGTCGAAAAGCCCTGGATCAGACGCGCCACCAGCAGCAGGATCGGTGCCATGATGCCAATAGAGGAATAGGCCGGAATCAGGCCGATACAGAATGTGCCAATCGACATCATGATCATCGTCATCGCCAGCACTTTCTGTCGGCCGATGCGGTCACCCAGCGGGCCAAACACCAGGCCGCCAATCGGACGGACCAGGAAGGCCGCTGCGAACGTACCAAAGGTGGCGATCAGCTGCACGGCGTTGTTGGCGTCCGGGAAGAAGACCTTGCCGATGATGACGGCGAGGTAGCTGTAAACGCCGAAGTCGAACCATTCCATCGCATTACCTAACGCGGCTGCGCCAACGGCACGCTTCAGCATGTCGTTATCGATCACGGTAATGTCATCAACAGTCAGCTCTTTTTGCTTCCTGTTCCAGAAATGTTTCTTTGCATGGTCAGACGATCTGTTTCTGGTGTCCATAAACTCCTCAACTACTGAATGAAGGAGTCTTATAGCTTTCGCAGCCGAAAATAAGGGTCAGAAGAAACCGTGGAAATGAAAGCTATAAGAAGCCGAATAAGTTTTAAGTGAAGCGGCAATTAACCGCAGGGGCAAACCTTAGACCACAATTGTAAGGTATTGCAAGTTTTCAGCGGAAATAACTACTTTTACTGACAAAGTCAGCATAGTAATCTTATTCATCTCTGCTTACGGCAATAAACATTTCGTAACATCCGGCGCAGGATGATTCCGGCCAGCAGGCGTCGCCAGGCCAGACGCGCGCCAGAATGTCTCATCCGGCAACCAGCGTAATCTGCGGATCATTTGTCTGGGGTGCAGCGCGATATTTCCGTTCGCCGCATATCCATAGCAGGATTAGTTGGTAGTTAACGCATAAATGCAGTGGCAGTGTACTGCTATTCCAGACCAACAGAGTGTTAAACATGGGCGCGTTAACATCAGCAGAATTACCGGTTATTGATTTCGCACTGTTATCGGGAGATCAACAGCAGCAGCAACAGTCACGCGAGAAACTCAGCCAGGCGGCGCGTGAGGTAGGTTTCTTCTATCTGATCAACCACGGGATCGACCGCGCGTTATCCGATGAGGTTCAGCAGGTCGCACGCCAGTTTTTTGCCCTGCCACAGGCGGACAAAAGCGCCGTCAGGATGGCCAATTCGCCTCATTTTCGCGGTTATAACCTGGCCGGCGTAGAGATAACCCGCAGCCAGCCCGATTTTCGCGAGCAGTTTGATATTGGTGCTGAACGCGAAGCGCTGCCCGTGACCGCCGACTCGCCCACGTGGCAACGGATGCAGGGCCCCAATCAGTGGCCTGAAGCCCTGCCGGAACTGCAGACCGTCGTCACCCGCTGGCAGCAGCAGATGACCGCCGTTGCGCTGGAGCTGCTGCGCGCCTTTGCCGAAGCGCTCCATCTGCCGCGCAACGCCTTTGACAATCTCTATGGCGACTATCCCAACGAACATATCAAGCTTATCCGCTACCCCGGCCGTAGCGAGGGCGAATCCCGCCAGGGCGTCGGCGCGCACAAAGATTCCGGCTTCCTGACAATGCTGCTGCAGGACGATCAGCCGGGTCTTCAGGTGGAAGTGACGCCGGATAACTGGATCGACGCCTTACCCAAACCGGGCGCATTTGTGGTGAACATTGGCGAGCTGCTGGAGCTGGCGACCAATGGCTATCTGCGCGCCACCGTTCATCGGGTGGTATCGCCCCTGCAAAGCCGCGAGCGCCTCTCTATCGCCTTTTTCCTCGGTGCGCAGCTCGATGCCGTTGTGCCGATCTACCCGCTGCCCCCGCAGCTGGCCGGGCTGGCTCAGGGACCGGCCAGCGATCCGCTCAACCCGCTGCTGCGTGAAGTCGGCTGGAATTACCTCAAAGGCCGGCTGCGTTCGCATCCGGAAGTTGCAGAGCGTTTTTATCCTGAACACACCTCCCACTAAAACCATAAGAGATAAATGATGATGATTAAAAAGCGCGTTCTGGCTCTGGCCGGTCTTTCACTGCTGATTGCTCAAAGTCTGCAGGCTGCGCCGCTGCGTGTGGCTGCGGATCCGGTGCCACACGCCGAAATTCTGGAGTATGTTAAAACGCTGGATCCCAAACTCGACATCAGGATCGTGGAGCTGAGCGGTGGGGTAAACGCCAATGAACTGCTCGCCTCCGGGGATGTGGATGCGAACTACTTCCAGCATCTGCCCTACCTGAAAGATCAGGAAAAGGCGCTGGGTAAGACCTTTGCCGTCGTCGCCAGTGTGCACATTGAGCCACTGGGGATCTACTCGCGCAAAGTGAAGTCGCTGGCGGCGTTGCCAGAGGGTGCCAGCATTGCGGTACCCAACAACACCACCAACCTGAGCCGTGCGCTGTGGCTGCTGCAGGATAAAGGGGTCATTAAACTCCGGGCGCAGGGTGAAGCGGGCTCCACGCTGGTGACGCCGAAAGATATCAGCGAAAACCCGAAGAAAATCAAAATCATCGAGATTGAATCGCCTCAGTTGCCACGCTCGCTGGATGATGTTGATGCCGCGATTATCAACGGCAACTATGCGCTGGAAGCGGGGCTGAATCCGGCCAAAGATGCGCTGGGTCTGGAGTCCGCTGCGCATAACCCGTATGCCAACCTGCTGGTCACCACCCCGGCACTGGAAAAAGATCCCCGCGTCGTGCAGCTGGCAAAGGATCTGCGTTCGCCGCAGGTGGCCGCGTTTATCCGGAAAAACTACCAGGGCTCCGTGATTCCGGTCGCGGATAATCAGCATGATTAATATCCGTCACCTCAGCAAACAGTATGCTGGCGCACCCGCGCCAGCGTTAGACGATATCTCTCTCACCATCAGTGAAGGGTCGATCTTCGGCATACTGGGGCGAAGCGGGGCGGGTAAAAGCACGCTGCTGCGCTGCCTGAACCGGCTGGAGAGTCCCTCCAGCGGTCTGATTGAGATCGATGGGGAAGATATCTCCCGGCTGAGTCTGGCGCAGCTCCGTCAGCAACGGCAGCAGATGGGGATGATCTTTCAGCACTTCAATCTGCTCCATTCCCGCAACGTGCGGGACAATATTGACCTGGCGCTGGAGATTGCCGGGATACCCAAGGCCGAACGCCACGCCCGCGTGACTTCGCTGCTGGATCTGGTGGGACTGACAGCCTTTGCAACGGCCTGGCCATCGCAGCTCTCCGGGGGACAGAAACAGCGCGTCGGCATCGCCCGCGCGCTGGCAGCCCGTCCCCGCTACCTGCTGTGCGATGAGGCGACCAGTGCACTGGACCCGGAAACCACCCTCTCCATTCTTGATCTGCTGGCAGATATTCAGCAGCAGCTGAATATCACCATCGTCCTGATCACGCATGAGATGGCGGTCGTGAAGCGTATCTGTGACGGTGCCGCGCTGCTGGAGAAGGGGCAGCTGGTGGAAAGCGGCACCCTCAGCCAGATCATGGGACGCGAAGAGGGCCGTCTCCGCACGATGCTGCTGAAGGATGGCGAGGCGGACAGGGCGTTTATCGAAAAATATCAGCGGGAGGCTCTTACCCGATGCGTAGCATGACCCGCGATCGTTTTCAGGAACTGCTGCTGAATGCCACGGGTGAAACGCTCTATATGGTGCTGCTGGCAGCGCTTTTTACCGTCGCTATCGGATTGCCGGTGGGTGTCCTGCTGTTTCTGACCCGTCCACAGGGTATTCTGCCCAATCGCGCCATCTCTCTCCTGCTGAATACGCTGGTGAATACCGGACGCGCGCTGCCGTTTGTCGTGCTCCTGATCGCGCTTATCCCCTTTACCCGCCTGCTGGTTGGTACCACGCTGGGCAGTACGGCTGCGATTGTACCGATTACCCTGGGGGCGTTTCCCTTCTTTGCGCGCATCGTGGAGAACGCGCTGGATGAAGTCGATCGCGGCCGCATTGAGGCGGTGGTGTCGATGGGGGGCAATCTGTGGCATATCGTCAGCCGCGTGCTGCTGCCGGAGGCGTTGCCTGCGCTGGTGGCAGGGATTACCCTGACGATAGTGATGCTGATTGGCTTCTCGGCGATGGCCGGCGTGGTCGGCGGCGGCGGACTGGGGGATCTGGCGATTCGCTACGGCTATCAGCGCTTCGATAATCAGATTATGGCAGCGACCATTGTCGTGCTGCTGGCGCTGGTGATGCTGATTCAGAAACTGGGCGACTGGCTGGTGCGCTCGCTGGCTTATCGTCGTTAACGACTGACCGTATGGCGTCAGGCCGCCATACGGCTGAACAGGCCGATCTCGCCGCAGAAAGCGTTAATCCCCGCCTCTGTTTCCGTCATCATTAACACATATATAATCCGGCGTGTCTTTTAAGAATAAAAAAAGATGTCTGGAGATATAGTGCAGAGTGACCAGCAAAATCATGTTAATTCATAATGACGTTATCTGTTATCAGCGTCACGATGGCGTGTCGCTAAATAAGGATAAGGGAATAATTTTCCCTGGCTAAGGAGAGGGAGTTACGTAATGACGTTGGGTGAATTTGCTTTCGGACCTGTTTTTCTTTCTGTTTTTGCATTTTGCATTCAGCTACTAAACAAATCAAAACCTGTTACAAATTACAGGAAGTTATTGATTTCACTGCCTGTCACTCTGCTGGTCTGTTTCCTGTATCCACTGACCAGTGTATATCTGACACAGAGATATACCCTGTCTGATTCGTTTTATTTTTATTGTTTAGTGAGTTTTTTATTCTCAATCTGTTTGAACACGGTTATCTTTCTGATCATCAACGTTAAATATAAGAGAAGCTAGTTATCCTGTTTCAGTTATAGCGCCTGCCTTTGTATGTTTCTGACTCTTATTCAGGTAGCCTGCACTGATGATGCGATTGATTTACGCAATTGTTTAATCAACCGACCGCCTGGCGCTTCTCCCTTTTACGTTTAACCGTCCCTGAAACATCCCTGCTGGCGACAGCTTCACCTGAACAGTAAATGCGGTCAGCCGAATCTCTGCATACGTTGCCACTTGCTAACCTACTAACCGTAACCTACCTTTAGTAGCTTAATGGCTAATCAGGTAAGGTGACGACGATGCATGCACTCATAGTAACTGCCCATCCCAATCATGATGCTCACACCCATCGCATTGCGGACCAGCTTGCGCAGGGGGTTCTGGCGTCAGGCCACCATACGGTTGAACAGGCCGATCTCGCCGCTGAGGGGTTCGACCCGCGTTTTACGCTCAGCGATCACCAACGTTTTAACGGTGAGGCTGCAACTCCGCCGGATGTGCTGGCCGAGCAGCAGCGGCTGGATCGTGCTGATGCGCTGGTGCTGGTCTACCCGATTTACTGGTGGTCATTTCCGGCGCAGCTCAAGGGCTGGATCGATCGGGTCTTTATTGCAGGCTGGGCCTTCGACGAGCAGGATGACCGGATAGTGAAGCGCCTCGGACATCTTCCCGTGCATCTGATCGCGCTGGGTGCAGCCGATACGCGAACTTTCATGCGCCGCGGCTATTTCGGCAGCATGCGGAATCTGATCGATCATGGCATCTTTGATTATTGTGGCGCGCCGGTGGTTACCAGCGAGTTGCTACTGACCAGCGACGAGGGATTTCCTGAGTCACACTATCAGCGGGCGCAGCAATGGGGGCAACGGATTTTTGCCCGTGAGGAAAGCGCATGACCGCGAAAAAGTCTTCCCCTAAACGTCTGTCACGCGAGGCGCGTCGCCGACAGCTGGCAGAAGTCGCCTGGCAGATCATGCAGGCCGAAGGCAGCGAGGCGCTGACGCTGGCCCGGGTGGGTGAGGCAGCGGGCGTCAGTAAGCCCGTCGTTTACGATCACTTCACGACCCGTCATGGTCTGCTGGCGGCATTGTATGACGATTTCGATCGCCGCCAGACCGATCGGATGGAAGCGGCCATGGAGGCTGCGCCGATGCAGATGCAGCAAAAAGCGGCCGTGCTCGCAGCCTGTTACGTGGATTGTGTGATGACGGAAGGACGTGAAATTCCTGAACTCCTTTCCGCGCTCAGCACCACGCCTGAACTCGCTGCGGTAAAACGTCACTATCAGCTCGACTTTATCGCCCGCTGTCAGCGCTGGTTTGCTCCATTTACGGGCAGCAGCGGGATGGCCGAAGCAGGCATGTGGGGCTTGCTGGGGGGCGCGGATGCTATCGCAGGCGCGGTGGCACGGGGCGATATCGATAAACAGGCAGGCGAGCAGGCGATCACCGCGCTTGTCGTGGCGCTGGTGGCAGGCAGTCGTACACCGGCAGAGGAAGCGTAAAAAAAGGCGGCCCGCAGGCCGCCGAATCCTTCAACCACAACAGAGGTTGTGTAAGCAGTGGCAACGTACAATGATGATCGTTTAGCCTTTCACCCCGCCCGCGGTTAAGCCGCTGACCAGCCAGCGCTGGGCCAGCAGGAAGACCAGGGTAATCGGAATCGCAGAGAGCACCGCAGCGGCGGCAAAGTCGCCCCACAGATAGTTCTGCGGATTGAGATACTGCTGCATCCCGACCGCAAGGGTGTAGCTGTTAACATCGCGCAGCAGCAGCGAGGCGACCGGCACCTCTGTCACCGCCGCGATAAAGGCCAGAATAAACACCACCGCCAGAATCGGCACCGACAGCGGCAGCAGCACCAGCCGGAACGCCTGCCACGGGGTGGCACCATCCAGCGCCGCCGCCTCTTCCAGCGAACCGTCGATGGTTTCGAAATAGCCTTTTATCGTCCAGACATGCAGCGCAATGCCGCCAAGATAGGCGAAGATCACGCCGCCGTGGGTATTCAGCCCGATAAACGGAAGATACTGGCCGAGCCGGTCAAACAGCGCGTAGAGGGCCACCAGCGACAGCACCGCCGGGAACATCTGGAAAATCAGCATCCCCTTCAGCAGGCTGGCACGGCCGGTAAAGCGCATGCGGGCAAACGCATAGGCGCAGGTGGTGGAGAGCGCCACGATGCCCAGCGCACTGATGGCCGCGATCTTAACCGAGTTCCATAACCAGAGCAGCACCGGGAAGGGTGGCGGTGTGACCCGTCCATCCGCATGTTCCACGCTGAAACCCAGCGCCAGACGCCAGTGCTCCCATGAGATCTGCTCCGGGATGAGGCTGCCGGTGGCGAAATTACCGGCGCGCAGCGAAATCGCCACCACCATCAGCAGCGGAAAGAGAATCGCTGCGATAAATAACAGCAGCAGCAGATGCGTGGTCAGCAGACGCAGCCGTTGCGATTTGGGTTGTACCATAGCCATAACAGCTCCTTAAACCTGATCCATCAGGCGATTTGATTTGTCAGTCTGAACCCGGACCGTGCTTACCATCCTCACGGTCCGGGTCTGCGCCTGTCGGGCCAGACGCTTAGTCGAATTTCATCCGCGAGGCTTTCAGGTTGATCACCGCCAGCGCACCCACCAGCAGGAAGATCAGGGTGGCAATCGCCGCCGCCAGACCAAAGTCCTGCCCGCCGCCGCCTTCAAAGGCGATACGCCAGGTGTAGTTCACCAGCAGATCCGTATACCCGGCTGGCGTGGTGGTACCGAGACGATCGGGCCCGCCGTTGGTCAGTAACTGCACCAGCACAAAGTTATTAAAGTTGAAGGCAAAGCTGGCAATCATCAGCGGCATCAGCGGTTTCAGCAGCAGCGGCAGGGTGATCAGGAAAAAGTTCTGCAATGGGCCTGCGCCATCCATCGCCGAGGCTTCATAGAGATCGTCCGGAATCGCCTTCAGCAGCCCCATGCAGAGGATCATCATGTAGGGGTAGCCCAGCCAGGTATTCACAATGATCAGCATGGTACGCGCCAGCGTCGGATCGCTGAACCAGGCGGGTTTCACACCAAACAGCGCGCTGAGCATCACGTTGATCTCACCGAAGCTCTGGTTAAACAGCCCTTTGAAAATCAGAATCGAGATAAACGCGGGCACGGCATAGGGCAGGATCAGCATCACCCGGTAAACGGCTTTGCCGCGCAGCGCCTCCCACTGCACCAGACAGGCGAGCACCATGCCGACGGCGACGGTGAGCACCACGGTGACCAGCGAGAAGAAGAGCGTCCAGCCAAAAATCGCCAGGAACGGTTTCTGAATCCCTTCGTCGGTAAAGACCCGCAGGAAGTTTTTCCAGCCGGTATTCACGGTGAAGCCGGGGCTCAGCGTTTCGTTGTCCCATTTATTGTCGGCGATGACGGCCTGATAAAAACCGGTCTGCGGATTGGCGCGATAGTGCACGCCACTCTGCTGATTGATCAGCTCATCCGGCGCGCCCACCCGGTAGAGCGGCTGAGTTCCGGAGAACTGGCGCAGCGAACTCATCCGCAGCTGACGGCCATCCGGCAGCTCAGCATGGATCTGGCTCAGCGCCTGGCGATGGGTGGTGATGACCCTCAGGGTCGCCCGCTCACCCGCTGGCGGCGTCGCGGGGGCCATTTTCAGCGTCTGTTCAGCGCCAAACTGAAACGGCGGCGAGACAAAGTCTGCTTTGCCATCGTTCAGCACCAGCTGCCAGCGGTCGCCAGCCGGGAAGAGTGCGAAACTGACGGCGTCCCCCGACTGGAAGGTGCGGCTCAGCAGTACCTGTTGCGCGCGCTCAAAGGTCAGCTGATTGGTGCTGCTGTAGTTGGTGAACGCAATGGCCACGGTGCAGGCGAGGGGGAACAGGACAAACAGCGCCATCCCGGCCACGCCGGGATAGACATAACGCCACGCATAGGCGCGACGGTTGGCGTAAATCCACAGCCCGGTGGCACTGAGGATCAGCGTCAGCAGCGCAAACAGATATTCGCCCTGCGCGTACATCAGCACCAGCAGATAGCCGACCAGCAGACAGCCCATTCCGATGAGAACGCCCTTTAACAGCAGACTGTGCGTTTTCGGTTTTCCTGACATGATGCGGTTTTCCTTAACGGTCACTCAGGCCGGGTTGCCCCGGCGGCAGGGAAAAATTATTTCTTCAGACGCGCCTGGGCATCTTTCAGTGCGGCGTCAACGCTCTGACGACCGCCCAGGGCATTCAGCGTGGCGGTGCGCATCGCGTACCAGAATGCGGCCATCTGCGGGATATTCGGCATGATGTCACCCTGACGGGCGTTGGTCATGGTGGCAGCGATACGGGAATCTTTTTCCAGCGTCTGCTGGAACGATTTCAGCGCCACCGCGCCCAGCGGCTTATCTTTATTGACCGCATCCAGGCCGGCATCGGTCAGCAGGTAGTTCTCCAGGAACTCCTTCGCCAGCTCTTTATTCGGACTGGCGGCGTTGATCCCGGCGCTCAGCACACCAACAAACGCCTTAGAGGGTTTACCGTTCAGCGTTGGCAGCGTGGTCACGCCATAGTCGATCCCGCTCTTGTCGATGTTGCTCCATGCCCAGGGGCCGTTGATCGTCATCGCGGTTTCCCCTTTGTTAAAGGCCGCCTCGGCAATTGAATAATCGGTATCCGCATTCAGGGTTTTAGCTTTGACCTGATCGACCAGGAACTGCATCCCGGCTTTCGCGCCCGCGTTATCCACGCCGACATCCTTCACGTCATAGCGCCCGTCGGTCAGCTTAAAGGCGTAAGCTCCGCCAGCGGCCAGCAGTGGCCAGGTAAAGTAGGGTTCCTGCAGGTTGAACATAATGGCGCTTTTGCCCTTAGCGCGCAGTTGCTTATCGAGACCGGCCATCTCTTCCCAGGTTTTTGGCGGATTAGGCAGCAGCTTTTTGTTGTAGATCAGCGAGAGTGACTCGACCGAGATCGGGTAGCCAATCAGCTTGCCGTCAAAGCGAACCGCATCCCAGGTGAAGGGGAAAATCTTCTGCTGGAAGCTGGCGTCCGGGCTGATTTCCGCCAGCAGGCCCGACTGCGCATAGCCGCCAAACCGGTCGTGCGCCCAGAAGATAATGTCCGGACCATCGCCCGTCGCCGCCACCTGCGGATACTTCTCTTCCATTTTGTCAGGATGTTCAACGGTGACTTTGATGCCGGTCTCCTGCTCAAATTTCTTACCCACTTCAGCAAGACCGTTATAGCCCTTGTCACCGTTGATCCAGATGACCAGTTTACCTTCCTCAATCTTTGCCATCGCGCTGGCCGAAAAGAGCACGGCAGAGAGGGCCGAGAGGGCCGAGAGGGCCAGAATTCTTGCTCCGGTTTTCATCGTCATAAATTCATCCTGTTAGCGGAAGTGGTGAAGACTCTGTCGGCATCATTGTGCGTATCCACACCGGCATCTCATCCTCCTCTGCTCTACGCCCCGCCGCCCATCACTGTGATCGCGCTGGCAAAAAGCGTCCGGAGCGGGAGATGGCGCGGCAAAAAATCGTGCAGGTCTGCGTGAACGATCACAAAAAACCGCGGCGGCGCGCTGGCTGCCTCGTCGGCCGCGGTTTCTCCTCCTCCCGTCTCCTCCCCCAGTGGATTGCGCTGCGGTGGAGGATGTGACCGCCGGTTTCCTCTCGCATAGTGAGCCCCGGAACCCGTCTGCCGCTGAGCAGACACGAATGTGCAGCTAAGAGGGAAGGGATCATGGCGAGCGTTGTGCTACGCAATGTCACAAAAGCCTGGGGCGAAACGGTGGTGTCGAAAGAGATCGATCTCACCATTCGTGAAGGGGAATTTGTTGTTTTCGTCGGCCCGTCGGGCTGTGGCAAATCGACGCTGCTGCGCATGATTGCCGGACTGGAAACCATCACCAGCGGCGAGCTGCTCATTGGCGACCGGCGCATGAATGAGGTGCCGCCTGCCGAGCGCGGCATCGGCATGGTGTTTCAGTCTTATGCGCTCTATCCGCACCTGTCCGTAGCGGAAAACATGTCTTTTGGCCTGAAACTGGCCGGGGTAAAAAAGGCTGAAATCCATCAGCGGGTCAATCAGGTGGCCGAAATTCTGCAGCTGGCGCACCTGCTCGATCGCCGGCCAAAAGCCCTCTCAGGGGGGCAGCGTCAGCGCGTCGCCATCGGCCGCACGCTGGTGGCGGAACCGCGCGTCTTCCTGCTGGATGAACCGCTGTCCAACCTCGACGCAGCCCTGCGCGTTCAGATGCGCATTGAGATCTCTCGTCTGCATAAGCGCCTGAAGCGCACCATGATTTACGTGACCCACGATCAGATCGAAGCGATGACGCTGGCTGACAAAATTGTGGTGCTCGATGCCGGGCGCATCGCGCAGGTCGGCAAGCCGCTGGAGCTCTATCACTATCCCGCCAACCGCTTTGTCGCCGGATTTATCGGCTCACCCAAAATGAATTTCCTGCCGGTCAAAGTGACCGCCACCGCCCTCGATCAGGTTCAGGTCCGTCTGCCGAATCAGCAGCTGGTCTGGCTGCCGGTTGACAGCGCCGGCGTACTGGTCGGCAGCAATATGTCACTGGGCATTCGCCCGGAACATCTGCTCTCCAGCGATATCGCCGACGTCACCCTTGAAGGGGAAGTGCAGGTGGTGGAACAGCTGGGGCATGAAACACAGATCCACATCGAGATTCCCGCAATCCGTCAGAACCTGGTCTACCGCCAGGAGGACGTCGTGCTGGTAAAAGAGGGCGCGATCCTGGCGATTGGCCTGCCGCCCGAGCGTTGTCACCTGTTCCGCGAGGACGGGAGCGCGTGCCGCAGGCTGTACCAGGAGCCGGGTGTGTAGCCCTGCCAAAACAATAAAAGCCATGACCTCAGGAGATAGAAAATGTTAACTCTGCGCAAACTTCCCGTTGCCGTTGCCGTCGCGGTGGGCACGCTCTCCGCCCCGACGATGGCGGTCGATTTCACCGGCTATGCCCGTTCCGGCATCGGCTGGACAGGCAGCGGTGGTGAACAGCAATGTTTTCAGGCCACCGGTGCTCAAAGTAAATACCGTCTGGGTAACGAATGTGAAACCTACGCCGAACTGAAATTAGGTCAGGAAGTGTGGAAAGAGGGCGACAAAAGCTTCTATTTCGACACCAACGTGGCTTACTCCGTAGCCCAGCAGAACGACTGGGAAGCCACCTCACCGGCATTCCGTGAAGCCAATGTGAAAGGGAAAAACCTGATCGATGCGCTGCCAGGATCGACCCTCTGGGCCGGTAAGCGTTTCTATCAGCGTCATGACGTTCATATGATCGACTTCTACTACTGGGATATCTCCGGACCGGGTGCCGGTCTGGAAGATGTCGATCTCGGCTTCGGTAAACTCTCCTTCGCGGCAACCCGCTCCTCGGAAGCGGGCGGTTCTTACACCTTCTCCAGCGATCGTATCCGTGACTTCGCCACCAGCACCGCGAATGACGTGTTTGATGTGCGCCTGGCGGGTCTGGAAACCAACCCGGATGGCGTGCTGGAGCTGGGGGTCGATTACGGTCGTGCCAATGCCCGTGACGACTACCGTCTGGAAGATGGCGCCTCAAAAGATGGCTGGATGTTCACCGCCGAACATACCCAGAGCATGCTTAAGGGCTACAACAAATTTGTACTGCAGTACGCCACCGACGCGATGACCTCGCAGGGCAAAGGGGTGCCGCAGGGCACCAGTCTCAATAACAACGGTGACATGTACCGCATCCTCGACCACGGAGCGATCTCGCTGGCAGAACGCTGGGACCTGATGTACGTCGCCATGTATCAGAACATCGATCTGGATAACGACCGCGGCACCGAGTGGTACACCGTCGGCGTGCGTCCGATGTACAAATGGACGCCGATCATGAGTACGTTGCTGGAACTGGGCTATGACAATGTGAAGTCACAGCAGGCCAGCGAGCGCAACGGCCAGTACAAAGTGACGCTGGCACAGCAGTGGCAGGCGGGTGACAGCATCTGGTCACGTCCGGCGCTGCGTCTGTTCGCTACCTATGCCAAATGGGATGAGAAGTGGGGCTACAACAAAGACAGCGCCGGCGATCTCACCACCTTCGCCTCGGCTGACTCTACCGGCAACGGCATCCTGACCAACAGCCGCGGTAATAACGACGAATTTACCTTCGGCGCGCAGATGGAAATCTGGTGGTAAACCCGCACCGTTTCTGACGGGCGTGCCTGCACGCCTGATGAATCTCTCTGGTCGCGGTGTGCCATTGCCTGGTTCATGCCGCGACCTGTAATAAGGTACGCATAATGAAAATGAAAAAGACGCTGACCGCACTCTGCCTGAGTGCAACATTACTGGCCGGACAGAGCCTGCCCGCCCTGGCGGACGTCAACCTGGTGCCGCAGGATCTCACCTCCGCCCCGGTTGTCCCTGCTGAAACCCTGCAACATCTGAGCTGGCAGCCGCTGGCCGCCTCACAGACCCAGACGACCAGACTCGCCAGCAGCGGGCAGACGCTCAACGCGCCGCACATTGCCGGACCGGTGGCGGCCTACAGCCTGCCAGCGAATATCGGCGAACTGACGCTGACGCTGAGCAGTGAAGTGGCCAACGGGCAGGTTTTTGCGCCTAACGTGCTGGTACTGGATGAAACTCTGCGGCCCGCCGCCTGGTTCCCCAGCCGCTACTTTACCTACCAGAAGCCAGGCGTGATGGCGGCAGACCGGCTGGAAGGGGTGATGAAACTGACCCCGGCGCTGGGCCAGCAAAAAATTTACCTGCTGGTGTTCACCACCGACAGCGATCTGACCCAGACCACCACCTTGCTCGATCCGGCTAAAGCCTACGCGCAGGGCACCGGCCATGCTGTGCCGGACATTCCCGACCCTATCGCCAGCCACAGCCGGGAGGGCACCCTCAAACTGAAAATGCAGACCAGTTCCGGCTCCTCCATTCTGGTCGGGCCGCTGTTTGGATCGTCCGGTCCCGGCCCGGTCACCGTCGGTAACACCGCGCCTGCGCCCGCTTATCGTTCGGCCCCTGCCGCCACGGCCGCGCCTTTGCCAGCGACGAAAACAGCGGCAGAACCGATCATGAGTGACACTGAGCGCTACTTTAATCAGCAGATCACCCAGGCGATTAACAGCGGCAATATCGACAAAGCGCTGAAGCTGCTGGATGAAGCTGAACGGCTGGGTTCTACCTCTGCCCGGCAAACCTTTATCCGTGGTGTTAAAGGCAAGGGGTGAAACTGCCCCGACACCAGGGATGTTGTCCCATCTGGTGCGCTCCGGCGCACCTTTTTTTGGTGTAAAAGTTTCCAGGTGAAGGGATCAGGCAGCGGACTTCATGATTGGCTGGCAAGCGTTGGTGCTCAGTCTGAAAGTGACTGTCTGAAGAAATCTGAAAGATCTGAGGCGGAGGTAGCGGCTTTAGCCTCTCTGAGAAGTTGTTCCCAGTCGTCAGGGGGATTGCCCGCTTTTAACATTTTAGCGAACACATTATAGGCGTCCGATTTAGATCCGTAAGCGCGAAGTGAATCAAAATCATTCACCCAGCCAATGACGATTATTTTATGCTCAGCACTGCAGCGATAAAACAGGCGAAATTGCTGCAAAAACTTTACGCGGAACCAGTGTCTGAACTCATCACCTAACGTATCACCCTGACGATACTGAGCGTTGAGAGGATTAGACGCGATGCATTCTTCAATCACGCGTTCAATCGCACGCAGAAGCTTAGCTTCCTTCCTGCGCATAAATTCATCAGGTTTTGCAGCCCTGAGCGCTGAGACCTTTTGAACAAGTTCTTGTATCTGATTCAAAAAACATGCGTGAAAGCAGATTTTCCAGCCATTTATTTCCAAATCTTCCATGTGTTACCGCCGTATTAATCAGGTTAATCATCGGTAAGCGGCGCGTCTAAATCGACCTCAACTCCAGCAGTCAATGTTTTAATACTTTCCCAGACGGCCACGGGTACGGCATGAATGTGCTGTGGGTTTTTCTTCATGTCATTCTCAAGGAAATTCAGAAAATTCGATACAACCGGATCCTCCTGTTCATCCTCCTGGCGGGACATAATGACTTTGCCGCCTGGAAGCAGGCTATATCGGATGTATTCACCGGGCTTGAGATGCAAAGCATCGCGTATTGCTGCCGGGATGGTGGTCTGGCTGCGTTCAGTGAGCCGGGACTCAGCGTACAGTGATACGTCCGCGTCTTGTGTTTGAATAGCCATTGTTTGACTCCTCTTCATTTCCATCTCTTTCATTACAGGGATAAGAATGACCGGATGGATAAGACACTATAATGCAATTGCATTTCGCAATGCAATTGCATTACCTGAGGTCTGCTTCAGAGCAGGGATTCAGATCCGCTTCCGTCGCGCCGTCAGATCCCGCAACAGTGCACGGGTTTCCGCATCACTGAACAGCGCCTCCAGCGTGACGCTCAGCTTGCGTCGCCAGTTCGGGTATTCATCGCTGGTGCCGGGGATATTGACCGGCGTAGCCATATCCAGCCAGTCCTCCGGTTGCAGACCCAGCAGGGCGCTGTGACTGTCCGCCAGATAACGCTGCATCGCCCGGTTCAGCGCCTTGCTCATCCCGGTACGTCCGGCAGACCGTCCGGCCCGTTTCGGCAGGGCGCCCACCTGATGCAGGCTGTTCAGCAGCGCCTGCTTTGCCCGCAGCCGATCCTGATACAGCCCGGCCAGCACCACCTTGTCCGGGTAGAGGCCCAGCCGGGCACCCGTGGTCAGGTCGTCGCTTTGCCACCAGCCGCGCAGCGTCGGGAGATCGTGGGTGGTCGCGACGGCCATCGCCTGCCGCGGCCAGGCGGCGGGTGGACGGAATCCCGACGGAGAGGTCTGTTCAAACCAGAGCACTTTATAGGAGTAAACACCGCCATCCCGCAGCTTATCGACAATCGCCTCCGGCACCGTACCGAGATCTTCCCCAATCACCATGCAGCGATGTCGCTGGCTCTCCAGCGCCAGAATTGCCAGCAGATCGTCGATGGGATAGTGAACATAGGCTCCGTGCATCGCCGGTTCCCCGGCCGGTATCCACCAGAGTCGCATCAGCGCCATCACATGATCGATGCGCAGTGCGCCACAGTGGCGCATATTCGCGCGCAGCAGGGCAATCCACGGCTCCCAGGCGCGCTGCTGCATCACCTGCGGGTCCATCGGCGGCAGTCCCCAGTCCTGACCGCGCGGACCAAGGATATCGGGCGGGGCTCCGATACTCGCCTCCATGCAGTAGAGGTCGCGATCGCTCCACGTCTCGGCCCCTCCTTTGGCCACCCCGACCGCCAGATCGCGATAAAGGCCGATTTGCATTGCCTGCTGCTGGCAGCCCTGCCAGCAGTCAGCAAACTGCTGCGCGGCCAGCCACTGCAGCCAGAGCCAGAAACGCACCTGATCGGCATGCTGCTGCAGAAAGGTTTTCACCGCCGGGCTGGCAGGGTCCTGCAACGCCTCCGGCCACACCGGCCAGCCCCAGCGCTGGCTATCCTGCGCAATCTGATCGGCGTGCAGGGCATCAAACAGCGCCTGATGCTGCAGACTGACGCCACCCTCTTTGATAAAGGCGTGGAATGCCTGCACCTCAGGATCGCTGGCCTCACGCCGGCTGAACTGCGGCCATGCCAGGCTCAGCGCCGTGATTTTCAGGCGGGTGACCGCCGCATAGTCGACCCACTCCGCGGCGCGCGCCTGCGTCAGCGCCTGCTGTGTCTCCGGCTGCTGCCACCAGGCCTGGGCGGCGCTGCTCTGCCGGAAGTCACTGACCGCATTCACATCGATATAGAGGACATTGAGCCAGCGCCGGGAGGAGGGGCTGTAAGGACTGGCACTCTCCGGGCTGGAGGGAAACAGCGCGTGAATGGGATTCAGCCCGATAAACGCGCCGCCGCGTGCCGCGACAGCGGGCAGCATCCGGCGCAGATCGCCAAAGTCGCCAATGCCCCAGTTCTCCGCCGAACGTAATGTATAGAGCTGCACACAGGCTCCCCACAGCGATTCCCCCGCCTGCAACGCTGGCGGCTCATAGCAGCGGGGCGGAGCAATGATGATCCGGCACGACCACTGTCGGGCGCCCTGCTGCAGCGTCAGCTGATGGTAGCCTTCCGGCAGCGGCGGCAGATGCAGCGGCTGAGCGGGATGACAGCGACCCGAAGTGACTTCTCCCGCCTCACGGGTGAGTTGCCACTGCGCATCCCCCGTCAGCTGAGGTGACAGGCTCAGCAGATCGCCGCTGCGAAAGATCACCACCGGCGGCAGCGGCGTGCTCTGCTGACGCGGTGGCTGCATTACCGCCAGCAGACGCTGGCGGGTCAGGGCCGGGATCGCCTGCGGCCTGCCGTGGGCGTTAATATATTCCGCAGCGATACCCGCCACGGAAAAATCATCCTTAACCGGATTCGTTTTCATGGCGTTCCTCAGCGTTTCGCTTGCCAGATGCGCTGCTGGTAATCGCGGATAGCGCGGTCGGCGCTGAACATTCCGCAGCGCGCGGTATTCAGGATAGTGGCACGGGTCCAGGCTTCCTGATCGCTCCAGAGCGCTTCCACCTGCGCCTGGGCCTCCAGATAGGGCTGGAAGTCGGCCAGCACCAGATAGGGGTCACTACCCTCCGGGCCAAGACTGTGCAGCATCGCGTCAAAGGCGTGACGATCGCCCTGGCTGAAGGTGCCATCCTCCAGCGCCTGCAGCACCTGGTTCAGCTGCGGATCTTTTTTACGCCACTGAGCGGGATCATATCCGCCAGCTTTTAAGGCCACGACCTGTTCAACGGTATGACCAAAGATAAAGATGTTGTCACTGCCAACCTGTTCAGCGATCTCAACGTTTGCGCCGTCGAGGGTGCCGATGGTCAGGGCACCGTTCAGCGCCAGTTTCATGTTACCGGTGCCGGAAGCCTCTTTGCCGGCGGTCGAGATCTGCTCGGAGAGATCGGCGGCCGGGATCAGCCGTTCCGCGACGGAGACGTTGTAGTCGGGGATAAAGACCACCTTCAGACGGTTACCGATGCGGGGATCGTGATTGACCACCTCAGCCACTTTATTGATGGCATAGATGATGTTCTTCGCCAGGGCGTAACCCGGCGCGGCTTTGGCGCCAAACAGCACCACGCGCGGCACACGATTCGCCTGCGGATCGATCACCAGCGTCTGCCACAGGGCGATGATATGCAGCAGGCTCAGATGCTGGCGTTTGTACTCATGCAGGCGCTTAATCTGCACGTCGAACAGCGCCGTGGGATCGATCGTAATGCCGGTGCGGTTTTTGACCCAGCCGACCAGCGCCTGTTTGTTCTGCTGCTTGATGGCGTGGTATTCGGCGCGGAACGCGGCGTCATCCGCAAAGGCTTCCAGCCCCTGCAGCGCATCCAGATCGTTCAGCCATGGCGTGTTGAGGGTTCGGGTGATCAGGGCACTTAGCGCCGGGTTGCACTGATTGATCCAGCGACGCGGGGTAATACCGTTGGTCACGTTGTGAAATTTCTCCGGCCAGAGCTGGTGATACTCCGGGAAGAGATCCTGCACCACCAGTTTCGAATGCAGCGCGGCCACCCCGTTTACCGCAAAACCACTGGTGACGCAGAGGTTCGCCATCCGCAGCTGATTATTGTGGACCAGCGCCAGCTTCGCCCATTTCGCCTCATCCTCCGGCCAGCGTGCTGAGACCACGGCTTTCAGCCGGGCGTTGAGCGTGTTAATGATCATCATATGGCGCGGCAGCAGGCTGCGTACCAGCCGGACATCCCAGCACTCCAGCGCTTCCGGCATCAGCGTGTGGTTGGTGTAGGCAAAGGTGTGGCGGGTAATCTGCCAGGCCTGATCCCAGCTCAGCTGGTGCTCATCCAGCAGCAGACGCATCAGCTCCGGGATCGCCAGCGTAGGGTGGGTATCATTCAGCTGAATGACTTCATGATCGGGCAGGGTTTCAATCGACCGTCCGGCCTGATGATGGCGGCGCAGAATGTCCGCCAGCGCACAGGCGCACTGAAAATATTGCTGCATCAGACGCAGTTTTTTACCGTTCTGATGGTTGTCATTGGGGTAGAGCACCTTCGTCAGTTTTTCAGCGTCGATGCCCTGCTGCTCTGCGCGCAGAAAGTCGCCGTCGTTGAAGCGATTGAGGTTAAACGGCTCAGCGTGTTTCGCCTGCCACAAACGCAGCGGCTGGGTAATGCCATTCCGGTAGCCAACGACCGGTAAATCCCAGGCCTCACCCACCAGTTCAAACGCCGGTTGCCACTGAGGCTGCCCCTCTGTGGTGACCACTTTGCCGCCGAGTCCGACCCGAACGTTAAGCGCCGCGTTATGATTGAACCAGGGGTAACGATCGCGCTGCCACTCATCCGGCGTTTCGTGCTGCGCCCCCTGTTCGAAGCGCTGGCGGAACAGGCCATATTGATAATTGAGGCCATAGCCGGTTGCAGGCTGGCCCACACTGGCCATAGAGTCGAGAAAGCAGGCGGCCAGCCGACCCAGTCCGCCGTTGCCCAGCGCCGGATCCGTCTCATTTTCCAGCACGTCAGTCAGCGAAATATGCCACGCAGAGAGCGCGTCATTGACCGCGTCATACCAGCCCAGATTCAGCAGGTTGTTACCGGTCAGACGGCCAATCAGAAACTCCATCGACAGATAGTTAACGTGGCGCTGTGTTGCGGGTGCCGGGGCGCCTGGCTGTGCGGCCAGCATATCCGCCAGCGCACCGCTGAGGGCCTGCCACCACTGTGATGGGGTCATCTCCTGCGGTTCGCGCAGGCCAAAACGCTGCCACTGACGGGTCAGGGCGGCGTTGAACTGAATCGGGTTAAATTCGGGCTGTGTCATGGTTGCTCTCCTGGAAAAACAGAAAAAGGGGTCAATATGGCGACAGTGTGCCCGCGCGAAAGCTGGCGCTCCTCCTCCTGAACAGAATTAGCGCAGGAGGATAGGGAGGGTGGAGAGGATGAGGCTAATCCGAAATCGGTTCAGGAGTGTGATAGCGCACACTTTTGTAAAGTTTAATTAATGGGTTTGCTTGCATTCATCTGACGAAATGCTGAACCTGTGTAAGGAATAATTACGAAGCGTAAAATAATGCTGCGCTCGACAAACGGAGATACGCGCGCCCATGTTAATACCCGCTAAACTCAGCCGCCCGGTGCGTCTTGATGGCACCGTCATCCGTGAGCGCCTGCTGCAAAAGCTCACCGCAGCCGGAAACTATCGTCTGGTGCTGGTCACCAGTCCGGCGGGCTACGGCAAAACCACGCTGGTGTCACAGTGGGCGGCGGGGAAAAGCGATCTGGGCTGGGTCTCTCTGGATGAGGGCGACAACCAGCCGGAGCGTTTTGCCGATTACCTGATTGCGGCCCTGCAGCAGGCCACCCACGGTGGCTGTCCGCGCAGCGAACAGCTGGCGCAGAAGCGGCAGTATGTCAATCTTAACGCCCTGTTTTCACAGCTTTTTATCGAGCTGGTGGAGTGGCAGCAGCCGCTGTGGCTGATCGTCGATGATTACCACCTCATCACCAATCCGGTGATCCACGATGCAATGCGCTTTTTCCTGCGTCACCAGCCTGAAAATCTGACGCTGATCCTGATGTCGCGCAATCTGCCCCAGCTGGGTATTGCCAACCTCCGGGTGCGCGAGCAACTGATTGAACTTGGCAGTCAGCAGCTGGCGTTTACCCATCAGGAGGCGCGGCAATTCTTCGACTGTCGTCTGGCGGCCCCGCTGGAGAGCGAAGAGAGCAGCCGGTTATGTGACGATGTGGCGGGCTGGGCGACCGCGCTGCAGCTGATTGTGCTGTCGGCGCGGCAGGGAGCCAGTTCGGCTCAGCATTCGGCCCGGCGTCTCTCCGGCATCAATGCCAGCCACCTCTCTGACTATCTGGTGGAGGAGGTCCTGGATCATGTCGATCTCCCCACCCGCCATTTCCTGCTGAAAACCGCGCTGCTGCGCTCCATGAATGATGAACTCATCGCCCGGGTTACCTGCGAAGAGAACGGCCAGATGCGGCTTGAAGAGATCGAGCGTCAGGGGCTGTTCCTGCAGCGCATGGATGACTCCGGCTGCTGGTTCAGTTACCACCCGCTGTTCGGTAATTTCCTGCGGCAGCGCTGTCAGTGGGAACTGGCGGCGGAGCTGCCCGCGCTGCACCGGGCGGCGGCTGAGAGCTGGATGGCGCAGGGTTTCCCTGGCGAGGCGATTCATCATGCGCTGGCGTCCGGCGACGCCAGCATGCTGCGCGACGTGCTGCTGGAGCACGCCTGGACACTGTTCAACCAGAGTGAGCTGCCGCTGCTGGAGAACTCCCTCAGGGCGCTGCCGTGGGAGATGATGCTGGACAACCCGATGCTGGTGCTGCTGCAGGCCTGGCTGATGCAGACTCAGCACCGCTTTTCCGAGGTGGACAGCCTGCTGGCACGCTTTGAACAGGCCAGCCGCTGCGAGATTGACGCGGCGCTGCGCGGCGAATTTAATGCATTACGCGCTCAGGTAGCGATTAACGACGGCAACATCGACGAAGCGGAGCGACTGGCAAAAGTGGCGCTCGACACGCTGCCCGGCAATCGTCACTACAGCCGTATTGTGGCGATGTCGGTGCATGGCGAAGTGATGCATTGCAAAGGCGAGCTTGAGGATTCCCTCAAGCTGATGCGTCAGACCGAGCAGCTGGCGCGCCGCGATGAGGTGTGGCACTACGCCCTCTGGAGCCTGATTCAGCAGAGCGAAATTCTGTTTGCGCAGGGCTTTTTGCAGGCAGCCTACGAAATCCAGAGTCGCGCCTTTGTGCTGGTGGAAGAGCAGCATCTGGCGCAGTTCCCGCTGCATGAGTTTTTGCTGCGCATTCGCGCTCAGTTGCTGTGGGCCTGGGGACGGCTGGAAGAGGCGGAACAGGCCGCCCGCGACGGCATCAGCGTACTGAACGGTTTTCAGCCGCAGCAGCAGATCCAGTGTCTGGGCCTGCTGGTGCAGTGCTCGCTGGCGCGGGGCAATCTGGATAATGCCCGCAGCTACCTGAACCGGCTGGAAAACCTGCTGAACAACGGCAACTGGCACAGCGACTGGATTGCCAATGCCGATAAGGTCCGGGTGATCTACTGGCAGATGACCGGCGACAGTCAGAACGCACGCGACTGGATGCGTCAGACGCCAAAACCTGCCTTTGCCAACAACCATTTTCTGCAGGGGCAGTGGCGCAACATTGCCCGTGCGCAGATCCTGCTGGGCGATGTCAGCCAGGCGGAAGTGGTGCTGGAAGAGCTGAACGAGAATGCCCGCGCCCTGCGCCTGATGAGCGATCTGAACCGCAACCTGCTGCTGCTGAATCAGATCTACTGGCAGACTGAACGCAAAGCGGAGGCGCAGCGTGTGCTGATTGAGGCGCTGAAACTGGCGCGCAGTACCGGTTTTATCAGTCACTTTGTGATTGAAGGCGAGATGATGGCGCAACAGCTGCGGCAGTTGATTCAGCTGAATACCCTGAATGAGCTGGACAGCCATCGCGCCCGCCGCATCCTGCTGGAGATCAATAAATATCACCGTCACAAGTTTGCCCATTTCGATGAGGGGTTTGTCAGCCGGTTGCTCAACCATCCTGACGTGCCGGAGCTGATCCGCACCAGCCCGCTGACACAGCGTGAATGGCAGGTGCTGGGGCTTATCTATTCGGGCTACAGCAACGATCAGATTGCCGGGGAGCTGGCTGTGGCCTCCACCACCATCAAGACCCATATCCGCAATCTCTATCAGAAGCTGGGCGTTTCTCACCGCAGTGAAGCGATGAACCAGGTGCAGTCGCTGCTGAAAATGATGGGCTATGTCTGACGTCTGACGCGATGTCCGTCTCCCGGTCAGCATCGCGTCACAATCCCGGTGACAGAAAGACAATATAGTTTTCCACCACCCTGTTTAATTATTCATCCGGTACAATTCTTATTAACGCTGTGTTAATATTCCGGCGCTTATTCAGGTGTCCTGCCGAGCGATCTATTTCCGGGAACGCAGTATGACCGTAAAATATCCTTTTTATCTGAATGCCTGTTTGCTGCATTCCCTGCTCCCTGTCTGCAGAAGCGTCCTGACACTCATTATTCTGCTGCTGCTCATTCCTCATCTGGCTTATGGCGAAATACGGGATGGCAAAGCCAATCGTATCGTCAGCGGAATTATCAGCTTCAGCCACTGGCCCGGCCTGAACAGTCCGCCCCAGTTATGTGTCTTTTCATCGGCACGGCATCTCTCCCTGCCGGAAAATATCACTTCGCCTGCTGCAACCTTTACCGTTGTCTATATAGCGACTGTCAGCCAGCTTGCGACGCGCCGGTGCGATGCACTCTATTTTGGCGCGGAAACCTCGCAGCAGCAGGCAAAAACTATTCAGCAGCTACAGGGCAGAGCGGTGCTTACCCTTGCAGAGAGCAGCCCGGAGTGCACCGTGGGGGCCGCTTTTTGCCTGATATTTCAACCGGACCGAACGCTTTTTTCCGTTAACCTTGATTCGCTTGCCAGAAGTGGCGTCAGGGTGAGTCCGGATGTGCTTTTGCTCTCCCGCCAGAGAGTCGAATAATATGAAATTCGATAAAGTAAGAAACGACAAATCATCAATACGTAATAAGCTGCAGAAAATAAGCACCATCAATGCGGCGGTAATATTACTGTTGTGCTGGCTGCTGCTCTCCTCGACCTCGCTGCTCTTCATTAAAAATTATGAGAAATGTAATCTCGAACTGATCGGCTCCACGCTCAGCACGACGCTGACCGCCGCGACCGTTTTTGCCGACAGTTATGATGCGCGTAATAAAATTGAACAGCTCGGTGAGCAGGGCCTTTATGCCTCTGCAAAGCTCGTCACCCGGGATAATATTGAACTGGTCCGCTGGCATGCGCAGCAGGAACCGACGGGCTGGTATTCACGCTGGTTACGCGAGTGGATGTATAGCAAACCGCTTAATGTCGCCATCAATCACGCTGACGTCACGGTCGGCACACTGACGCTGGAAGGGACCGTGACCGGCGCGATGCGATTTATTCGCTACTCCTTCCTGATCCTGACCAGCGGAATGCTGTGTGTGCTGATTGTCTCGCTGATGCTGAGCGCCTTCCTGCATCGGGGTATCGTCGCGACGCTGCGCAACATTACCAGTTCCATTCACTATGTGATTCATTCGGGCGATTTTTCCCTGCGCATACCCGGCAGCCCGACGAGTGAGTTTCAGCTGTTCTCCGATGATCTCAATTCGCTGCTGAAGGAGATGCAGTCGCTGAAGGCTTCGCTGATCCGTGACAATCGCTCGCTGGCGGCCAAAGCGCTGGAAGATCCGCTGACCGGGCTGGCCAATCGCAGCGCCTTTACGGCGCATCTCGCCCGGCTTCTGGATCGACAGCAGGAGAAGGGGCGCTTTGCTCTGCTGTTTCTGGATGGCGACCGTTTCAAGAGCATCAACGACAGCTGGGGGCATGCCGCAGGCGATGACGTTTTAAAAGCGATAGGCTCACGCCTCCTGTCTCTGGCGGCCGATCAGGATCTGGTTGCCCGCCTGGGGGGAGATGAGTTTGCCATGCTGGTGAGCAGTCGCGTCAGTGAGGAGGAGCTTCAGCGTCTGGTGCAGTGCATTCATGAGGTTATCACGCAGGCGATCACGCTTGCCGGGGATACGCAGATAACGACCTCGGTGACCGTTGGCTATGCCTGGTCACAGCAGGGTGACACGGTCGCGGCCATTCTCGAACGTGCCGATATGAACATGTACAGGAATAAACGAGCAGGTAAGGCGAAAAGATGAGAATGAAATTTTCCCTGGTATTACTTGTGATGGCGCTGGCGGGCTGTCAGTCGACGGCGCGCTTCAGTGAGGCGCAGATCGCTGCGATGAAAAGCGCCGGCTTTACGCAGAACATGGAGGGCTGGGGATTGGGCCTGTCCGATAAAATCCTGTTTGGTATCAACGAATCCGAACTGACCCCTGCCAGCAAAACGACCATTCAGACGATGGCGAGAAACCTGGCCTCGACCGGTATTAAGCATGTGCGCGTTGACGGGCACACCGACAACTATGGCAAACCGGATTACAACCAGCAGCTGTCACTGAAAAGGGCAAACGCGGTCGCGGCACAGTGGGCGCAGGGCGCCGCGATCCCCCCTGAGAATATCATCACACGCGGGTTAGGCATGAGCGCCCCGGTGGCCAGCAACAGCACTCCTCAGGGGCGGGCGCAGAACCGCCGTGTGGCCATCGTGATCACGGCGCCGTAATCCTTCTGGCAGGCCGGGCCCAGGGTTCCGGCCTCGCTATGACACGACGCTGGCAGCGTGGCGCGCCTGCCGCACGAAGAGAGATTAGCGGATGGTCAGTTCATTCAGCGCCGACAGCAGCGCGTCCACTTTGGGCAGGAACTGTTTGCGCCGTGGCCATACCACGCTCAGCGTCAGCCCGTCAGGCTGCAGTTCCGGCAGAATAATGTCGAGTTCACCCGCGTCCACGGCGCGCTGGATCAGCCAGGATGGCATCTGTGCCACACCCAGCCCGGCGATAACCGCCTGTAACTGCGCATCAACGTCCCCGACAGCCAGCCGCCAGGGCACCTCCCGCCAGTGCGCCTGCCCATCCTGGGTGGTAAACAGCCAGGGTTTGGTGCTGCCATCTACCCGCTCATAAAGGATGGCGGGGTGATTCAGCAGCGCCGCCTCATCTTCCGGGCGTCCCTCACGTGCCAGATAAGCGGGTGACGCACAGAACTGCATCTTCTCGCGACCCATATTGCGCCAGCCCAGTGAGGCAGGCAGGTCAGGCGCCCCGCCAATCCGTACCGCGACATCCACCCCCTCTTCAAACAGGTCAACAAAGCGATCGGACAGACTCAGGCTCAGCGCCAGTTCGGGGTGCTGCTGACAAAAGGGCATCAGCAACGGCATGACGTTAAGGCGGCCATAGGTGGTGGGCACAGCCAGCCGCAGGCGGCCGGAAGGAATGGTGCGCTGCGCCGCCAGCACCGCTTCTGCTTCGGCCAGATCCTCCAGCACCCGCAGGCAGGTCTGGTAATAGGCGCTGCCCGCGTCGGTCAGCTGCAGACTGCGCGTCGTGCGTTCCAGCAGGCGCGAGCCTAAGCGTGTTTCCAGCCTGCTGAGGCTTTTACTGACCGCCGAGCCGGTGACATGCAAACGTTCGGCCGCCGCGGTGAAACTGCCGCACTCGACGCTGGCAACAAACGGCAGGATGTCTTTCAGGCGATGATCGTGCATCGATTCGTGAACTCAGGTTGAGAATGATGTGAATAAATGACAGAGATAAGAACTGAATTCTCTATTAGGCTTAGCATTACGCAAATTGAGGAGAAATCAAATGAAAAAGCACGCTTTGATTGTGGGCATCAGCGGCGTAATCGGTCGCGCACTGGCAGACAAATTACAGCAGGAAGGCTGGCAGGTCAGCGGCCTGTCACGCGGCCGTGGTGCCGTGCCAGCGGGCGCGACCAGCCTGACCGCCGATCTGACCGACGCCGATGCGGTGCGTGACGCGCTGAAATCGGTCAAACCGGATGCGCTCTTTTTCAGCGTCTGGGCGCGTCAGGAGAATGAAAAAGAGAATATCCGCGTCAACGGCGGCATGGTGCGCAACGTGATTGAAGCACTGAGCGACCGCCTGCAGGGTTCTCACGTGGCGCTGGTCACCGGACTGAAGCACTATCTGGGCCCGTTTGAAGCCTACGGTAAAGGTGCGGTGCCGGTTACGCCATTCCGCGAAGAGCAGGGCCGTCAGCCGGTTGATAACTTCTACTACGCGCAGGAAGATGAACTGTTCGCGGGCGCTGAAAAGTATGACTATCGCTGGAGCGTGCATCGTCCGCACACCATCATCGGCTATGCGGTAGGCAATGCGATGAACATGGGGCAGACGCTGGCCGTTTACGCCACTCTGTGTAAAGAGAAGGGCTGGCCGTTTATCTTCCCGGGTTCGCCTGAGCAGTGGAACGGTGTGGCGGATATGACCGATGCGGGTCTGCTGGCTGAGCAGCTGCTCTGGGCCGCCACCTCGCCTAATGCCGCTAACCAGGACTTTAACGCCGTAAACGGCGATGTCTTCCGCTGGAACTGGATGTGGCCGAAACTGGCAGAATACTTTGGTATTGAGGCCGCGGACTATCCGGCGCAGATGATGCCGCTGGAAGGGCGGATGGATGAGGCCGCCAGCGCATGGCAGGCGATTGCAGAGAAGCATCAGCTGCGTGAGGCGGATATCAATAAACTCGCCTCCTGGTGGCATACCGATGCCGATCTGGGACGTCCGATGGAAGCCTTTACCGACATGAGTAAGAGCCGCAAAGCGGGCTTTACCGGCTACCGTAGCACGCTGGACTCCTTTACCCAGCTGTTCGATAAGCTGAAAGCGGAAAAAGTGATCCCTGAGTAAAAAACCGCAGGCGCCCTATCCGGCGCCTGTTTTGTTTCCGGCATATTTGATCATTCAGTGGAGGTTCAGAACCCATGGCGAGATGTTTCATTATCGGGGCTGCGGGCAAGGTGGGTCAGCAGCTGACCCGTCAGCTGAGCAGCAAAGGGCACAGGGTAACGGCACTGCACCGCAAACCGGAGCAGGCTGAGACGTTGCAGGCAACAGGCGCAACGGCTGTGTCAGGCGACCTTCAGCAGCTGAGCGTCCCGGAGCTGGCACAGCTGATGGCTGAGCATGATGTCGTGGTGTTTACGGCGGGGGCCGGTGGTGCCGGAATCGCGCTGACCAATGCCATTGATGGTGAGGGGCTGACACTGGCCGTGGCGGCGGCAGAGCAGGCAGATGTTCCACGCTTTATGCTGGTTTCGGCTTTTCCCGATGCAGGTCGCGGCAAAACCCCTTCAGAGGGTTTTGAGAACTACATGCGGGTCAAACGACAGGCTGATGCTGAGCTGGTGGCGAGCCGCCTGGAGTGGGTGATCCTGCGCCCTGGCACGCTGACTGACGAAGCGGGCAGCGGACGGATTCATGCCGACCTGGCGATCCCCTATGGCGTGGTGCCGCGGGCAGATGTGGCGGCAACCCTGGTCGGACTGATCGAACAGCCAGCCATTAAATATCAGATCATCGAACTGACTCAGGGCGACAGCCCGATCGATGAGGCGTTGCAGCGGTTGCAGCGTGGCTAAAAAGAATTCGATAGCCTTTTTTGCAGACCGACGCTGAAGACAAAGCAGGGTGAATCTGACAGCAGTAAATTCGCTCAGGGCGCGGGGAACGGGGTCAGAGGAGGAAAGCGGCCCGCGCCAGGACGGCGCGGGCCGAGCGTGTCATGGATGACGGCTTTTGCGTCTTTCCGATCTGACCCCGTTCCCTGCGCAGGCTCGCTACCACAGCCAGCTTTTCCTTTGAGATCTTCAAAAAAAAGCCCCCGAAACCGGGGGCTTTTTCATAACTTAACGCATCTCTTACTTCACACATTTCGCGCAGTGCGCGCGCTCAATATGCTGGAAGAAGTCGTTACCTTTATCATCGACCAGGATAAAGGCCGGGAAGTTCTCGACCTCAATCTTCCAGATCGCTTCCATCCCCAGCTCCGGATACTCCACGCACTCCAGACTCTTAATACTCTGCTGCGCCAGCACCGCTGCCGGGCCGCCGATGCTGCCGAGATAGAAACCGCCATGCTTGTGACAGGCATCCGTCACCTGCTGGCTGCGGTTGCCTTTTGCCAGCATGATCTTACTGCCGCCGTGTGCCTGCAGCAGATCCACGTAGGAGTCCATGCGTCCGGCGGTGGTCGGGCCGAGTGAACCGGAGGCGTAACCTTCAGGCGTTTTGGCCGGGCCAGCGTAATAGACCGGGTGATCCTTAATGTACTGCGGCAACCCTTCACCGTTATCGATACGCTCTTTGAGCTTCGCGTGCGCAATATCACGCGCCACAATAATGGTGCCGGTCAGAGACAGACGGGTAGAGACCGGGTAGGCGGAGAGCTGCGCCAGAATCTGCTCCATCGGACGGTTCAGATCAACCTGTAAGACTTCACCTTCGCCCTGCTGACGCAGCGCTTCCGGGATCAGTCGGCCCGGGTTAGCTTCCAGTTTCTCAATCCAGATGCCTTCGCGGTTGATCTTCGCCTTGATGTTACGGTCAGCGGAGCAGGAGACGCCCATGCCGACGGGGCAGGAGGCACCGTGGCGCGGCAGGCGAATCACGCGAATGTCGTGCGCGAAATATTTGCCGCCAAACTGTGCGCCCAGACCCAGCTTCTGCGCGGCTTCCAGCAGTTCCTGCTCCAGCTGCACATCACGGAATGCCTGACCATGTTCGTTGCCTTCGGTCGGCAGACCATCGTAGTAGTGGGTCGAGGCGAGCTTAACCGTCTTCAGCGTGCTTTCCGCTGAGGTGCCTCCGATAACAAATGCGATATGGTACGGCGGACATGCAGCCGTGCCCAGGGTGCGCATCTTATCCACCAGGTAATTTTTCAGCTTGCCGGGACTCAGCAGCGCTTTGGTCTCCTGATAGAGATAGGTTTTGTTGGCAGAACCGCCCCCTTTGGCAATACAGAGGAATTTGTACTCGTCGCCATCCACGCTGTAGAGGTCAATCTGCGCAGGCAGGTTGGTGCCGGTGTTCACCTCTTTGTACATATCCAGTGCGGCGTTCTGGGAGTAGCGCAGGTTATCTTCGATGTAGGTGTTATAGATACCCTGCGACAGCGCGGCCTCATCCCCGCCGCCGGTCCAGACGCGCTGACCCTTTTTACCCATGATGATAGCGGTGCCGGTATCCTGACAGGTTGGCAGCACGCCTTTGGCGGCAATCTCAGAGTTGCGTAAAAACTGCAGGGCGACATATCTGTCGTTGTCGCTGGCTTCCGGGTCAGCAAGGATTGAGGCAACCTGCTGCTGGTGAGCCGGACGCAGCATAAAAGAGGCGTCGTGGAAGGCCTGCTGAGCCAGCAGCGTCAGCGCCTGCGGGTCAACTTTCAGGATCTCCTGACCTTCAAATTCGGCGACTGAGACATGCTCACGGCTCAGCAGATAGTATTCGGTTTCTTCGTGGGACAGCGGAAAAGGGTTCTGATAGACAAAAGGTTTGTTCGACATTTTTTCTCACTTAATGACCGGCTGAACCACCGCGAGCAGGCTGCGGGGCGCAACATCATAGGCGAATTAATCGTTTATTATCCTTCCCCGCCGCGGGTGCCGCGGGGAAGTGCAGGAATGGTATCTTATAACGCGTTGATCTGCATGTTGTATCCGTCAGAACATCCACACCATCCACGGATAAGCAATCACCATCATGGAGACCAGGAAGATAGCGCCGAAGATGGTACCCAGACGCCAGTAGTCTTTAGTCGGCAGATAACCGCTGCCGTAGTAAATCGGACTTGGGCCGGTGCCGTAAGGGGTGATGATGCCCATCACACCCAGAGAGGTACAGAGCATCAGGCAGAAGACCGGCATATTGATGCCAGGAATCGAGGCGGCAATGGTCAGCATGGCCGGTAACAGCGCAGTGGTGTGCGCGGTGGTACTGGCAAACAGGTAGTGCAGCAGGAAGAAGGCGATTAACAGGACGACGGCTGAAATCTGCGGGTCATAGCCCTGCAGCAGCATGCCACCTTCTTTACCTAACCAGGTGATGAAACCGACGCGAGCCAGACCGTCCGCCAGCGCCACCAGGGTAGCGAACCAGGCAAAGGTGTTCCAGGCGGGTTTATTGCTGGTGATGTCGTTCCAGCTGAGCACCCCTGTCCACAACATCAGGACCACGACCAGCAGTGCCGCCAGGGCGGGCTCAATCCACGAGGTCGCGAAGATCCACATCAGCAGGGCGCAGACCACGAACACCAGCAGCAGGATCTCATTGCGGGTCAGTCTGCCCAGTTTCTCCAGTTCAGCCATCGCCCATTTTGGCACTTCATCGTTGATTTTGACTTCAGGCGGATAGAACCAGTAAGCCAGCAGCGGCATGGTCAGAATCAGCAGCAGACCCAGCGGCAGGAAGGCCAGGAACCACATGCCCCAGGAGATATCAAAACCGATGATGCTTTTCACCAGCGCCAGGGCCAGCAGGTTGGGTGCCAGTGCAGAGAGGAACATAGAGCTGGTGATACAGGCGGCGGTAATGGCGACCCACATCAGATAGGAACCAATTTTGCGGGCGCTTGGGTCATTCGGTTTAGAGCCGTAGAGCGGAGGCAGGTTGGCGATAATCGGATAGATGGTGCCGCCACTGCGCGCGGTGTTTGACGGGGTAAAGGGTGCCAGCAACAGGTCAGCAAAGGTGATGGCATAACCCAGCGTCAGGCTGCGGCGACCCAGATATTTCACCAGGATCAGCGCCAGGCGACGACCAAACTGCGTTTTGTCATACCCTGCGGCGAACATAAAGGCACCGAAGATCAGCCAGACCGTGGAGTTACCGAAACCGCTGACCGCCCACTTAAAGGATTCACTGGCGACTTTGAATTTCGGATTAGCCAGCTCTGCCGGGCTGAAAAGCAGGAACTGACTGAACAGCGCGATGACGACAACGCCCGTCAGGCCGATCACGGCACCGGGCAGGGGTTCAAAGATCAGGCCGACGATGACGCCGACGAAGATGGCGAAGAAGTGCCAGGCGTAGGGTTCAAGGCCCGCAGGTGTCGGCACCAGTAACAGCAGCACGGCCACCAGCACCGGCAGAGCCAGCATGATCGCTTTCTTTTTCCCCGCACCCGCAGGTGCGGCTTTTGGGGGTTCAGTTACAGCTGAGAGTGTTTTCATAGTGTTTTATCTGCAAGTTAAGAAGAATACGATTTGCGCCCCGGACCTTCACTGATGAATTTCGTTCTTATTCTTGACAGTGTGAATAAACCGCGATGCACTGATTTTTTTAATCCGCTGCCTGAGGATTGAGCAGCATTTTTAAAAGCCTGTAAATATGATGCGATTTCTGCAAATATAAATTTTGATCCAGATCAAAGAAATTAATTCATTATTCGCGATTTTTTAACATTTATTTTCTATTTATATTTCTGCCACCGGCATTCTGACACTTTTGTGAAGCGGGTCAACAATTGAGCAGGGCGGAAAAGCAGGAAGATATCACATAACTTTATGATAATGAATGATCTTATTTCAATGTAAACAAATGGTTGATTTTTGGTTACCCTTGATTAACAATAAATATAACTTTAGTTCCGCCATTCAGCAAATAAAAACTCCAGATGCTTTAAAAGTTAAATAAGTAAATTTATAGCTTACGTAAGCAAAGAAAGGCGTATATTAACAGCATGACATCGGACCACTTAATTAAGCGATAATTTGCGTCCGCTAAAAAATTTCCAGACTTTTAAATCTTGGAGTTTATCGCAATGAATACACTCACTCCCATCCTTAATCCACTGACCCTGCCAAATGGCGCCGTGTTAAAAAACCGACTGGTGATGGCCCCGATGACCACCTGTACCGGTTTCTATGACGGCACGGTCACCAGTGAACTGGTTGAATACTATCGCGCACGGGCAGGCAGCATCGGAACCGTGATTGTCGAGTGCTGCTTTATCGATAACCGCGGCCCGGCCTTTCCGGGTGCCATTGCCATCGACAGCGACAATAAAATCCCCGGTCTGAAACGCATTGCGGACGCGATCAAATCTGAAGGTTCTACCGCCATTTTACAGATCTATCACGGCGGCCGTATGGTCGAGCCGGAGCTGATTGGCGGGAAAACCCCGGTTGCGCCGAGCGCCATCGCGGCGCCGCGAGAAGGTGCCACCAAACCCCTGGCGCTCAGCGCAGAAGAAGTCGACACCATGATCACCAAATTTGGTGATGCGGTGAACCGTGCGATCAAGGCGGGTTTCGATGGTGTGGAAATTCATGGCGCCAATACCTATCTGATCCAGCAGTTCTATTCACCCAACTCTAACCAGCGCGATGACAAGTGGGGCGGCAGCCGCGACAACCGCGCCCGCTTCCCGCTGGAAGTGCTGGAAATCACCCACAAGATGGCGGAACGCTTCGCCCACAACTCCTTCATCATCGGCTATCGCTTCTCGCCTGAAGAGATCGAAGTGCCCGGCATTCGCTTTGACGACACCCTCTATCTGCTGGAAAAACTGGCCGCGCGTGGCCTGGATTATGTCCACTTCTCTGTGGGCCAGCTGCTGCGTCCGTCGATTGTGGATACCCAGGACCCGACGCCGCTGATCGAGAAGTACCTCGCCATGCGGTCGCCTGAACTGGCAAAAGTGCCGGTGATTGGCGTCGGCGGCGTTGTAAACCGGGCCGATGCCGAGATGGCGCTGGAAAAAGGCTACGATCTGGTGGCGATTGGTAAAGCCTGTATTGCCTACCCGAACTGGGCTGACCGGATCATCAACAACGAGCACCTTGAACTCTATATCGACAGCAACAAACGCGAAGAGCTGCAGATCCCGGAACCGCTGTGGCGCTTCTCGCTGGTCGACGCGATGATCCGCGACATGAGCGAATCGGGCCGTAAATACAAAGCGGGCGTTTATCAGGAAAAAGTGGAAGCAGAAGCGCTGAAGCTGAAAATCAACGTGACGCTCGACACGGACCGTATCACCGACATTTCACTGGTGCCGGATGACACCCTGGATGTCGATTTCACCACCACGTTTGAAAGCCTGCGTAACCGCATTCTGGTAGCAAACAGCCCGCACGTCGACGCCATTACCGGCGCAACCACCCAGAGTGAGGCGCTGAAAAAAGCGGTTTCACGCGCCATGACCACCTCCAGCAAAGCGCATGTGATTGAAGAGGGGGGCAACCCGAATGCACCGCAGAATTACGATGTGGTGATTGTCGGCAGTGGCGGGGCAGGTCTGGCTGCGGCGATTCAGGCGCACGACGAGGGCGCTCGCGTCGTCATCATCGAGAAGATGCCGACCATTGGGGGTAACACCATCAAGGCGTCGGTCGGTATGAATGCTGCCGAAACCCGCTTCCAGAAACTCAAAGGCATCGAGGACAGCAAAGAGCTGTTCTATGAAGAGACGCTGAAGGGCGGTCAGTTCAAAAACAACCCGGTGCTGCTGCGTGAGTTTGTGGATCTGGCACCGGAAGCGATCGAATGGCTGGCTAACCACGGAATCGAACTCAACGACATTACCATTACCGGCGGGATGAGCATTGACCGGACTCACCGTCCGGCTGACCGTTCCGCGGTGGGGGGCTTCCTGATCAGCGGTCTGGTGAAAAACATCAACAGCCGTAACATCGAAGTCCTGCTGGAGACCTCAGTCGCAGAAATCCTGTATGAAAATGGCGCGGTCACCGGCGTGAAGGTGGTCGATGAATACAACGACAGCCGCATCCTCTACGCGAAAAGCGTGATTGTGGCGACCGGCGGATTCAGTGCCAACCGCGAGCTGGTGGTGAAATACCGTCCTGAACTCGATGGCTTTGTCACCACTAACCATAAAGGCGCTACCGGCAGCGGGATTGCGATGCTGGAGAAAATCGGCGCGGGCACGGTGGATATGGGTGAGATCCAGATTCACCCAACGGTGGAGCAGACCACCTCTTATCTGGTCTCTGAATCCATTCGCGGCGGCGGTGCTATCCTGGTCAGCCAGGCGGGCAAGCGCTTCTATAATGAAATGGAGACCCGCGACAAAGTCTCGGCGCAGATTATCGCCCTGCCTGAGAAGAGCGCCTGGATTGTGTTTGACGAACAGGTGCGGATGAATAACAAAGCGGCCGACGAGTATATCGCTAAAGGCTTTGTCATCAGCGCGCCTGCCGTGGCGGAGCTGGCGGTGAAACTTAACATGGGCGAACATCACACCCTGGAAGCGACACTGGCCCGTTACAACAACTTTGTTATCCAGCAGAAAGATGAAGATTTTGGTCGTCAGACCGCGCTGCGTCACCCGCTGAGTGAAGGCCCCTTCTACGCGATTCGTATCGCACCGGGTGTTCACCACACCATGGGGGGCGTGACCATCGACACCACGACAGCGGTGCTGGACACTCAGAAACAGGTAATCAACGGTGCCTGGGCCTGTGGTGAGGTGGTTGGCGGTATCCACGGCGCGAACCGTATCGGCGGGAACGCCGTCGCCGATATCATCATCTTTGGTATTCTGGCCGGTGGTAATGCCGCCGCTTACGCCCGACGTTAACGGTCCTTTCCGGCATCCGCCTCTGGCGGGTGCCGGTTTTCCCATTCTGAAGCAGAGTCGCCTATGTTAACTGAAGCGCGTGTCTATGCTTACTCCGCCGTCCTGATGGGATCGCCCATCCTGCTCAAACTCTTCGAAGACAATCAGACCCTGGCCGCACAGGTTTTCCGGCTCATCAGACAGCAGGAGAATCTCTTCACCGTGAACCGCGCCACGTCTGAGGTGATGGCGATCAACCATGCAGCAGGGCAGCATCCGGTGGTGGTCAGCCAGCCGGTGTTCGATCTTATCGCCTGCGCGCATGCGGTGAGCCTGCTGCCCGACAGCCTGTTTAATCTGGCGATCGGTCCACTGGTGAAGTGCTGGAAAATCGGCTTTCAGGGGCACAGCGTGCCGTCACCAGCGGAGCTTCAGGCTCGCAGGGCGCTCATCGATCCCCATGAGGTCATTCTTGACGCCGACGCCCGCAGCGTAATGCTGGCCAGACCGGGCATGGAGATTGACCTGGGGGCCATCGCCAAAGGCTATATCGCCGATCTTGTGCAGGCCTTTCTGCGTCAGCAGCAGGTCAGCCATGCGCTGATCAATCTGGGTGGCAACGTGCAGACCGTGGGGGCACCCCCTGATGAACAGGCGTGGGCAATCGGACTGAAAAAACCGTTTGGCGCAGCCGACGAGCTGATCGGCGTGATTGGCGTGAACAATCGCTCCGTGGTGACATCCGGCATCTATGAACGTTACTTCGAGCTGAACGGGATCTGTTATCACCACATTCTGGACCCGCGCACCGGGTACCCGCTGGATAACGAACTGCTGAGCGTTACCGTCATTTCTGACCGGTCGCTGGATGGCGATATCTACACCACGCTGCTATACGGTCTGGGCGTGGAACAGGGCATTGCCTGTCTGGCGGACAAACCGGGTATTGAAGCCCTGTTTGTGACCCGCGACAGGCGGGTCATCTGTTCGTCACAACGTCACTTTTCGTTTCAGCTGCTGGATGACGATTACCGGCTGGTTCACTGACAGTACTGTTTGAGCAGGGTGTGATATTCCGGCTGCAGGCGGTAGCGGTAGACCGGGCGACCGGTGACGCCATAGTGAATGCTGGTGAACAGAATATTGATCTGCGCCAGCCAGATGAGGTATTTGCGGCAGGAGACGCGGGAGATATTCACCTCGGTTGCCAGTTCGTCGGTCGAGAACTCGGTCCCCGGATGGGCGTCGATCCACAGGCAGAGCGTCCGCAGCGTCTGCGGCGTCAGTCCCTTCGGCAGGCGTTTCTGTTCGCTGGCCCCCGGCGGGTTGCCATGCAGAAGCTGGTCCACGTCTGACTGCTGGTAAAACTGATGATTATCCATCAGCGACTTCTTCTGTCGCCAGCCGGTGAGCGCCTCTTCAAACCGGGAAAACTGGAAAGGTTTGATCAGGTAATCGACCACCCCGTAGTTAAGTGAGGTTTTGATGGTGGCGGCATCGGCAGCGGACGAGATAATAATCACGTCAACAGGACGGCCTGCGCTGCGCAGCTCCGGGAGCAGGTCGAGGCCGTTTTCCTGCTGCATGTAGATATCCAGCAGAATCAGATCCACCTGCGGCTCGGCCTGGGCCAGCCGCTCTTTCGCCTGCTGTAACGTCGAGGCCGTTCCGCAGCAGGTAAATCCCGGGATCTGCCCGATATAGCAGCGGTTCAGCTCCGCGACCATGGCGTCATCATCGACAACTAACACATTAATCATTGGGTAATCATTCCTCTCTCCCACGGAAGTTGTACTAAGAATTGGGTAAAGACGCCGGGTTCTGACTCGACGCTGACGCTACCCCCCAGGCTTTCGGTCTGCTGTCTGACCAGAAACAGTCCGACACCGCGATCCTCACCCTTTGTGGAGACGCCCCGTTCAAAGATGGTGTTCAGCTGCGCGGCATCAATGCCGGGACCATCATCACTCACTTCGCAGGCTAACCAGCCATTCTGATAGTGCAGCATGAGGTGGATTTCACCCTCGGTCTCCGGGTCGAGCGCCTCAAGCGCATTCTCAATTAAATTGCCCAGCACCGTAATCAGTACCGCACTCTGCTCCTCACTGCCGCAGTCAGGCAAAAAACTGGCCTCATCGATAATCAGCTGATGGCCCTCATCGGTAACCCGGTTGATTTTACTGAGCAGGAAACCGGCAATGATCGGCGATTTGATCTTCTGCAGCAGCGAACCGATCTCCGTCTGATAGGCGTTGGCAGTTTTGAGAATGTACTCTTCCATCTGCGCATAGTTTTTCATATGCAGCAGGCCCAGAATGACATGCAGTTTGTTCATGAATTCATGGGACCGCTCACGCAACGCATCCACATAGTTTACCATGCCGTCCAGACGCTGCATCAGCTGGCTGATCTCGGTTTTGTCCCTGAAGGTGGTCACCGCCCCGATAATCCGGTCACGGCTGCGCACCGGTACGGTGTTAGTGATCAGGATGCGATTTCCCAGCGTCAGCTCTTCATCATACCAGGCTTTCCCCGCATGCAGCGCATCCTGCTGGTGGCGGTGCATCACGCTCTCTTCAGCAATCAGATCGCCGCTGGCTGGCGTTTTCTGCGTGGTTTCATGCAGCAGTTGCTGCGCAGCCTGATTGATCAGGCTGACGCGGGAGTGATCGTCTACCGCGATCACCCCCTCTTTGATGGAGTTAAGAATGGCCTGGCGCTGCTCAAACAGACTGGAAATCTCGTGTGGCTCCAGACCCAGCAGGATGGTTTTCAGCCGCCGGACCAGAATCAGGATACCCAGCAGCCCGACCACGCCGCCAAACAGGCTGGTCCAGACGATGTTCCAGCGGCTTTTCGCTATCTGCGCCGCCACATCATTCAGCGCAATGCCGATCGCCACCACGCCAATCTGCTGATGCTGCGCGTTAAACACAGGTGTAAAGACCCGCAACGCTTCCACCAGCACACCATGATTGACCGCCACATTCTCCCGACCGCTCAGGGTGGGATAGATATCGTTACCGACAAAGTGCTTGCCGATCACCGCAGCATTGGGATGCGAAAAGCGAATGCCGCGCATATCCGTCACCACCACAAACAGCAGGCCGTTGCGTTTACGCGCCGCCTCGGCCAGCGGCTGGATCTGGCTGCTGCCGTCAGGCAACAGCAATCCCCGCTGAATTTCCGGGCTGTCCGCCAGCGTTCGGGCGACCGCCATCGCCTTATCTTTCAGGTGCGACTGGGCAAAGTTATCGATCTGAACGAAATAGAGCAGATGGACAGCCAGCAGTACGGTGAAGATAACCGCGGTCATCATCAGTGTGGTCAGGGTACTGAGTTTCATGGGTCGTTTCGTCACGGCGTGTCGGTTCTGTGGTTGGCTTGTCATAGGCTTTCAGTACGGATGGGAGATCGCCGGGAAACATACGCTAACTCGCCGCATCAGTACAGTTTTAGCGGCCTGACCGCCGTCGGTTTCAGTAAGAATATTTGTGTTAGGGGATTGTATAATTCAAAGGACACCCTTAATGTGTGGTTAAAATAATCGCTCAATAAAGTAAGCCTTTTGTAATTAAATTAAGGCTGAATTGCTATTTTTAATTTTATAACTAATTTCGCATTAACTCGTAAATAACATTATTTTAAACTTTGAGGACTTTTTTTAACCAGTACGGTCCGAGCTGTAGATTAAAATGATGAATTCACAAAAAGTTATTCCCGCGCTGTCTCTTGCGGCCCTGTTAGTTTCATCCGCACTTCACGCTGAAACCTCACCAGAAAAAACCGATGTTCTGTTAATTGGCGGCGGCATCATGAGCGCCTCCATGGGCACCATGCTGGAAGAGCTGCAGCCTGGCTGGAAACAGATCATGGTTGAGAAGCTGGATGGCGTGGCGCTGGAATCCTCAAACGGCTGGAACAACGCCGGTACTGGTCACTCTGCTAACATGGAGCTGAACTACACGCCTGAGCGTAAAGATGGCTCTATCGACGTGTCCAAAGCGCTGGAAATTAACGAAGCCTTTATGGTTTCACGTCAGTTCTGGACCGCACAGGTCAAAGAGGGCGTGATGCACGATCCGCGCTCTTTCATCAACTCTACACCACACATGAGCTTTGTCTGGGGCGACAACGTTGACTTCCTGACCAAGCGCTATGCTGCACTGCAGAAAACCGCGCTGTTCCAGGGCATGAAATTCTCCACCGATCACAAGCAGATCGAACAGTGGGCGCCGCTGGTCATGGAAGGTCGTGATCCGCAGCAGAAAGTCGCGGCAACCTGGACCCCGGTCGGCACCGATGTTAACTACGGCGAAATTACCCGTCAGCTGATCGGCAGCCTGAAGAAGAATAACAACTTCCGTCTGGAAACCTCATCTGAAGTCACCGAGTTCAAGCGCAACGGCGACAACTCCTGGCACGTCACCATCAAAGATGTCAAAAATGGCAGCGAGCGCGCGGTCGATGCGAAATATGTCTTTATCGGTGCCGGTGGCGGCGCGCTGAAGTTACTGCAGAAAACCGGCATTCCGGAAGCGGACAACTATGCGGGCTTCCCGGTTGGCGGCTCGTTCCTCGTGACCGAAAACAGCGCGATTGCGAATCGTCACCTGGCGAAAGTCTATGGTCAGGCTTCCACCGGTGCACCACCGATGTCTGTTCCGCATCTGGATACCCGTTATCTGGATGGCAAGCGCGTCGTGCTGTTCGGACCGTTTGCGACCTTCTCAACCAAGTTCCTGAAAAACGGCTCGCTGTTTGACCTGCTGAGCACCACCACGACCCATAACATCGTGCCAATGACCGATGTCGGTATCGATAACTTTGACCTGGTGAAATACCTGATCGGTCAGGTGATGCTGAGTGATGAAGATCGCTTCGACGCGCTGAAAGAGTACTATCCGGACGCGAAGAAAGAGGACTGGAAACTGATTCAGGCCGGTCAGCGTGTTCAGATCATCAAGAAAGATGCTGAGAAAGGTGGCGTGCTGAAACTGGGTACAGAAATTGTGACCGATCAGCAGAAAACTGTCGCAGCCCTGCTGGGTGCCTCGCCGGGCGCGTCAACCGCTGCTCCGATCGCGTTAAGCGTGATGCAGAAGCTGTTCCCGGAAGAGTTTAAGTCAGCAGAGTGGCAGGCCAAGATCCACAAAATGATCCCTGGTTATGGCCAGAAGCTGAACGACAACGTGCCGTTGCTGCAGCAGGTTTGGAATGACACTGCGGCAACCCTGCAGCTGACCACGCCGCCTGTGATCAACATGGATGGCAAATCAGCACCGGCGCAAGCGGCTCAGCCTGAGCAGGCAGCGCCTTCAGCCAAACACGACATGGCGCTGTAATCGCGTCCTGATGTGAAAAGCCCGCGCGGGTTACCCTGCGCGGGCTTTTTTATTGCGCGCTATTCAGTGCCTGACGCTGACGGCTTGCCGCGTTACGGGTTCCCGGCAGGCGAGCAGTTACGGTTAGGGTCAACTAAAGCGGGTGTTTAATGGCTTGTGGTGGTTTCAGGTGATGGATGTCTGATTTGAGCGAGGAGCGGAGGTCAGGTGTTTCGCTCAAAACAAGTGTTGTCATTGCAGACATAGCAGTCTTTTAATCCAGGTGAAACGGGTCAATTTAATTGTTCGCGGAAGTCAGGTATAGTTGTAAACTAGATTAAATATGTATCTGGTAAAGGAAATTTGTATGCAGGAAAGAATTCAAAGTGCGACATCTTTTGTGGAATCATATATTCATCGACTCCCCCACGAGAATCATAAAAGACGTCAGTGTTTCCTGCTTTTTCTTACCGGCATCATTTGTTGCGTTGGTGGGGTTGGTTGGTCTGGTGCTTATTTTTATAATGATAAACTATATCTGGCCGCAATATGTTCATCTGTTGTCATGCTAGGAATTTATTCATTATATACAGCATATAAGGGACTTCGAAAAAGAGATGTCTCTATATTTTGCCATCTTATTCTTTTCATTTGCATAATTATTTCCCTTACTGATTATCCACTGGTTAATATCCCGCGTTCATCTCATACATATTTGCTGGTTTATTCAATAGGTGGGTTGTTATTTCTCAGGAATGAATCTGCTTATTTTAAAAACTTTATCCCACTGTTCAGCCTGTTGCTTTACTTCACCTTTTCCGTCTCTGATATTAGCTTTACCTCTGAAAAATTTCATCCTCCCGTGTCGATAATGATCAATGGCGTATATGTTAACTATGCTCTTTGCCTTCTTCTGATATCTGGTATTCTTGTTATATATCGTAGTGATTATTCTAATGAGAAATATATTGAATTAGCGCTGACTAAGGCAATGATAAAGAAAGAATTATTTGTCTGCTATCAGCCACAGATAGATAATAACGGACATATTCGATCAGCAGAAGCGCTACTAAGATGGAATCACCCGACTAAAGGTTTTATACCGCCTGATAGTTTCATCCCCGTAGCTGAAGCTTCAGGGCTAATTATACCTTTAGGGTATTGGGTTCTGGAACAGGTCTGCAGAGATATGCGGGCAATGAATAGTCATAACATTAATATTAAAGTATCTGTTAATTTAAGCCCTTTACAGTTAATGGAACCAGATTTTGATTATAATACCCAAAATATACTTGGCAAAGAATTAATATCATTCAAAGACATAACTCTGGAAATCACTGAAAGTACATTTCTTTACGATAAGAAAAAAGTAGCCATCATTATGAATGATCTTTCAAAAAAAGGAGTGTCATGGTCTCTTGATGATCTCGGTTCTGGTTATGCCTCACTCAATGTTTTGAACGAAATGCCATTCGATGAAGTCAAAATAGACAGAGCGCTTTTGAAAAATGGAATTAATAATTCGAAGAACATTATAATTATTGAGAACGTAATTGAAATGGCAGAAAAAACTGGAATGAGCGTTGTTGTAGAGGGGGTTGAAACTGAAGAGGTCGCACAGATCTTATTTAACATGGGAAATGTTATCCTGCAGGGCTTTCATTACTCCAGACCATTACCTGTTGACGAATTTATTGAATTTATGAAGACGAATCATCAAATCAATGTTTTCAATTAATGTAACATCTCTATGATATACCCTGTCTGTCATTTTCGCGTGACGGCCCGGAAAGTGCTATATGTACCCGTCTTAAACAAACTCTTCGTTTTTTAATGTCACTCTTCTTACCTTCATTTTCAGGAAATGGCTGACATTGCTTTTATAGTGTTCTACTGGTTCAGGCATTAAATTGACACAACACCTGTTGAGCTGCTCCCCGCAGATTAGTTCATCCCGATGTCAGCAATGTCCGCTTCTGACACCAGGCGGACGTGCCCCTGCTTCAACGCGATTGCCCCAGGCTAAACAGCGAACCGGCAACACTCCCCACTGGGCATATCATGCTCCCGAGCGCCGATGCCGCCCTGAAAACTTTATCAGCCGCCAGCCATCATTAGCGCGCTGCCTGCAGCAACCGGGTCTTGCATAAACTGAAATCGATCAGGCGCTGTCAAAACTTGCGACGGCACGCGGTCTGGCCTTTAAGCGGAAAGTAGGGCGCGCTTAAATGAGAAAATATGCGCACGTGCGGCTTCGGCTGCACGTTGTGTGTCCCCTGATTCCAGCGCGGCAATGATTTCATTATGCTCAGCGATCACTTCATCCATGTGCGCCACGTTGGAAAGGGTGGTGGCCCAGAAGCGCTGCGCTTGTGCATGAATCACGCTAAGGATATCGGCAAGATGGCGATTACCGGCAATCTCGGCCAGGACCTGATGAAACTCGCGATCCAGCAGCATCATCTGTTCGCGGCTGCGTAACTGGCTCGCCTCATCAATTTGCTGATTAAGATGACGCAGACGTTCAAGCTGCGCCTCCGTCACCTTCTGGCTGCCAAGCTCCACACAGAGCGTTTCATTTACCAGCCGTACTTCAATCAACTCCAGTGCGTCATCAATCGATAATGGCGCCACCATGACACCTTTACGCGGGATAATTTGCAGTAAACCTTCGGTTGCGAGGCGATGAACCGCCTGATTAACCGGTGTGCGGCCTATCGCCAGATCATCCATCACCTGAGCGGTATTAAGGTATTCGCCAGGTTTATAACGCAACGTAATGAGCTTGTGCCTGAAAGCCAGATAGGCTTGTTCATTAAGAGAAAGGCTTTTATCTGCACGGCCTGGGTTCACATTTTCCGCCACTGATTCACTCATCACCACGTTCCTTTTTTTACCTGTAAGACATCTTACACAAAAATCTGGCATGAAAATCGCTAGTTTAAAATTACTGTGAAATTTCACTGTGATTTTTCAACCGGAGGTTTTCTCATGCAGTTGCGATTCTCTACGGGCGACAAAGCCGCGACCACACTGAACGTGGACATTACGCATTTCATTATTGCTGGCTGGGCCGGCCGCGATAAGGAAGCCGTGTTGCACCATATTCGTGAATTAGAAGCCCTCGGCGTGCCCGCACCCGGTGCAGTACCGCTTTTTTACCGGGTTGCGGTTAATCAGCTCAGCCAGCAATCAGAGCTTGAAGTGGTAGGCGAGCAGACCTCCGGCGAAGCCGAACCCTTCGTTTTCTCGCATCGCGGCGAATTGTGGGTGTCCCTCACGTCTGATCATACCGACCGCCATCTGGAAACCTTCAGCGTTGCGCTCTCTAAGCAGGCGTGTATCAAGCCGGTTGCCAGCGCCGCGTGGCGCATGAGTGACGTTACCGAACACTGGGATGTGCTTGAACTCAGCTCATGGATTAAAGAGCAGGGTAAATGGGTCATCTATCAGCAGGGCACGCTGGCCTCTCTGCTGACACCACAGGATTTGCTCGCGCGCTATTTTGCTGGCGGTGTCGTGGAAGAGGGCGTTGCTATGTCCTGCGGCACGCTGGGCGCCATTGGCGGCATCCGGCCATCCAGCCAGTTCCGCATGGCGCTGCATGACCCGGTGCTTAATCGCACGCTGGAACACACTTACACCACCGGCGCGCTGCCGGTGGTGGCATGAGGAGAGCGCCGATGACCACACTCTGGCAAGCCAGTCAGCAGTTGCAGAGCGGCGATGCTCTGCCCGAAGCCTTTACTGAATCCGCGTTGCAGGCCGCGCAGGATCCTGAACAACAGGGTGCTCTGGTGTTCACGCAACGCTACGCCGCGTCTTGTAGCGCGGCAAACGCCCGCTGGCAGGCAAAGCAGGCGCTAAGTCCCATCGATGGACTGCCAGTCAGCATTAAAGATCTGTTCGATGTCGAGGGAGAGGCGACCACGGCCGGGTCACGCTTACTGGCCGATGCGCCCGTGGCGGCTGCCAATGCCAGCGTCGTCGATAAGCTACTGCTGGCGGGCGCCGCCATCGTTGGTAAAACCACGATGACGGAGTTCGCTTTTTCCGGCCTGGGCATCAATCCCCATTACGGCACGCCAGTCAATCCGTGGCAGCGCGAACATCAACGTATCCCCGGCGGATCGTCCTCTGGCGCGGCCGTGGCGGTTGCTGAGGGCATGTGTCTGGCTGCCGTTGGCACCGATACCGGCGGTTCAGTGCGGATCCCTGCTGCACTCTGTGGCCTGACCGGCTTCAAACCCACGGCAAAGCGCATCAACCAGCGGGGAACGTTGCCGCTTTCGACCTCACTCGACAGCATCGGGGTGATCGCGGACGACGTACGCAGCTGCTGGCTGCTGGATAGCGTCATTGCCGATCGGCCGCTGGCGTTACAGTCGCTGGATGTGCGAAACGCGCGCTTTGCTGTGCCACAAACGCGCGTACTGGATGGTCTGGATCAGCATGTGGCGCAGGCTTGGCAGCGAGCCATCACGCTTCTGAAGCAGGCGGGTGCGACAGTTACCGACATCACGTTGCCTGAGCTGGATGAGCTGAATGCTATGAATGCGCGTGGCGGCATTACGGCTTATGAAGCCTGGCAATGGCATAAAAAAAGCGCGCAGGCACACCCTGAAGCTTACGATCCCCAGGTGCTGGTGCGCATTCAGCGCGGCAGCCATCTCACCGTGCAGGATGCCACTGAGCTTTACCAGCAGCGTGCTGCATGGCAACAGCGCATCAACGCAGCGCTAGGGGATTTTGATGCGTTACTCATGCCAACCGTTCCGCTTGTCGCGCCCACTATCGCGTCACTCAGTGATGCGCAGCGCTATATGGAGATTAACGCGCTGATGCTGCGCAACCCCAGCATTATCAACATGCTGGACGGCTGTGCGCTCTCTTTACCCTGCCATCAACCGGGCTCTGCTCCGGTTGGCCTGAGCCTTGCTTCGACTCATGGTGATGACGCCCGCTTAATCAGCTGGTCGCTTGCCGTGGAAACTGCCCTTAACCGGAGATTCTGATGATGACTCAACCCCACGGCATGCTGTATGTCGCCACCAACATTGGCGCTGAAGATGAGGCTGACTTTAACCAGTGGTATGACCATGAACACGTAGAGGAGCGTGTAGCCATTACGGGATTCCTGAGCGGTACACGCTATCAGGCAGTTAACGCTGAGCATCAGTATCTCGGTTTATATGAAACCGACTCGCTGGACGCCTTTTCCAGCGCCGATTATCACGCCGCATTCACGCACCAGACGGCATGGTCGGTGCAGAATCTGCAAAAAATGGTTAACCCCATGCGCCGGGTGAGCACGGTCGTGCACAAGCATGGCAAAGGCACGGGCAATCAGTTAGCGGTGTTGACGCTGCAGGCGATCGATGGCAGTGCGCTAAGCGCCTGGCAGCAGCAAATAAGCCAGACGCCGGGCTACATCTCCTCCTGCGTGCTGATGCCAGACAGCATCCTGAGTTCGCCGTTACCGAAGGAAAGCCAGGAACAGCGGAAAATGCAGCCGATGCTGCTGATTCATTGCAGCGATGCACGGAGCTGCGATCGCCTCGCTGCGGCCGCGGCACAGCTGTTTGCGGGAGAGATACAGCGTTATGCCCTCAACTGGCAGTTAACAAAACAGGAGCTGACCAATGGCTGATACCGATTCTCTGCAACATGCAGCAGGCGCCGTGCGCACCAAATCGAAGACCGGGCGTCTGGCTGCTGCCAGTTCGATTGGCACCGCGCTTGAGTGGTACGACTTTACCGTTTACAACATCATGGCCGCGCTGGTGTTTAACCATATCTTTTTCCCCAGCTTCGATCCGCTGGTCGGCACCATTCTGGCGTTTTCGACCTACGCGGTAGGCTATATTTCACGTCCGCTGGGGGGCTTCGTGTTCGGCCACCTTGGCGATGTCGCGGGGCGTAAAGCGGTGTTGATCATCACGCTGGTGATAATGGGCATAACCACGGCGTTAATGGGCCTGCTGCCGGGCTATGCGGTCTGGGGCATCTGGAGCCCGGTTCTGTTAGTCGCACTGCGGTTTGTGCAGGGCATCGCGCTGGGCGGCGAATGGGCAGGGGCCGTGTTGTTATCGATGGAGCATGGCGACGCGAATAAACGCGGGCGTAACGCCTCCTTTGCGCAGGTTGGTCCATCCTGCGGCACGCTGATCGGCACGGGCTTTATTACGCTGGTTACGGTGATGATGAGCGCCGATCAGTTTCAGGCGTGGGGCTGGCGCATTCCGTTCCTGCTAAGCCTGGTACTGGTCATATTTGGTCTGTGGCTGCGGCGCGGTGTGGAAGAGACACCCACCTTTGTCGCAATGCAGGAACAGGAGAAAACCACGCACACCCCGTTAAAAGAGGTTTTCGTAAACTATCCGAAACAGCTATTCATTGCCGGAGGATCGCGTATCGGCTCGGATGTCCTTTATGCGCTGGTGGTCGTCTTTACGCTGACCTACGTCACCACCGTGCTGCAATTACCGCGACCGCTGGCGTTAATGGCTACAATGCTGGGCGCAATAGTTAACGCGATTACGGTGCCGATGTTTGGCGCGCTTTCAGACAGGTGGGGACGACGCCCGGTTTACATTACCGGCGCGCTGCTGGCGATTGTATGGTCATTTCTGTTCTTTGTGCTGCTTGATAGCGCGCATCCGGTGTTGATCGTGCTGGCGGTGATTGGCGGTTTGCTGATCCATGCGATGATGTACGGGCCGCAGGCCGCATTTGTCACTGAGCAGTTTCCGGGACATGTGCGTTACGCGGGTTCATCCCTGGCCTATACCCTGGCGGGCATTGTCGGCGGGGGCTTTGCGCCCCTGATCATCACCACGTTATTTAAAGAAATGGGCAGCACGCTGTGGGTCTCTTTGTACGTCAGTTTGGCACTGGCGATTACGCTATTCGCGTTGTGGAAAGCCAGAGAGACAGCTCATCGTCAGGATTAAGATTGTCAGGGCGAAGGATTGCCCTTGTCCGGGCTATCGCTGAAAGCGATGCTGCGCATAATGTTCACCCGCGGGCTTGTTAATGCCTGGAGGTGCAGCATCAGTAACAACAGAGGATAAGCTCAGACTCACCCCGGTTCTGCTTCAGAGAAACAAGTGTGCCGCGTTACGCTTTTAGCGAGGCGAGATAGAGCGCTTCCACTTCCGCCCGCGCCCAGGGGGTGCGTCGCAGAAACTTCAGGCTCGATTTCACGCTGGGATCGTTTTTAAAGCAGTTGATGTTGACCCGATTTCCCAGTTCCGCCCAGCCATACTGCGCGACTAAATGGTTGATCTGCATCTCCAGGGTGACGCCGTGCAGAGGATCTTTTGAGGTGTGCGCGTTCATTATCTTTTCGCCTGATTCAGTCAATGGCGCACATCCTGACAACGGTAAAGCGGATGTGCAAGGGCTGAGGATGAAAAAGGTCTGTCACACCGTGCTATCGCCCTTTTTCTGTGTCCGCGCTAACGTGACGGGCAGAAGCGTGCGCAGCCGGGCAGCGATTGTGCTAATCATAAGCGACCCATGATTGACTGAGGATCGCCTGCCATGTCCGCTTCCGATACTGATCTGCTCAGCTCCCCTCGCCGCAAACGTGCCCTGATTGCCGGTTCGGTCGGAAATTTCATTGAATGGTATGAGTTTGCCGTTTATGGCTTCCTGGCTACCCTGATTGCGGAGAACTTCTTCCGGCTTCAGGGCGAATCCGCGCTGACCGGTGTCCTGCTGACCTACGCCTCTTTTGCCATCGCCTTTTTCTTCCGTCCGCTTGGCGCCGTGCTGTTTGGCCGGATGGGGGACAGGATTGGGCGCAAGCCCACCCTGATATTTGTGCTGATCATGATGACGCTGGCCACCGCGGCTATCGGCCTGGTGCCGACCTATGCCCAGCTGGGCGTGCTGGCTCCCCTGATCGTTACCGGGCTGCGTATTCTGCAGGGGCTGTTTGCCGGAGGCGAGTATGGAGGGGCGGTGTCGCTGATGACCGAATTTGCTCCGCCCGGCAGGCGTGGCCTGTATGGTGCCTGGCAATCCTTTACCGTTGCGCTGGGATTGCTGGCGGGTGCAGCGATCGTTGCGCTGCTTTCGCGGCTGCTGACGCCGGAAGAGATGCTGAGCTGGGGCTGGCGCATCCCGTTCTTTGTTGCCCTGCCGCTGGGGGGGATCGCGCTCTGGCTGCGGGCTGGCATGGAGGAGACTCCGGCGTTTATCCGGCAGCAGACGCAGCCCCGCGAAAAAGTGACCGCCAGCCTGAGTGACACCCTGAAAACGATTCTGCTCGGTATCTGCCGGCTGATGGTGTGGTCGGCGGCCGGGTACACCTGGCTGGTGATTATGCCGACCTACCTGCAGGCCTCACTGCACACCGGCTTTAATGAGGCGCTGCTGATTGCGGTGATTTCGAACCTCGGTTTTGCCGTCACGATTATTCCGGCGGGAATGCTGAGCGACAGGATTGGCCGCCGGACGGTGATGGTCTCGGCGGCGATCCTGCTGCTGGTGCTCTCTCTGCCGCTGCTCAACCTGTTGCAGGCTGAGAACACCGCAACCGGGCTGAAAGGGCTGGTGGTCTTTATCGCAGGGGGTGTAGTGGGCCTGCTGGCCGGGCCGGGACCGGCGATGCTGTCAGAGATGTTTCCGACGCGGGTGCGTTATACCGGTCTGGGCCTGGCCTATTCACTCTCTAACGCGCTCTTCTCCGGCTGTGCCGGTCTGATCATCACCGGGCTGATTAAAGAGACGGGCAATCCCGATATTCCCGCCTGGTATGTCATGGCGACCGCACTGGTCAGTATTGTGGCGCTGATGACGCTGAACAAAGACGATCATAAGCGAGCGCTGGATGAGGGGTGACCGCAGGCTTAGCGGCGTCGCTCAGCGCCCGGAAGGGGCATTCAGGCTGAAAATCTGATCGCGGTTGTGAACCTTGGTTCCGTGACTATCGGCGATCAGGATGATGGCGGCCATTGCTAACGCCAGAAGGAGGATGAAGATTTTACGCATGATAGTAAATGTGTATTCCTGACAGTTCAGTGAGGTCTGATACCGGGGCCGTAACGGCTGGCCAGCTCGGCTTTAATTACAACACCCATAGAGAGTGCCTGATGGCGGGATCGCATTCTTTGATCCTGATACTGAATTGACCGGAAAGCGTGAAAAGAGGGAAACAGCGGCATAAAAAAAGGGCGCCTTCAGGCGCCCTTCAGAGTTTTAGCAGAACTGTTAAACCAGCTGCTGAGCCGTGGTTTCTACCAGCGTCAGCAGGATTTTAATGTCTTCCAGTGTCACGGTCGGGTTGAGCAGCGTCATCTTCAGACAGGTCACGCCATCGTGCTCGGTCACGCCGACGTTAGCGCGGCCCGACTCCAGCAGGGCATCCCCGATACGCTGGTTCAGCAGCGCGATATCCGCGTCGCTGAGGTGCGCCAGATGCGCCGGACGGTAGCGGAACAGCACGCTCGCCAGCTGCGGCTTCATTACCAGCTCCAGCGCCGGCTGCGCATCCACATACGCTGCCACGTGCTGTGCCAGCGTCACACCGTGGTCGATGATGGCGGCATACTGTTTCTGACCCAGGGCTTCCAGACCCATCCACAGTTTCAGTGCATCAAAACGGCGGGTGGTCTGCAGGGATTTCGACACCAGATTCGGTACGCCCTGCGCTTCGTCAAATTCAGAGTTCAGATACGCAGCCTGGTAACGCATCAGCTCGTAATGACGTGCTTCCTTCAGCAGGAAAGCGCCACAGCTGATGGTCTGGAAGAACTGCTTGTGGAAGTCCAGCGTAATGGAGTCCACCAGCTCAATGCCGTCCAGATAGTCGCGATACAGCTCGGAGAGCAGCAGTGCACCGCCCCACGCAGCATCCACGTGAACCCAGATGTTCTCTTCAGCCGCCAGCGTGGCAATTTCACGCAGCGGATCGATCGCACCGGCATCGGTGGTGCCTGCGGTGGCAACAATCGCCAGAATATGCTCGCCGTTGGCTTTAGCTGCGGCCAGCTTGTGACGCAGGTCATCCATATCCATGCGGGCAAAGCTATCGGTTTTCACCTGCGTGACGGACTGATAACCCAGACCCAGCAGCGCCATGTTCTTCTGAACGGAGAAGTGCGCATTTTCTGAACAGAAGACTTTCATCTTCTTCAGGTCACCGGTTAAGCCATCCTGCTGAACAGAGTGACCCTGACGGGCATACCACGCGTCGCGCGCCAGCATCAGGCCCATCAGGTTGCTCTGGGTGCCGCCGCTGGTGAAGACACCGGCATCGCCCGGCTGATAACCCACCTGAGTACGCAGCCATTCGATCAGCTTCATCTCAATCAGGGTTGCAGAGGGCGCCTGATCCCAGGAGTCCATACTCTGGTTGGTGGCGTTGATCAGCACTTCCGCCGCCTGGCTGATCACCAGGCTAGGGCAGTGCAGGTGCGCCACACACTGTGGGTGATGCACCGACAGGCTGTCTTTCAGGAAGTACTCAATGGCACGTTCAATCGCAGCCTGGTTGCCCAGGCCGTCAGGATTGAAGTCCAGCGTAATACGCTCGCGCAGCTCTGCGACGGTTTTTCCCTGATACATCTCAGGTTGTTCCAGCCACTTAACGACCGCCGCGCTACTCTGGGCGATCGCCTGCTGGTAGGCCTCGGTACTCTGAGATGAGGCCGCCAGGATTGGGTTTAACCGGGACATTGCATTCACTCCACTTATACTGGTTTCACGCCAGCTGACAGCAGGGCGTTTTCAAATTTATCCATAAACACGTCAAGTTCAGCATCGGTGATCAGCAGGGAAGGCAGCAGGCGCAATACGCTACCGTGACGTCCGCCGCGCTCCAGGATCAGGCCGTTCTCGAAACATTTCTTCTGTACCAGCGCAGAGAGCTCGCCGTCAGCCGGGAAGCTGCCCATGTGATCAGCGGCTTCGTCAGGTTTCACCAGCTCGATACCGATCATCAGACCCAGGCCACGGACGTTGCCAATCACCGGGTAGCGCTGCTGCAGTTCGTTCAGTTTGCCTTTCAGCAGTTCGCCCTGTGCCGCGACTTTATCTGCGATGTTGTTCTCTTTCAGCAGTTTCAGCGTGGTCAGGCCGGTTGCCATCGCCAGCTGGTTTCCGCGGAAGGTGCCGGTGTGGTGACCCGGTGACCAGGCATCGAACTCTTTCTTAATGCCCAGCACGGCCAGTGGCAGACCGCCACCCACAGCTTTGGACATCACGATGATGTCTGGCTCAATACCCGCGTGCTCGAAGGCGAAGAATTTACCGGTACGGGCAAAGCCTGCCTGAACTTCGTCGAGGATCAGCAGGATGCCGTGCTCCTGGGTGACTTTACGGATGCGCTGCAGCCATTCCGCCGGAGCCGGGTTCACGCCGCCTTCACCCTGAACGGCTTCCAGAATGACCGCCGCAGGTTTACGTACACCGCTCTCAACGTCGTTGATCAGGTTTTCGAAATAGTAGGTCAGCGCTTTCACGCCCGCTTCGCCGCCAATGCCCAGCGGGCAGCGGTAGAGGTGCGGATAAGGCATGAACTGCACTTCCGGCATCATGCCGTCAACGGCTTCTTTCGGTGACAGGTTACCGGTCACTGACAGCGCGCCATGGGTCATACCGTGGTAGGCACCGGAGAAGCTGATAACACCGGAACGGCCGGTGTGCTTTTTCGCCAGCTTCAGCGCCGCTTCCACGGCATCGGCGCCGGACGGGCCGGTAAACTGCAGGCAGTAATCCTTGCCCTGACCTGGTAACAGGGAGAGCAGGTACTCAGAAAACGCGTCTTTTAACGGCGTGGTTAAATCCAGAGTATGTAACGGCAAGCCGCTGGTAATGACATTTTGAATGCTCTGCAGAACGTCTGGGTGGTTATGGCCCAATGCCAGCGTTCCGGCACCCGCAAGACAATCAAGATACTGATTGTTCTCGACGTCGGTGATCCAGACACCCTGTGCTTTCGCAATAGCGAACGGCAATTTGCGCGGATAACTTCGAACGTTAGATTCAAATTCGGCCTGACGGGCTAAATAGGTCTCATTGGTTGCGTTTAATGTCTGTGCATTCGAACTGTCAATACGGACTTTATCCGTCATCATATCTCTCCTACAACCGCGACGGGAGTAACGTCTCAGTTGAATAAATGAATTAAAAAAGTCATGGGTATGTTTAAAGCGCGGCCAATATAGGGGTTTTTAAGGTCCGACTCAATGATTAATTTGATCAGATAAAAAGTACTTCTTTGCTATAGTTATCAACCAGTTGTTGAGTTTATGACCGCATGCTTTACTGCCGCTTCGCTAAAGGTTAAATAATAAATGGCGAAAAAACACCGGCTTACAGCTCACAGCCTGTGCTAAGTCAATGATAATAATCTGTGTAAACAGCTGTTTCGGAGCCGAAACGCTATCAAAAAGGGCGCTTTTCAGACAGAAAAAGCATAAGTCAGTTTAATTAGCGAAGCTGCATATATCCCGCTATAGATGTAATGACCAATTAAAATAATAAACCTTTTTTTAACATTTAATTAAAAACGTCCCGTTGCAGTTGAGTCAGTGTGCGGATTAATCCCTTTATCCCAGCACACAATCTATAAACTGGTTTAAATCCGCCAGCGCTTCACGTGCCTTCGCCTCTGAGGGATTAACCGTCAGTAAGTCGGCATAACCGTTAAGCATGGCGCTGATCTGCCTGGCGGTGCGGGCGATATCGGCGCAGCGCAGTGTCCCGTCAGTGACGCCGTCACGGATAATCGTCTCCATCAGTTCCTGCCACTCTGCCGTCATCGTCTCTGCCAGCCCGGCATAGGGCTGATAGTGTGCTGCACTCTGCCAGAAGGAGGCATAAAGCTGCCAGGTGGCATCCGGTGCGGCGGGCAGATGGCTTTCAAAGAGGCGCAGCAGTTTCTGACGCGGCATGAGGCCGGACAGGGAATCTGCGAAGGCTTCATAATCCTGCCGCATGAAGCGCTCCAGTGCAGCCAGACAGAGGCTCTGCCAGTTACTGAAGTAGTGATAAATGTGGCTGCGTGAAATGCCTACCGACTCGGTCAGCTCGCGGGTGGTGACCTTTTCTATCCCTTTCTCAATAAATAATGCTATCGCGGCATCCAGGATTTTTGTCTTCAGTGCTTCTGCTGACGCTTTCATCATGACTCTCACATTGACTTTGAGCAAATGCTCAAATAGACTCTTTTTCATCCTTGAGCAACCGCTCAAGGATAACACTATCAGAAACTGAAACGATGTCTTCCTCTAAACTTATCCTTCCCGTTGCGGCTCCCCGCAGCGCTATTCTGACACTGAAAGCACTTGGCCGTCGCCATCGCCGCAAGCTCTTCTTCACGCTGCTGCTGGTGGTCGCGGAAAATGTCATGTATCTGCTTTATCCGCTGCTGGCGGGCTTTGCTATCAATGCCATCCTCTCCGGCAGAACCTGGCAGGCGATACTCTATGCGGCGATGGTGTTTACCATGTGGGCGATTGGCGCAGCCCGGCGCAGCGTCGACACCCACACCTTTGCCCGCATCTATGCGGAGCTGGCGGTGCCAGTGATTGTGGCGCAGCGCAGCGAAAATCATAGCGCGTCGACGATTGCGGCAAGGGTGGCGTTATCACGCGAGTTTGTCGATTTCTTTGAGAAGCATCTGCCGGTGCTGATTACCTCGCTGGCGTCGATGACCGGGGCGGCGGTGATGCTGCTGGCCATTGAGTTCTGGACTGGCGCAGGGTGCCTGGCGATCCTGCTGTTTTTCGCCTGTTTTCTGCCAGGCTTTACCCGCAAAAATGATGCGTTGTTTAATCGACTTAACAACCGGCTGGAGAAAGAGGTGAATTTCGTTACCCATGCGAACGCCGCTTCACTCAGCCGTCATTATGGGGTTTTAGCCAGCCTGCGTATCCGTCTCTCTAATCGGGAAGCCTGCGGTTATCTGGCCATCGGCAGCATGGCCGCGCTGCTGTTTGCTGGCACCATCGCGTTAATGGCGGGCCGGGGTGGCACCAGCGCGGGTCACATCTATTCGGTGATGACCTATATGTGGATGTTTGCCATGAGCCTCGATGATGGCCCTCAGCTGCTGGAGAAGTATTCCCAGCTGAAAGACATAGGCCGTCGGGTGAATACCGGCATGCCATAGTCGCCTGTGCGGATGGAATGTGCGCCAGATCACAAAATGGGTTGCCATGCGCGGCCTGACTTTTTATAGTCTGGCCGCTTCATCCGGACGGAACACGCTCTGCTTCCTTCCTCCGGCTCACTTCAGTTTTTCAGCTCAGGCCATTGGGAATCCATTTTGTTAAGAAAAGATCATAAAACCGACGATGCCGGTTTTGTCCGCTGGGCATTGCTGGCCCTTGCACTGGGCGGCTTCGGCATCGGAACCGGCGAATTCATCATGATGGGCCTGCTGCCGGACGTGTCGCGCTCGCTCGCCATCACCGAACCGCAGGCGGGCAACGCTATCGCCAGTTATGCGCTGGGGGTGGTGGTTGGCGCGCCATTTATTGCGGTGCTGGCGGCGCGGATGGCGCGTAAATCGCTGCTGCTCATCCTGATGGCACTGTTCAGTATCGGCAACGTCGCCAGCGCGATGGCCGACAGTTACCACGGCCTGATTGTGGCGCGTTTTCTGACCGGCCTGCCGCACGGCGCTTACTTTGGCGTGGCCTCTCTGGTCGCGGCGTCACTGGTGTCGCCGGCGCGGCGGGGCCGTGCGCTGGCCTCGCTGATGCTGGGACTGACGGTGGCCACCCTGATCGGAGTGCCGCTCGGCTCCTGGATAGGTCAGCTGTTCAGCTGGCACGTGGTCTTCACCTTTGTCGGCGCGATTGGTCTGCTGACCTGTCTGCTGATTGGCCGCTATGTGCCTTATACAGCTGGCGATACAGAGGCTCATCCGCTGCGTGAACTGGGTGCGCTGAAAAACGCGCAGGTGCTGCTGACTCTGCTGGTGGGCGCCGTCGGTTTTGGCGGCATGTTTGCGATCTTCAGCTATATCGCGCCGACGCTGATCAATATTGCGGGTATCTCTCCCTCGCTGATCCCGTGGGCGATGGTGGCGTTCGGGCTGGGGATGATCATCGGTAATCTGGTCGGTGGCCGTCTGGCGGACGGGCCGGTGCTGAACATTATCGGCTGGACACTGCTCTGGAACGTGCTGGTGATGCTGGCCTTCCCGGTGCTGGTCCAGCATGTGGCAACCGGCCTGCTGGCGACCTTCCTGATCGGTACCTGTTCAGTGCTGCTGCCATCACTGCAGATCCGCCTGATGGATGTTGCCAATGAGTCACAGACCCTGGCGGCCGCGATGAACCATTCGGCGCTGAATATCGCCAATGCGATGGGCGCCTATCTCGGTGGCCTGACGGTGTCGCTGGGTTATGGCTGGCTGTCAACGGCGTGGGTTGGCGTGGCGCTGGGGGTCGGCGGCCTGATGGTCTTTGTGATGACGGCGCGGCATGCCGCCCGCCAGCAGGCTGAACTGGCCTGATAGCCGCCGGGCAGGGCGCAGCGGCAGCCGGGGTTGTCGCTGCGCGGGGCTGGCTGAAACCCGTGGGAAACGGGGTGCAGCCAGCCTCAGAATCGGGTTGCGGCTTTAAAGATTCAGCGTTCGTTATCTTTTCCGCCGTCCCGGAAATAAAAAAGGCCAGACAAATCAGTAAAGATGCCTGGCCGTCTGGATGTTAAAATTAAATTAAAATAATGTTTGCTAATGTCGGGCAGGCATGACTTAATAGCGTCATCGGTTTGGAACACAGACCTTATCAAAGCAGTTTTAGTCAAGCAGTCCTCAGTGCAAGCGATATCTCAAGATACCCCTTCTTCGTGAGTCTCCTCCTAAAATCCTGGTAAGTTTATTTCTGGAAGACAGGCCATCTCTGCCACCTTGTGGCTCATTATTAAGGAAGTATCGATGTCGAATAAAATGACTGGTTTAGTAAAATGGTTTGATGCGGGCAAAGGTTTTGGTTTTATCTCCCCGCAGGATGGCAGCAAAGATGTATTCGTTCATTTCTCTGCCATTCAGAGCAACGATTATAAAACCCTCGATGAAGGTCAGCAGGTCGAATTCACCATTGAAAACGGCGCGAAAGGCCCATCAGCGGCAAACGTTGTCCCGATGTAACGTCTGATGATCAATGCGGCTTACGATAGCGATGACGGCAACAGCCTGAGCAGTTAAGCGAGCATTGATGATTGAAAAAACCCGCCCTGTGCGGGTTTTTTGCGTTAATGAAGATGTGCTCAATGCCGGGGATGCACACAGACGAGTAAAAATATTTGTTTACCCTTATCTGCTTCCCGAAGCCAGGTGAGGATTTGTATTTTATCAATCAGGCCATGTCACCGCTTACCGATGATGTTCCTGACCTGTTGAAGTAACGATAATAAAAGGGATTAACCGATGAAAAAGTTTGCTTCACTGCTGTTTATCGAACTGCTGTTTCTTTTATTTTGCATTCCTGTAGGTATGGTATGTGCCGCTCTTAACCTGTCTGAAAGCGCAATGGGTGGCATCATCGTGAGCTACGTGTTTCTGTCAATGGCCCTCGTGCCTGCAATCAACAAACGATTCATTTTGAAAGAAAACCTGTGAAAATGGTCAGGCGAATCGATCCAACCGCAGCATACACCTCACTGACTCCTGTTTCGTTGTAAACGTCATCAAGCCTGCCATTAAGCCACTCCCTCCTGACAGCGGATGAGCCGCTGACCTCTTCATGCCGTAAAACGGTGAGAAAAAAAGATAAAATGCCGTCAGCAGGCTTATCGCGGCAGATAGCCGTTTATCGCTGTGCGACTATAGAGGCAAAGAACTTCTCCTGCTGACGTTTACCACCCGGAAGGTTATCTGCTCTATGAACGCCTCTGCTGGCATCGCAATGAAGGTCATGGCTGCGCTGAGCTCCACGCTGATGCTGGCCTGTGTGAAACAACTGGATGGGGCGATACCGGTTGGCGAAGTGATCTTTTTTCGCTCGCTGCTGGCGCTGGTGCCGCTGTTAATCTGGCTGCGTATCCAGGGCAGCGTGCTGGACGGCATCCGCACCCGTAACATTCGCGGCCACGTTGTGCGTGGGCTGGCGGGGACCGGTGGGCTCTATTTCAGCTATCTTTCGCTGCTTTATATCTCACTGACCGATGCCACCGCGATCAACTATGCCGCGCCGCTGTTTACCGTGCTGCTGGCGGCGCTGCTGCTGCGTGAAAAAGTCCGTCATCACCGCTGTGTTGCCGTGTTTATGGGATTCACCGGCATTCTGGTCATGTTCTCCGGGCATCTCTCGCTGACGCAGCAGGGCAGCTTCTCGCTCTCCGCGTCGGCCGGGATCCTGCTGGCGTTAATGGCGGCCTTCTGTACCGCCTGCGCACTGGTTCAGATCCGCTTTCTTAACGGCAAAGAGAAACCGGGCGCTATTGCTTTCTGGTTCGCCATCACCACTGCATTAACGTCGCTGATTACGCTGCCTGCCGGATGGAAGGTGCCGCAGGGCAATCAACTGGCGTTGCTGGTGGGCTGCGGGTTGCTGGGCGGCATCACCCAGATTCTGATGACGCTGAGCCTGCGCTACGCCGAGGCCTCACTACTGGCCCCGTTTGACTACACCACCCTGATCTGGTCGGTGGCGGTGGGCTATCTGCTGCTGGGCAGCCTGCCGGACTCGGCCACCGTGGTCGGTGCGATCCTGGTGGTAACAGGGGGTCTCTACGCCGTGCTCTATGAGCGTTACCGTTTCCGCAAAACGCAGATGGCGAATGTCAGCTCATGATCTGCAGCGTCCGGCGCGTGTGTAAAGTGCGCAATGATAACGCAGCGTTAATAATTTGTGATCCCGGCGAGAGAAGCTCATTTTGTAATCGATTACTTTTACACTCAGACAAGGTAATCGATGACTTACGGGTGAGGTTCCTATGATTGCAACGGTGCAGGAGAGTGCAGGCCAGCGGGTGCAGCATAAGCTGCTGGTTCCGCGCCTCTCTCTGATGATGTTTATGCAGTTCTTTATCTGGGGCAGCTGGTCGGTGACGCTGGGCCTGGTCATGACCCGCCACAACATGCCGTTGCTGATCGGGGATGCCTTCTCTGCCGGGCCTATCGCCTCGATACTGTCGCCGTTTGTGCTCGGCATGCTGGTGGATCGCTTTTTCCCTTCCCAGAAGGTGATGGCGGTGATGAATCTGGCCGGTGCGATGATTCTCTGGTTTGTGCCACAGGCGCTTATGGCAGAGAACGGAGCGCTGCTGATCGCGCTCTTATTTGGCTACACGCTCTGCTTTATGCCGACGCTGGCGCTCGCAAACAACATCGCTTTTCACAGCCTCGCCAGCAGTGAGAAGAGTTTTCCCATCGTCAGGGTTTTCGGCACGATCGGCTGGATTGTGGCGGGGATCTTTATTGGCGTCGCCGCGATCGCCGACAGTGTGGCCGTGTTCCAGCTGGCCGCACTCTGTTCCGTGCTGCTCGCTCTTTACAGCCTGACGCTGCCGCACACGCCAGCGCCGGCTAAAGGTCTGCCGTTGAAAGTCCGCGATCTCTTCTGCGCGGATGCCTTTGCCCTGCTTAAACAGCGTCATTTCTTTGTCTTCGCCTTGTGCGCCACCCTGATCTCGATTCCGCTGGGCACCTACTACGCCTTCACCGCCTCCTGGCTGGCGGATGCCGGTGTCCGCAACGTCAGCACACTGATGTCACTGGGCCAGATGTCTGAAATTCTCTTCATGCTGATCATCCCGCTGCTGTTTCGCCGCCTCGGCGTGAAGGCGATGCTGCTGATTGGCATGTCAGCGTGGTTTGTGCGTTATGCCCTGTTTGCACTGGGCATGAGTGATGAGACGCGCACCCTGATCTACCTCGGCATTCTGCTGCATGGCGTCTGCTACGACTTCTTTTTTGTGGTGGGATTTATCTACACCGATCGCATCGCCGGTGAAAAGGTTAAGGGACAGGCACAGAGCATGGTGGTGATGTTCACCTATGGCATCGGCATGCTGCTGGGTTCGCAAATCTCCGGCGCGCTCTACAACCATCTGGTTGCGGGCCAGGTGAGTGCGCAGAACTGGGCGCTGTTCTGGTGGATCCCGGCGGGCGCCGCCGCGCTGATCGCGATTATCTTCTTCTTCTCATTCCGTTACCGTGAATAAGCGCTGGCGGCGCGCAGGAGCGACAGATGAAAACAGTTAAAGGGCCGGGACTCTTCCTGTCACAGTTCATTACCTCTCAGCCTCCGTTCAACTCGCTGGCCGGGCTGGCGGAATGGGCAGCGGGACTGGGATACCGGGCGCTGCAGATCCCCTGCCATCAGCCCGCCATTTTTGATCTTGAACAGGCGGCGGTGAGCCAGACTTACTGCGATGACGTGCGGGGGATGCTGGCCGATTCTGGCCTCGAAATCAGCGAACTGTCGACGCATCTCGAAGGGCAGCTGATTGCCGTCAATCCCGTCTTTGATAGCGCTTTCGATAATTTTGCACCGGCAACGCTGCGTGGCGATCCGGCCCGGCGCACGGAGTGGGCGATGACCACCCTCAGACGTGCCGCAGCCGCGTCGGAAAGGCTCGGCCTGCGCGCTCACGCCACCTTCTCCGGCTCGCTTGCCTGGCCCTGGTTCTATCCCTGGCCGCCCCACAATGCCGCGCTGTTTGCAGAAGCCTTTGCCGAACTGGCGCGCCGCTGGTTGCCGCTGCTGGACGTTTTTGACCAGCACGGTGTTGATCTCTGTTATGAGATCCATCCCGGCGAAGATCTGCATGACGGTGTCACGTTTGAACGTTTTCTGGCTGAGGTCAATCATCATCCCCGCTGCAATATCCTGTTCGATCCCAGCCATCTTCACCTGCAACACATCGATTATCTGCAGTTCATCGACCACTACCATTCACGCATCAAAGCCTTTCACGTCAAGGATGCGGAGTATCAGATTAACGGGCGTAGCGGGGTCTATGGCGGCTATCAGCCCTGGCTGACGCGCGCCGGGCGTTTTCGCTCGCCGGGCGACGGCCAGATAGACTTCGGCGGCATCTTCAGTAAGCTGGCGCAGTATGACTATGACGGCTGGGCGGTACTGGAGTGGGAGTGTTGCCTGAAGGCGGGTGAGACGGGCGCGCGGGAAGGTGCGGCGTTTATCCAGCGTCATATTATTCCGGTGGCCGATCGCGCCTTTGATGATTTTGCCGCGTCCGGTGAAAACCGCCCGTCAGTGCGTCAGCAGCTGGGGCTGGATCGCGACGCGTGAAGTGCGCGGATAACCGGAACCGCCCAGGATTAAAACAGGGAGCGCTATGTCTGTTCAGAAAATCGCCCGGATGGCCGGGGTGTCCGTCGCCACGGTTTCCAGAGTGCTGAATAACAGCGACCGGGTTAAACCGGCCAACCGGGAGAAAGTGCTGGCGGCGATAGAAGAGAGCCGCTATCAGCCCAATCTGCTGGCGCGACAGCTGCGCACCGCCCGCAGCTCGATGATTCTTGTGCTGGTCTCCGATATCTCTAACCCCTTCTGCGCTGAAGTAGTTAAAGGCATTGAGGCGCAGGCGGAGCAACAGGGGTATCGCATTCTGCTCTGTAATTCGGGGGCCGATATCGCCCGATCGCGTTCCAGCCTGCAACTGCTTTCCGGCAAGGTGGTGGATGGCATCATCACCATGGACGCTTTCAGTAAGCTGCCGGAGCTGAGTCAGCTGATTGGCGCTGCGCCCTGGGTGCAGTGCGCCGAACACGATGATGAGGGGCGGGTCTCCTGCGTCGGCATTGACGATCAGCGCGCCGCGCAGGCTGTGGTGCGACATCTGGCCGCCCGGGGACGCCAACGTATTGCGCTGATCAATCATGATCTGAGCTACAAATATGCCCGGCTGCGGCAGCAGGGCTACCTCCGGCAGCTGGAAGAGGAGCAGCGGGAATGGCAGAGAATCATCTGCGCCAGCGCGTTGAGTTTCAGCGCCGGTAAAGCGGCGATGCTTGCGCTGCTGGCCGGGGAGACGCGGCCCGATGCGGTGTTTGCCGTGTCTGACACGCTGGCAGCAGGGGCGATGGCGGCGATCCAGCAGGCGGGCCTGCGGATACCCGATGATATTGCCGTGGTGGGGTTCGATGGCAGCGACCTGGCGGAGATGGTGTCACCCCCGTTAACGACCCTGGCACAGCCTTCAGGCGTGATGGGGCGCCGGGCCTGCGAGCTGCTGCTGCAAAAAATTGCCCAGCCCGATGTGCCGCCGCAGCGGGTAGTGATGCCAGCTGAGCTGGTGGTGCGGGCCAGTGGTTAAAGATGCGGATTCCGGCATAATGACGTGAGGTGACGCGACAGCGGGGGACAATCCGGCATGAACCGGCTGCCGCTGGCAAGGCGCTCAGGCGGGTGAAAAGGGCGCAGTCGCGGCTGCGCCCTGTTTTGATCAGAGTGCGTTCAGGAAGGCCAGCAGATCCTGATTCAGCTGATCCTGATGCGTTACCGCAAAACCATGCGGCGCATTGTCATAAACCTTCAGTTCCGCCCCCTCAATCATCTCCGCCGCCACTTTGCCGGTAGACTCAAACGGAACGACCTGATCGTTGCTGCCATGAATCACCAGCGTTGGCACTTTCACCTTCGCCACGTCTGCACGAAAATCGGTTTCGGCAAAGGCCGTCACGCAATCCACGGTGCTTTTCAGCGAGGCCAGCAGGGCAATGTTCAGCGTCTGCGTCAAAACGCCCTCGGAAACGGTCTGCCCGGCGTTGGTGCCGTAGAAGGGGGTGGCAAACTCTTTGATAAACTGGGCGCGATCCTTAAGCAGGCCGTCGCGGATACCGTCAAAGACCGACATATCCACCCCCTGCGGATAGTCTGCCGTTTTACCGAAGATGGGTGTGACGGCACCCAGCAGCACCAGCGCCGCCACGCGATCGCTGCCATACTGGCCGATATAGCGCGTCACGTCGCCGCCACCCATAGAGAAGCCGACCAGCGTCACCTGCTGCAGATCCAGATGGGTGATAAGATCGTTGATATCTGAGGCAAAGGTGTCGTAATTATTGCCGTTCCAGGGTTGATCGGAGCGACCAAAACCGCGGCGGTCAAAGGCAATCACGCGATAACCGCGCCCGGCCAGGAAGTTCATCTGGCTATCCCACATATCCGCGTCCAGCGGCCAGCCGTGACTGAATAAAACAGGCTTACCGGTGCCCCAGTCCTTAAAGTAGATTTGCGTGCCGTCGGTTGCTTTAAAGGTGCTCATGATATTGCCCTCTGTCTGACGTGATGGATGATATGTCGGTGATGCGCCCGTTAAACCGGGGCCACCACCCGCTGAGACGGGTCGGCCTTACGCCCGCAATTGAATAAAGCTTTAACGTGATGCTCAACTGCTGAAAACGCCTCTCAGTCTGTATGCCGGCGGTTAAGACTCTGCATCATCAATAGTAATCCGGTATTCGGGATTCATCATGAGAGGGTAGCACCTGTATGGCTTTCGCCCCTGCAGAGTCTGTCCTGAATTCAGTGGTCCAGAGACGAGCAGATTAAGCAGAAATCTATTACAGGCTAAAGTCGGTTGACCTTTCTCATTCATCATCGAGTACGGAGATATGAGCTTTTCGTGTTTCTAGTTACAACATACTTTAAAGGTTTTCATCAGCCCACTGAAACAGTGTGCGGATAGGGTCACTTAGCCCGAAGGGGAAGTTCAGCGTAATCAACCCCCCTGAATGAAAGCGGTAAAAAGTCATTACATTTAAAAAAGCCTTAACTGTCAGCGATTAACCCCGATAAGCGTAGCGGTATTGATGGCGCGCTGGCTAATCCTCACTAAGCTTGTGAGGCAACCCTCTAAATTCAGGGGTATTTTTCCAGCCGAAAGCTATTCGCAATGTCGTCATGGGGCTTATATGAGTGAAAATTACTGCACTATTGTTTTCAATGGTGAACGGATGCAGGGCCTGGCCGACCAGCCGCTGATCGATTTTCTGGATGCCCAGGGAAAAAAATTGCCTCATGTCTGTTACCATCCGGCGCTGTCGCCCTTACAGAGCTGTGATGTCTGCTGGGTGGAAGCCAACGGTGAGCGGGTGCGGGGCTGTACGCTGCGAACCGAAGAGGGCTTAACGGTGCAGAGTGAAGGCCAGGTGCTGGAGGCGATGCAGCAGGAGGGGATGGATCGCCTGCTTAATCGTCATGAACTCTACTGCACCGTCTGCGAACACAATACCGGGGACTGCACGCTGCATAACGCCGTGGCCGATATGCACATTCCGATTCAGTACTATCCTCATCAGCCCAAGCCCTACGCGAAAGATCACTCTAACCCGTTTTACACCTACGACCCTGACCAGTGCATCCTGTGCGGCCGCTGTGTTGAAGCGTGCCAGAATGTCGAGGTTAACGAGACGCTCTCTATTGACTACACACAGGCGCACCCGCGTGTGCTGTGGGATGGCGGCACCGAAATCGCCGGTTCCAGCTGCGTCAGCTGTGGTCACTGCGTCACCGTCTGCCCCTGCAATGCGCTGCTGGAAAAAACCATGCAGCCCGATGCGGGGCCGTTCACGGCGATGGATGAAGGGCTGAAGCGCCCGCTTATCGACTTCGTCAAAGCGCTGGAGAGCAGCATTGGCATGGAGCCGATCACCGGCGTTTCAAAAATGGATGTGGCACTGCGGCAGTCGGAAATCAAACGGACCAAAACGGTCTGTACTTACTGCGGCGTTGGATGCAGTTTTGAAATCTGGACCCGCGATCGCCACATCCTGAAAATTCAGCCGGTGGCAGAGGCCCCCGCCAACGGTATTTCGACCTGCGTGAAAGGCAAATTCGGCTGGGACTTCGTGAACAGTCCTGAACGACTGACCACCCCGCTGATCCGTGAGAACGGACGTTTCCGGCCCGCCAGCTGGGATGAGGCGCTGCAACGGGTGGCAGAAGGGTTGCAGGCCGTGGCGCGGCGTCACGGCGGGGATGCGATTGGCTTTATCGGCTCCAGTAAAGCCAGCAACGAAGAAGCCTATCTGACGCAGAAAATTGCCCGGCTGATCTTCGGCACTAATAACGTCGATAACTCCTCCCGTTACTGCCAGAACCCGGCGACAGAGGGACTGTTTCGTACGGTGGGCTATGGCGGAGACGCCGGAACGATTGCAGACCTGCAGCAGACGGAACTGATAGTCCTGGTGGGCAGTAACCTCTCTGAAAACCACCCGGTCATCGCCTCTCACATCAAACAGAGTCACAAACATCGCGGTCAGAAGCTGCTGGTTGTCGATCCGCGCCGTCATGAAATGGCCGAGCGTGCCGACTGCTATCTGCGCATCCGTCCCGGCACCGATCTGGTGTGGGCCTCAGCGATGGCGAAATATATGTTTGACCACGGTTATGCCGATGAATCGTTTCTGGCGCAGCGGGTTAATCAGGTGGAGGCGTACCGGGCTTCACTGGCTCCCTTTACCCTGGCTTTTGCCAGCGAGATTTGTGGCCTGAGCGAACCGGCGCTGATCGAAGCCGCAGAGATGATCGGCCAGGCGGGCAGTGCCTGTATTTTATGGGCGATGGGCATCACGCAGCACAGCCACGGTGCAGACACCAGCACGGCATTGTCGAATCTGCTGCTGGTTACCGGCAACTATGGCCGGCCCGGCACCGGTGGCTATCCGATGCGCGGCCATAACAATGTGCAGGGCGCCAGTGACTTTGGCTGTCTGAGTAATCTCTACCCTGGTTATGAGAAAGTGACCGATCCGGCAATGCGTGAAAAATGGGCGCGTGCCTGGGGCGTGGCACCGGAAGCGCTCTCCGATAAAGTGGGGGCCGATAACTTTAAAATGGTGAAAGAGGCCGGAGACGGCACGATTCGCGCGATGTACATCACCGGGGAGGATACGGCGTTTGCCGATGCCGATTCCGCGTCGGTGCACGCTGCCTTCAGTAAACTGGAATTTTTGGTGGTGCAGGACATCTTTATGTCGCACACCGCCGAATTTGCCGATGTTGTTTTGCCTGGCTGCCCGAGTGTTGAAAAAGAGGGCACCTATGTCAACACCGAGCGGCGTATCCAGCACTTCTCTCCGGCGATGAAACCCCTGGGTGACAGCCGGCCTGACTGGCAGATCTTTACCGAACTCGCAGCCCGTCTGGGCCACCCATGGCACTATCCGAATCCCGGTGCGATCATGGCGGAGGCCGCAGGGATTGCAGAAATCTTTGCGGGCGTCAGCTATGAACAGCTGGTCGGCTGGCAGTCGCAGCTCTGGCCGGTGAGCGCGGCGGGCGAAAGCACTCCGCGGCTCTATACCGAGCGGTTTAACTTCCCGGATGGCAAAGCCCGGCTCTATCCGCTGAGCTGGCAGCCTCCCGCCGAGCAGGAGGATGCGGAATATAATCTGCTGCTGAATAACGGCCGGATGCTGGAGCATTTTCAGTCGATGAATCAGACCGGGCAGGGCGGACGCATGCTCTCACTCTCGCCCAACGCCTTTGTGGAGATCTCACCGGCGCTGGCGGCGTCGCGCAGCCTGACCGAAGGGGAGTGGGTGCGTATCACCTCGCGGCGCGGTTCGGTGGATGTGCCGGTTGTCATTACCGAACGTGTGGCCGGTCATATTCTCTTTATGCCAATCCACCACGGAAAGGATGGCGTTAATGCCCTGACCGGGGAACATCACGATCCTGATGTCAACACACCCGCCTATAAAGAGATTGCCGTCAATATGAAGCGCATTGACCGCCGGCCGCAGCCCGATCCGATGCCGCTTCACAACTTCCGGCACGGCAGCCGGACCCCACTCGATCATCTGCCCATTGAGCAAAAGTGGCAGCAGGCCGGCTATCGTGAGCCACCTGAACATGTTGAAAAACCGGAGAAATTTTAATGGCTGAACGGATAAAATTTCAGGTCACGCCTGCGCGAACCGAACCGACCGCCAGAGAGGCGATGGATGAGCTGATTGAAAATCTCCACCAGCACGGTTTTCTGCGCCTGGCGAACGATCTGGTGAAGTCGAATAGCGAGGTGGGTAAGATTCTGGTATCGGGTCTTAATCAGCCGGGCACGCAGAATGCCCTTCAGAACATTTCGCTGCTGATGATGACGCTGGGCAGCGTACCGCCCGAACGGTTCAATCATCTGTTGCAGGCGATCCGTGATGCGGCAATGGCCGTCAAACCGGCGCGGGAAGAGGCCCGTCAGGAAAAAGCCGCGCCGGGCATTCGCGGCATCATCCGTCTGCTCAATGATGAGGAGCTGTGGCGCGGCCTGCGACCTCTCCTGACGGCGCTGGATGTCTTCTCTCAGCAGATCGACAGGGAAGAGGAGAAGCCCATCACCCGTTTCAGCGGCAAACCGAGCCGGGAATAGTGCTTCCCGGCTGGCTCAGCGGGTCGGCGTGTAAACCAGATGACCCGCGATCCCACCGGCACCGCCATCTTTGGGGTGATTCATGCCATCGGAGACCGGCACGTCGGTGAAATCAAAGGGCGAAACCCCGTCCAGGCAGGCGACGTTCACGCCGAACTGATCGGGTTGCGAGCGGCTCTGATGGAAGGTGTAGATGCCGCAGATCGAGCAGAAGTAGTGTCCCACCTGTTTGCTGTTAAAGCGATATTCGGTGAGCTGCGCGTCACCCTGCGTTAACGCCACGTTAGTGGCAAATACCACGACTGCGCCGCGCATGCGGCAAAATGAGCAGTTGCAGCGGCGCACCGTGTTAAACCCATCTTTCAGCGTCACCCTGAATGCCACTGCGCCACAGTGGCATTGAGCCGTTAGTTCTTCGTGCATTGCCTTCTCCCGTGTCGTAATTCCAGCCAGCTTTCAGCCTACGCCAAAGCCTGAGTTTTGGCAGCCTCCGCGCCGGATTTGTTGCTAACACGGAGAGCGGGGGGGGGCAGCGCGGGGTAAAGTGGCTGCAGAGTGTGAACGCCGTCGCGGTTACCTCTCCAGCCTGACCCAGCGGCGGCCCGCCAGCACCGTCAGAGCCACTATGGTCAGGCCTGCGGCCAGATGCATGGAGAAGTCAATGGCATGCAGGTGGGTTTCATGGCATAGCGACAGCAGCATAGATGAGGTGAACGCGCTGCTGCAGCCGGTCAGGGCCAGACTGCGCGCCGGATGAAGTGACCGGGTGCGCTGCAGGGCAACCACAGAGATCAGCATCATCGGCACACTGGCAGAGAGCATAAACAGATAGCAGTGTATCCCTTCACCAAACCGGCCTGCTGCCGCTGGCGGTTCCGACGATGACATGTTGATCAGATTCAGCGCCAGCCAGATCGCCGTCAGCACCGCCGAACCGCGCAGGCTGAGGGGTTTCCTGCCCGCAATGCTCAGTGTAAAGGCTGCCGCCAGCATGTTGCCCGCGATGATAAGTGACAGTACCAGGCCGGTAAGCGCCAGTAACGCGCCGGGCTGTGACCAGTCTGTCTGCCTGGTGTGAAATGCCCAGCTGCTCAGCGCACCGCATGGCAGGGCCAGCGCGATCCAGCCCGCCACCCGCCAGGGTGTTGGCCACACCCGTCGTACCGGCTGCGCAGAGGCGCTGAGCTGATTGATTAACTGGTCATGATTTTTCATGATGACCCCGTCCATATTTACGAAGATTAACCATTGCGCGATGCAACAGGGATTTAACCGCAGAGAGCGACTGATGCGTTTCAGCGGCCGCCTGCGCCAGGCTCTGCTCACGCAGATGTACGGATTCAACAATTTCCCGCTGACGCAGCGGAAGGGTGTTCAGATAACCCGAGAGGATATCGGCATCGGCGGCGGTGTCAGCCCCGGCAGCAGGCTGGCGTTGCAGCACCTCCTCATCCTGGACTTCCTGACGTCGGCCGTGCTGACGCAGCGCATCAATGGTCCGGGCAGCAGTGATAGCCGCTACCCAGGGGAGGATAGGCCGCTGCGGATCGTAGGTATGCCTCACCCGGTGGATCGCCAGCAGCGTCTCCTGAATCACATCCTCAACCAGGGCCTCGTCGCGGATTTTTTTGGACACCAGCGCCCGGATGGCCGGAACCATCGCTTTCAGTAACTGGTTATAGGCCGCTCTGTCGCCCGCCTGTGCGCGTGCCATCAGCGCTGGCCACTGCTGTGCGCGCTGATCAGTTTCTGGCATCGGACATCAGCCGGTCAGCGCCCCAGGCGCGTGTTGGTTCAGTCGTTTCAGGTTTTCTTTCCTTTTTCCGTCGCCTTATCCAGCGCTGAAATGACAATACCCGGCGTCAGCACCTGTGGCAGCACTTCCGGTTTCCCCCCGTTGGCCGGGTAGACCACGTAGAGCGGAAGTCCGCCACGACCGAAGTCGCTGAGTGCCTGTTCCACATCAGGATTGTACTGGGTAGAGTCCGCCACCATGTAGATCGTACTGGTGCGCGCCATCGCGGCTTTTACCGCCTGCGTCGACAGCGAGGTGCGGTCGTTGACCTGACAGGTGATACACCAGGAGGCCGTGAAGTTCACTAAAATGGGCTTGCCCTGGCCTTTGATCGCGTCAACGTTTTGCGGTGACCAGGCAACGGCAGCGGCCGCCTGTGAGGCGGTATCTGTGTCGGCAGGCGCGGCGGCAAAACTGTTAAGGTTCATCAAAGGCACCACGACCAGCGCGAGGAAAATCGCGGTGGCAACATGCAGCATCCCGTGACGCTGACCCATCATACGGCGTTTCTGCGCCATGCCATACAGCCACGCTGCAAAACTCAGCAGCAGGCAGCAGGCCAGAATTGCGGCCAGAGCGGCTGAGCCTGCCTGACGTTCCAGTACCCAGATCAACCAGCCCACCGCGCCGAGCATCGGGAAGGCCAGGCCCTGTTTGAGCGTGTTCATCCAGGCGCCCGGTTTTGGCAGGATCCGCGCCAGTACCGGGAAAAAGGAGATCAGGGTGAAGGGGGCAGCGAAGCCCAGCGCCAGCGCGATAAAGATCACCAGGCTGACCAGCGGGGGCTGCGTCAGCGCATAGCCTACTGCGCTCGCCATAAAAGGTGCGCTACAGGGCGTGGCGACGATAATAGCCAGCGCGCCGGTCAGTGCCGACCCCACCAGACCACTGCGGTCGCTTCCCACGCCGCCAACCCGCTGTATCGACAGCCCGACTTCAAACAGACCGAGCAGGTTCAGCGCCGACCCCAGCATCACCAGAATCAGGGCAGCGATGACCAGTGGCGATTGCAGCTGAAAGCCCCAGCCCACCGATGCACCGCCTGCCCGTGCCAGCAGCAGCACCGCCGTCAGGGCGACCATGGTCACCACGACGCCCAGCAGAAACGCCACGCCTTCCGCTCTCGCGTGCGAAGGGGTGGCATGATGGCGGATCAGGCTCAGCGCTTTCAGTGAAATCACCGGAAACACGCAGGGCATGAGGTTCAGAATAATGCCGCCCAGAAAGGCGGCTGCAATCGCAGTCAGCATGATTTACCTGCTCAGATGATGAAGTTATGCCGGGTTGGCCTGACGATATTTCTTAACGGCATCCATGGCTTTCTGGATATGCGCGTCAGGGTTTTTATCGGTGTAGCTCAGCAGGATTTTTCCATCGGGCGCGATGACGTAAGAGGTGCGGTCTGACACCTTCTGCCCCTTCATCTCCATCGTGCTCTTATACTCTGCGGCAACTTTCGCACCCGGATCGGCGGCAACGGTAAATTTGTCACGGCACTCAAGCTGAGAGAACTTCGCAATCTGATCGGTGTTACCCGCGGTCACGCCAATGACGGTCGCACCCAGTTTACTGAACTCGTCGGTCGCTTCAGCAAAATCATGCGCTTCCAGCGTACAGCCCGCACTGAAGGCCGCAGGGAAAAAGTAGAGCACAACCGGGCCTTTTTTCAGGGCCTGTTGCAGTGAAAAGGTGGTGGATTTACCCGCCAGGGCCGCATCCAGTTTAAAATCTGGCGCTTTCTCTCCAGCCTGTAATGCCGCAAAGGCGGAGGTTGCCGGAACACTCAGTGCCAGCAGCGTCGCGACAGCCAGGGTTTTCAGGGTCTTTTTCATTGGCTTTACTCTCTCCATTGACGATCAGACGGGGTTGTCTGACGTCCCTGTTAACAGGTTCGTTTAAAACTGGAAAAAGTTGCGGCGTCTGAAAATTTTTTTATCGTTTTTTTAATCCACTGTTATTTGCCGGTTAAGTGAACAGTGGGTGTCATTCGCTGAATCGAGTAAAGCCAGGCCTGTTCAGTTTCACAAAATCCGTCGTGATTATTCATTTCCGGACGCTTTTTATGTGATTCAGCCCGCATTACTGTCGCTAAAACAGAGCCATTTCACGCCGGGTGAGCATCGTCACGTTTCTTTTAACCTTCAGTCAGTAAATTTTACTTATGTTATGAAAAAACGATTCAGCTAACGGAGCGATGAATGAAGATTAAACTGGCGTTAACGGTACTGGCGGTGCTGGTTTCAGGTTCTGCTGCGGCAAAAACCTGGGTGCTGACGAGTGCTGAACAGGGCACTGAGCAGGGAAACTGGCAGATTTCCAGCAGTGAGCTGAAGTTGCAGGGTAAACCGTTCAGCATCGAACAGAAAGTGCTTCATGGCGGTAAGCAGGAGGGCAGTAAGATCCTGACGATTCGCAGTCAGGATGGCCTGACCATTACGCTGAGTCCGACCCGCGGGATGAATCTGTTGCGCGTGGAAGGTTTTGGTTCCCGTATGGGCTGGGATTCTCCCGTGAAAGAGGTGGTCAACCCGGCTTACATCAATCTTGAAAGCCGTAATGGCCTGGGCTGGCTGGATGGCTTTAATGAGATGATGGTGCGCTGCGGCTATGAATGGACCGGTCATCCGGTGACGGACGAAGGGCGCATCTATACGCTGCACGGCAAAGCCGGTAACACACCCGTCTCTCAGCTGGAAGTTGAAGTGGCTGATGCGGCACCCCATGAGATTCGCATTCGGGGTCTGATTAAAGAGAGCACCTTTAAGAAAGCCGATTTGCAGACCCTGACCGAACTGCGCTATGTGCCGGGCAGTAACAGCTTCAGCCTGCACGATGTGCTGACCAACCATGCTGACTATCCGCACGACTATCAGATCATCTATCACAGCAACTTCGGCACGCCGATTCTGGAAGAGGGCGCACGCTTCCTGGCACCGATGTCCGGCATCAGTCCGTTCAACGACTATGCCAAAGCCGGATTAAAAGAGTGGCAGACCTATAAAGGTCCGACCAAAGATTTTGATGAGATGGTGTTTAACATCAAGCCGCTGTCGGACAGCAATCACCAGACCGTTGCCGCAGTCATCAATAAAGCCGGGACAGGCGGTGCCTCAATTCAGTTTGATACCCGCCAGCTGCCGCTGCTGACCCTGTGGAAAAATACCGACACCCTGAAACAGGGTTATGTCACCGGCATTGAACCCGGTACCAGTTATGCCTATCCGGTGACGATTGAACGTGAGCAGAAGCGCGTGAAGCAGCTGCAGCCGGGTGCAAGCACCGCGTTTGATCTGACTTACACCCTGCTGCACAGCAGCGAGCAGGTCAGTGACGTTGAGAAACGCATCAGGAGCATTCAGGGCAAGACGAAGATTGACGAGAGCGAGACGCCGATCGCGAAAGAGTAACGCGTGATTCTGACCCCGGCTAAATTGCCGGGGTTTAACGTTATGTATCAGCAGTGCCATTGCGAGAGCACACCGTTGGCCGATGCAAAGTTACTTATTCGGCAAAATTGCCGGAACTCATGAAGCCGAAAGTTGATGGGGAAAGATAACTCTGAAATACTAATAGTTATTAACTGATAGTAACCCGGAGGGAGTGTCATCATGCCAACAAGCGTAGCCCTAAGCCCTTATTTTGAAGCATTTATACGAGACCAGATAGAAAGCGGGCGATATAACAACACCAGTGAAGTGATCCGTGCGGGACTCAGAGCGCTTGAAGAACGTGAGCAACAGATGAAACTTGATGCTCTGCAAAAAGCAGTCAGCGCTGGCATAGAGAGCGGCGAGAGTAAAAACGCGGAAGAGGTGTTTAGTCGCCTTTCGCAGAAATATCGGCGGCAGGCCGAGGGTGGTAAAGCGTAATGAAACTGGGTCTGTCGCCTCTGGCAGAACAGGATCTGGAGGCCATCGGTGACTATATTGCGCAGGATAACCCGATCCGTGCGATAAGTTTTATGGAAGAACTGTATCAGCAGTGTCTGCTGATAGCGGAGTCCCCAGCTATCTACCGGGAAAGACCGGAACTGGGTCAGAGCATCAGAAGTTGTGCTTACGGACGATATCTTATTGTGTTCAGGGTGATGGATTACGAAGTACGTATAGAAAGATTTCTGCATAGCTCGCGGGATGTTATTACGCTTTTATCTGAGCGGGAGCCGCCAGAAAGCTAATTTTGACCGGACTAACTGAGTACATCACCGCTGAAATTAATCATAAAAACTCTTCCGGAGGTAACGCTACTGCCTCCATGTGACTAAAGAACCTGAACAGCAGGTGAGTTGATGTCGCATCGACCCCCCTGAATGTCTGAGAGACCTTATTTAACATAAGATAGATTATGCGCATTTAGCAGCCATCTGATTTTATGCCTGCGGCAACGCTGTCTCGTGCAGATGGCGCCATCGTATATTGCCATCATCCTCTGATTCAAACACCACGGTAGAAAAACGGAGCGTGGCGCTTTGTCCGGGAAGCTGCTGCCACTCTTTATAGACGACGGTGGCAGATTTTTCGCCTTCGGCAATGACCTGCATATCGCCGATATCAATGTTCAGGCCCGGTCTTGCCCCGCGCTGCGTGCGGAAAAAAGCGTTCAGAGCAGCAAAGTCCAGCACGGCGCCGCCCGGTGTCACCATGGAGAATGCAGGACTAAAACGGCCCAGCAGTTTCTCGCAAACGTCATCGTGAGCCGCTTCATCGCCGAGCCAGCGGCTGATCAGCGTATGGGCATCCAGAACTTCCTGACAGTAACGGTTCATTTTTCACTCCTCATTAAGTGCACTGACAACCTTTTGATTTGAAATACGAAAACAGCACAGCACAGGAACGACAGCGCTGCATGCTGCTATAACAAAACAGAGATGATAAGCGCGCATCACCGGGAAGCCTGTATTCACCAGCAGGTTAAACAGCAGGCTGACCAGTGTGACACCCAGGCAAAAACTGAGTTGCCGGTTGATATTCCATATGGCACTGGCATCAGCCAGATCGTTATGGGTGATTTGAATAAATGCAGAACTCTGAGCCGTGCTGCTACACAAGCTGCCACCCAATCCCATCAACGTGAATGCGATGACAAAAACAACGGCATCTGCTGTCTGGTCTGTCATTGCCAGCATACCAATGCCTGCAGCCTGCACCAGACATCCAGCGATAAACAGCGGGCGCGGTCCCCAGAGGTTAAATCGCCTGCCGGTCAGACTGATGGCGGCAAAGGAAGCCAGTGACCATGGCAGCATCAGTGCGCCCGCAAAGCCTGCGTGCATAGCAAGCTGGTTTTGCAGATAGAGCATGGTGAGCATACTGACCCCGGTGAACACCCCGGGTATGAACTGATAAATCAGCATGGCGGTCTGCAGAAGCGGCTCCCTGACAAGGTGCAGGTTAATCAGGGGATGGCGCTTTCCCAGCGCGTTCTTCACGTAGCCAGCCAGCGTTATCACACCCATAAGCAGCATCCCTGCCCCCAGAGCAAAGCGGTCAGCTTCACCCAGCGCGGTCAGCCCGAGAAGGATTAGCGTGAGCGCGGTACAGCTGCTGATTAAACCCACCAGGTCCAGAGCTTCAGATGATTCCTGCGCCCTCTCTGCTTTCAGCCAGCATGCCGCCAGGACAAACGCCACACCCGCGAGTGGCAGGCTGATCAGGAACACCCAGCGCCAGCTCAGGCTCTCAACCAGCACACCCCCCAACAGAGGCGAAAGTGCAGGTGCGAGCAAAGCTACCAGCATGACGGCAGACGATAACTTTGCGCGTTCACTGCTCCTGTAGAGCTGATAAGTCATCGTCTGACCCAGAGGGATCAACAGTCCACCACCGAGACCCTGGATGAAACGCCACAGGATGAGCTGAGCCATTGAGGTTGATGCGCCTGTGCCACAGGTGCCAGCCATAAAAACCAGCAGTGAAAGCATAAACAGGCGTCTGGACCCTATACGTCTGGCCAGCCAGCCACTCAGCGGGATGACCAGTGTCAGACCCAGGATGTAACCATTACTTATCCACGCCAGCTGGCTTACCGGTGCATCAAACTGTCTGCCGATCTCAGGGTATGCCACATTGGCGATAAACATATTCACTAAGTCGACGAAAAAACCCAGCAGATAAAGGCTGGCCACGCGCCCGCGATAACTCATATTTTTTCCGGCGTAGAGAACTGAAGGCACGCAGTATAGGGGGAGCCAGTATGGGGATAAATTCACTCCCGCTTGTTACACTGTCAAAATTATTTTGACAATGGTCTCATCCAAAGGAAGCACAATGATCAATATGCAGCGGCTGGGAATCTTCGTCGCCGTCGTCGGGGCTGGCAGTTTTACCGGGGCCGCTCAGACGCTCGGACTTACCCGGGCCGTCGTGAGCTTCAACATCAAACAGCTTGAAGAAGAGCTGGGTGTCTCGTTACTCATCAGAAGCACCCGACGTGTTTCAGCCACCGATACCGGCGAACGATTTTATCATCGCTGCCTTCAGCTGCTTCAGGATGCGGAAAGCGTGCTGGAGGATGTTCGCGGCGATCACACAGGATTAAGCGGCTCACTCAGGATTACGACTACCCCTGAGTATGGTGCGCGCGTCATCGTGCCAGCCCTGGCTGCGTTTGCGGAAAAACACCCTCAGCTGCGGATACAGCATGTGTCATCGTCTCAGACCGATGACCTTATTGCCGGGCGCTTTGATGTGGCGATACGTCTGGGTCATCTTGCCGATTCGACTCATCATGCGCGACGCCTCGATCAATTTGCGATTTATGCGGTCGCAGCGCCCTCTTACCTCAACACCCTGGCTGACTACGCCATCCAGAATCCCGAACAGCTCGCGTCAGCAACATGGATAGCGCACAGTCGTCTGTCGACGCCCTTAAGCTGGCAGATAGTGACCCCGGATGGAGAGAGTGTGCTTCTGAGCGCCCGTCACCCCGCCAGGATTGTCGCCGACAGCGCTTCATCTTTACGGGCTTTTGCGTTATCAGGGGCAGGTGTGGCGATCCTGCCTGAGTGGCTTGTCGCAGATGACATTGCGAATGGCGGATTAGTTCGCTTGCTGGCCGATCATCACTTTCCGCAGCAGGGGATTTATGCGCTCTACCCCAATACGCGCCATGTGCCTGAGAAAGTTCGATCGTTTATCGATTTCCTGCATCAGCGGCTCACGTCCCTCAGAGGATAATGGTCCGTCATTAAGCAAAAGTTAATACCGCATAAAAACCCGCTAACCCATTTATTACTATAAGATTTTGCTCTGGTTCAGTGCGGTTATTCGCTGGTGATGAGAGAACCCCCATGCTATTAAATCTGAGGTCACTATGACATTCACCTGACTCCGGGAAATAAACATGAAAAAGAACGTCTCTCTCGCGTTACTGTTTTCGCTCACTGCTTTCTCACAGGTGGCTCTGGCGCAGCAGACGCTGCGCTTCGGGGTTGACCCGACATTCCCCCCTTTTGAATCTAAGGCGGCAGATGGGTCGCTGCAGGGTTTTGACATCGATATTGGTAATGCCATCTGTGCACAGGCAAAGGTGAAGTGTCAGTGGGTGCAGATGGGGTTCGACAGCAGCATCCCTGCCCTTCAGGCGAAGAAATTTGATGCCATCCTGTCAGCGATGTCGATGACCGATAAGCGTCGCCAGCAGGTGGCTTTCAGTGACATGCTCTACAACACGCCCAGTGCGTTACTGGCACCGGCGGCCAGTAATCTGACGACCGACGTTGCCTCACTGCGCGGCAAGACGATCGGGGTGGCTCAGGGCACCATTCAGGAAACGTACGCCAAAACTAAATGGGAAGGCCAGGGCGTGAAAGTCATCTCATACCCTAATCAGATGGAGGTCTATCCCGATCTGGTTGCCGGGCGTCTCGATGGCAGCCTGGCCAACGCGGTCTCCGCTGAGCAGGGATTTCTCACCACTCAGGAAGGTAAGCCCTACGCCATTAAAGGCACCCTGGTGGATAAAGCGATATTTGGCGATGGTGTGGGTATCGCGTTACGCAAGGGCGATGATGCTAACCTGAAGATGATCAACGCGGCGCTGGCGGAGCTTCATCACAACGGCACCTACGACCAGCTGACCAGAAAGTACTTCAGATTCAGGGTTTACCCGTGACGGTCCCGCGCGACGATTGCAGGCGTCTGGAAACTATGGACTTGCCCGACTATCAGGTTCAGCGCGCACGCTTTCTGGTGGCTGCAGAGCGCACAGGTGCGGTGGTGACCTCTCACCGCCATCCCCTGCCTGGCCCGCAGGGCGAGGCGCTCTATACGGATGTGGCCCGACGGGGTCCTGCCGACGCGTCACGCGTGATGCTGGTTATCTCCGGCATACACGGCGTCGAAGGTTATTATGGTTCGGATTGCCAGATAGCCTGGCTGGAGACGCGCGACGAAAACGCGCTCCCTGCTGACACGGCGCTGGTGCTGGTGCATCTGCTTAATCCCTGGGGTGCGGCCCATCTGCGGCGCGTCAATGAAGATAATATCGATCTTAACCGTCATTTTATCGACTTCAGCCAGCCGCTGCCCGCTAACCCCGCCTACGCCGGGTTACACTCCCTTTATCATGGCGATCGTGACAGCGCTGATCGGCAGCTGGCCGAAGTCCTGCGTGACACCGGCTGGCTGGCAGTTAAACGCATTGCAGAAGCGGGGCAGTATACGTCTGCTGAAGGCTTTTTCTTTGGTGGAACACAGCCCGCCTGGTCCTTTAACACGATGGCGGAGATCGTTGCGCAGCATCTCTCCGTGGCGAAAACCATCATCAGCTTCGATCTCCACACCGGAGCCGGAGCCTGGGGCCATCCCATGCTGCTCTCCATTGCAGAGCAGCATTATGCCGCCCATGAGTGGGGCAAAGACATTTATGGCGAGTGGCTGACGCTGCTCTATACCGGTGCCGGGCGGGACAGCGCCACCGGCATTACGGCAACCGCGACAGGCTATCTGTCACAGTATCTGCTGACCTCCCTCACCGGCACGCTGATTTTACCGCTGGTGGTCGAATGCGGAACTTATGAAGGGGAAGAGATGCATCGGCGGGTGCGGGACGATCACTGGCTTCATCTCTCTGGCGACCCCGCCAGTGCAGAGGGCCAGAGGATCAAAGCAAACCTTGTCGAAGGATTCTGGCCCTGCGATGCAGACTGGCGGGCGTTAGTGGCTTTCCGCACGCAACAAATCTTTGAGCGCGGCTGGCGTGCTCTGATTTCACAGTCTGCCGTAAAAAGTCATCCGCGCGGTTTCGGATAGCGCAATGCCGGGCTGCGTGTTGTAAGCCAGCACCGCCAGCATGCGGGTCACCTCACCTTCGGTCGGGGTCACGCGGTGCAGGGCGTTGCGCCCGCGAAACAGCACCAGATCGCCGGGCTCAATCGCCAGGGCCTCGACCGGCTGGCGTTCATCCAGCACCGCCGCGACGCCTGCATAATTCATCTCACCGGCATCGGCATCCCGCAGATCCTTCACATACTGAAACACCCCGCCCGCTAGCGGTTTTTGCACCAGCAGGGTGATAGCAAAAGAGGAGTTGTCAAAGTGCCAGCCCAGCTCCTGGCCGTGAGGCGCATAATGCAGGTTAATAGACGAAAGCGGATCGGCATAGGGATAGAGCGCGTCCTCTCCCAGCACGTCGCACAGGAACTGTTTGAACAGCTCATCCGTATAAAGCTGACGCAGCGGGGAGTCGGTCGCGATAGCGTCATCGGTAATGCAGCCTTTGGTGCTGATCACGTCACGATTGCGCGGATGATCGGCGCTGAAGGCCGCATCAGGTTTCATCAGATAAACGTTATGTTTGCTGAGCGTGTGATAAGCCAGGTGACGCTGCGCGTTGCCCTCCTGAACTATCGCTTCCAGAGCGGCGGTCTGTAAGAACTGACGCAGGACCAGCGCCCCAGCGTGATTTAATTGTTCACGACAGCGGTGACGCCAGCCGCGATCGGCCAGCGGATGAAGATCGAGACGAACCAGGGAGTCAGTCATAGCAACAGTTCTCATCATGAGCAGGAGTGATGCTACTCTACCTGTCGCCTGGTAAGCCTGTGTAACGATAAAAACTTAATACCCTGATAAGGAAGCGTTAATGCCTGCCCACTTACCCCGGTTGCCCAAAATCAGTGTTATCCAGTCCTTTAAAGTGGCCGCCGAACTGGGCAGCCTGGCGAAAGCGGCGGCCCAGCTGGCATTGACGCCGGCGGCGGTGAGCCAGCAGATTCGTCAGCTGGAGGAGCAGCTCGGCAGTGCGCTCTTTTTACGCACCCAGAGCGGCGTGATGCTGACTGATACCGGCAAGGCCTATCTGCGCTACGTCACCGAAGCCTTCGATATCCTGCACCTGGGTCAGCAGAATATCCGCCATGCGGCGAAAGCGCCGACACTCACGCTCTATGCCTTACCAGCGCTGGCGTCCAAATGGCTGTTGCCCCGGCTGGCGAGCTGGCGCGCCTGTTGCCCCGATAGCGATCTGTCGTTACACGGCACGCACGCGCAGGTTGATTTCACGGCGATGCCTGCAGACTTCGTCATCTGCTTTGGCGAAGATCGCTATCCGCAGCTGGACAAACAGTGGTTATTCCATGATGAGGTGCTGCCGGTTGCCAGCCCCGCCTTACTCCAGCGCTATACGCCAGAAACGATCTTCCGTCAGGCACCTTTAATTCACCTCGACTGGGGCAATGAGGGCCGGTTTCTGCCGGACTGGCGAAGCTGGTTTCAGGCCAGAGGCGTGGACGAACCGGCTCCGCAGCCCGCATTCAGTTTCAATCTGACCTCGCTGGCAATTGATGCTGCCGTGGCGGGGGCCGGTCTGCTGCTGGGGCAGCGCCGCCTGATCGCGGCGGAGCTGGCGCGGGGCGAACTGGTGATTGTCGACGATTTCAGTCTGCCGCTGAGCAACCCCTATTATCTTGCCTGGCCGCAGCGCACGCTGAGTCAGCCGGGCAGCGAGGCGCTGATTACCTGGCTGCGTGAAGCGGTCGCAGGCTAAGAACCTTTCTGCGTGACAGGTGACCCTGTCACGTAGGGCTGTTAAGACCGATCTTCAAGGATGATGGCCACCCGCTGTCCTGCCCGCACGGCGCTGCCCGGCTGCACGCTGACCTGCTGAATCACCCCGTCACAGGGGGCCAGCAGCGGAATCTCCATTTTCATCGATTCCAGCACCACCAGCGTATCGCCTGCCTTCACGCGGCACCCCGCTGCCGTCTGAACCTGCCACAGGTTGCCGGAAACCGGACTTTCAACGCCCTGCTCCCCGGCCTGAAGCGGCGCGTCTCCCGTTTCCGCCACCTCACTCTCCTGCGTGGTGTAATGTGCCTGTCCGCTGGCTATCCAGCGGTCACGCTCAGCATTGAACGCCTGTTGCTGATGTTGACGAAACGCGCTGATGCTCCCGGCTTCACGGTCGAGGAAATGCTGATATTCCGCCAGCCGCAGCGTGCCCTGTTCTATGCGCAGCGGATAGCGTCCTACGGGAAAATCGCGACGGATCTGCAGCAGCTCATCAGCCGAAACCGGATAGAAACGAATCTGGTCGAAAAAGCGCAGCAGCCAGGGCTTACCTCCAAAATCGGCGACATCGCGATAGCGATTCCACATCTGCAGCGTGCGGCCAACAAACTGATAGCCGCCAGGCCCTTCCATGCCGTAGACACAGAGATAAGCCCCGCCAATGCCCACCGAGTTTTCGGCTGTCCAGGTGCGTGCCGGATTATATTTCGTCGTGACCAGACGATGGCGGGGATCCAGCGGTGTGGCGACGGGCGCGCCGAGATAGACGTCGCCCAGCCCCATCACCAGATAGCGGGCATCAAACACCGTCTGCCATACGGCTTGTTTATCCGGCAGATCGTTGATCCGGCGGATGAACTCCAGGTTGTCCGGGCACCAGGGGGCGTCCTGCCGCACGGTGGTCATATATTTTTCGACCGCTTTCTGACAGGCGGGATCGTCCCAGGAGAGCGGCAGATGCACCACGCGCGTCGGCACCTGAAGGTCATCACTTGTGCAGACCCCCTCCCACGCCTCCCGCACCCACGCCAGCAGCGCCTCCGGGGTCAGGGTTTCCGGCTGGAAATGGATCTGCAGGGAGCGGATGCCGGGCGTGATATCAACGACCCCCGGACGGGATTGCGCTTCCATCGCCTGCATCAGCGCGTGGATGCGAAAACGCAGCACCAGATCCAGTTCCGGCTCGCCAGCTTCCAGCAGCAGATGCGTATCGCCTGAGAGACGCGCCACCAGACGCTTATCCTTTTCACCGCAGGTCATCACGACAGGCGACGTGAGCGGTGCCGGCTGCCAGGCGATCGCCTGTGGCTCGAGCGTTGCCAGCTCGGCACGTCCTCCTGCGGCCAGTCGGCGGGCGGTGGGAATATCCACCGCCACAAACTGCACCTTATCCCCGGCTTTAAGCTGCCCCAGCTGCCAGAGGTCTGCTTCGATGACCGTCACCGGGCAGACGAAGCCGCCCAGGCTGGGGCCATCGGGGCCGAGAATGACCGGCATGTCGCCGGTGAAATCCACTGCGCCAATCGCGTAAGGATTATCATGAATGTTGGAAGGATGCAGTCCCGCCTCACCTCCGCTCTCGCGAGCCCAGATTGGCTTCGGTCCAATCAGGCGAACACCGGTACGGCTGGAGTTGAAGTGCACTTCCCATTCGGTGGCAAAGAAAGTCCCGATATAGTCGGGCGTAAAAAACTCCGGCGCGCCGTGGGGGCCATAAATCACCCTCAGTGTGCGCACCGCGGCCAGCCCCGTGCAGAGCGAGGCGGGCAGTGCTGTGCCCGTCACGTCTGCCGGGCGCGGTGCCAGGTGAAGCACATCGCCGCTGCGCAGCGCCCGGCCTCCGTGTCCGCCGAACTGACCGAGCGTAAAGGTGCTTTTGCTCCCCAGATAATCCGGCACCTGAATCCCGCCGCTCAGGCAGAGGTAGCTTCTGACGCCTGAACCTGCGATCGCGCCCAGCTTCAGCGTTGAGCCTGCCGGAACAGCAAAGACGGTATTCATCGGCTGATCGACCCCCTCCAGCGTGACGGGGAGCGGCGCTCCGCAGACCACCGCCTGCACATCGGTATTCAGTTTCAGGGTCGGGCCGTTAAGGGTGATCTCCAGCGCGGCGTCGCCCTCAGCGTTGCCCAGCAGGCGGTTGCCGAAGCGCAGCGCGCGGTCATCCATCGGTCCTGAAGGCGGCACCCCCACCGCCCAGTAGCCCAGACGGCCGGGATAGTCCTGCACGCTGGTCTGGGTTCCGGCACTCAGCACCTCCAGCGTAGCCGCCTGATAACTGAGCTGCTCCAGACAGCGGGTCCAGGGTTCCCCTGTGGTGAATGGCGCAAAAGCCAGTATCTGCAGCAGATAGAGGCGATTGGTCTCGACGCCATATAACCGGGTTTCCGCCAGCGCCTGAGCGAGCGTGGCAATGGCTTCGTCGCGAGTGGGACAACAGGCGATGGTTTTCGCCAGCATCGGGTCGAAAAAGGGCGGCACTTCACTGCCCGCCTCTACCCAGCGGTCGATACGCAGCGTCTTTCCTCCGGCTGGCGGAAAAAAAACATCGGTCAGCAGACCGGGTGATGGCTGAAACTGCCGTCCCGGATCTTCCGCGTAGATCCGAGCCTGAATGGCGTGGCCCTGTGGTTTCAGCGTGGCGGCTAAACGATCCAGCGGCGGGAGCTCCCCGGCGGCCAGTTCGATCATCCACTGCACCAGGTCAACCCCCCACACCTGCTCGGTGACCCCATGTTCGACCTGAAGGCGGGTGTTCACTTCCAGAAAATAGAAGTGCTGCGCCGCGCTGTCATAGACAAATTCCACCGTTCCGGCGCTGCGATAGTTCACCGCTTTGCCCAGCGCGATGGCGGCGGAACAGAGTGCCTCTGCCATGCCGTCAGGCAGATTGGGTGCAGGTGTCTCTTCAATGACTTTCTGATTACGGCGCTGAACCGAGCAGTCACGCACGCCGAGCGCGATCACTCCGCCTTCGCCATCACCGAAAATCTGCACCTCAAGGTGACGGGCGCGTTCGATATATTTTTCGAGAAAGACCCCGGCATCGCTGAAGTTGTTCTGGCCAAGACGCTGCACCGTGTCAAACGCGTCGGCGAGTTCATCCTCATCGCGGCAGACGCGCATACCGATGCCGCCGCCGCCTGCGGTGCTTTTCAGCATGACCGGATAGCCAACCTGGGCCGCTGCCCGGCGGGCTTCATGGCGGTCTGCCAGCAGTTCACTTCCCTCCAGCAGCGGAACGCCTTCGGCTTTCGCCAGCGCGCGTGCCGTGTGTTTCAGGCCGAAAGTACGCAGCTGCTGGGGCGTGGGGCCGACAAAAATCAGGCCCGCCGCCTCACACGCCTCGGCAAAGGCGGCATTTTCCGAGAGGAAACCGTAACCGGGGTGGATCGCTTTCGCCCCGCTCTGCCGTGCGGCGGCGATGATTTTCTCCACCACCAGATAGGTTTGCGCGGCGGGCCCGTCGCCCAGGCTGATCGCGCTATCCGCCTCACGGATATGCAGGCTGCTCAGGTCAGCCTCAGAGTAAACGGCGACGCCTTTCACCTGCATGGCGTGCAGGGTACGCAGAATGCGGCAGGCGATCGCGCCGCGATTGGCAATCAGTAACGTATCAAACATAGGTGATGCTCACAGGGAGGCGGGTCGTCCCGCAGAATTCGCTATTCCCTGGGGCCGTCCCCGGGGATGACCGGCACCTGACAGTGCAGCGGCGGTAGAGGCAGACAGGCGATCGATCAGAGCGGGAATGTCAGGCCCGGCTGTCGCGCTGTCGGATGCAGATTCAGTTCCACACCAGCACCTCTGCAGGCGTCGGGTTCCAGCCGTTGCAGGGATTATTGAGCTGGGGACAGTTCGAGATCAGCACCATCACGTCACACGCCGCGATCAGATCAACATATTTGCCAGGGGCTGACAGTCCATCTTCAAAGGTCAGCCCCCCTTCCGGCGTCACCGGAACGTTCATAAAAAAGTTGATATTGGCGCCGATATCGCGCTTGTGGAGGCGGCCATCATGCAGGCAGGCGCAGAGAAAGTTATCCCGGCAGCTATGCATGTAGCGCTTATCGTGGGCATAGCGCACCGTGTTGCTCTCCTGGGAGCAGGCCCCGCCCAGGGTGTCGTGGCGTCCGCAGGTATCGGCAATCAGGGTCAGCAGCGGATTACCGAGATTGGAGTAGAGCACGCTGCCAGTGGTCAGATAGACCTTTCCCTGACGACGCAGGGTGCGCTGGGGATCGTAACGCTCGCGGGGGTTATCGGCGCGATAGAACAGGGTATCGATCGCCTGGTTACCTTCGAGGTCGAGCAGCCGCAGCCGCTGCCCTTTTTTGACCTCGAACAGACAGGGCTCCCCGGCCGGGATCACATGACGCCAGACTGCCGTTTCAGGATGATAATCAGGGGTAATCGCTGTCATCACAGCCTCCTTACAGGGAAAAGTGTTGGGTGTTTTGCATGGCGCGCTGATTTTCATCGCGGGTGAAAATGACGTCGCTGAGGGCCTGACCCGCATCGGCCTGATACCAGTTCAGCTGAATCGGGCGCGGCAGATACTCAGTGGCGGGATCCTGAGGGTGAGGCAGCGCGGTCAGGACGATCAGCACGTCCATCGGCGCATACAGCTCAACGAAATCGCCGGGCCGACTGTTGCCTGAAATGAAGGCAAAGCGCCCCGCCTCATCCACCGTGACTTTGCTGAAAAAGTTCACCACCATCAGCAGGTCTTGCAGGCCGAGATCCCATTTACCCATCTCCACCAGCAGGTTATCGACGCCGTTACGGTAGAAACCGTTGCGCAGTTCCTGATAGCGTCCGCTGCCGTACTTGTCGTGCGTCTCTTCGGCGTTAAGGACGCCGCCGAACGGGTCATGCCAGCCGCAGCTGTCCGCCACGATAGCCGCCAGGACGCGACCCATATCAGAGTAAAAACAGTGGCCGGTGGTCAGCCGCGCGGTGTGCTGACCCTTGAGGGTGTCGGGCAGGTTCAGCCGTTCACTTTTTTCGTGCGGATTGAGCATCATGGCGCTGACGTTAGCCCCGCCGTCGATATCGGTCAGGCGCAGGATCCCGCCCTTACGCAGGATCAGCGAGGTATGCGCGCCGCCAGGAAGCTGCTCTTCGCGCAGGCTGGGGCCGGAGTGAAAAAGTGCCGTCATTGAGCGTTCTCCTTTAAGGGGTAAATGTTGTCTTTGCGGCCGGTCGCCAGCTGGGACAGCCGCGTTTCGTTGAGCGGAATGTCATAGGTGATACGCGCCCCCCACGCATTGGGTGCCTGGGGATCGAGGCGCACCTTGTCAAAAACCAGCAGCCGGGTGCCCAGGTTGAACCCTTCGGCAAGGTCGTGCGTGACCATAAAGACGTTCATGCGGGTTTCGCTCCAGAGCTGAAGCAGCAGGGCGTGCATATCTTTGCGGATGCCAGGGTCAAGTGCGCCAAAGGGCTCATCCAGCAGCAGCACCCGTGGCTGCATGACAAACGCCTGGGCAATCGCCAGCCGCTGCTGCATCCCGCCCGACAGCTGCGCCGGATATTTGTCGAGCGCATGGCTCAGCCCCACTCGCTCCAGCATCTCTCTGGCCTGCTGACGCGCCTGACGTTTTCGGGCGCCCAGCAGCCGGCCCCACAGCGGTGACGCCGGGAGTTCCAGACCGATGGTGACGTTATCCAGCACGTTGAGATGAGGAAAAACCGAGTAGCGCTGAAAGACCACGCCGCGACTGCGATCGGGCTCCGCCGGCAGCGGCTCACCATCGAGCGTGATGGTGCCGCGCGTTGGTCGCTCCTGACCGAGCAGCAGTCGTAAGAAGGTCGATTTTCCGCAGCCGGAGGCGCCCACCAGCGAGCAGAACTCCCCTTCCCTGACCTGCAGATTGATGCGCTCCAGCACCACGTGATCGCCATATTCCTGCCAGATGTTTTTGATATCGATAAAACTCATTCCCGGCCTCCTTCCGCCCACGGGAAACAGGCTTTGTGCAGCTGACGCAGCGCCAGATCCATCAGCCAGGCCAGCAGGGTTATCCAGATGACATAAGGAATGATGACGTCCATCGCCATGTAGCGGCGGACGAGGAAGATGCGGTAACCCAGCCCGGCGGTGGCAGAGATGGCTTCGGCGGAGATCAGGAACAGCCACGCCGAACCCAGCAGCAGGCGCAGCGAGGTAATGAGTCGCGACAGCAGCTGGGGCAGCACCACCCGCAACACCACCGTCCAGCTGTTCGCGCCCAGCGTCTGGGCTTTGATGAAAAGCTCGATCGGGATCTCCCGAGCCCGCTGTTCCAGGTCGCGGGCCAGCATCGGGGTGATGCCGATGACGATGAGCATCACTTTTGACAGCTCATCCAGCCCGAAGACGATAAACAGCATCGGCAGCAGCGCCAGCGGCGGGATCATCGACACGACGGTCATAAACGGCGACAGCGCTGCGCGGGTCATGGGAAATACCCCGGCGGCTATACCGATGCCCAGGCCGATCAGCGCAGAGATCATCAGGCCCGTCAGCAGACGGGTGAGACTGATCAGCGTATCCGCCCACAGCAGAAACTCACCGCTGCGTTTATCGGGCGTGAACGCCATCCGGTCAACAGCAGCGATCATCTGCGACAGACCGGGCAGCAGTTTATCCTGCGGGTTTGCTTCCAGCCGCACCGCCGAGCTGATAAACCAGGCGGCGATCAGCAAGACAAACGGCAACAGCATCAGCGTCAGGCGCATTCCCTGTCGGGGATAACGGTTAATGTGGCGCATGGCGTAAGCTCCTCAGCCCGGAAGTCAGAGCTGGCCTGCCGCGGCCATCTTCAGATAGCTGTCGTCAAAGCGCAGTCTGATGTTGGCTTTGTCGCCGAGGGTCTGGTTGCCGGGAAAGGCCATACCGATGAAGTCAGCGCTTTGCGCACCCTCGCCGAGCAGCCCCTTATCAAAAGAGAACGCGGCCACGCGCTGCATGGTTTTTGCCAGGTCGGGCGAAGCGACAAAGGCTTCTGTATCGGCAGGGGTCCAGAAGAGATGGGTGGTTTTGAGCTGTGCCTGATAACCGGCGAGGTCAGTGCCGGAATCCGCGGCCATCGCACTCAGCGCCTGGGTATCGCCCGCCTGCATTTTTGCCATCATCTCAAACCACGCACCGGTCAGCGCTTTGCCCAGTGCGGGGTTATCGTGGAGGGTTTCTGTGTTCACGACCATCATATCGATCAGCTCGCCCGGCACGGCGGAGGAGCTGAACACTTCTGTGGTCTGCGGACTCTTTTTGATGACGGAAAGCTGTGGGTTCCAGGCCACTGCGGCTTTGACACCGCTGGTGCCGAAGGCGGAGACGATATCGGCATCGGAGGTGTTCACGACCTTAACATCCTTCTCCTGCAGTCCGGCCTTTTCCAGACCGCGCACCAGCAGATAGTGCGATACGGACAGCGCGGGCAGATAAACCGACATGCCTTTCAGGTCGCTGAGTTTTTTATTCACGCCTTTCAGAACGATGCCGTCGTTACCCTCGGAGTAGCTGCCGGTGATCAGCGCCGTGGAATCGACGCCGCCCGCGGCGGGAATGGTCAGGGCATCCATATTTGTCATGGTGCAGCCGTCGAACTGCCCTGCGGTGTACTGGTTGATCGATTCGATATAGTCATTCAGCTGGACGATATTGATTTTAATGCCATATTTGCTGGCCCACTTATCGATGATTTTTTCATTAGCGATCGTGCCCCAGGGCATCCAGCCCGCATAGATGGTCCAGCAGACGTTGAACTCTTTTTTAACTGCGGCGAAAGAGGGCACACTGGCCAGCAGTGCCAGGGAGAGAATGAGCGTGCGGAGAAGGGAAAATGTCTTCATGGTTGACCTCTGGTTGGCACAAAAAAACGGGAGCAGCGCAAGACACCAGATGGTGCCGCTGTCTCCCGGGCTTTTGTCCCGCCGTGTAACCTCGCAGAGGTCGCCAGCTCTCGGACCAGACATTCACCTGCGTGAACCGGAACCCTAGCCAGCTATTCAGTATCAGTTGTGTAGTGCGCTGCTTACTGAACGGGTTATTGCAATTGGCGTACCAGAATTTAAATTCTATTTAATCATGCACTTATAAAGGCTGTAAAACGACAGGCCCCGTGATGGTGAGTCAGCAGCGTGCGTTGCACATAATCAGTGCCGGGATTCACTCCTCTTCACGATGCCATTTCTGAGCGCAGGTGAACTCAGCTGTGACGCGCCTCGCCTGTCGCTAAAACAGCGGTTTCAGGATGTGGATATGCAGGCTCTGGCGAATCGCTTATCAGGGAAGTGAATAGCGGCGGCGCTGCGGGCGGGATGAATAACGGCAGCGCGCTGCACTGCCGTTTTTGCAAGAGTGTCAGAACTCTTCGGGTTCCCCCGGCAGTGGCTCGGTCAGCGCCTGTCCTTTGACACCGGCATAGGTAATCACCAGTTCGGCGGGCTCCTCCAGCGTGTAGCCACGGTGCGCACTGTTGACCGTCTCATTCAGCGCTTCTCCGGCGTGGAAGGTACGCTGCTCCCCGCTCGCTTTGTCTTCCACAATCAGGGTGCCTGAAAGGATAAACGCCGCATTCGGCATCGGATGCGTGTGCCACGGCAATGACGTATGGGCAGGCAGTGACAGGCGCATTACGGTCAGTTCCGGCTCGCCGTGCGGATAGGATTCAATGACCTCTCCGTTCCAGGCCTCCCCGCTGCGCATGACTTCAACCGCTTCGATCCCGTTCTCTTCATCTTTTGACATCAGTATTCCCTGTTAACAATCAATGCAATGCTGCGAACCGCAGGCTTTAAGCGTAGAAGAGAATGCGCGTACTGGCTGAGGGGATGTTGACCGGATGAGTGCGCCACAGGAATAAAACCGCCCGGACGGCCGTGAATGACATCGGTTAATTCACGGGCATAAGCCGCCATCCTGATGAATTAATGAACAATATCCGGTATGTGGTTATAAGATATATCCCTCCGTCAGTTCGCAACCTGACATTTCTGTATTATCTTTGAAGCCATCAATTCTCTGAGGGATTTCTGATAATGAAAGGTTTGTTTGCCGCATTACTGGCCAGTTCTGTTTTATTATTATCCGCCTGCTCTAAAGATGACGATAACAAAGTCAAAGTGGCGATTAATACCGGGCCGGACGAAGCGATCTGGCAGGTGGTGAAACAGGTTGCAAAAGATAAATATCAGCTCGATGTCGAAGTGCTGAACTTCAATGACTATGTACTGCCGAACGAAGCGCTGAATAACAAGGAAGTTGACGCCAACGCTTTCCAGAGCCTGCCTTATCTGGAAGATCAGTCTAAAGAGCGCGGCTATAAATTTGCGGTAGTTGGCAAGACGTTCGTCTTCCCGATTGCTGCCTATTCGCACAAAATCAAGAACATCAGTGAGCTGCAGAATGGTGCGACAGTGACCATCTCTAACGAAGCTACCACCCTGGGACGCAGCCTGCTGCTGCTGCAGGCGCAGGGCCTGATTAAGCTGAAAGAGGGTGTGGGTTATTTACCCACCTCACTGGATATCATCGAAAATCCTAAAAACCTGAAACTGGTTGAAGTGGATACGCCGCAGCTGACCCGCACGCTGGATGATCCGAACGTGGCGTTCTCGATCATTAATACGAACTTCTCGGCTCAGGCGGGATTATCCGCTCACCGCGATGGTTTATTTATGGAGAGCGCCTCTTCGCCTTACGTCAATGCCCTGGTTTCACGCGAAGACAATAAAGACAGCGATAAAATTCAGAAGCTGAAAGCGGCGCTGCAGTCGCCTGAAGTCGCGGCTAAAGCGGAAGAAGTTTATAAAGGCGATGCAATTAAAGGCTGGTAATCGCCCGCAACGCATCCCTGGGATCAGGAAAATCAAAAAAGGCCGCATTCCGATGCGGCCTTTTTTATGTCAGCACAGTATGAGCGGATGCCTGCGCCTTACCCTCTGCCAGTCACGCCGCGCCAGCCCGCCAGGCCAGAGGCACCGCTACGCAGCGGCCCCTTTTGGCTGAGCGGAAAGATGCGCTGCCCACAGGCTGGCCACCCATTTCACCCCTTTTGCGGTAAAACGCGCCTGTGAGAAGGCGTGCTGGTTTTCGCCGGTGCCGGTGTGCAGCGTAAAGTAGCCGGCCTGCAGATGGTAATGCTGCGGCGTCAGGGTACCTTTGGCGCGGTACATGATATTGCGCTCCAGCAGAAACTGACGAAACTCCGGCTCTTTCGCTTTCAGCATTTTGCAGAGCTGACGAAAGCCCAGCGAGTCATCCACCTGAACGAAGTTATCAAAGAAGGCGGCCTTAGGCGCGGAGAGAGCCAGCTGCTGCTCCGCCGCCTGCCGCTGTTCAAACTGTTCAGCCCAGGCACGTGCAGCCTCAGCCGGGTTGGTAAAGTCCGGCAGATGGGTGGTTCTTTCCCGGTCCTGCCAGCGATCCAGCACTTCGGCCGTAAAGCCTGGCGACAGGCGTGCCACGGCCAGCAGGGAGTCACGCTTGCTCAGGCGGTACTCCTGACGCACCTCCCCTTCGCGCTCATAGTCATTCACTTTGAGCGGCTGAGAAAGACGCTGAGCCGTTTCCAGACTTTTGATTAACCGCTTCACTTCTCCATGTGTAATACCGGTCATCTGAGCCAGCTCACGGCTGCTCATTGTGACCGATTGTTCCAGAGATTTGAGGCTTTCAGTCGAAATCATCATGGGTTCACCCCTCGCTAACGCTACCAATACCCGGCGGGCAGTCCATTTATTATACAAAATACTGTTCAGATATCCAGTATTTTATTTAAGCAGTTTCATAACCGGAAGCTGTTACGCAAACCGGGCGGTGAAAGGGATTTTGCGGGCAGGATCAGGCGTCTGAACGGCTCTGGCGGTTGTCTGACAGGGTTTAATGCCCGCAAAGAGAGGAAAGGTTATTCACACATAATGACAATGGTGGACACAGGCTGTTTACATTACAGTATAGTGATGAGAGTCAGCAGGTTACCGGCCTGTCCGGCTTAACGTTTCATCCGGGGTTCAGGGACGTCATCGCGCTCATTACCACGGGATATTACCTTTTACTGGAGTAAGTCATGCAGCCGTTGAAAGTCGCCTTTATTAAAGCTAACTGGCATAGCGAAATCGTTTCTCAGGTTCTGACCGGATTCGAACAGGAGCTGGAGAGCCGGGGAACCTCCTGTGAGATCAAAACCTGGGATGTGCCAGGCGCCTTTGAGATGCCGCTGCTGGCACAGCGTCTGGCGCAGACCGGCAACTTTGATGCGATTGTCTGCGCAGCGCTGGTCGTGGATGGCGGCATCTATCGCCATGACTTTGTGGCTCAGGCGGTGGTGAGTGGTCTGATGCAGGCCCAGCTGGCCACCAACGTGCCGGTCTTCTCGGTCTCCCTGACGCCGCATAACTTCCAGCCTTCGGCGGAGTTTATCGACTTCTACACCCAGCACTTCGTGAAAAAAGGTCAGGAAGCGGCCCGTGCCGTCTGCCAGATCCACGCGCTTGAACTTTAATATGGCCGTAACTCAGCCCGGCTAGCGATAACATCCGGGCCTTTGCGCCATTAAGGAGAAACATTGGAAACTTCACGTCCGCCCTTACCCCCTTTTACCCGGCCTGAAGAGGCGGCAGAGAAAGTGCGTCTGGCTGAGGATGGCTGGAACAGCCGCGATGCCGGACGGGTAGCCCTGGCCTATTCTGTGGACAGCCAGTGGCGCAACCGCGATACCTTCCTGACCGGCCGCAGTGAGATCATCGCCTTTCTGGAGCAAAAATGGCAGCGGGAGCAGCAGTACCGGCTGATTAAGGAATTGTGGAGTTTCGATCAAAACCGGATAGCGGTGCGCTTTGCCTATGAATGGCACGATGAGCGGCGGCAGTGGTATCGCTCTTACGGCAATGAGAACTGGGCGTTTGATGAGCAGGGTCTGATGAAGCAGCGCTTTGCCAGCATCAACGATCTGAAAATCAGCGAAGCGCAGCGGCTTTTCCACTGGCCGCAGGGACGCCGGCCTGACGATCACCCTTCCCTGAGTGAACTCGGCTTATAACCGCGGCGCGTTCAGCGGAGAGCGTTGCTCTCCGCTGTGCTCTGCTCAGCCCTGCTCGTCCTTGTTCTCGACAAAGGTGGCTTTGTTACGGGTGACCGTATAGGCCACTTTCTTGACGTCCTGAGGTGACGTGGTCACTTCCACCGGTGCTATGGTGACACGCCCCATCCCGAACAGCGTCGGTACATAACCGCCAATCTGGTGTTTTCCGGCCGGAACGTGCAGCAGCATGCTTTCGCCATTCGGTAATTTACCGGCATCTTTGCCATCTACCGTCAGGAAGACGCTTGAACCATCATCGGCACGGGTTTTAATGTGTGAGACATCAATCTGCGTCGGACCCGCAGCAAATTCATCTGGCGTATCGCTGGGCGTCTGTTTCGCACAGCCGGTTAATAACGCAGCAACCGTCAACGCGGCGAAGGTAAAACGATAAGGCATTGGGCACTCTTTCTCCTGATCATCAGAACCCCATATTTTAGTCGTTTGCCTGGCAGATAAAAGAGGAGGAGAGATCGGTATCCTCTTAAAAAAGTTAAAATATCCCTGGTTTGCCCGGTATAGTTGCGTAAAGAATTTTTACTGAATAAATAAACAGTCTTTTTTTTCACGAGCCGCAGATATTTTAACCTGCTGATCAGCCTCAATTTACCCGGCTGCTCACGACGAATAAGCGCAGCGTCACGCCGCGGGGACGCTGTTTTTCCTCCGGAGCCCCCCTGTTCATTAGCGGTTATCAGGTTCATAGTAGACGTTCATCCCCGGTTAACCCCGGCGGCCATTCCCTCAACAGAGGGCACGATATGCTTTTTCATACAACGGAAACGGTCTGTGCAATAACCGGCACGCATCCTGCGAACCTGAAGCGCTGGGTGAAGCAGGGGTTACTGACGCCCAGACAACACGCTGAACACTGGAGTGACGCACAGCTCAGTGAAATCCGCACGCTGGTTGACTTAACTGCCACGGGCGCGACGCCCGAGGAGATCAGACAGGGTCAGCAGACCGCCACCTCGATCATGACCCACGGCTGGGCGGCGCGTAAAGGTGACATGCTCTGGCAGCTTGAGTTCGGGACACCCCTGTCGCTTTCGCGTCAGATGAACAATATGTCCGGTAACTACAGCGGGGATGACTTCATTATTAATCTGCTGCGCCCTCTGAGTGTCTGGCTTCACGCAGACCGGCGTCAGGGGGCCACACGCCGTCTTGCCCGGTTTGAAAAAACGGTGCAGCTGCAGGCTGACCTGATGATGCGTGACGCGGCGCGAAACCACGCCTCTGTTCCGCTGTTTCTGGAAGCCGTGAGCGTCCTGGACAAAACCGAAATCTGGCTGGAAGCCATTCGTCTGACCGCGATGGGTTTTACTGTCGAGGTGGATGCCAGTGCCAGCGGACAACCGGCGTTTAACACCGGACGCCATGCGCATCATGTCATGTGGTGTGGTGCCGGCATCAGTCAGGTGATGCAGGACTATTTCAGACAGCAGAGTCAGCAGGGGCATCCCGTCATGCTCAGTGGTCCTGATTGCCGTCTTAGCCTTGCTCAATCAACCGCCTCAAGCGCTGCCTGACAGCAGGCAGCCTTTCCCCCTCTCCGCTTTTTCCGCGCCAGTGAATATTTTTTTCTGTTAAGAACCGCTTAAGGCGGCTTCGTATACTGTTGTCTCCACCTCCTGACTCACAGATGAGAAGACAATGAAAAAGACCTTACTGGCCCTCAGCCTTTGCCTGCTGCCCCTGACCTTCACGGCGGCGCATGCCGACTCTGCGTTAACCGGTTGTGCAGCAAAAAAGCAGGAGATTGAGACGCAGCTCTCCTTTGCCCGACAGCACAATAATTCTCACCAGATTGCCGGGCTGGAAAAAGCGCGGCGTGAGGTTGAAGAGCACTGCACCGAAAGCGGCCTGCTGAAGCAACGTCAGGAAAAAGTGGCCGAAAAGCGCAGCAAGGTTCAGGAGCGCGAACAGGAACTGGCTCAGGCGAAAGCCGAAGAACGCAGTGCCAGCAAAATCCGCAAGCGTGAAGAGAAGCTTGCTGAGGCGCGTCAGGATCTGAAGGAAGCGGAACAGGCGCTGACTCACTAATCTGATAAGGCCAGCCAGCAGCGCTGGCCTCTTATTTTTTAATTTTTCCCGTCTGTTTTCTAACCTGCTGAATAATCACCGCTATTCACCTTTTATCCATTACTTAATGTAATCGGTTGATTACTTATTCTCATGCACTTAATTGGTGCAATAAAGTCAATATCGCGTCGATCAATTCTTTAACTTTTTGAACGCCTTCAAAGAATTGAAAGATAGCGAGTTTTCTCACGCTATGCACAAAATACGCACTTCACGCGCATCATTATTCGCCTTGTGCGGGGTGTAATCAGCAAACTATTCACTTTGTCTGCCCCAGAATGGGGCATAACCCGGTCGGGAACGGGCGCCTGCCACATCTTATTTGTTTCAGGAGTGTTAGATTATGACGGCGCAAAACAGTACGCGCGTCATCCACGGCTCCACACAATAAATAACTTCATTAAGAAAGGTTTTTTATGGATAAGTTATCTTATGCGTCTGAAAGCAGCACATCTGCCTGGTCAACCTACCTGCAGCAAATCGACCGGGTGGCGCCCTATCTGGGCGATCTTTCACGTTGGATAGATACTTTACGTCATCCCAAGCGGGCACTGATTGTCGACATTCCCCTGCAGATGGATGATGGCTCAATTCGCCATTTTGAAGGGTATCGCGTTCAGCACAACCTTTCACGCGGTCCCGGCAAAGGGGGCATTCGCTATCATCCGGATGTCGACCTTAACGAAGTCATGGCGCTTTCCGCCTGGATGACCATCAAGTGTGCGGCCGTCAACCTGCCCTACGGTGGCGCAAAAGGGGGCATCCGCGTCGATCCTTTTAAACTTTCTGAGGGCGAGCTGGAGCGTCTGACACGCCGGTATACCAGTGAGATTGGCATCATCATCGGGCCGCAGAAAGATATCCCGGCTCCGGATGTCGGCACCAACGGTAAAGTGATGGCGTGGATGATGGACACCTACTCCATGAACCTCGGCACCACCGTCACCGGCGTCGTCACCGGTAAACCCATTCATCTGGGTGGCTCGCTGGGCCGTGAGAAAGCCACCGGCCGCGGGGTGTTTATCACCGGACGCGAAGTGGCGCGTCGCGCAGACATTGAAATTGAAGGTGCCCGCGTGGCGGTTCAGGGGTTTGGTAATGTCGGCAGTGAAGCGGCCCGACTGTTTGACGAGGCGGGCGCGCGCGTGGTGGTGATTCAGGATCACACGGCCACCCTGTTCAATGCCGACGGTATCGACATGGCAGCCCTGACGGAATGGCAGATTGCGCACAAGCAGATCGCCGGTTTCCCGGGCGCGCAGAGCATTGAGAAAGAGGCGTTCTGGACGACGGAGATGGACATTCTGATCCCGGCGGCGCTGGAAGGTCAGATTACCCGTGAGCGTGCTGAGGTGCTGAGCTGCAAAATCGTGCTGGAAGGCGCGAACGGCCCCACCTACCCTGACGCCGACGACATGCTCGCTTCGCGCGGCATTATCGTGGTACCGGATGTGGTCTGCAATGCGGGCGGCGTAACCGTCAGCTACTTTGAATGGGTGCAGGACATGGCCAGCTTCTTCTGGAGTGAAGATGAGATCAATCGTCGCTCAGACAAGATCATGACAGAAGCGATGGTTCACGTCTGGGACAAGTCGAAAGAAAAAGCGTGCTCGCTGCGCACCGCGGCCTACATTGTGGCATGTGAGCGTATCCTGATGGCGCGTAAAGATCGCGGGATCTATCCGGGCTGATCCCGGTGGCGCTGTTGTCTGCAACAGCGCCATTTCCTCTCTACTTCATCAGCACCTGAAACTGCGGGTTAAACTCATCGAAGATGGGCAGCGCGGCGGCACCCAGCGCGGCGGTATCGCTGCCGGTCATGCCGGTCTTCAGTCGCATCGCATTCAGATAGCGTCCGCGCACCGACTGATAGAGCGGCGGTAACTGTGCGACCATCTGCTCCAGCAACGGCGCGGGCATCATCCCGCCGATAATCACCGCTTCTGCATCAAACACCGACTCCAGAATATTGATTGCCTGGCGCAGTGGCGTCTTTATGCTTTCAATCCAGGCACTGAAACGCGCAGGATCAATCTGCAGCAGGTCGTCAGGCAGCGCCCGCATCGGATCGAGGCCGCAGAACTCATAGGCCGCCTGTAACGAGACATAACGCTCAAGACAGCCCTGATTGCCGCAGTAGCAGTCGCGCCCGCCCGGCTCGACCACGATGTGGCCGATCTCCCCCGCGTTATGGGCATGGCCGGTATAGATATGGCCATCGGTAAAGATCCCCGCGCCCAGGCCGGTGCCGATATAGAGATAGATAAAGGAGTTAAGCTGACGGGCGATGCCATGAAACCGTTCACCAATGGCGGCCACGGTGGCGTCATTCTCCAGCGTCACCGGCAGGCCACTGATCGCGCCAAGTTCAGCTTCGATATCGACCTGCTCCCAGCCGTTCAGGGTGGTCGGCCCCACCGATGAGATGCCCTCTACGCCAAACGGTCCCGGCATCACCACGCCTATGCCTAATACCTTCTGCCACTGCGCGCCGAGAAAGGCCCGCATCTCCGTCAGCACGTCAGCAATGCACGCCAGGGTGGCAGCAGGCTGGGGTTTCTGCACCAGCAGGAGGCGGCGGAAGTGGACTTCGCCGCTGAGATCGACCAGAACCAGCAGCAGGGTCTGGTGATCGAGGTGAATCCCGATCGACCAGGCACTGGTCGGATTCAGCGTGACCGGAATGGAGGGCTGACCACGCCCGCTGCGGCGAGGCTGGCGGCTGGTCAGCAGTTCAGCCTGCTCCAGCTCTGCCACGATGTTGGAGACGGTCTGCGGCGTCAGCGCCGTCAGCCGTGCCAGTTCGGCACGGGTCAGCTCGCCATGCAGACGAATCGCTTCAATCACCACACGGCGGTTATGCGCCCGCGCATGTTCAAGGTTGGTGCCCGAGGTTCTCATGTTGTTTTCCCTTACAGCGCGACCTCACAGTATTGGTATGCGGAGGAATGGAGGCAAACAATATCTTTGATCGTGTACGCAATTTCTGCGGTTCAGGATAGGCAAGGCGGCGATAAAAGCGCAGGCTGGGCGCCAGCGTTGTTACGACGTTGTTAATGTTACCGCGCTTTACTGGCACGTCCTTTGCTTAATTCCTGACAGGTCAGCCTGCCCGCTGACCATTACGTCCCTGATTAAATCAATCAAATTGATTTAATTAACCGACAGCCTGTTGCTGCATAGTGGAGAAGACCATGTCACAGCGTTATACCCCCCGACTCAAAGCCGGCTTTGCCGCCTTACTGATGTTAAGCGCAGGCAGCGCCGCGGCGGCCACGCAGATTAATGCCCTGTTTATGACGCAGGCCGCCTATAGCGAAAATGATATCCGCGCCATGACGCAGAACTTTCAGAAAGCGCATCCGGATGTCAGCGTCAATCTGGAGTTTGTTCCCTATGAAGCCCTGCATGACAAGATCGTGGCGGCGCGCGGTGCGGGCGGCAATGGTTATGACGTGGTGCTGTTCGATGCCATCTGGCCGGCAGAATTCAGCCGTTTCGATCTGCTGCAGGATGTCTCATCACGCATTACACCCGACGAAAAAGAGAAGGTTTTCCCGGGTGCGATGAACACGGTGATCTTCAAAGGCAAAACGCTCGGCATGCCGTGGATCCTCGACACCAAGTACCTCTATTACAACAAAGCGATGCTGGCGAAAGCGGGCATTACGACGCTGCCAGAGACCTGGCAGCAGGTACTGGATGATGCGAAAATCATTAAAGAGAAAAAGATCGTCACCTATCCGCTCGTCTGGAGCTGGTCTCAGGCGGAAGCGCTGGTGTGCGATTACACCACGCTGGTCTCCGGCTTTGGCGGCCAGTTCTATCAGAACGGCAAGCTCAACTTCTCCAGCCCGGCCTCTCTGAAGGCGCTGGCGCTGATGAAAAGCTCACTCGATCAGGGGCTGAGCAATCCGGCGTCGCGTGAATATCTGGAAGAGGATGTGCGTAAATCGTTCTCCAATGGCGATGCGGCGTTCGCGCTGAACTGGACCTACATGTACAACATGGCCAACGATCCCAAGCAGAGCAAAGTGGCGGGTGAGGTGGGCATCATGCCTGCGCCGGGGGATGCACCGGGCAAAGTGGGTGCGGTCAACGGCTCAATGGGGCTGGGTATCACCAAAGGCAGCAGCCATGCGGATGAAGCGTGGCAGTACATCCGCTATATGACCTCTCAGCCGGTGCAGAATCAGTATGCGAAACTCAGCCTGCCGATCTGGAAATCGTCTTATCAGGATGAGGCGGTGAAAAAAGGTCAGGAGAGTCTGATCGCCGCGGCGGATAAATCGCTTAACGTGATGCTGTCCCGTCCTGAGACGGCCGACTACTCACGCCTGTCGAACCAGCTCCAGCAGCAGTTGCAGCAGGTGTTACTGGGCAAAACGTCGGCCCAGGATGCGATGGCGACGGTCGATAAAAGCGCCGCCCGGCTGCGTTAGGGAGTGATGATGCTGAGTCTGCGTCAACGCGAACAGCGTCAGGCATGGGTGCTGCTGGCACCCATGCTGCTGGTGATGCTGCTGCTGACCGCCTGGCCCCTGGTGCGCACAATCTGGCTCAGCTTTACCGATGCTGCGCTGATTGGCAGCGGGGAAACGCCAGGCTGGGTCGGGCTGGAAAACTACCTCTATGCGCTGAGCGATCCCGATTTCCGGGCTTCGATCTGGCGTACCCTCTATTTCACCGTGGTTTCTGTGGTCTGTGAAGGGATCATCGGCGTGCTGGTGGCGCTGCTGCTGAATCAGCGATTCCACGGACGCAACGTGCTGCGGGTGCTGGTGATCCTGCCGTGGGCGCTGCCCACGATTGTCAACGCCATGATGTGGCGGCTGAACTTCAACCCCGACTACGGCAGCATCAACGCCCTGCTCACCCAGCTGGGCATTATTGACGGCTATCGCAGCTGGCTGGGGTCTCCGGATGCCGCGCTGAATGCGGTGATGTTTGCAGACATCTGGAAAAACTATCCGCTGGTGACCCTGCTGGTGCTGGCTGCGCTGCAGTCGATCCCCGACGATCTGTTTGAGGCGGCGCGACTGGATGGGGCCTCCGCCTGGCGTCGTTTCCGGGCGATCACCTTCCCGGCGATTGTCGCGCCGCTGGGCGTGGCGCTGGTGTTGCGCACCATCGATGCCTTTAAAATTTTTGACATCATCTATGTGATGACGCGCGGCGGGCCGGTGGACAGCACCAAAACCCTGAGCTTCTTCGTCTATCAGGAGTCGTTCAGCTACCTGCGTGCGGGCAGCGGCGCTGCCTACGCGATCCTGATGACCCTGATGTGCGCCCTGCTGATCACGCTCTATCTGCTGATGTTATGGCATCAGCGCCGCCGGAGTTCCGCCTATGAAAACTAAACTGCGCCAGGGGCTGCGTTACGGGGCTGCGCTGCTGGTCGCCCTCAGCATTCTCGCCCCGATGGGCTGGCTGTTTCTGATGAGCGTCAGTTCCGCCAGCGATCTCTCACGGGTGCCGTTAGAATGGCTGCCGCGCCAGTGGGATTTCAGCCGCTATCAGGGGCTGATTTCGCTGGCACCTGGCCAGCCGGGCGCGATTTTCCTGCATGCGCTGGGAAACAGCCTGCTGGTCGCGTCGGTCGCCACGGCGATCTCCCTGCTGCTGGCGATCCCGGCGGCGTTCAGCTTCTCACGCTACAGCGGTCGCGATGCCTGGCTTTCCGGCGCTCTGGCGATCTATATGGTGCCGCCCGTGGCCTTTGTACTGCCGCTCTACTTCCTGCTGCAACAGCTGGGGCTGCTCAACACCCGTCCCGGTCTGGTGATGGTCTACTGTTCGCTGATCCTGCCGTTTCTGACCTGGATGCTGAAGAATCAGTTCGACGCCCTGCCCCGTGATATCGAACAGGCAGCCCGGCTGGATGGCCTGCGCTTCTGGCAGGTTCTGCTGCGCATCACGCTGCCGCTGGCAAAACCGGTGCTGGGTGCCGCTGCCCTGTTTGGCTGGCTGCTCGCCTGGGATGAGTTTTTTTACGCGCTGCTGTTCACCAGCAATCTGTCGGCCCAGACCCTGCCGGTCGCCATTGCCGGTTTTACCGCCGGACGGGCGACGGATGACGGGCTGATCGCCGCCATTGGCATTCTGGCATCGGTACCGCCTCTGTTTATCGCCATCTGGCTGCAGAAAACGCTGGTCAGTGGTCTCACCAGCGGGGGAAGTAAGGGATAACTATGAACCATTCCACTGGCGCCACCCTCTATGTGGTGGGCAATATCAACGTCGATTTAATCATGAGTACGCTCAGTGACTGGCCGCAGCGCGGCACCGAAGTGATGCTGCAGCACAGTGAGCTTCGTCCCGGCGGCTCGGCCGGAAACTGCGCGCTGGCGCTGGAGGCGATGCAGGTGCCGCATCGCGCTATCGCCAACCAGGGTAATGATGGTCTGAGTCACTGGCTGGCCAGCCATTTTCCGCACAGCGCGAAGCAGTGGCCGCGCTACGCCTGCGAGACGTCACTGACGGTGGGCGTCACTCACCCCGATAACGAACGCTCCTTTCTCAGCAACTACGGGCACATCACCCTGCTGACCGTCGACGATGTGCTGGCTCAGCTGCCGCCGCAGGCCGTCCCGGGTGACATCGTGCTGCTGTGCGGCACCTTTCTCTGCCTGGAACTTTATGCACACTATCCCGCGCTGCTGGCCACCTTACAGCAGCGTGGTTTTTGTGTGGCGGTGGACACCGGCTGGCCGCCAGCGGGCTGGAGCGATGCCCTTCGCTTACAGATTGCGGCATGGTTAGCGGACTGCGACTGGCTGCTGCTGAATGAGGTGGAGGCGCTGGGTCTGGCGGGCGCAGAGCTGCTTGAGCAGAGCGGCAAACAGCTGTCAGCGCGGCTCAGCGGCCGCGGCGGATGTGTGATCAAGTGCGGCGCGGAGGGCGCACGCCTCTGGTCTGCCGCCTCTGTGCAATTTGCCGCCGCACAACCGGTGACGGTGGTCGACACCATCGGTGCGGGGGACAGTTTCAATGCCGGTTTTCTCACCGCCTTGCTCTATCAGCACTCCTCTCATACCGCCCTGCGCTGGGGCATTGATGTGGCGTCACAGGCAATCAGTAGCTCACCGCGCCGCTATCCCAGCTGGCAACAACTCCAACTTTCAAATGAGGTGCGCTGACCATGGCCAGTGTTGAACTTGTACAGGTGGCGAAGCGCTACGGTAAACAGAGCGTACTGCAGCCGCTGGATTTAACCATTCCTGACGGCACTTTTACCGTGCTGGTCGGTCCCTCCGGCTGCGGTAAATCCACCCTGCTGCGGCTGCTTGCCGGTCTGGATAGCGTCTCTGACGGCGACATCCTGCTCGACAAAAAGCGCATCAACGATCTCGACCCCGCCGACCGGGATATCGCGATGGTGTTTCAGAGCTACGCGCTCTATCCGCACCTGACCGTCGCTGAGAACCTGGCGTTTCATATGCAGGTGAAAAAGGTGAAGCGCGAGGAGCAGAAGAGCAAAATCGCCCGGATTGCGGGCATTCTCGGCATCGATCAGCTGTTGCAGCGCTATCCCCGGGCTTTATCGGGCGGACAGCGGCAGCGCGTGGCGATGGGCCGGGCGATGGTGCGCAACCCGCAGGTGTTTTTATTTGATGAGCCGCTCTCGAACCTGGATGCGCAGTTGCGGATGGAGCTGCGCGCCGAAATCAAATCGCTCCATCAGCGTTTTAAAACCACCATGGTTTATGTCACCCACGATCAGGTCGAAGCGATGACGCTGGCCGATCAGATCGTGGTGATGAAGGATGGCGTTATCGTGCAGCAGGGTGCGCCGCTGGCGATTTATGATCGCCCGGTTAACACCTTCGTGGCGCGGTTTATCGGCTCACCGCCGATGAATCTGCTGGATGCCCGCTTTGAAGTACGGGACGCCGTGCCTGGCGTCTGCTGTGGTGAGCAGTGGCTGCGGCTCCCTTCCCGCTGGCACCGTGCCGCACAGCAGCAGGCGGGTCAGCCGGTCACGCTGGGCGTGCGCCCTCACGATCTGATCACCGATGTCAGCGGGCAACCGGCGACGGTGAATATCGTTGAGATTACGGGGGAGTCGACGCTGTTACATCTGACGTGGCAGGGATTTTTGCTGCATATGCAGCTGAGCGGCCGCAGTGATGCCGTGCCGGGTGGCACGCTGCCGGTAACGGTTAATCCGGACAGGATGCACCTGTTTGATGCCATCAGCGGTGAGCGCCTGACAGAGGCGTAATGAATCTGCATCAGACAGCCCACACAGAGGGCTAACCCGCCAGGGATGGCGGGTGTTGCGACTTTGCGGAAGAGGTCTGCGCCATCGCCCTGTCCCGCAGCGACGGCGTTGTCAGTGCGTTTTATGCCAGGTGAAACTGCTCCACCGTCTGCGCCAGCTGCTGCGCCTGATCCTCCAGTGAACTGGCGGCGGCGGACATCTGCTGCACCAGCGCGGCGTTCTGCTGGGTGGTACCATCCATCTCGTTGACGGCAATAGTGACCTGACTGATGCCACGCGCCTGCTCGTCAGAGGCAGTGACAATCTCATCGATAATCCCCTGCACCGAGTTCACCGCCTGCATCATCTCCTGCATGGTCTTACCGGCATCGTTCACCAGCCGGACGCCGCTTTCGACCCGCACGCTTGACTCTTCGATCAGCGCGCCAATCTCTTTCACAGCGTTGGCACTGCGCTGGGCCAGATTACGCACCTCACTGGCGACCACGGCGAAGCCGCGTCCCTGTTCACCAGCACGCGCCGCTTCCACTGCCGCATTCAGCGCCAGAATATTGGTCTGGAAAGCGATGCTGTTGATCATCGTGGTGATATCGCCAATTTTCTTCGAGCTGTCATCAATCTGCGCCATGGTCTGCACGACCTCACCGACCAGCGTGGCACCGCGGCTGGCGATGTGCGTGGCGTTTTCGGTCAGGCTGGTCGCCTGCTGTGCGTTGTCGGCGTTCAGACGAATCGTGGCGCTAATCTGCTCCATGCTGGCGGCGGTCTGCTCCAGCGCAGCAGCCTGCTCCTCGGTGCGCGACGCCAGGTTGAGGTTGCCGCTGGCAATTTCCCCTGCTCCCTGACGCACTGATTCGCTGGCATCTTTAATCTGTCCGACAATCTGTCGCAGCTGGGTCTGCATGGTCTCAAGGGCAAAGAACAGGCTGCTGCGATCGCCCTTCTGCACGGCAATCGCGTTATCCAGTTTGCCATCGGCTACCGCCAGCGCGATCTGAGCCGCTTCGATCGGCTCGCCGCCAATCGGACGCAACACCTTACGGCTGAACAGCATACCCAGCACCGTACCGACCAGCAGAATGCTCACCACCATCAGGATCACTGCCCACATCAGCTGGCGGTTGGCGGCGGCCATCACCTGGCTGACCGGCGCGACCACGCCCAGATACCAGGGCTTATCGCTGTTGCCGATCACGACCGGCTGCCAGGTGACCAGCGCCTCTTCACCCAGTACCCCATCAAAATGCTGCACCACCTTCGAGGTAAAGTTATCGGTTTGGCCTTTCCAGGGTTTTCCGGCCTCCTCTTTAACCGGCGATGAGACCACATTGCCGCCATTGGAGAGCAGCAGCGCATAGCCGGTGCCCTGCCAGGGTTTAATCTGGTTCACTTTCGCTTGCAGCGAGGCCAGCGAAATATCTGACGTGACGACCGCTTTCAGCGTGCCCTGATCCATAATCACCGCAGCAACAGAGGTGAGTAATGTCGGCACGCCGTTATAGGCGTAGCTATAGGGTTCGGTAAGCGTATCTTTTTGAGACTTTTGCGGGATGAGATAGTAGTCGCCCTGTCCCGGCGTGAGGTAAGAAAGCAGAGGATGCATGGCGTAATGGCCTGAGGCATCACGGTCAACAAACCAGGCATAGCGGCCCTGTGGCGCCTGACCCTGCTGGGTGGCGAACTCCGCATCGCGGCCATCGAACGCATTCTGTTCGAATATCACTGACATCGACAGATACTCAGGATTGGCGCGCAGCGCATATTCCATCACTTTGTCCGCTGCCTTACGATCGGTAATGCCTGCATGCGGTAAAGCGATCAGACTTTGTCCAAGATGACTGGCCACATCGCGCGCATGTGTCAGCTCCTGCTGCACCTGCAGACCCCGGCTCTGGGCAATCTGCTGCAGATACTTCTCTGCCAGCGCTTTCTGCTCTTTACCAGACTGCCAGCTGAGGACACCGATGGTGACGGTAAAGCCCAGCGTGATGGTTAAACCGCCCATGAGCAGCATCTGCGCACGGGTACTCATTTTTTTCTTTTTTAGTAACGAACTGGACATAATTTTTTCCCCTGGAAATGATCCTGCTCTTTACCTCCTTGTGGTTATAGTGCTCCTGAGATCATCTATCGGCGGCGTTTTTTTGAACTTTACCCTGCGCTCAGCCTGCGGCACGCAGAACGCCGCCTGATTATTTCGGGGAAATTGATCGCTAAGGGATTATGTCGTGAATGATGAACGGGATTTTTTTGATCTGCGACAATACAGCCGCTCTCCACAACTGTCAGTTTATGTAAAACATTGCTGCAGACCCTTATCACTGTGGAGAGAAATCAATGATTGGTAAATTCGGTTTAACAGGTGGGTTAATTATCTGGCTGGCTTATGTTGCCTGGATTGTACATTACTACTCAGACACCTTTATTCAGTTCTCCCGCTAAACAGACAGGGCCTTCGGGCCCTTTTTCTTTCTTCAGGTCCGCCAGCGTATTATGTGAGCCGAATGTTTGCTATTATCGACTCATTCTATGAGCCGAATAAGGTGCGTGATTCGGCTCATTCCCTGACCCTGAGCTGATTATGAACACCCACTGGATCTGGCAACAGGCCGACTGGCCCCACTTTCACTGGCAGGATGCCGTGCTGTTACCGCGCCTGCGCCATCTGCAGCAGCAGCGCGGCCTGCTGCTGGGCCGCGCCAGTCTGCACCCCGACAGCGAAAGCCAGACGCTGGATACCCTGCTCAGTAATATCCTCTCCTCATCGGCCATTGAAGAGGAGCGGGTTAACGTGCAGTCGGTCCGCTCGTCGCTGGCGCGGCGGCTGGGCGTCACGGAAGAGCAGCCCTGGCCGGTCTCTGACCGCTCAGAAGGCCTGGCGGCGATGATGCTGGACGCGATCAACAACCGCAGCCAGCCGCTGACGATGGAGCGACTGTATCAGTGGCATCACTGGCTGTTTCCGGCAGATGAATGGACGGTGCAGCGTCTGAGCGTCGGGATGTTGCGTGGCAGCGAGCCGATGCAGGTGGTTTCAGGGCGTATTGACCGGCCTACCATCCATTTTGAAGCCCCGCCGCGTGACGGACTGGAGCCGCAGCTGGCGCAGTTTATAGCGTGGTTTAACCAGAGCCAGCAGGACGTCATGCTCGACCCGTTGCTGCGGGCCGCGATCTGTCACCTCTGGTTTGTGACCCTGCATCCCTTTGATGACGGCAACGGCCGTATCACGCGGGCACTTACCGACCTGGCACTGGCGCAGGCCGACAGTCAGAGTATCCGTCTCTACGCCATGTCTCCCGCTATTCTGGCGCACCGTGCGGACTATTACCGCATTCTGGAACAGACGCAAAAAGGCGACACCGACATCACCCGCTGGCTGGTGTGGTTCCTGGATATCCTTGATGAGAGCCTGCAACAGGCGATGAGCGTGATTGACCGCACGCAGATTAAGGCGCGATTCTGGCTGCGCTATCAGGGAACGGGACTGAGCCAGGAGCAGGTTAAAGTGCTGAACCGGCTGCTGGATGGCGGCGAGCAGGGATTTGAACAGGGGATCAGCGCCAGTCAGTATCAGAAGGTGGCAAAAGTCAGTAAAGCCACTGCAACCCGACATCTGGCGGATCTGGTCGAAAAAGGGTGCCTTTACCGGCTGGAAGGCGGCGGCAGGAGCACCCGCTATCAGGTCAATACCGGCGAGCCACCCTGACTCAGCCGGTTTTGCACGGAGGAAAAAGAGACTGCAGGCAGCGCGATGCCGCTTTCCCGCGGCGATCACCCTTTCAGCGATCCTCCTCGGGTGGCGATGACCTCTTTATACCAGTAGAAGCTTTTCTTACGGCTGCGCGCCAGTGAACCCTCGCCGTTGTCATCGCGATCGACGTAGATAAATCCGTAGCGTTTAGAGAGTTCGGCTTTCGATGCGCTGACCAGGTCGATCGGGCCCCAGCTGGTATAGCCCATGACCTCCACGCCATCTTCAATCGCCTCACGGACCTGCACCAGATGATCGTTGAGGTAGCTGATGCGGTAGTCATCCTGCACGACCCCGGCGGCATCGGGTTTATCTTTCGCGCCAAGCCCATTCTCAACGATAAACAGCGGCTTCTGATAGCGATCCCACAGCAGATTGAGCAGCGTGCGCAGGCCAATTGGATCAATCTGCCAGCCCCATTCAGATGCGGGCAGATGGGGGTTCGGCACCATACTCAGGATATTGCCCCGCAGCTGTTGATTCAGCGCGTCATCGGCGGTGACGCAGCCGGTCATGTAGTAGCTGAAAGAGATGAAATCGACGGTCGATTTTAGCGCTTCACGGTCGGCGTCGGTGATCTCAAGGGCAATATGGTTGTCGCGGAAGAAGCGCAACATGTAGCCCGGATAAGCGCCACGGCACTGAACGTCGCCAAAGAATTGCCATGTCCGGTTCTCCTGCAGGGCTTCCAGAACATCTTCGGGTTTGCAGCTCAATGGATAGACCAGCCCACCCAGCAGCATGTTGCCGATTTGGGCGTCAGGGATAATCTCATGACAGGCTTTTACCGCCAGCGCGCTGGCGACCAGCTGATGGTGAATCGCCTGATACACCTCCTCTTTGCTGGCGGTTTCCGGCAGACCTACCCCGGTCAGAGGGGCGTGCAGCGACATGTTAATCTCATTAAAGGTCAGCCAGAGTCTGACTTTATGCCGGTAACGGGTAAATACGGTGCGGGCATAGTGACTGAAGAAATCAATTACCCGCCGATTGCCCCAGCCCCCATACTGCGTCACCAGTCCCCAGGGCATCTCATAGTGTGACAGTGTCACAAGAGGCGTGATGTTGTGCGCGGCCAGCTCGTCAAACAGCCGGTCATAATAAGCCAGACCCGCCTCTTCAGGCTGCTGCTCATCACCCTGCGGAAAGATGCGTGTCCACGCAATTGAGACCCGCAGGCAGCTGAAGCCCATCTCGGCAAACAGGCGGATATCCTCCGGATAGCGGTGGTAAAAATCAATCGCCACATCCTTGAGGCTGTGACTGCCTGGGCCCCGCTCGCAAACCGGACCAAAAATCCCCTGCGGCTGAAGGTCGGAGGTCGAAAGGCCTTTACCCGCCTCACGCCAGGCTCCTTCCACCTGATTTGCGGCAACGGCGCCGCCCCATAAAAATGAATCCGGGAAAGTTTTCATGCTGTTCTCCTGTTATTGATGGCTGAGGCTGAGTAACGGTTGTCCGGCCGTCACGGTGCTGGCTGCAGCCGTGATGACATCAGCGTAGTCATCGCTGTTACTGATAATGATGGGGGTGGTCAGGTCATAGCCGGCAGCAAGAATCGCCTGACGATCAAATTCCAGCAGCAGATCGCCCGGTTGAATTTTGTCGCCTGCGCTGACGTGTGCGATAAACGGCTTGCCGTCGAGCTTCACCGTATCGATGCCGACGTGGATCAACAGCTCGACGCCGCTATCACTCAGCAGGCCGATGGCGTGCCGGGTCTGAAACAGCGAGGCGACCTCACCGGCAAACGGCGCGATGACTTTGTTATCAAGCGGAATGATGGCGACACCGCGTCCCAGCAGGCCACTGGCGAACGTGGCGTCCGGCACCTGATCGAGCGCCAGCACGGTGCCAGACAGCGGGGAAAGGATCGCGTTTTCGTCTGAGGAGAGGGGTGTCGCCGCCACAGGGGCGGCGGCTTTGGGCATACCGGCAAGCAGGGTCATGCCACAGCTCAGAACCAGCGCCAGCACTGTTCCGGCAATCCCGCCCCATAAGGTGGCATCGACCCCGCCGGGCGGGATCATCTGAGCAATCGTGAAGACGTTGGCAAAGCCAAAGGAGTAAACGTGTGTGTGGCTGAAGCCGACAATCGCCCCGCCGATAGCACCCGCCACGCAGCCAAAAATAAAGGGACGACGCAGCGGCAGATTGACACCATACACAGCCGGTTCGGTGATACCAAAAATCCCTGCTGTCACGGACGAGCCAGCCAGCACCTTCTGCCGGGCATCACGGCTGCGCAGGAAAATCCCCAGCGCGGCGCCAACCTGACCCATGACGGCGGGCAGCAGCATCGGCAGCATTGAGTCGTGCCCCAGCACCGCCAGGTTGTTGATCATGAGAGGCACCAGCCCCCAGTGCAGACCAAAGATCACACAGACCTGCCACAGCGCACCCATGGCGGCGCCAGCCAGCCAGGGGGCCAGCGCATAAATCCACTGGTAGCCGTTGGCCAGCATCATGCTCAGCCAGGTGGCCACGGGGCCAATCACCAGAAAAGTGAGCGGCACGGTAACGCCCAGGCAGATCAGGGGCGTAAAAAAGTTCTTCATGGAGGCAGGAAGCCGCCTGTTGCTCTGTTTTTCCAGCCAGCAGCTCACCCATGCGGCAAGAATCACCGGAATGACCGACGCACTGTAGTTGAACCAGGTGACAGGGATACCCAGAAACGCGTCCGCCATTGCGCCGGTCTGCTGGCTGGCATTAAAGGCGGCGATCATGGTCGGATGGGTGAGTGCCCCGCCGATCACCATGGTGATGAACGGATTGCCACCAAACTTCTTACCGGCGGTATAACCCAGCACCAGCGGGAAAAAGAAGAACAGCGCATCACTGGCAGCAAACCAGATTTTATAGGTGCCGCTCTCTACGGAAAGCCAGCCGCAGACCACAGCCAGGGCCAGCAGGCCTTTGAGAATGCCCGAAGCGGCCAGAATGCCGATAAAGGGGGTGAAAATACCTGAAATAATGTCGATAAGCCGGCTGAAGAGATTACCGCCACTGTCGTTTTCATCCGTTGCGACAGGGGCGTCATCGCGCAGTCCCGCTTCAGCGCGAACCGCCTGCCAGACCGCATGCACATGGTTGCCGATGACGACCTGGAACTGCCCGCCGCTTTCAACCACCATAATCACACCCGGGTTTTTCTTCAGTGCCTCCGCATCCGCCTTCTGACTCTCTTTCAGTCTGAAACGAAGCCGGGTGGCGCAATGCTCCAGGCTGACGATGTTCGCTTTACCACCCACATGGCTGAGGATCTCCTGCGCCAGTTTCTGATATTCCATCTCTCTTTCCTTACAAGCGATGTCCGCAGACATCCGTTGAGGGAGCCAAAAATAAAAAAACCTGAGAACGACCTCTTTTCAGAGGCCGCGCTCAGGTTTTGCCTGCACTACGCAGTAACAATCCAGGTTCAGGGGGTTAACGCCCCTCTTTTCTCACCCGTTCGATATGAATGGCGAGAAACATCATCTCTTCCGCTGTCAGATCGCGCTGATAGCTTTGCTGCAGGTGCTGCGCGATCTTCACCGCGCATTTCCACGCTTTAGGATAGTTCTCTTTGACCGCGGTATGGAGTGACACATCATCGTCATCAACGACGGTGCGTGTCAGCATCCGCTGGGCAAAAAACTTCAGATGGGTGACGAACCGCTGGTAACTCAGCGATGACTCGTCATAGTCCAGCTGCAGCTGATACTTCACCAGTTGCAGAACGTCCTGCATCACCCGCGTCACATCCATCACTTCCGGCATTTCGTTGTTGAGCTGAGCCGTTACCAGATGAAGCGCGATAAATCCGGCTTCATCTTCAGGCAGTTCCACATTCAGACGACGGGCGATGATGGCGCGGGCTTCCTGACCGAGCTCAAACTCCCGGGGATAGAGTCGCCTGATATCCCAGAGCAGCACGTTTTTTATCGCCAGCCCCTTCTTCTGCCGCTCGATGGCAAAGAAACAGTGATCCGTTAATGTGATGTAGAGACTCTCCTGCAGTTTCCCTAATCGCTGTGCTGCCAGGTTGATAATCCGGTCGCAGGTCGTCATGACCTCAGCAGGGATCTGGTTCAGTAACTCCTCAAGACGGCGCACCAGAAGATCGCTTTGCAGCGCGAATACTTTCTCAATCTGCGCGGTATCAAGACTGTCCCCGACACGCTTCTGAAAAGCCAGTCCGCGTCCCATCACGACCTGCTCACGTCCCTGTTCGTCCTGAACCACCACCACATTGTTATTAAGCACTTTGGCGATTTTCATCCAGACCCCAAAAACAAAAAACCTGACCTCCGGCTGACGCCAGAAATCAGGTTTTGCCTGCCTGAGCAGTAACAATCCAGTACGCGCACTCTACCATTTTTGAAACGGACCTCAATCTGCCTTGGTGAAAAGCGTGACGGCGATCCTGCTGCACAGGGAAACTTAAAATGTCTCCACGGTTTTACGTTCCGTCACCCAGGCATCCTGAGTGCGGGCGATACCCGCCGGGAGATGCCAGTACTGAATGCCGGGCTGCAGTTCCAGCCAGCTGAAGGGACGAGCAAGGCAAAAAAAAACCTGAGCGCCTCACAGTGGCAGAAACCGTGAGACGCTCAGGTTTTTCCTGTTAACCAGTAATAACCCTTTGCAGATGATGGGGCCACACTCATATCGGACGCGGGCAGTGAAAAGCCAGGGAATTTCTGTTTCAGAAAAAGCGTGAGCGAATTAACATGCCGCAGATAGTGAGATTGCGGCGGAACAATAAAAAATCGGAAATAGACACCCTGAATAAAGACAAATAATTTAAACGACTCCTTCCGGATATCAGGCTGGAGAAGATTTATTATTTTCTCATGCAGAGAAGTTGACTTCCGGATTATTGACAGCCTGTTGAGCTTATGCAACCATCAATTGAAGGCATAATTATTTTGTAATAAATTTGCCATTTATTATTGTGATAAGGAAATTTCAATGCGTGAACTTACTATAAGCGAAGTAAACTCAGTCTCAGGTGGCAACGTTGGTGAAATTATTGTTGGTGGTGTAAAGCTGATTAACGACTTATTCAATACCCCCCTGCTCTCTTTTCCAGGGAGACTTTTGGATGCCATCGGCTTAGGAAGCATTCATCACGCCCTTGACTCGATTGGCTTTGCTATATTTACAACGATTGCTTCATTAGGCAGTGCGCTGGGTGGCGATGCCAGTCAGATTAACTACCATTTCAATGAGGAATGGGGTGATTAAAAATAAGCTATCCGGATATGAAGCCACCGTTTAGGTGGCTTCATTCATAGCGACCGAATGATGACTACAGGGTCGCTTTAAAAAGCCTCATGGTTAAAGGTGAAGAGTAGAGGTAGTGAGGGTCATACTTATCGAGCGTCGCTTTTGCAAAACGCCAGTCATACCCATCGGTGATACCCTGAGTTAAGCTATCAGGAATAAGGGTGTCGATAACCGTCTCATTATCCCAGGCATCTTTTTCTGAATATCCCCAGCCTTTGCTCCACTCAACGCGTACCGTTGCATAATCGCCAGAATAGTGATTGAACACCCACTCTTCCAACTCTCTGAAAAACTTCAGTGAGTCAGGAGTACCAGGCATTGTCAGATTATCCAGCCAGATTGCAACATCCCATTCAGGGTGAGCATCAACAGGCCGGGCTGCGGAGAGTGCAGGAGGAACAGCACCAGCAATATCGGTATCAGCTGGATTATCTAAACCGGTCACACGAATTTCAATCGGACCATTCATGGGATAAGCGTTAGATTTTTTGTAGATATCCACCATGCTCTCATATTTCGCCTTAAATTCACTGAGTACCTTTTGAATGTTCTCTCTGCGGGTGATGATGACATAGCCGTTAGCCGTCACCCGAAGCGTGTCTGGCTTGATATACATCAAGACATCTTTGCTCCACCCCCACAGGTCGCTACTGATTGTCGCACCAAGTCCGATATTGACCAGATTGAACATCAGGTTTCCTAATGAAGGTGTGAGTTCCGGAAAGCCATTGTGAATCTTCCTGACCAAATCGGAAACCTGAACAGGAATATTATCCGAAAAAGGATAGTTAAAGGGAGAATGGACGGGTTTAGATATCCTGTTGTAGGCTGGAGACTCTGTCCAGATTTTTAACCATGGTGTGGTAGTAAACGGAAACCAGATGATCTCAGCACGCCCGCATTTATCCAGATAGGAGGTATAGGTTCTGATACCTTCACCCTCCTGACCAAATAATTCGACGGCGGGAACATTGACAAAACTTTGGCAGCGTAAACGCTTGTTGCGCGGCACCTGAAGTTTAACTTCATAAATAAATGCTCTCCCGACATGCACCATAAAGGCTGATATCTCCGGGTTGGTTCTTTCGAACGTTTTCAACACGTACTGCTTAAGCTTGTCATCCCACACAATGGCTTTGAGTTCGACAATGTTATTGCTGACGGTTCCCCAACTCCCCCCTGCGGGGCGTTCTTCATTGACAGAGGCGATGCCGGTCCCATGTCCTCCTATTGCGAGAACACCGCCAAGCGTCAGATCGCCTGGTGCAGGCATGCTGTAAAAGCCTAGTTTCTTTTTCTCAAGCAGAGTAACAAGAGCTTCCATCTGAATGCCGGTCTGAGCCGTGATATAGCCGTAATCACCATGTTTAACTATCGTTGCAGCATTAAGATGTTTCGTCATGTCAACCAGGACAACATCACTGTTGTCAGCATTATTATCAATAGTCAATCTTGACCAGTTATGCTGAATACCTACCGGGCGAACTTTGAATTTATTATCAACAGCCCAGTTAATGACATCGAGTAATTCAGCACTGGTCTTAGGTGAACATGAGAGAATATTTTTCCCGGATGTCTCTTTTGACCAGTTTAAAAAATCAGTGCGGAACGTTTTTAACGGGAATGCAGTTGTAATCTGGTTGCTCATAGAATGTCCTTATTTAACCTCTTCAGATTTAACGGTAAACACATCCACCACAGAAAAATGAGACAGACCCACTTATAACAATGGCTTCATACAGACTTAATCCATAATTAACACATATAATACCTCCAAGAAGTCCCCAGAAAATTGAGATGGTCAGCGCAGATAAAAGTGTTTGTATCGTTGGCGCTGCTCTTCCTGCGTATGCACTTAACAGATATCTTGTTACGCCCCCGAAAAAGGATATCAGCAAGAAGATCATCAGCCAGATTGTTTCAGGTTCATTTCTCATATATCTCCCCTGACATGTTAACGCCTCCTGTCGTACCTGGAGTGGATATAGTGATAATGAAGATCAGCGCAATGCTCAAATAAAAAACAGAGTGCGACGTGTAAATTTTCTGAACCAGGTCATTTTCTTTTGTAAAAAGAAGTAGAGCTTTTCATTACAGGTGATAAAAACGAGGCTTTTGGGTATAAAAAACTGAACGCCTTTGCTTTTTGAGTAAGTCAGATTCAAAAGGGGGTCTATTATCTGAACTTTTTTTCTCAACAGATAGAAAAGTTGAGAGATATTATTGGCAGAGATGGATTTATATCTTGCTTCCCACACCTGTAAAATTAAATCGGCAACATCAATCTCCCTTGCCTTCCTGCTTTTGATCATAAAAATAAAAAGTGTGAATTCGTTCCTGCTCAGGGAAATTACCTTTCCTTTACAAAACAGGCTTCTGGTTTTTTTATTCACAAGTATAATCAAAATCGAACCTCCTCTCCGTTTTTATGATTTCTATACATAACAGGCGGTAGATGTTAATTAAAAAAAAGTCCAATATGATAATTTTTTTGGAAAGCGCGTTTTTAACGTACAGGTTCATAAAAGAATTAAAAAATTCAGTAGCATCTTCCTGGTCAATGACTGGGGGGATTTCCGGAAGGGTTTCACATTTATTTTCCGGACTTAGGCAGGATTTACCCTGTTTCAGGATGCCTTATTTACTGCCAGGAGAGATTGATAGAGGCGGAACAGGCATGCTGACCCTGTCTGAGCACTACTGTCATCACTGATGGGTCGCACAGAATGGCAGAGGGAGAGTGCGGGCAAAGAATTTTGATGAGCTTATATTTTTCAGAAAAGAATTTTAATGTGCATTACCCCCGCCTGTTCTGTCAGAATCAGAGCGCTCAGGAATAACGATGAACGATGGGACTCATTTAATGAGCTAATACGGATGAGACGGGAAGAGAATCTTAAGTCAGAAACAGCAACGCCGGAAGATTCGCTTCCGGCGTTGTAGTGAAGATTAGGCCGCTTTTACTGCGCGCACTTTCTTCGCCGCAGGCTCATCAGCCTGGCTGTCAGCATCGTCTGAGCGGGAAGCGTGGGTCGTCGCCTCCGGCAGTTTGCTGGTGCGAAGGATATGCTGTACCGACTCTTTCTGCTCAGCAATCAGCAGGCCCAGCGTTTCAGCCTGTGCTTCGTCCATCGCGGGCTGATGCTGTAAAAGCCAGTCGGTGAAGGCTTCGGCCATATCGAGCATTTTGTCGTAGGCATCGGCCTCTTTCTTATTGGCAAACGTCATCTTCTCTTCACCCTTTCTGACTACTACAAATTTTGTTTCAACAGCCATCTTTTTGCCCTCAGGTACTGTGTATACATACAGTATATCATGCTCAGTTTGCTTTGCCAGCAGAGAATGGAGTTTAACGGAGATGTGCAATTGAACCTTATCATCGCGCAGGCTTTTCTCCGATCAGGACGTTAATCCGGCGATGGGGTCAGATTCCCCTGTCTGACGCAGCTTCAGGCGGGGGGCAGAAAGATTCTGTCAGGAGGGTGGCAGTAAAAACGCTGGAAAGTGTATGGAAAGCGTAAAACAGCAGGTACAATCCGCAAAAAATAAAATTGATGATGATGGCAAAAGGATTAGTTCGCCAATGATTTACGATTGTTTCCTGTACTACGATGAAGATATGCTTCTTGAACTGCGTTTAAATACACTTTATGAGCATGTTGACCGCTTCGTCATCGTTGAATCTCTCTATACTTTCACGGGCAAGCGACGAGAAAAACTTAATTTCAATATTGACCGGTTCGCCGCGTTTCGCGAAAAGATCATCTATGTGATAAATGATTCCGTTCCCACCATTTATCAACATGAATTCCTGTCCGGCAGTTCTGTGGTGAAAGCCGGGGAATCCGATCCGTGGGAAAATGAAACCATTGCGCGTAACAGCATTATGCATGGTCTGCGCCATGCTCAGGACGACGATATCATCATCATTTCCGACGTTGATGAAATTCCTCACCCTGCTGCCCTCAGGCAGTTCAGTCGCCGTCATCTGTGCACGACGCTGTATCAGAACTTTTTTAACTATAAATTTAATGTTCAGGTACTCAACGATGATGGCTCGGCGCGCTTATGTCGCCTGCCGAAAATGACGACGATGAAAAACCTTAAGGGCTTTTTTCAGGGACAGCCAGAGTTGTTACGCAACGTGAAGCGTAAAGGCACCCCAATACGGGATAGCTGGTGGCGCTGGAGACTTCTTAAGATGCGCACCCGGATTGTCATGAACGCGGGCTGGCATTTTTCCTGGGTAATGACCGATGCACGCATCAGCGAGAAGATGGAGACAATTTCCCATACAGAAAATAATCTTCCCGAGTTCAATAATCCGGATCACATCCGGCGCTGTGTTGATAAAAATATAGATATCTGGAACCGGCCAAGGAAGATGGTCATCCGGCCTATTGATTATGAATATATGCCGGCCTGGCTGGTAGATAATCAGGAAAAATTCGAAGAGTTTATAAAACGATAAGACCTCTGACCTGATAGCCCGCCCGGAGCGGGCTGTTTTATCGCAACAGCCGGGCAAAGGTGGCCGTTTTCAATGGCCTGAATCGTCGCGATGCTCAGTATACCACTCAGACGCAAACTCAACGGTGAGTTTGCCACAATCCAGCATGCCGTACTGCTTTCTGCCCGTAACGCGCTCTGCATAAAAAGGGACCAGCCATTGCTCAGCCGGGCCGCTTATCTCTGCGTCAATGAACCGTATGCCCTTCTGGCGGGCGACTTCGGCTGCTTCATGCCAGTTTTGCCAGTCGTTGGGCTGTCTCAGCCAGGCACTCAGCACGGTCTGTTTTGCCTGCTCAACCGTGTAATGTCTGCACGCCGCAAGGTTTTCCTCACTGTAGTACTGGTCACCCGTTTTCAGATAGATCAGCGTTCCTGTCCCTGTCAGGGCCAGCAGAACAAGCCCCGTAAAACCGATCACTGTACCCTTCACAACACTTCTGATCATAACGCCACGCATTGATTGATTGTAAGCAGCCACTCTCTGAGCAGGCGATAGGGGCATTACACCAGCAACTCTTCCAGGAACTGTGCCAGCGCTTTACGCGGATCATCCTCTTCCGAGACGATCACTTCGATCCCCCACTGCCCCAGCACCTCTTTTGCCACCGGGTTGTTGCGGTTGGTAAACAGGTACGATTTTGGCCGGGCCGTTGCCAGCCCGGTGCGGCCCCACATTTTCGTCAGGCGGTAAAAGAGCAGGCGAATGTTGAAGTCACTGATGCTGTAGCCGACAAACAGCACCGAATTGCCCATCACGTCGTGGGTGAGTTTGATGTCGAGCGGCGAGTCGAAATAGAGACGCTCAAAATAGCTGCTCTCATCCAGCACGATGGAGGTATCGTCGTCGAAATCGCCGTGAAGTTTGATGATGTGTCGCTTCTCTTCGGTCAGCGACACCAGATCGGCGGCATTCGCCACTTTATAATAGGGAACCCCGTGCGCGTCGTGCGCCGCTTCCAGCCAGCGATCGTAGTTAGTGGTGTAGATACGCGAGAAATTACCCTGCGTAATCATGGTGTGAATTTCAGAAGAGCGGACATCAATATCGGGCCGGTGCCACTCGCGATCCATCCAGCTGCGCAGCGGACCCAGCGAGCCTTTTTTCTGTTTGTAATACTCCGCCAGCGACAGGTGCGTGCCGTAAGTATTAAAGATTTTTGGATCGTAGCCCAATTCATGCGCGAGGTGAGCAATCAGCTCATGCCACTCCGGCAGGCCGAAATTGCGTGAGATACCGGCACCGGCAAACAGGATCAGTTTGCCGGAATCATAGGCGCGTTTGAGTTCAGGTTTCATGCCACTCCCCGGGCGGTTTTCAAAAAGGTGGCGAAGCGATCCAGCGCGATACGCCGCATGGAGATCTCATTCTTGAGTTCACCCATTTCGGCAAAGGTCTGCTCATAGCCTTCGGGAATAAAGACGCAGTCCCACTGAAAGCCGCGCGTGCCGGCGGGTTTTGCCGCGATAGTGCCGCGCAGCTCGCCTGAAAACTGATACATCTTGCGGCCGTCACAGTAACCCAGCACCGTTTTGGCCGTGACGGCCTGGCTGTCGAGTCCCTGCACCAGCGCCGTAAAGCGCTCAGCGTCGAGGCGATTCCAGAAGATGCGGGTCAGACCCGCGGGCAACCCATTCAGGCCATCCAGATAGAGGCCGGTGTGCTCAACAAACAGCGGCCGCCCGATCAGCGCGAAAGCTTTGGTCAGCTTATCACGCACCAGGTCAAGCTCGTTTTCTGTCTGTATTTCTTCGATGCGACGGGCGATGGGCAGCACTTCGACTCCGACAGGTTCGAGTATCTTGCGCACCTCCGCCAGCTTTTGCTCATTGGCAGAAAGGAATCTGATTTTCATGGGCTTCCAGGGCTGAAACTCCGCCACACAACAGAATTTTTTATGAGTTTGAGGGGGCAGGATAAAACAGTCACGCCGGAGAGTGTAGTGCAATTATCGGGTTATCAGCATGCCGTGCACCAGACCGGTTAGCGCAGTGCAACCGGTCTGGCGATGTCAGTAAACGATACCTGGCGGGTTTATCAGGGAGTGGTCGACGGCCTCATCCTGTTCACCCCAGCGGGCCAGTACCTGCTGATACTGGCCGCCCGCGATGGTGCCATCCAGCGCAGACTGGAGTGCCGGGGCCAGGCCATTGCCCTTTTTGGTGGTGACGGCGACCCAGGCACGAAACGGCCCGTTGCCCACCAGTCGGGTCTGGCCGCGCGACGCGGCTTTCCAGGCGGCCATGGAGTGCGGGCCAAACAGGGCGTCGGCCCGACCCGACAGCAGCGTCAGCGTCGCAGAGGCATCATCGGTCAGGTAGATCGGCGTCACGGCAGGCAGACCTTTCGCCCGGTTCTGCGCATCCCAGCTCAGCAGGATCCGCTCCTGATTGGTGCCCGACGACACGATAATGCGCTTCCCGGCAATGTCAGCAGGCGCACTGATCTGACTGATCGGACTCTCCTTTTTCACCGCGAAAGCGTGGTTGTCGGCACGATAGGTGGCAAAGTCGAACTTCTTCTTACGCTCTTCGGTGACGGCGATATTAAACATTGCCACATCATAGCGCCCGGCGCTGATCCCCAGCGGCCAGTCCTCCCATGAGGCCGGCACCAGCTTCAGCTTTAACCCCAGACTGTCAGCCAGCAGCCTGGCGATGTCGGGATCGCTGCCGATGCGGGTCACGTTGTCAGAGGCCAGCAGCGCCAGCGGCGGCGAGTTTGTGGCTGAGGTCGCCACGGTCAGGGTGCCCGGCTCGATAAAGTGATAGTTCGCCGGAATTTTAGCGATCGCCAGCGGATTAGCCGGAGCATGGATGGGCGTTTCGTTGCGGCGGATGTCGGGCTTTTCCGGGGCGGCCATGGAGAGCGCCGGGATCAGCCCCGCGAATGCCAGCGCCAGAGGCGTCAGGCGCCTCATAAGACGCGCGCCAGGAAGCGACGGGTGCGCTCGTGACGCGGATTGCTGAGCACCTGCTGGGTCGTGCCCTGCTCCACAATCCGGCCATCCACCATAAAGACCACATGGTCAGCCACTTCGCGGGCAAACCCGATCTCGTGCGTCACAATGACCAGCGTGGTGCCGGAGCGCGCCAGCTTCTTGATCACATCGAGCACTTCGCCGACCAGTTCCGGGTCCAGCGCCGAGGTGGGTTCATCGAACAGCATCACCCTGGGATTGAGCATCAGCGCCCGCGCGATAGCGATGCGCTGCTGCTGCCCGCCTGACAGGTGGCGCGGCCAGGCATCGGCTTTGTGGCGCAGGCCGACAATGTCCAGCAGTTCACCGGCCCGCTGAATCGCCGCCTGCCGGGAGAGCTGGCGATGCGCAATCGGTGCTTCAATCAGGTTATCCAGCACGCTCAGGTGCGGGAACAGGTTAAAGTTTTGAAAAACATAGCCGACGTTTATGCGCTGCCGCAGAATTGCCTGCTCCTTCAGCTCATAGAGCTTGTTGCCGCGCTGCTGATAGCCGATATAGTCGCCATCAATCTGAATAAAGCCTTCATCGACCCGCTCCAGATGATTTATGGTGCGCAGCAGGGTGGATTTACCGGAGCCGGAGGGGCCGAGGATCACCGTGACCGAGCCAGGCGGCAGGGAGAGTGAGACATTATCCAGCGCTTTATGTTTGCCAAAACGTTTACTGACGCCGGTGATGCTGATGGCCCCGCTGGTGTGAGAAAGACGATAATCAATGGCTTCGGACATGGCTGATCTCCTCGGTCGGTTGAAGTGGCGAGACGCGGTTGCGCCATTGACGCCAGCGAGAGGGTTGCGGTTCACGCGTTACGCTGCGGGCCATCCAGCGTTCTGCGTTGTACTGAATGACGGAGAGCACGGTGGTGATAATCAGATACCACGCGGCACCCACCATCAGCAGCGGAATGACCTCCTGATTGCGGTTATAGATCATCTGAATGGTGTAAAAGAGCTCCGGCATGGCCAGCACATAAACCATCGCCGTGCCTTTCGCCAGGCTGATGATCTCGTTGAACGTGGTCGGAATAATGGTGCGCAGCGCCTGCGGCAGAATGATGCGGAAGGTGCGGCGCGTGGCAGAGAGGCCGAGCGCAGAAGCCGCCTCCACCTGCCCCTGATCGACACCGAGAATGCCGCCGCGAATGATCTCCGCGCTGTAGGCCGCCTGCACCAGTGTCAGGCCGATGACCGCAGCCGGAAACTGTCCCAGCACATTGATGGTCTGAAACGCGCCCCACGACAGGCCGGTAAACGGAATCCCTATCGAGAGCGTTTCATAGAGATAGGAGAAGTTATAAAGAATAATCAGCACGACGATCAGCGGCAGTGAACGGAACAGCCAGATGTAGCCCCATGCCAGCGTGCTCAGCAGCCAGGAGGAGGAGAGGCGCGCCAGAGCCAGCAGACCGCCAGCCAGCAGGCTGAAGATCGTCCCCAGCAGGGTGAGCAGCAGCGTCTGTCCCAGACCGTGCAGGATCACCGGATCAAAGAACCAGCGTGCAAACACCCCCCACTCCCAGCGCGGATTAAAGGCCACCGACTGCACGACGCCTGCCAGGATAAACAGCGCAACGATCGCGCCAGCGGTGCGTGCCGGATAACGGGCCGGCACCACCTGTAACTGTTGATGCTGAGGTTTACTCATCGTCGATCCTTAACTCGCTTCCGCGACGTTATACACGCCAATCACTTTAATAAAACGCAGTCGCCCGTCGTGGGGCGGCTGACCGTAACGCTCCAGATCGCCGCTGAGATCGAACTGAGGCTGATAACCGTGACCGGTGTAGAGCCGGACGGCCTCAGGCTGACGGAAGCCGGTGGTGAGAAACAGCCGCTGATAGCCCGCCTGCAGGGCCCGACGCTCCAGCTCCTGCAGAATCACCAGCGCCAGACCCTGACGGCGCAGATCGCTGCGGGTCCAGATGCGCTTCAGCTCGGCGGTCTGCGGGTCATAAGGTTTGTAGGCGCCCATCGCGATGATCTCGCCGTCGCGCTCCAAGACAATAAACAGCCCCTGCGGCGGCAGATACCACTCTGTCAGCTCCTGCTCCTTAAGCCGGGCAAAATAGTCGCCGTAGCGTGCGGCATATTCACCGAACAGGCCGCCCAGGATCGGTTGCAGCTCCGGCGCCTCGGGCGACACCTCGCGAAACGTTAATTCACTCATCTCAGCTCCTTAATCGCCCAGTCCGGCGGGATTAACTTCAGAATGACCAATCTGCTCAACGCCTTCGCCCCAGCGGTTAAGCACCTTCTGATAGTCGCCATTGCCGATCACGCCATTCAGCGCCGTGCTAATCGGTTCGGCCAGACCGCTGCCTTTTTTCACCGTCACCGCAATGTGAGCCGCTTTTGGCCAGCCCCCATCCACACTCCCCACCAGCCGGGTTTTCCCGGTCAGTGCCGCCTTCCAGGCCCCGATCACATTCGGCCCGAAATAGGCGTCTGCCCGACCCGACTGGAGCGCCAGCGTCTGCGCGGCATCATCTTTGGCATAGATCGGCGTAAAGGGTTTCAGGCCCTTAGCCTGATTCTCTTTATCCCACGCCAGCAGGATCGCCTCCTGATTGGTGCCGGAACCCACGATGATCCGCAGCCCGGCAATCTCCTCCGCTTTGGTCAGCGACTGAATCGGGCTGCCGGTCCGGACATAAAAGCCCAGCGAGTCTTTGCGATAGGTCGCGAAGTCGAACTTCTCTTTACGTGGCTTCGTCACGGTGATGTTCGAGATCGCCGCGTCATACTTGCCCGAGGCGACGCCGAGCGGCCAGTCCTCCCAGGAGGTCGGGACGACATTCAGCTTCAGTCCCAGGCTGTCGGCGACCAGCCGGGCGATGTCCACCTCGCTGCCGAGCAGGGTTTTGTTGTCGTCTGAAAAGACTGTAAGCGGCGGAGAGTTAAGCGCGGCCACCGCCACGGTAAACGCGCCCGGCACCACAAAATGGTGACCGGCGGGCAGCTGCGCGATGGCCTCCGCATTTTTCGCGGTGTTGATCGGCGCTTTGTTGGCTTCCACGCTGACACGCTGGCCGTTGTAGGAAACGCTGGTGCCCTCTGCCAGAGCGTGGCTGCTGGCGGCCAGCATAAGCAGAGCGATGAGACGTAAGGGTTTTTGCATGATCCGGACTCTTATTGTGAGGTGAACTGATTAACGGGGGATTTCAGGGCGAAGCTGTCGCGCAGGGTGGTGCCCGGATAGTCACGGCGCGTCAGGCCGCGTGCCTGCAGAATCGGCACCACCCGATCGACAAAGCGTTCAAAGGTGTCAGGCGTGCCGCCATTGATGATAAAGCCGTCAGTGGCGTGGGTTTCAAACCAGAGCTGCAGGCCATCCGCCACCTCTTCAGGCGTGCCGTGAAACAGGGGGCGCGGGGTGGCCGCTTCCAGTGCCGCCTGACGCAGGGTGTGCCCCTGCTCTTTTGCTTTGCGTTTGATCTCGTCGGTGGTGCTGCGGAAGCTGTTCTGTCCGATGTCGCCGATATCGGGGAACGGCTGATCCAGCGGGTACTGAGAAAAGTCGTGATGGTCAAAGAAGCGTCCGAGGTAGTTCAGCGCATCAGTCACCGAAACCAGCGCCGCAGTGGTCTGGTACTGCTGTTCGACGTCATCGGCGTTATCGCCCACAATCACGCTGACACCCTGAAAGATGTGCAGATCTTCCGGCTGACGGCCATTGGCCACCAGTTGCTGCTTCACATCCTGATAGAAGGCCTGCGCCTCTTCGCGCGTTGGCTGATGGGTAAAGATGGCGTCGGCATGGCGCGCCGCCAGCTTTTTGCCGTCTGCGGATGCGCCCGCCTGGAAGATAATCGGACGCCCCTGCGGCGTACGGCCGATATTCAGCGGCCCCTGAACCTGGAAGAAGTCACCGTGATGATCCAGGGTGTGCAGCTTCGCCGGATCGAAAAACTGCCCGCTCGCTTTGTCCCGCACAAACGCATCCTGCTCCCACGAATCCCACAGCCCTTTCACCACCTGCAGATACTCATCGGCAATGCGGTAGCGCAGCGCATGTTCCGGATGCTGCTGACGGGAGAAGTTTTTTGCCGATCCTTCCAGCGGGGACGTCACCACGTTCCAGCCTGCGCGCCCGCCGCTGAGATGATCGAGGCTCGCGAACTGACGCGCCACGGTGAACGGCTCGCTGTAGGAGGTGGAGACGGTGCCGACCAGCCCCAGATGCTCCGTGACACCGGCCAGCGCCGAGAGCAGCGTCAGCGGCTCAAAGCGGTTAAGAAAGTGGGGAATCGATTTCTCGTTGATAAACAACCCGTCGGCGACAAACAGAAAATCGAGTTTGCCCTGCTCCGCCTTACGGGCGATTTTTCTGGCGTAATCCAGGCTGATGCTGGCATCGGCCTGGGCCGCCGGATGGCGCCAGGCGGACATGTTGCCTGAGGCGCCATGCAGAATGGTGCCCAGCCGAAGTTGTCTTGTGGTCATGATGTTCTCTCTTTTTTAGTCGTCGCGGTGCCTGACGACGCTGTTCAGCACCGTCGTGCGGTTACGGCAGCAGATAAATGCTATTCAGAGTGGAAGGGATGCCTGACATCGCGCACTGAGATGTTGCAGCGCCTGGCGGGCCAGTTGAGCGAAGTAGTCAGCGGCGGGCGCAATCAGCGCCTCGTCGGGGGTAAAGCTGGCGTGATGCAGGCCAAACTCGCTGGCGCTGCCGATGCTGACAAAGGCGCCGGGCACCTGTTGCAGATAAAAAGCAAAGTCTTCACCCAGCAGATGCAGTTCGGCGGTCTGCACCCGGTAACCCGCCTGGCGGGCCACATCGCTGCAGAATCCTGCCCAGTGGGGATCGTTGATCAGCACCGGCGGGCCAGGCTGCCAGGTCAGGGTCGCCTGCGCGCCATTGGCCGCGGCAAACTGCTCAACCAGGGTACGCACCCGCTGCTCCAGGTCGGCGCGCACCTGCAGGTCGTGCGTACGTGCCGTGCCGCCAAACTCCACCCCGCCCGGCAACACATTCCAGCTTTTGCCGCCGTCGATGCGGGTGATGCTGAGCACCAGGCTGTCGAAGGCGTTAAAACTGCGGCTGGTGAGCCCCTGCAGTGCCTGAATAATCTGGCTGGCCGTCACGATGCTGTCGACGCCCTGCTCCGGGTAGGCGGCATGCGCACCTTTGCCGGTCACGCGGATGATGAATTTGTCGGCATTGGCGTAGAACGCGCCGCTGCGGGTGGCAAACGTACCAAGCGGCAGCGAAGGTTCGTTGTGCATCCCGAAGATAGCCTGCACCTCATCCAGCACGCCCGCCCCGATGAACTGCCGGGCACCACGCGCAATCTCCTCGGCGGGCTGAAACAGGATGCGCACCCGTCCGGGCAGGGTGTCGGCCTGAGCCTGAAGCTGCAGGGCCGCGCCCAGCATCACCGCGCTGTGCAGGTCGTGACCGCAGGCGTGCATCACGCCGGGATGACGGGAGTGAAAACGCACCCCGCTCGCCTCATGGATCGGCAGCGCGTCAATGTCGGCGCGCAGAGCAATCACCGTTTCACCCTGGCCGATTTCAGCAACCACACCGGTTTCCAGCGGGTAATCGCGCAGCCGGATGCCTGCGGCCTGCAGCCAGCCGCGCAGCCGTGCGGTCGTCGCAAACTCCTGACCGGACAGCTCCGGCCAGGTATGCAGTTCGCGTCGCCATTCAATCAGTTGTGATTCAGGGTACATGATGACTCTCCGCTGGCTGGGGATCAGGCCGCAATCAGATGATGGGTGGCCAGCAGTTCCAGCGAGCGCTGGCGGGCAACCGGATCGGTGACGGGCGTATCGATGACGAACTCGTCGATAGCAAAGTGATGATGCAGGGCGTCCAGCTGAGCATGCACCTGCGCCGCCGTGCCTTTCAGCAGTGACGGGGTGCGAGGTTCAATCTGATAGTCGCGATAGCCCCCCTGACGCACGTAGCGCTCCGCCTGCTCCAGGCTGGCGACGTTCACACCCGGGCCCCCTTTCACCGCCACATGATAGTGGCGCAGAGAGGCAACCAGCAGGTCAGCTTCGGCGGGCGAGTCAGCCACCACCACCTGAACCGCAACCAGCGCGCGCTGACCGTGACTCAGGCGGGTATAGGTACTCAGCGCATGCTCAAGCAACGCGCGGTCACCATTCAGATGCGCCGCAAAGACAAACTGCCAGCCCAGCGAGGCAGCCAGCCGTGCACTCTCTTCGCTGGCCCCCAGCAGAAAACGGCTAGCCGGACGCGCAGGCAGCGGTGTCGCCGCCAGCCCCTCTTCATCCGGTTTCGGCTGATCCGGTTTCAGCCAGCTATCCAGCAGCTGAAGCTGTTCGGCAAAGCTGCCTTTACTGGTGGCATCAACACCCCGCTGCAGCGCCTGGGTGGAGAGCGGTAATCCGCCTGGCGCTTTGCCGACGCCGAGATCGATGCGCCCCGGCGCCAGCGAGGCGAGCAGGTTAAAGTTTTCGGCCACTTTATAGGGGCTGTAGTGCTGCAACATCACGCCGCCCGATCCGACCCGGATATGGCGGGTCTGCGCAATGATCCAGGCGATCAGAAGCTCCGGTGAAGGGCTGGCAAGCTGTGCAGTGTTGTGATGTTCCGCCAGCCAGAAGCGGTGATAGCCCCACGCCTCTGCCCGCTGCGCCAGTTGCAGCGTGCGCTGAAGCGCCGCCGCAGGCGTCTCGCCCTGCAGGATGGGCGCTTTGTCTAACAGACTTAATTGATATGCCATTCACCTGGTCCTTATTGATTCCGGTTGCTGACCAGTGTGCTGCGCAGGAGATTATTGGTAAAACATCATATTGTTTTATGCTTTATTGAATTCGTCATATTGGCGGGGCGCGGCGAAATAAAAGCGAAATAAGGGACGAAAGCCCGAAACCGGGCCTGCTATCGCCTTATCAGGGCGGGTTCAGAGTGAATAAAACGTGCAGAGTGGCAAAGGATTGCACAAAATCGTCTTATGTGAAGCGCTGAATTACCGGCTTTATTCAGGGGCGCTGAGAGTTCTGCTTCAGTGGAAAAAAGCGGGTGTTGATAATCGCCACATTAACCTCGCAGGGAACGCCATCATCGAGAAAAACCGTCTCATTAATCTGGATAACCGCATCCCCTGCCCCTAATTTCAGTAATGCCAGCGTCTCAGCCTGCGTCAGGTTAATGGCCGTTAAATGCTGGTCGCGCAGCTGCACTTTTTTTCCGGTCACTTCCTCGATATAGGCATATTTCGACACTTCCAGTTTGCTGAACTCCATGCTGTTAAACATATTCACCGGCAGATGAATATGTTCCAGCGCCACCGGCGTCTCATCGAAGCACATCAGTCGTAATATTTTATAGATCGGATCGCTGGTTTTAATGCGCAGCGCCTGCGCCATCTCTGCCGATGGCACCCGGATAATGCTGGCAGAGATAATTTTACGGACGCCTTTGTGTCCGTTTCTCTGCGCCTGATAATCAAACGGGGAAAGCACGTGATATCGGTGAGCCTGGCTACTGATCTCCGTCGCACCCACAAATATCCCCGATCCCTTCACCCGATAAATACGCTGCTGCTCCACCAGAATTCGGGTCGCTTCACGCACCGTTGTGCGGGTGATACCGAGGCACTTTGCGATGGCTATTTCCGTATCCAGCTTTTCACCGGGTTGAAGGCCGTCATCTTTAATCCGCGTGAGGATGTAATCGACCACCTCTTTCTGCTTTTCAGTCATGCCATCAGCCATCGACGTTCTTCCCATTTGCGTGAAGGAGAGACTCCCTGTATCCGTGCCACTCCCTTTCTGCCTGACATTGCCGGAAAAGTACTACCCCGGTCAGGTGAATATGTGACCAACCTATCAAATTGGCACAGATGTTAAGCCTGTGTAGCCATATTTTAATTTTAGCGGTTGTGTCCCTACACGTCGAAGGACATCATCAGGATGACTAGACATCTTTAACCTGTACAGATGTGTTGCCGGATCACTCATCCACCGGCTGGCCCCTTCACTGCGGGAAGTCATCAGGGCGAATCTCTGGAAAGTGTCTGTACAGGTTCAGGGAGAGTTAACGAACGCAGCCGTCCTGAAGAGCGCGGCGACGCGCAAACGGCATCTGCGTAGCGTTAACTTTGAACGCGCAACGAGAGACAGGATTACAGCGATGTCACATCTGGCGGATTGGTTGAATAGCGAGCGAATTCAGTACGTGGAGCGCGTGGCTGACTGGCAGGAAGCGATTGTGCTGGCAGGGCGCCCTCTGCTCAGCGAAGGCGTCATCTCACAGGCTTACATTGATGCCATCATCCAGCAAAAAAAGGCGATCGGACCCTTTTTTGTTATCGCTCCGCAGATTGCCATGCCTCACGCTCGTCCTGAACAGGGCGCGCTCGGACTGGGGCTGTCGGTGCTGCTGCTGGGAACGGCGGTGAAATTTGATTCTGAAGAGAACGATCCGGTGAAAGTGCTTTTTATGTTTGCCGCACCGGACAGTAACAGCCATATCGAAATGATTTCCCAGCTGGCGGAAGTCCTCTCCGATGAGAACATCATGGCGCAGGTTTTTAATGCAGACAGCCATGAAGCGCTGCTGGCAATTTTGTCAGGCGTCTGATGTACCCGTTAACACGTTAATTTTGATCACCAGAGAATGAGGTCTGATATGAAGATGATGGCAGTGTGTGGTTCAGGTCTGGGCAGCAGTTTCATGATGGAAATGAACATCAAAAAAGTGCTGAAGACATTAGGGGTGGAGGCTGAGGTTGAACATTCCGATCTCGGCTCGGTAACGCCCGACGTGGCGGATATTTTTGTGATGGCAAAAGATATTGCCTACAGCGCCAATCTTCCGGAAGAGAAAATCATCATCATCAATAACATTATTGACCTGAAAGAGATTGAGCAAAAAATACGAGACTATTTTGAGAAAAACGGACAGTTATAAGCCGATAAACACTTACCCTCGAGGTTAATATGTTTACTCAAAATCTTTTGCAGTTCGTCGTCGACGTGCTGAAAGTGCCCTCTATATTAGTCGGACTGGTGGCATTTTTCGGCCTGGTTGCGCAGAAGAAACCCTTCCCGGATGTGATTAAGGGCACGGTAAAAACGATTCTGGGCTTCCTGGTGCTGGCCGGTGGCGCGACCGTTCTGGTCGGTTCCCTGACGCCGCTTGGCGACATTTTTAAACATGCGTTCAATGTTCAGGGCATTATCCCGAATAATGAGGCGATGGTCTCGATTGCACTGGCAAAATATGGTGCGCCGACCACGATGATTATGGCCTTTGGTATGGTCGCCAATATCCTCGTCGCCAGGTTCACCCGGCTTAAATATATTTATCTGTCAGGGCATGTGACCTTTTATATGGCCTGCATGATCGCGATCATATTATCGGTCGCGGGTTTTGAAGGCATTCAGCTCATCTATACCGGTTCGCTGGCACTGGGGATGCTGATGGCCACGTTTCCGGCCATCGCTCAGCCCTATATGCGGAAGATCATTGGCGGTGACCAGGTGGCGCTGGCGCACACCGGCACCATCGGTTATGTCCTGTCGGGCTGGATCGGCTCTCTGGTGGGAAAAGGCTCGCGCTCAACCGAAGAGATGAACATGCCAAAAAACCTGAGTTTTTTGCGCGACAGTACCATCTCCATCTCACTGACGATGATGATTATCTACTTAATCCTGTCGATCTCGGCCGGTAAAGCCTATGTGGAATCCACCTTCAGCAATGGTCAGAACTACCTCGTTTACTCGTTTATTCAGGCCATTACCTTTGCCGCAGGCGTCTTCATCATTCTGCAGGGGGTTCGCTTAATCCTGGCTGAAATTGTCCCGGCCTTTACCGGCTTTTCAGAAAAACTGGTGCCGGAAGCCCGCCCGGCGCTGGATTGCCCGATTGTCTTCCCCTATGCCCCGAACGCGGTTCTGGTTGGCTTCATCTCCAGCTTTGCCGGGGGTCTGGTGGGGCTGTTTGTCCTCGGCCAGCTGCACTGGGTTTTGATTCTGCCGGGTGTGGTTCCTCACTTCTTCTGCGGTGCCACCGCGGGGGTGTTTGGTAATGCGACCGGCGGCAAACGCGGGGCGATTTGCGGGGCCTTTGCACATGGGCTGTTAATCACCTTCCTGCCGGTGGCGCTGCTGCCCGTGCTGGGACAGATTGGGCTGACCAACACCACCTTCTCAGACACCGACTTCGGCGTCACAGGCATTCTGCTGGGCAACATGGCTCACTTTATGGATAAGGGCACCATTACCCTGATCGTTACCGGTATTTTCGCTCTGTTAGTGCTCTATAACTTCACCGCCAGAAAGAAAGTGCCTGCCGAAACCGATGCCGGTTAGTTTCCATTTTTGATCCCAACCAGAAAGGGCAGGCGTGACTTTCTGGTTGTTCCTTTTCAGGTAAGTGCCGCCCTTCTCAGACCCGTTAAACGCCCCTTTATCATCCCCTCTCCGTTCCCTTCTGCTCCGCCTGCAGGCGCTATTTTGCCTGTTTCACTGCCTTCTGCTGGCCCTGAAAGCCGCAAAAAAAGGACTATTCCGATTCGGAAAAGTGATCTGAGTCACACTTTCAACATTAGATGCGCTAATAAATAAAATTTAACAACAAAACATTTGAATGATAATGATTAACATTTACACTCTCATCCGCATATAACAACGCGATAAACGCGGCCTAATCCACAAAAAATATGCGGTATTTACCTGTTTCAGGATGAAAACCCTGGTCCCCAGGATTGTCAGGGCTTTTATCTGGTTAGTCATTTTTATGTTTACTGGAGTTTTGAGCGGATATCCCACGCTGCTGATTCAGGTCGGCAGGGTTATGGTTTTAACGCACAGGAACTGAACATGCTTTTACGCTCATCTATTCAATCGGCACAGGACTTCGAACCGGCCTCCACTGCCTGCACGGCCGAAACGGCGATTTTCAACGATCGGCAACTGGCTGCCTGGTCGCAGCAGACGCAGGAGGTGCTGGCGCTGATGACCCGCACCGTCACCGGTGTTGAGAAGCCGTTCAGCGGCATCCTGCCTCATGAACTGGCGGCGGAATTCAGCGATGTCGATCTTGACCGTCCTCTGGGTAACAACGATGACGCTCTGGCGGAGCTGAGTCAGCTCTATCTGCGTGACGCCGTCTGGTTCCATCACCAGAAATATCTGGCGCACCTCAACTGCCCTGTTGTGCTGCCTTCGCTGATGGCTGAACAGATCATGGCGGCGGTGAACAGCTCGGTGGATACCTGGGATCAGAGCGCAGGCGGCACCCTCATTGAGCAGAAGGTGATCGACTGGACGCTGGGCCGCATCGGCCTGCCCGCCGGGTCAGACGGGATCTTCACCAGTGGCGGCACCCAGTCGAATCTGATGGCGATGCTGCTGGCGCGTGACAGCTGGTGCGCGGCGCATCATCCCGGTCACCTGATTAAGCAGCGCGGCCTGCCAGAGACCGCTCCGAAGTGGCGCGTCTTTACGTCGAAGCTGAGCCACTTCAGCATCCAGAAGTCGATGGCGATCCTGGGGCTGGGTTACGATGCGGTGATCGCTATCGATCACGACGAGCAGTTCCGCATGGACCCGGCCCTGCTGGCGCAGGAGATTGAGCGCTGCCGCAGCGAAGGGCTGATCCCGATTGCGGTTGTAGCCACCAGCGGCACCACCGATTTTGGCAGCATCGATCCGCTGCCGGAAATTGCCCGTCTCTGTGACGATTACGGTTTATGGATGCACGTTGACGCCGCCTATGGCTGCGGGCTGCTGGTCTCTGAGCAGCATCGCTCACGTCTGAACGGCATTGAACGGGCGGATTCCGTCACCGTCGATTATCACAAATCCTTCTTCCAGACCGTCAGCTGCGGGGCCTTCTTCGTCCGGGATAGCCAGAACCTGAAGCATGTCACCCACCATGCCGACTATCTGAATCCGCTCAGCGCCCAGCAGGAAGGGACGCCAAATCTGGTCAACAAGAGCATTCAGACCACCCGCCGTTTTGATGCCCTGAAAATGTGGCTGACGCTGCGCGTCATGGGGCCGGCGGCGCTGGGTGAGGCGTTCGATACCCTGATCGCGCTGACGCAGACGGCGCATCAGCTGCTGAGCGATCACCCATCTATCGAAGTGCTGCACGCCCCGGAGCTGACCACCCAGATTTTCCGCTACGTACCGGGCAAACACGCCAGTGATGCGCAGATCGACGAAATCAACGCCGCGATCCGCAAAGCGCTGTTCCGCTCCGGAAATGCTGTGATTGCCGGCACCAAAGTCGACGGCCGTCAGTACCTGAAATTTACCCTGCTAAATCCGACCACGACCCCTGCCGACCTCGAAGATGTGCTGAGCCTGATTGCGCACTATGGCCGCGAGCAGGTCCGGGCGTCTGCGCTGCGCGCGGCGAACCAGGGAGAGATGTGAAAAATGAAGAGTCCTGTATACGATTTTATTGGCATCGGCATCGGCCCTTTCAACCTGAGTCTCGCCTGCCTGAGTGAGCCGGTTGAGGGTCTGAATGGTCTTTTCCTGGATGAGAATCCGGGATTTGACTGGCACACCGGCATGATGCTGGAAAGCGCCCATCTGCAGACCCCGTTCATGGCTGACCTGGTGACGCTGGCCGATCCGACCAGCCCGTACAGCCTGCTTAATTACATGAAGGAGAAGGGGAAACTCTACTCGTTCTACATCCGGGAAGACTTCTTCCTGATGCGCAAGGAGTACAACCAGTATTGCCAGTGGGCCAGCTCAAAGCTGTCGAATCTGCGCTGGAACAGCCACGTCGAGTATGTCAGCTACGATGAGGCCTCCGGCCTCTATCAGCTGGAGGTCAGTGAGACCCGCAGCGGCGAGAAACAGCGTTATCAGGCGCGTCATCTGATTCTCGGCACCGGCCCGGTGGCCTGGATGCCGGAGTGCAGTCACCCGCATCGTCAGCGCCTGACCCACTCCAGTCACTATCTGGCGAACAAAGCCGCGTTGCAGCAGAAGCGGTCGATCACCGTGCTGGGCAGCGGTCAGAGTGCAGCGGAGATCTACTATGACCTGCTGACCGATATCGATCGCTTTGGTTATCAGCTCAACTGGATCACCCGAGCGCCGCGCTTTTACCCGCTGGAGTACACCAAGCTGACGCTGGAGATGACCTCGCCGGAGTGGGTGGACTACTTCCACGCCCTGCCTGCCAGCACCCGCGACGAACTCAATGCCCGGCATAAGAACCTCTACAAGGGGATCAACAGCAGCCTGATTAATGACATTTACGATCTGATGTACGTTAAACAGCTCGATGGCGATCTGAACGTCAATCTCTTCACCCACTCGGCCCTGACCGCGATGCGCTGGCTGCCGGAGGGGGAATTTGAGCTGACGCTGCATCAGGAGGAGCAGGACTGTACCTTTACCCGCCGCACCGAAGGGCTGGTGATGGCAACCGGCTATCACTATCGGCCACCGATGTTTCTGGAGGGGATCACCGCGCGTCTGCGCTGGGATGAGAAAGGTCGCTACGACGTGCAGCGCAACTACAGCATCGACCATCACAATCAGGTCTTTGTCCAAAACGCCGAGCTACACACCCACGGCTTTGTCACCCCGGATCTGGGGATGGCCTGCTACCGCAACTCGGTGCTGCTGCGCGAACTGACCGGACGCGAGGTTTACCCGATCGAGCGTCAGATCGCCTTCCAGACTTTCCCGGCTAAAACGGAGCGCTGAAATGAGTTCATCTGTCCTGTTCAGCGCCCGCCGTCCCGCGGGTCTGTTCACCCTCCGGCCGATGCAGGCCAGCGATGCGCCGCTCATCCACAGCTGGGTCACCCGCGACTATGCGCGCTTCTGGGGCATGCAGCAGCAGAGCCTGGAGCAGGTTGCGGCGTTCTATCAGACACTGACGGCACAGGATCCCAAAGCGGCACTGATTGGCTGCTGCAACGATCAGCCGATCTGTCTGATTGAGTGCTATCGCGCCTGTGATGATGAGATTGGAAAATTTTACCCGGCTGCGCCCGATGACTACGGCATGCACATCCTGATTGCCCCGGCCAGCAAGCCGATCCGCGCGTTCAGCTGGCAGGTCTTTTCGCTGGTGATGGACTATATGTTCAGCCGTCCCGAAGTGAACCGCGTGGTGGTCGAGCCGGACGTGCGCAACGAGAAGATCCACCTTCTGAACAGGCGTGCCGGTTTCCGCTATCAGCATACCCTCGACCTGGGCCATAAAACCGCCTGGCTGGCCTTCTGCCAGCGGGAAGATTATCAACACGCGTTACTGCAGGAGTCGCAGACTATGACCACCCCCTCTTCACTGATGAACGGCACGCATCTGACGGGCGACAACTGGGCGCAGGCAAACCGCATGCTGATCCGCAAAGCGATTGCCGAGTTTGCGCATGAAAAAATCATCGCGCCGCAGGAATCCGGCAACGGCAGCTATCAGCTGGCGGTGCCAGGTGGCGAGGCGAGCTACCATTTCCGCGCGGCGCGGCTGGCGCTGGATCACTGGGAGATTGACGCGGGTTCGCTGCGCAAGCAGGAGAATGGCCATGATCTGCCGCTGGATGCGCTGAAGTTTATCGTGGAGTTCAACGGGGAGATCGGCATTCCCCAGGCGCTGCTGGCTACCTACATGGAAGAGATCAGCAGCACCCTCTGCAGCGCTGTCTATAAGCTGCAGAAGCACAATCCGGACAGTCAGGCGCTGGTCTCCGCGGATTTCCAGACCGTTGAAGCAGCCATGACCGAAGGGCATCCCTGCTTTGTCGCGAACAACGGCCGCATCGGCTTTGATGCGCAGGACTACCTGGCCTATGCACCCGAAGCCGCCGCGCCGGTTCACCTTATCTGGGTCGCGGTCCACCGCCGCAATGCCCATTTCGCCAGCCTGAGCGAGCTGAGTTACGAGCAGCTGCTGCGTGATGAGCTGGGCCAGAGCACCGTTGAGCAGTTTAATGCACAGCTGGAGCAAAAAGGGCTGGCGATTGAGGAGTATATCCTGATGCCGGTGCACCCGTGGCAGTGGCAGAACAAACTGCTGACGGTTTTCGCCGCGGACATCGCGAATCACGATATTGTCTGGCTCGGCACGGGCGACGACGCCTATCAGGCGCAGCAGTCCATCCGCACCTTCTTCAACCGCAGTCAGCCGGAAAAGCGCTACGTGAAAACCGCGCTTTCGGTGCTGAACATGGGCTTTATGCGCGGTCTGTCGCCCTACTACATGGCGACCACACCGGCTATCAACGGCTGGCTGGAGCAGCTGGTGACAGGCGATGCCTGGCTGAAGAAGTGCGATTTCCGCATCCTGCGCGAAGTTGCTTCGGTCGGCTATCACAACCGCTATTACGAGCAGGCGATTAAAGGCGACTCCGCTTACAAGAAGATGTTTGCCGCCCTGTGGCGCGACAATCCGGCGGCCAGCCTGCAACCCGGTCAGCGTCTGATGACCATGGCCTCGTTCCTGCACGTCGATCACCATCAGCAGGCGTTGCTGCCCGCGCTGATTGCCGATTCCGGTTTACCCGCGAAGCAGTGGATTGACCGCTATCTGACCTGCTACCTCAGTCCGCTGCTGCACTGCTTCTATCAGCATGACCTGGTCTTTATGCCGCACGGCGAAAACCTGATTATGCTGCTGGAGAACAACGTACCGGTCAGCGCCTATATGAAGGATATCGGCGAGGAGATCGCGGTGATGAACCCGGATGCCGTGCTGCCGGAAGGTGTGCAGCGACTGGCGGTGGATGTGCCGGAGGAGCTCAAACTGCTGTCGATCTTCACCGACGTCTTTGACTGCATTTTCCGCTTTATCAGCGCGATTCTCGACCAGTCAGGCACACTGCCTGAGGAGCAGTTCTGGCAGTCGGTAGCGGAATGCGTACAGGATTATCAGCAGGCGCACCCGCAGCTGGCGACGAAGTTTGCGCGCTATGACATGTTTGCGCCAGAGTTCACCCGTTCCTGCCTCAACCGCCTGCAGCTGGCCAACAACCAGCAGATGATCAACCTCACCGACCCGGCGGAAAACCTGAAATTTGCCGGCACCCTGGTCAACCCGATCGCGCGCTGGCGCTAAGCGTTACCCTGTCACGTAATGGTCAGGCGGTCACCTGGGTGGCCGCCTTTTTTTAATGAGTTATCGCAGGAATCTGTAATGTCCTCTTTTATTCCGGTCGCAAAGCTGACCCGGCGGCATCTGATCTTTCCCCTGTCGCTGGTGCTGTTTGAGTTTGCGACCTATATCGCCCATGACATGATCCAGCCCGGGATGCTGCTGGTGACTCAGGAGTTTAAGGTGGGGCCGGAGTGGGTCTCCACCTCCCTGACTGCTTACCTGGCCGGTGGCATCCTGCTGCAGTGGCTGCTTGGCCCGCTCTCGGACCGCATCGGACGGCGTCCGGTGCTGATCGGTGGCGTGACCTTCTTTATGCTCTCCTGCATCGCAACGCACTGGGTACATAGCATTGAGCAGTTCGTTCTGCTGCGCTTCCTGCAGGGGATCAGCCTCTGTTTCATCGGTGCAGTGGGTTATGCGGCGATCCAGGAGGCGTTTACTGAGTCGCTCAGCATCAAAATGATGGCGCTGATGGCCAACGTCGCCCTGCTGGCTCCGCTGGCCGGGCCGCTGGCGGGCGCGGCGTTTCTGACCGTGGGAGAATGGCGCACGCTATTCTGGCTGATTGGCGCTGTTGCGGCGCTGGCGCTGGCCGGGCTCTGGTATGCCATGCCTGAAACGGCGGGCGATCGTCAAAAAGCGCTGTCGCTGCGATCGATTATCAGCGGTTACGCGGGGTTGCTGAAGGATCGTCAGGTGATGCGCGGTTCACTGGCTATCGGACTGGTCAGCGTCCCCTGCATTGCCTGGGTGGCGCTTTCACCCGTCATCCTGATCCACGGCGCGCAACTGAGCCGCATCGACTATGCCCTGCTTCAGCTGCCGGTCTTTGCCGCGATGATTGCGGGCAACCTGACGCTGGGCCGTTTATCCAGCCGTCTGCCGATTGAACAGCCGGTAAAGCTGGGTGCCTGGCCAGTAGTCTGCGGACTGACCGTTGCGGTGGTTGCCACCCTGTTGAATCCGCAAAGCTATCTGTGGCTCACTGCCGGAATGAGTCTCTACGGCTTCGGCACCGGGCTGATTAACGCCGGACTTTACCGTATGACGCTCTTTTCCAGCAGCGCCGGAAAAGGCAGCGTCGCGGCACTGCTGGGCATGGTGAGCATCCTGATTATTGCGCTGGGCATTGAAGCCGCGAAAACGGCTTATTTCAGCTTCGGCACCGGCGGCTTTAGCCTGGTGAATCTGACCTGCGGTCTGCTGTGGCTCGTTCTGGTCAGCGCGTTTCTGCGCGAAAGTCAGTGTCGCCAGCAGGCACTCTGTACTGAGTAGCGTCTCGTCAGGGTAAGGGGCCGGACGCAGGCCTCTTGCTCTGACCTCATCACAACGCAGTCACTCAATCCTTATAATCTTTTGATTTGTTGTGCAATTCTGTTCACCTGTTCGACCGCGACAAACAGCGCATTCACCACCGGGACGGACAGATGCGTTGATATGCCTGCCAGCCAGACAGATTCAGGCGACACCTTGTGGGCCAGATGCAGCTGCAAATGGTTATTCAGCCGGGGCGGTGCGGCTGAAGCGTCACGGGCATCCGAGAGGATCAGCCCATTATGGGTCATCGAATGTGTGGGCGGTGCGTAGCCGGTGGCACAGACAAGGGCGTCAAAGTGTGTGATTTCGCCCTGCGGGTTGCTGAGGGTCCAGCCCGAATCTGATTTCTGCAGAGAGTCAGCCCTCAGCTTTTCAACGCTTAATAACCCGCTATCAACATAACCAAGCAATTTTTCGGCATTCTTTAAGGGCATCGCGCTGATATAGCGTCCCGTTGCCCGCAGAAAGGCGCTCAGGGAGTGCTTAACCGCCTCGGGGAGTGTGTGCGAATGCTGATTGATCGCGTTAATCATTCCGACAATCCTGTACTGCCATTCCGTTTTGTCCTGACGCGCCAGTTCACTCTCTTCCCGCAGTCGCTGGATACTCTCCGCCTCTGCGACAAACTGCTCTCTGAGGGAGGTCGCAGAGGCGTGAGCCAGCAGCCGGATCACCCATTTTCTGATGTCCGGCCTGACCTGTTCACTGATTACCGCGCTGTCTGTAAGCCAGGCGAGTCGCGAAGCCTGAATGGGTCTGAGCATGACGGCAGAGCGCACCGCCGGCAGGTCGCCGGAGGGAGAAACCAGGCTGACCCGGCACCCCTGTCGGCAAAGAACTAATGCCGCATCTATCGCGGAGAGCCGTGTTCCCACGATGAGGACATGACTATCCGGGCGGATCTTTTCCAGCATCAGTTTTTCCGGATAGGGTGAAGCAAAAAACAGAGGATCGCCCTGATAGGATGCCAGGGCCTCAGGAATCGCGGGATGCGTGTAACCGGTGCAGACGATTACCGCATCGGCTGTAATGGTGCCGCTCTGCCGGGTTTCGATCAGATAATCACCGCCCGGCTGACGCATAATCTGTTTCCCCGCATCCCTGATAAAGGAGACGCTTATGCCCTGCTGATAAGCCAGCGAGAGATAACGGGTATATCGATCCTGAATATAATCTCCGATGATTTTACGGGAAACAAAATCTGCCAGCGTAATCTCGTTATTTGTATGCTCATGCAGGTAATGAAGTAAATCGTGATAGTGCGGCGGTAACAGAGACATTAATTCAACAGAGGTATTACAGAGGAGTTCCGGATGCTGACTGGCATAAACCTGCCCGATGGCGGGCCCCGACGCATCCAGCAGTGTAATGCGTTTGCAGGCTCCCTGTCGGACAAGGGCAATAAACGCGGCCACGCCGGTTGCGCCTGCACCAATGATAGCAACATGCAGATTATTCATAGAAACTCCATCGGGATAGGGTTATCTGTTAACTACGAACAAAATATGCACAATTAAAACCACTATCATAGAGAGTGGCGGATGATTCGACTGGTATGAGAAGCTGACAGCAATCCGCATTTATTTTTTTCAGATAAGCTTTGACCAATTCGTTTCTTTATCTGCGCCCTGCGTCATTCGATGATGATTCCGCCTGCTGAGGCAATTAATAACAAAGGAATTTATCATGAAGACGTTATTTCACCCTGCGCCATGCTCTCCCTGCCTGCTCTGATTCATGTCCAACCTTTTTTGCCTGGGCCAGTCGCCTGATGCTGACGCCGGGCGAGCCTTTTCTGCCGGAAACACAGGGATAACCATGACATTGCCTTTAACCGAACAGCTGGTGCAGTGGCGGCGTGAACTGCACGAGCATCCTGAACTCTCGAATCATGAATTTGCCACCACGGAACGCCTTAGCCGCTGGCTGACCGAGGCCGGGATACGGCTGTTGCCGCTGGGGCTGAAAACGGGCGTGGTGGCAGAAATGGGTCACGGTGAAGCGCTCATCGCCCTGCGTGCTGACATAGATGCGCTACCGATTGAGGAGATCACCGACCGCCCGTGGCGATCCCGGCAGCCGGGTGTGATGCACGCCTGCGGTCATGACGTTCACAGCGCCGTCATGCTGGGCGTTGCCCTGCAGCTTAAGCAGCAGGAAAGCACGCTGCCAGGCCGGGTGCGGATTCTGTTTCAGCCTGCTGAGGAGACCTTCGATGGCGCGCAGCAGCTGATCGCGGCGGGTGCGCTGAAGGGTGTGAAGGCGATATTTGGCCTGCATAATGCCCCCGACCTGCCGCTGGGCACCCTGCGCAGCCGCCCGGGCGCGTTTTATGCCAATGTGGATCGCTTTGTGATCCGCGTTACGGGCAAAGGCGCGCATGCTGCCCGCCCCCAGGAGGGCATCGATTCTATTGTGGTGGCCAGCCATATTGTGACGGCCCTGCAGACCCTGCCGAGTCGGGTGTTCAGCTCGCTGGAAACCGTCGTGCTGAGCGTCACGCGCTTTACCGCCGGGAATACCTGGAATGTGCTGCCCCAGACTGTCGAACTGGAGGGAACCGTGCGCACCCACAACAGCGCGATCCGCGAGCAGATCCCGCATCGCATCCGGGCGCTGATTCAGGGTATTGCTGGCGGATTTGGCGCGACCGCAGAACTGGTGTGGACGGCTGGCCCGCCTGCGCTGATCAATACCCCGGCGTGGGTGGAGGTGGCGCTGGACGTCGCCCGCGAGAGCGGCTATCTCGCTGAACAGGCGGAGACGCCACAGATGGGTGGCGAAGATTTTGCTTTCTACCTGCAACAGGTGCCGGGCGCCTTTGTCAGCATCGGCAGTGCCAGCGAGTATGGTTTGCATCACGCCGCTTTTGATCCGGATGAGGCGCTGATAGGCCCGGCCGTGGCGTACTTTACCCGGCTGGTGCCGCGCGCGCTGCAGAGAGTGGTAGCGCAATGACGAAAAAAAAGCGTACGACGATCGCTGTTCCGGTGCCGCAACCGGTTCTCGACCACGCGGTCATTAATGTGGCCGACCAGCTGGATAACGCCAGCGCCCGCTTCCGGCGGCTCGGCTTTCAGCTCACCGAGCGGGGCCACCACTCGCTGGGATCGAGCAATCATCTGGCTATTTTTGGCGAAAATTATCTGGAGCTGCTCGGCTATGAGCCCGGCAAAGGCAGCCAGCGTGCCGACCTGTGGAATTCACCGCTGGGACTAAGCGGACTGGTGTGGAAAAGCAGCGATGCAGAGAGTGAGTTTCTGCACCTGGAAAGACAGGATCTGGATGGCGATCCGCCTGCTGCCTTCTGGCGGCCGGTGACCCTGCCGGATGGCTCGGTCAGTGAAGCGCACTTTCGGACCGTGCGGCTGCGTGCCTCACTGATCCCCAATGGACGATCCTTTTTCTGCCAGCATCTGACGCCGGACACGGTGTGGCAGCCCGCCTGGCATCAACATCCCAATGGGGTGCAGAATATCAGTGAGTTTGTCATCGTCGCGCAGGACCCGGCGCACGCGGCGCAGGTCTACAGCCGGCTTTTTGGTGCCGCAAAGGTTCTCGCCTGTCCGGAAGGCGCTTTCGTGCTGCGCGCCGGGGCTGCCACGGTACGCTTTGCCTCCGCTGACTATGCGCAACAGCGCTTCGGCCCGTTGCCGGAGGATTATGATGGCAGCGCCCGGATGGTGGCGCTGGGGTTTGCCACAACGGATCTCGCCCTGGTGAAAAACGCGTTGCTGGCAGGGAATATTCTGTTCCACGAGCAGGCTGAGGCGATTGTCGTGGCGTCCGGAGAGGGCTTTAATCTGGCGCTGCGTTTTGCCTGAAGGCGGCATGATCCGAAAAAAAACGCCCCGTCTGAGGCGTTTTCATGGAGTGCGATCAGAAGGTGTAGCTGGCGGTGATCGAGAAATTACGCGGCTCGCCGTAGACCACCGAACTGGCGACGCTGGTGTCATACGCCTTGTCGAACAGGTTGTTCAGGTTACCCTGCAGCGACAGATTTTTATTCACCTGATAGCGGGCAAAGAGATCAACCAGCGCGTAGCTGCCCTGACGCGCCCGCCAGGTGCCATTGCCTTCCGGCGCACCGACATCGTTCCAGATGTGGGTCTGCCAGTTGACGCCGCCGCCCAGCGTCAGCGCCTGCAGAGCAGGCAGACGGTAGCTGGTGAAGAGGTTGAAGCTGGTCTGCGGCAGTTGCGGATTGAACGTCGTGCCATCGCGGTTTTCTGCGATGTAGCGCGTGCCGCCAAAGGTCATCTGCCAGTCATCGGTTAATGCGCCGTTGACCTCAAACTCCACGCCGCGGCTCACCACCCCTTTGCGGCCAATATAGGCCACATCGCCGGAACCCTGAACGATCTGCGTGGTGGCTTCACCGACATTATCCAGTTCGGTGCGGAACACGGAAAGTGAGGTGGTGAAGCGGCTGTTCATCCAGTCTGATTTCAGACCGGCCTCATAGTTTTTGCCGATCACCGGCGACAGGTACGCCCCGCTGACATCGCGATAATCCTGTGGCTGGAATACCGAGGTGTAGCTGGCGTAGGCAGACCAGTTTTCGGCGAAGTCATAAATCAGACCGCCATACGGCGTGGTGTTGTTCTTCTCCATCTCACCGCCGGGTGTTTCGCGATTCCAGTTGGTGTAACGGGCGCCGAGGATCAGATGCAGCGGATCGGCCAGCGACAAACGGGTTGCCATATAGGTCGACTTCTGGTGCACCAGCTGTGTATCGCTGGCCGGCAGGCGCGGTGTCCATGCCGATTCCGGATACTGGCCGTTGAAATCGTTGAAGTTGCCCAGCGATTCAGGGGAGATGTTCTCAAACGTACTGAAATATTTATTATCCTGACGGCTGTAACTGACGCCCACCATCAGCTCATGCTGACGTCCCAGCAGCTCATACGGTCCGCTGGCAAAGGCATCGACCGCATCCACCTTGCGTTTGCCGGTGTTGTAGCCGGTTCCGCCCACCACCGGGTAGTTGGCATAGGAGGAAACACCCGCGCCGCTGTTGCGATCGAAGAAGCCATCGAGATAGATCTGCTTACTGTCCAGACGCATCTCATTGTGCGTGCCGTTCAGCGTCAGGTTCCAGCCGTTAGCGAAGTCCTGTTTCAGGTTGACGAAGAGCTTGCGGTTCTCTTTGTCGTTGTAGGCCCAGTCAGGCGCGGTGTTATAGCCGCGACGGGCGTGGATCTGCGTCCCGTCGGTATACCAGCGCGGCGCGCCCCCCCACATCGTGGAATCGGTGTTAACCTGGCTGAACTCATACCCGACCGAGAGCGTGGCAGAGTCGGTCAGGTCGGCATCAACCACGCCATAGATAAACTGTTTTTTAGCGCCGTAGCGCTCAATGAAACTGTTGTTATCCTGCCAGCCCGCGATCAGCCGGCCACGGACATTGCCGCTGTTACTGAGCGGTGCCGAGAGATCGGCCACATAACGCTGTTTGTTCCAGCTGCCGTAGCTGGCGGAGACGGTGCCGCCGAACGTTTTGCTATCCGCATGTTTGCGCACCATGTTAATGGCGGCCGAGGGATTGCCCGGACCGGTCAGCAGACCGGTTGCCCCGCGCACCACTTCAACACGCTCATAGAGCGCCATGTCGGTCTGCGCGTCACCCAGATTCCAGCGCTCGGCAAACGCGGTCGGGATACCATCGACCATATAGTTGTCGATCAAAAAGCCGCGGGAGTAGTAGCTGGTGCGATCCATATCGACACTGACGCCGCGGATACCGGTGGTGTTAGCCAGAACGTCATCCAGCGACTGCAGTTGCTGGTCAGCCATCCGTTGCGAACTGACGATGCTGACAGACTGTGGCACATCCCGCACGGTACCGAGCATTTTTGTGCCTGCACGGGTAACCGGTACGCTGTAATCGGTGGCAGGTGACGTTGTCACGCCGTCATCGGCAGAGGCGCTGACGGTGAGGGTCTGCTCATCGCTGACGGCGGGCGCCGCGCTTTCTGCGGCGCGGGCCACGTTCTGTCCCAGTGAGGTGGCGACCAGGGCAGCCAGCAGGGAGAGGCGGAACAGGCGGTGCGAAGCCGTCGCGCCCGTTTCCCCGGCACGCTGAAATTCAAATGCGTTCATTTATTCCTCAGTTATCTTTATGATTTTTATCTGCCACTGTCACGACCGTGCATCCTGCGGACATCGCTGCCCTGCTTTTGGTTTGAGGAACCAGAAACGTTTTCCCTGTGCGCCTGAGGCGGGTGTGATAAACCTTTAAAGCAAATGAGAAATATACGCATTGCGATTTTCATTGCAAGATTTTGTTAACAGATGATGCCGGTTTTTTCAGGAAATGATCGGTGCCGGAGAGGCCGGGAAGAGGGAGATGGGAAAAGCTGCCCGATAAATCGCGGCGGCTTTATCAGAAAAATTCGGGTGCCGTTTCGCTTACCGCCACTATAATATCCCGTAAGGGCCGTTCATTGACCTGAAGTTGTCACTCTTCATGCCACAATACCCGCCTTAACCCTTTTATTACCTTATTAAACACCAGAGATTGCAGGAATTCGCACATGCGCAAAACATCCCTTTTCAATGCGCTGATGACGACGACCGTTTTGAGTCTGTTTTCAGCCCCTTCTGCCTGGTCTGCCACGCTGGTGCAGAATGTCAGTGCTGGCTGGAACACCTTCAGCAATAACGTTGCCACGACCTGGCAGCAGCCACAGGGTATCGATTTTTACCTGCCCGCAATCACGTGGCACAACCGTGCGACCTACGACCGGGAACATATTGATAAATATAATGAAAGGCCCTGGGGCGCCGGTGGTGGTATCTCCCGCTACGACGAGAAAGGCAACTGGAACGGTATCTACTTAATGGCGTTCAAGGACTCCTTTAATAAGTGGGAGCCCTTTGGCGGCTACGGCTGGGTGGCGACGTGGCGTCCGCTGGCCGATCAGAATTTCCACTGGGGCGCGGGTTATACCGCCGGTGTGACGGCCCGTCACAACTGGGATTACATCCCGGTGCCGGCGATACTGCCGCTTGCCGCCATCGGCTATGGCGATCTCGATTTCCAGATGACCTACATCCCCGGCACGCACAATAACGGCAACGTCTACTTTGCCTGGCTGCGTTACCACTTCTGACGGTCCGGTCAGCGCGCCATCGCCATGATGGCGCGCTCGTCGAGTAACAGGGTTTCACCCTCATAGCGGTGTTGCAGCTGATGATAACTTTCGCAGGCGATGATCTGTTCAACGGCAGCAGAAAAACGGTTCATGGCGATGCGCATCTGGCTCAGGTAGTCGTGCGTGTCATAAACCCGATCGATCCCTTCCAGCGCATGGTTCATGATTTTGCGGGCAACGTCGTTGGGCGTATCGAGCGCAGAGAGTTTGGATCGCGCGGTGCGGCGCAGGTCGCGCGGCGTGAAGGCTTCCAGTCCCAGCCCGCGCGGGGCGCGGATCATCCGGCGCAGCGCCTGATTGAGCGCGCCTTTAGAGAGCGGCTGCTGCGGATCGCGGGGTGCGGGCACCAGCCAGGGGGAGTCCGGATCGGCGGCCTGTAGCAGAGCCTCGATGCACTGACGCATCAGCGGTGAGATTGGCAGCACGTGTTCCCGCTGCGATTTATTACGCGTGCCCTGTTTCCAGAGTTCCAGCTGCAGATCAAACTCCGCTTTCTGCGCCTGCACAATCTCATCCGGTCGCCGGGCGCTGACCAGACACAACCGCAGCGCCCAGCGCGCCTGTTCCGACAGTGCCCAGTTATCCAGCCCGTGCCAGAAAACCCAGATCTCCGCATCGCTCAGCTGGCGACTGCGCGGCGGTGATGCCCGGCCCGCCACATCGCGCTTTTTCATTGAGGCAATCGGGGAGTGATCGAGATAGCCCTGCATCTCGGCCCAGGCAAGAAACTGTTTCGTCAGTGCAAAGACCCGCCGCGCCTCCTCCTTTTTCCCTTCCGCAATCAGGATGTTATAGAGCCGGTTGAGACGCAGACGCGTCAGGTTTTTCAGCGGCTGAGAACCGATACCGGGCAGAACATGTTTCAGCAGAGAAGAAACGGCGATCTCCGGGCGGCGGCGGCTGATCAGCAGCGACAGTTTGACCCAGACCTTCATGACCTGCTCTACGGTTCCTTCATCCCCGAAGTTATCCAGCTCACCTAACGAGGCGGCCTTAACCTGCTCCAGCCAGATCATGACGTGCTGGCCGACATGTGCGGAGCGCACCGGGCTGGATGTCCGATCGATCACATTACTCTCCCGTTCACTCTACAGGCGGGCCATTCTACTGACTCAGTCGCTGTGACTCCAGACCTATTAAGTCTGGAGTCACAGCAACGCATTCTGATGAAATCTGGAAATTAAAACGGGCCATGACACAGAACCCGATGCCTCTCGCCTGTACACTTTCTGTACAAATTTGCCGCTCTCTGAGGCGACAGCACGATCGCGAATGCGGGAATGTAAAGATCCCCTGCTGCGATATACAATGCGAACTATTATCATTATCATACGCATTTGCTTACATACATTAACGATTCAGGGAGAACTTCTAAGTGAATGTAACCATGCGTGTCCATAAACGCCCTGCTGCGCTGCTGCTGGCTGGCGTATTAAGTACTTCTGCCAATGGGGCGAGTCAGGAAGAGACGGAGAAGCTGGCCGACGATCAGACCATGCTGGTCACCGCCGAAGAGGAGTTAAAGCAGCAGCCGGGGGTATCGGTGATCACCGCGCAGGACATCAGAAAGAATCCGCCGGTCAATGACCTCTCCGATATTATCCGCAAAATGCCGGGTGTTAATCTTACCGGCAACAGTGCTAACGGCGTGCGCGGCAACAATCGCCAGATCGACATTCGCGGCATGGGGCCGGAAAACACCCTGATTCTGATCGATGGCGTTCCCACCACGTCGCGCAATTCGGTTCGATACAGCTGGCGCGGCGAGCGTGACTCCCGCGGTGACTCTAACTGGGTGCCACCTGAAATGGTCGAGCGGATTGAAGTCATTCGCGGACCGGCGGCAGCCCGCTATGGTTCTGGCGCGGCCGGCGGTGTGGTGAACATCATTACCAAACGTCCCACCGATCACTGGAGCGGTTCGCTGTCGCTCTACACCAACCAGCCGGAAGATAATAAAGAAGGCGCAACGCGCCGCGCCAACTTCAATCTGAGCGGGCCGCTGGCAGGCGATGCGCTGACCATGCGTCTCTATGGCAATATCAACAAAACCGACAGTGATGCCTTCGATATTAACCAGTCGCAGAACGGCTCGGCTGCCGCCGGTCGTGAAGGTGTACGCAACAAAGACATTAACAGCGTGCTCTCCTGGAAGATCACGCCGCTTCAGGTGCTGGATTTCAGTTACGGCTATAGCCGCCAGGGCAATATCTATGCCGGTGATACGCAGTACAGCAACGGGGCCGGTAATGCGCTGATCGAATCGCTCGATGGCGCGGAGACCAACCGGCTCTACCGTCAGACCTGGGGGCTTGCCCACAATGGGATCTGGGACTGGGGACAGTCGAAACTCACCTTTAACTATGAAAAAACCAACAATACCCGCCTGAACGAAGGCACAGCCGGTTCAGGTGAAGGCCGGATCAACAGCAGAACCTTTTCGACCAGCCGTTTCGACAGTTATCGCGCTGGCGGAGAGATCAGCTTCCCGCTGGAACTGCTGCGTGAACAGACCGTGACGCTGGGCGCCGAGTGGAACCGGGATGAGCTGAACGATCCCAACTCCATGAACGGCACCCGTGCGCCAGGCGTTTCGATCAATGGAGTCAGTGGTGACCCCGGCAGTCGCAACAGTAAAAACAGCGCCACGCTCAGCTCCCTCTACGTTGAAGATAACATCGCCCTGACGGACAGCACTGAAGTGATCCCCGGATTGCGCTTTGATTATCACGATACGTTCGGCGCGAACTGGAGTCCGTCGCTGAATATCTCGCAGGGACTGGGCGACAGTTTTACGCTGAAGGCGGGTATTGCCCGTGCTTTTAAAGCCCCCAACCTCTATCAGTCCAGTGAAGGGTATTTACTGGCGACCCGGGGCAACGGCTGTCCGGTCAATGTTGCGCGCGGCAGCTGCTATCTGCTGGGTAATGAAAATCTTGATCCCGAAGTCAGCGTTAATAAAGAACTGGGTATTGAGTACAGCCAGCAGGGGTATATTGCGGGGCTCACCTGGTTCCGCAATGACTATAAAAACAAAATCGTCTCCGGTACCGAGGTGCTGGGCTACGCCTCCAATGGCAATAATATTCTGCAATGGAGTAACGGCGGCAAAGCGGTGGTTGAGGGGCTGGAGGGTAACGTCACGATCCCGCTGGTCCGGGACACACTGGAGTGGCGCACTAATGCCACCTATATGATCGAGTCTAAGGATAAGGAGACCGGAAACCCGCTGTCGATCATCCCGAAATATACCATTAATACCCTGCTCGACTGGCAGGTTACGCAGGATTTCTCGACTGACCTGAACTGGACCATGTATGGGCGTCAGAAACCGCGCCGCCATGCCGAGTCGCGGACGGAAAACGGATCGATGTCTGATCGTGAAGTGGGCGCGTATTCCGTCTTTGGCATTAACTTCAATTATGATATTACTAAAAACCTGCGCGCCAATGCCGGGATTAATAATCTGCTGAATAAACAGCTGTATCGCGAAGCTGACGGGGCTTCAACGTATAATGAACCGGGTCGTGCCTATTATGCCGGTCTGACGTTCACCTTCTGAAAATAACGCGCTTCCCTCCGGAAGCGCTTTTTCATTTTCACATCAACTCCTGAGCTCAATACCCCAGCCATCCACGCCCGGACTCTGCTATTTAAAGTCCACCTGCATCAGTTCTGCAATCGTTGAATTGCGCGTCGTCACCACACAGCGATCCAGATAATCGGTGAAGCGTGAAGGCCTGCTCATTCCCAGCTGCAGTAATTTTGAATTATCAAAGACCACATTCAGATTGGAAAAATGACCATATAAATTCATGGCTCGCAGCATGATGCGTTCGTTACAGGGCCCGAACAGATCTTTAAAGGTTCTTCTGCTCTCCGCCAGGTGTTTATAGGAGACCTTCTGATAATCCGGGCCCAGGGCTTTTTCACCGGATGCTCTGGCCATCGCTTCGTCAATTTCCGCGAAGGTGACACTGCTCTGCGCCCCGGCAGAAATGTGAATGACCTCATTGATCACCGCTTCCGCATCAAGCAGCAGTACCAGTGCCTCTGCGCAGTAATCAACCGGCACCACATCAATCCGATCGCCAAGTTCGCAGGTAAATTTACCCAGCGCCAGCACCATCCGGAACACCCAGAAAATGCTGGCTGATGGCAGACAACCCTGATCGGAATGGCCCACGACAATCGAAGGACGCGCGATAACCAGCGGCAGCCCGGGCAGCTTTTCCGTCATCAGTTTTTCAATTGAGGCCTTACTCCAGGTGTACTCGACAACGTGCTGATCGCGGCTGGAGTCCAGCCCGCTCTCGGTCACCAGCGATCCCGGTTCCGGGGCGCAGGACATGGCCGTACCCACGTGGATAAACTTCTTCAGCCCCGCAACCCGGCTCATGCGCTCGGCAAACTGAAACGTGCCCTCAACATTCACTTTCCAGATAAAGGGGTTATTGCCAAAGGATGCGACGGCGGCGCAGTTAATCACGTGCGTCACGTCGTCAAGGCGCGTGTCGTGGATAAAGTTTTCCGTGAAGGCGAGGTCGCCCAGAAGAATATTGTCACTCTCTATCGTGCTGATTAATGACTCATCTAACCCAAAGTTTTTCAGGTTTGTTTTAACGCGGTTTACCCCCTCCTCAACATTTTCGCCTCTGACAAGGAGCAGCAGTCTGTCCCTGGGACTGTTCTGCAATAAACGGGCGACGACAGCGCCGCCTAAAAAACCTGTTGACCCGGTAATGAGTATATTTTTCATGATAGTGTCATTCGTTCTGGTTAATCACAGGAAAGCATTAAAGAATGTTTTCCAGAACAGGAGTGAAATTCAGTTCAGTGAACTCCCCTGCATGGCGTTAAATAATTTCACCGTGCTCATCTATTTAGATTTTGTTTATCTTTCAGCTGAGAAAGCTAAACAATAATTAAATAGCCGCCGGCTGAACCTGCCGCCTGATTTCAACAATCTTTGCCATATGGGATCAACTCATTTTTTAATTTTTTTTCGCTGAACTAATAAACATTTTCAGGAATGAAAATAAAAACGGACTATTTATTTTTTTTGCTTCATTACAGTCTTCAATATTCTCACCACGGGTTAAACAGAGAGAAAAGAGATGATCGCATTCTGCTTTCGTTTATCTGGCGTTTAATTTCGATCCAGTATGACACCCGCTGAAATAAATCACGCATTGCGGTCAGGAACGACAAAAGCGTAACGACCGGTAACTAACTTCGCGATAACTCTGACCGGGCCAGCCTGAAGTGAAAAAAAGTGGCTATGCTCTGTCGGCATGAACATACAACCACGATCACCAGGACAGGAAGAGATGAAAAAATTATCAGTTATCGTTATGGCTACCGGTCTGTTTTTGTCCGTCAATCTGCAGGCAAACGCCGCCGGATGTCTCAAGGGTGCCGTAGCAGGCGGCGTGGCAGGTCATCTTGCCCATCATGGTGTGGCTGGCGCCGCAGCCGGATGCGCAGTCGGTCATCATATGGCGAAGAAAAAACAGAAAGAGGCTGAGCAAAACACCCAGGCACAAAAATAAACTGACCGCACGCCGCGTAATCAGGACGTCGCGCACAACAAAAGTTAATGCGTTGAGATAGCGATTATTCTTAATCTTATCCTAATATTTCTCCTGTACGATGGCGGAAGCAGACAAATATCAGATTGTATGCATACATTCTGCTGGAACGATTAGCCTGCTTCGCGCAGGCTTTTTATTAACCCAAATCCGCCCCCGCCAGGCCTCCTCTTTTCGCGCTTCGCTTTCTGGTAGTGCCAGCCAGAACTGGAATAAAAATCACGGACGTTACAGTATCCTTAGATATCTATATTTCCCATTTAAAAACAGTAACTTCTCCTCTTGTTACAGTTCACCTATGCTGGGGGCTCACACCGTTCCGTGTCAGAGGGATCTGTTATGTTTGATATGCCGTTATCCTACAGTGCAAAGACAGTTCAGGGCCTTTATGAGGTGCTTCATACTTTCAACCTTAACGGCGCACGCTGCCATGTCATCTATGACGGAAAAGCCACCCGCGCAGCCGTGATAGAGGCTAAATCGAGCGTTAAAGGGGGAGAGATGCGGCATCAGGTGCTTGCCGTGCTGGAGATGGAGCGCGTCGCCAGGATCAACACCACACTGCGTATTAAATCGTTCTGGGCTGATTCCGACGGCGAGCAGTCGGAATGTGGCATGGTGGAACCTGACCGTCTGGCTAAAGCGCTGTATGAAACGCTGACCGCCCGGAAACGCATTACCCTGGTCGGCCTGTAGGCGTATTCAGCCCGCCCGGTGCGGGCTTTATGATGAAACGTCTATGGCTTCAGGCTATGCCGCCTTCGTCGTAAACCTCTCCCAGACTTTCAGCGCAGCCGTCACGGCTGCATCCAGTTCCTCTCCCGTTGCCCCATCCCGCGCTTCCGTCGAAAGTCCTGTCTCAAAACTGTGAAAGGTCTGTGCCAGCGCGCGCGCGTCGGTGTCGGCAGCCAGCTCGCCCGCCTCTTTGGCTCTGACGACACAGCGCAAAAACCCCAGCCGGGTGCGCTGGCGTTGCGTTGCCAGTAAGGTGCGGATGTGCTCGTTTGAAGGGGAACAGGTATTTACGGACAAGGCGATCAGACAGCCGCTGGGATGGCCCGGATCGGTCTGCATCTTTGCGGAAGCGCGCAATGCCTGTTCTATGGCAACAAACGGCCTGAGCTCGTCGTCCCAGAGACAGTCGTTAACCTGACCATATGAGGAGAGATAACAGTCGACAACCTCTTCAAACAGCGCCTCTTTTGAGCCAAATGCGGCGTAGAAACTCGGTGCGGTAATGCCGTTGCCGAGACTGGCCTTGAGCAGAGCAAGCGAGGTGGACTCGAAGCCATGCTGCCAGAAAAGAAACATTGCCTGACGAATCGCCTCGTCCCGGTCAAACGAACGTGGACGTCCCATCTGAGCCATAGCCCCTCCTGTTCATGCCTGTAAGACTTAAATACTAATCGATACATATGTGCTTGACAAGTGACGACCCGATCTCTAGTTTCGATAAATATACCAATCGATACAGATGTCACGAAGTCCGCTGTCAGCGGCTTCTTTCCTTCAGTGAGATTAAAAGAGGTTAACGTGTCCGCCCATATCGAACCCCGTGAAGTCACCGCTCAGGCGGGTCTGCCGCTCGGCTCCCTGCTGGCCTTTGCCATGACCGGCTTTATCGCCATTCTGACCGAAACCCTGCCGGCCGGTCTGCTGCCGGACATCAGTCAGGGACTTGGCGTCTCTCAGGTGATGGCAGGACAGTTAGTGAGTCTCTATGCTCTGGGGTCACTGCTGGCGGCGATCCCGCTGACCGTGCTGACCAGCGGCTGGCGCCGCAAAAAAGTCCTGCTGCTCGCTATCGGGATCTTTGTGATTTTCAACACCATCACCACCTTTTCTGCCAGCTACTGGCTCACGCTGGCGGCCCGTTTTATGTCCGGTGTGGCGGCCGGGCTGGCCTGGGGAATGCTGGCGGGCTATGCGCGGCGTCTTGTTGCGCCCGATTTACAGGGTCGCGCCCTGGCCATTGCCATGGTCGGCATTCCGGTTGCGTTATCCCTGGGCACACCCGCAGGCTCCTGGCTGGGAAACATGCTGGGATGGCGGGTCGCCTTTGGCGTGATGGCTGCCCTGGCGATTGTGCTGTTTATCTGGGCATGGGTTGCCGTTCCTGATCTGCCGGGACAGAAGGCAGACCGCCGTCTGCCCGTCTGGCAGGTTTTCAGGATGCCGGGTGTTCGCCCGGTGCTGGCGGTCATCTTTCTCTGGATGACGGCCCATAACATTCTTTATACCTTTATCGGGCCCTTTCTGGCGCTGTCGGACATGAGCAACGCTGTCGGTCTTATCCTGCTGGTGTTCGGACTGGCCGCATTAACCGGGATCGGGACGACCGGCATCTGGGTCGATCGCCACCTGCGCAGGCTGGTGCTGCTCAGCCTGGCGGCACTGGCTGCGGTCTCTGTGGTGCTGGCTATGGGCATGCGGGAACAGGTTGTTATCTTCCTGGCGGTTATCGTCTGGGGATGGTCATTCGGTGGGGCATCAACCCAGATGCAGACGGCCGCCGCTGATTCGGCTGGCAACCATGTGGATGTGGTTCAGGCGATGGTGACGACCGCCTGGAATCTGGCGATCGCCAGTGGCGGCATTCTCGGCGGGCTGTTGCTCAATCGTGCCGGTGCCGCTTCGTTTCCGTGGGCGCTGATGGCGCTGATGGCAGTGGCGTTTGTGATCGCCTTGCTGGCTAAACAGCAGGCTTTCCGCCCTGGTGCCAGACATCACTGACCGGTTGCAGCGTTCACGCAGGCATAAGCATAGCGCAGAGAGCAAAACAGATGCGGTCTGCGCAACACGCAGCGGTGAACAGAAAGACTAAAGCAGATAAACAAATGACGATGCGGGTCTGACTATTTCCGTCTTCTTCCCGCACTTATTAGCGCCCTCGCCTAAGCCGCGACGATCGTTTACAGGATATTTCCCTTTCCTGTCGGGTCACTATTCAGCACGCCGTTTCGGGTTTTCTGATTATCCTGGTGGGCAATAAGAGGTGCTGACTTCTGTTATTTCACTCATCGCTGAGCTGAATCCTGATGTCGTCACGGGATTGACTTAGTACAGCGTGTTCATTTTTCCAGATAAAAATATTTTTCTTGTACTTTCTCTTTTTTGGGTGAAACAGAAGCCCTGTTTCTCAACGCATTCAGGTAATTGAATTTTAGGTATAAAATAAACAGTAAGCCTGACGGCAACCCGACAGCCGCTCGGAAAACGAAACGCTAAGAAACAGAACGTAACATCACCGTTCTTTTTTAAATCAGATAACGAAGGCTTTTCACCCTCTTTATTTTAACCCACAGGCGGAAATCGTCCTGACAATGAGCAGGCTGCTGAAATCGCCATATACTGAATGCATATTCTTTTCGGAATATAAACGCATTCAATTTATGGCAACGCAGCAGGCGGCATTTCCGCGCTACTGCTCAGGAGAGATTAACATGGATCAAACCGCATTTTTGATCGGGTTTTCGGTCATGGCAATTGCGTCACTGGTTATTTACGCCACCGGCGGCAAAACATTTCCTTCCCGTCATCATACCCTCATGCATGCATCCGTCCCGTTTATCGCCGCCACCGCCTATCTGGCCATGGCATTCGGGTTCGGTAATCTGACGCTGGACAGCGGCAGCACCGTCTATCTGGCGCGTTACGCTGACTGGTCGATTACGACGCCGATTTTACTGGCAGGACTGGTCATGCTCGCCTTCCACGAACACGGTAAACCCGGTGAAATGGGCGGTTTTCTCACTGCCATCATCGTGCTGGATGTCATGATGATTATCACCGGTCTGGTTTCATCACTGGCTGAAACGGCGGCGGCGAAATGGGTCTGGTACCTCTGGTCCTGTGCCGCGTTTCTGGGTGTGGTTTACCTGCTGTGGGGACCGCTTCGCACCATGGCGGCCAATCGCGGCAGTGCACTGGCGGGTGCCTACAATAAAAATGTCGCGCTGCTGACCGTCGTCTGGTTCATCTATCCGATTGTGTTCCTCGTCGGTCCGGAAGGCCTGAAAATCATTACCGATCCCTCATCGGTCTGGGCATTTTTAGTGCTGGATATCATCGCGAAGGTCTTCTATGCCTTTTACGCGGCGGCTAACCTGGAAAAAGCGCTCGACCATACCCGCCGCACGGGTACCGTGAAGTGATAACACGATCAGGGGCCGGATGGATGGCTCTGTGGGGGGCAGCCCTGGCTGCCTCCTTCTGCCCGCTGTCCGTACAGGTGCTGTTTGCGGTTATCGCTATCGGGATTATCGGCATGGCGCACGGCGCCAGCGATCTGGACGTGGTTCAGCGTCGCCGCCGGCTGCCGTTTCTTGCCCTGTATGGCGCAGTGATTGCGCTCTGTCTGCTCTGGTGGCACCGCGCGCCAGGGCTGGCGTTACCCGGCTTTCTGATCGCCTCAGCTGTCCATTTTGCCCTTGAGGATGCACCGCACGGCGGACTGGCAGAACGTCTGGCGCGGGGGATCACGATGATAGCGGCCCCGGCCACCCTTCATCTGCCCGCGTTCAGGTCTATCCTGCATCAGGCCGGACTGGCATCCGTGATGCCGGGGTCTGTGACGGCGGCCCTTGCGATCCTCGGTGGCATCGGTGCGCTGGGGCTGACCCTCACCGGGCTTCTTCGGCGGGATGGACATCTTATCGCGGGCATTCTGGCGCTGCTGCTGCTGCCGCCTTTCGTCGGCTTTTCGATGGGATTTTTGATTCTGCACGCGCTGCCACAAACCCGACTGCGCCGTGACCAGCTGGGCTTTACCACGTACGCGGGCTATCTCCATCTGACCTGGCCGATATTCACCGCGGCCATACTGCTGGCCTCGCTGATCATTTATATGATGTTACCCGGTGACGCTGCGGGCATCCGGTCGCTGTTTGCCGCCCTTGCCGCGCTCGCACTGCCGCATATGCTGGTGACACCCTGGTTTGAACCGCCGCAGCAGGCGTGACGCGGTCTTAAAGGGCCAGTCCCGATTCAGCAATAAAATCGATAAAGCAGCGGACCCGGGCGGAGAGGTAGCGGCCGGAGGGCCACACGGCGGAGAAGTGCCCCTGCTGTGTACAGCAACCCTGCATCACTTCTTTCAGTTGTCCCTTAGCCAGCGCGTCGCGAACGGCGAAGTCGGGCAGATAGCTGATACCCATTCCCGATAAGCTCAGGCCAATCGCCGCTTCAATGTTATTTACCGTCAACACCGATGCCGCTCTGGGTTCAGCGCCGGGCCGCAGCCCCTGAAGCTCCCACGTCTGTAGCAAGCCGGTGGCGGGCAGGCGGAAAAAAATGCACCTGTGCTCAGCCAGATCATCCGCTGACGCCGGAACCCCGGAATTGTTCAGATAAGCGGGACTGGCGCAGAGGAGGAAGCGGAAATGACCCAGCCTCTTTGCCGTCAGCCTGGAATCAGCTAACTCACCACTGCGGATCGCCACGTCAAACCCTTCGTCGATGATATTCACCAGCCGATCGCTGAAATCCAGATCCAGTTCGACCTGAGGATAACGGCGGGTAAACGCGGGGAGCGCAGGAAGCAGTAATCTGTAGCCCGCGGCGGGGAGTGAGACCCGGAGTCTGCCAGCAGGTTCTGCGGCACTGCTCGCCAGTGCTGACTCCGCTTCCTGAAGCTGTTCCAGGATCGCTTTGCATCGGGTCAGGAGTGCCGCCCCTTCCGTCGTCAGGCTCACATTTCTTGTGCTGCGGTTAAAAAGCCGCACGCCCAGTTTTTGCTCAAGTCTGGCGACGTTTTTACCGACTGCTGACGCTGAAATCCCCAGCAGTCGCGCAGCCTGAACAAAGCTCAGCGTCTCGGCTGTCCGCACAAAAGAGGTAAGAGAAGTCAGGCTATCCATCGATTATCAACTTTATGTCCATTGAGACCGTCCATCCAGTCTATTTATCCACTCAGATGTCCGCAATAACATCGCAGCAGTTTTCACTCATTCGCTGTCAGGATAAAAGGTCTTGTTATGTCATACAGAGCCCGCGCGATTTTTCGCCACACCAGAACCCCAGCCGCCCTTACCGTTTTTATGGCGGCGCTGCTTTTGCCCTTGAGTTTCACCGGCGGTGTGGTTACCACGCCTGCCATCCAGCACATGCTGGGCGGTTCCCCTGGCGAGCTGTCATGGCTGACGAATGGATTTATGCTGACGTTTGGCAGTTTTCTGCTGACAGCAGGCATTGCTGCAGACGCCCTCTGCAGAAAACCTGTTTTTATCGCTGGCGCAGCGCTGTTCTGTCTCTGCAGTCTCATCATCGGCGTGATGAACAACCTGATAATGCAGGGCCTGCTCAGGTCCCTGCAGGGGCTGGCCGCGGCCATGCTCTTAGCCAGCGGCAGCGCGCTGCTGGCCGGGATCTATGAGGGCGCAGACCGGACGCGGATGTTCAGCCTGCTCGGCATCCTCTTCGGCGCTGGCTTAGCGTTTGGACCGCTGGCGGTGGGCTTTATTACCGATACCCTCGGCTGGCGCTGGGTCTATACCCTGTTTGCGCTGCTTTCAGGCGGCGTGCTGCTCGCTGGCAGAGCATACCTGCCGCTATCGGCGCTGAACGCCTCTCATCCGGCAGACAAGGCCGGGCTGACGCTGTTTACCGCGGCGCTGATTCTGTTTACCACTGCGATGATGCTGTTACCCACGGTCGGGTTTTTATCCCCTCTGCCGCTGGTGCTGTTCCTCTGCTCCATACTGTTTCTGGGTGCATTTATTGTGCGTTGCCAGCACATTGCCCATCCTGTGCTCGATATTTCTCTGCTGCGCAGCCCGCGCTTCGCCGGGATTCTGCTGCTGCCGGTGGCAACCTGCTACTGCTACGTTGTGCTGTTGATCATCGTTCCGCTGCACTTTATGGGGGGCAATGGATTCAGCGAGTCGCGAAGTGCGCTTTTTCTTATGGCCCTGACTGCACCGATGCTGGTTCTTCCCGCCTGCGCCGCCGTGCTGACGCGCTGGTTTTCACCGTCCGTGGTGTCAGCATCCGGGCTGATGATCGCGGCAGCCGGGTTACTTTTCCTCGGGCAGGCGTTACAGGGTCACAGCGCCCTGCTGCTTATCGTCGCATTGCTGATAACCGGTGCAGGCGCGGCGCTGCCGTGGGGGCTGATGGATGGACTTGCCCTCTCTGCGGTTCCGGTTGAAAAAGCCGGGATGGCGGCCGGCCTGTTCAACACCGTTCGTGTAGCGGGAGAAGGCATTGCGCTGGCGATGGTTTCCGCCTTTCTTACCAGAATGAACGATGTGAACCTCAGCAAAAGCGTTCAGGGGCTGACATCAGCGGAGATTCACCAGGCGGCAGCCTGGCTGGGAGGCGGCAATCTTCAGCAGGCACTAACACTTTTACCCGGCGTTTCCCGCGCTGTGGTCCAGAATAGTTATGACAGCGCCTATCTGTGCCTTTTCCGGGTGCTGGCAGCCATCACACTGTGTTGCGCGCTGGCCATCCTGGCCCTGTCGGGCCAGCCGCGCCGCTAAAACACCTTTTCTGAGGAGAGTGAATAACCTATGCGAATCCCTGACTATCCCTCGACAGATTCAGATAAGTGGGCACAGGTGGATGCCTGGTTTTCTGAAAAGCTTGCGCCCGAAGATGCTGAATTAAATTTCGCGCTCTCTAACAACGCAAAGCAGGGCTTACCTGCTCATGATGTGTCTGCTTTGCAGGGAAAAATGTTGTCACTGTTCGTACGGATGTCGCAGGCCGTCCGGGTTCTTGAAATCGGTACGCTTGGCGGATACAGCACGATCTGGATGGCCAGAGCGCTTCCTCAGCATGGAAGCGTGACCACTATCGAATACAGTGAGCATCATGCAGAGGTCGCCCGCCAGAATATCCATCAAGCCGGGCTGACGCACTGCGTTACGCTGCACACTGGCGCAGCGCTTGATATCCTGCCTGACCTGGAGGCGCCCTTTGATCTGATTTTTATTGATGCCGACAAGGTGAACAATCCATGTTATCTGGAATGGGCCATCAGACTTTCTCGCCCGGGCACGGTTATCGTCGGTGATAACACGGTGCGTGGCGGACAGGTGCTTGATGCGGAAAGTCACGATCCTAATGTCCGGGGCCTGCGGGAGTTTGTCCGGATGATTGCTGAGGATGAGCGGCTTGACGCCACCGCCATTCAGACGGTGGGTGAGAAGGGATGGGATGGTTTTGTGCTGGCCCTGGTTAAGGCCGGGCGCGCTGTCAGTCCAGGCTGATAACAATCTTCCCGAATGCGCCCCGGTCAAGATGCGCCAGTGCCGCAGGCAGTTCATCGAACCGGTAGGCTTTATCGATGACCGGCTTCAGGTTTATGACATCCACCGCCCGGACCAGATCCTCCAGCGCCCGCCGGTGCCCCACGCCGATGCCCTGAACCGTCGGAGATTTGAGCAACAGCAGTCCGCCAGAGGCTGACGTATCGTGCGTGTCCATCATCCCGATCAGGGAGATGCGGCCATGTGAGGCGACAGCGCGGACAGAATCGGCGAAGTTACGCCCGCCGACGGTGTCTATCACATGGTCAATACCCCGATCGTGCGTCAGGCGGTAAACGGCTTCGACCCACTCTTCCTTTTGACGGTTAATGCCATGGGTTGCCCCCAGCGCGGTTGCTGCCGTCAGCTTCTCATCACTGGAGGAGGTGATAAAGACCTCTGCACCCATCGCACGGGCGATCTGAAGTGCAAACAGAGCCACCCCGCCGGTTCCCTGCACCAGAACGCTTTCGCCCGCTTTAAGGCCGCCGCGTTCAATCAGTGCAAACCAGGCGGTCAGCCCCGCACAGACCAGGGTGCAGGCTTCCGCATCGTTCAGCGTTTGCGGCGCGTTGACCAGCCACGCTTCGTTCATCACCACATATTCTGCCAGCACGCCCTGCAAGGCGTAGCCGAGGGTGTTGTAATGCGGATTTCTGGCGTTGTTAACCGCCTTTCCCTCGATCCAGTCTGCGTTGAACGAGGAGATGACGCGATCACCCTGTTTAAAACGAGATGTGCCCGGACCGACAGCCTCAACCACGCCGGCCATATCGGAACCTGGCGTAAAGGGCATCGGCATTCCTTTTCCCATCCCACCTTCAATAATGACCTTATCCCGGAAGTTAAGGGCAACGGCACTTACCCGGACCAGCACTTCGCCCGGCCCCGGCTGCGGGATGGCTGTCTCGGTGAGTGTCAGATGCTGACGGCCAATCTCATTCAGTGTCCAGCGTTTCATGGTGTGATTCATCGCGATTCCTGTAGGGGTTAAGAGCAGAGATCAGAATCGTAACATTGCCTTTTAAGATACGACGGCGATACTATTTCTCGTCATTGATTCCGCTGAGGCGACAATATGAAAAGCGAAATGAACACCATTCCGGTATTTGTGGCCGTGGCTGAATCCATGAGTTTCTCTCAGGCAGCTGAGCGGCTGCACGTTACGCGCTCTGCCGTCGCAAAAACCATCGCCCGTATCGAAGAGAGACTTGGCGTCACGCTGTTTAACCGCACCACCCGCAAACAGAGTCTTACCGATGAAGGCGCGCTCTATTATGAATATTGCCGCCGGGCGATGAACGAACTCAAGGCTGCCGAGGATCTGCTGGAGAGCGGCAAGCTGCAGGCCAGCGGTAAACTTCGCGTATCGGTGCCGGTGCTGCTGGGGCACCTCTGTGTCTCGCCTGTCTTCTCCGCGCTGGCGAAAGCGCACCCGAAGCTGGAACTGGAGATATCTTTCAGCGATCGTCAGGTCGATTTGTCCGGGGAGGGTTTCGATCTGGCAGTCAGGATTGGCGCGCTGGCTGACAGTAGCAGCCTGATAGCCCGGCGGCTGGCTTATCACAGGATGGTCTTCTGCGCGTCACCGGACTATCTCAGCCAGGCTGGCGAACCGGCTTCTCCGGATGAACTCCGGCACCATGCGGCAGTGGCCTACATCCGTGGCGGACAGGTGCTGAAGTGGCAGGTCAAAAATGAACGGGGTGACGCGGTGGAGATTTCGCCGCCTGCCCGATTCACCCTGGATGATATGCAGGCGGTAAAAGATATGACGCTGACGGGGGCCGGTATCGCCTGGTTACCCTACTGGCTGGTGCGGGACGACCTCATCAGCGGCAGCCTGAAACAGATACTGAAAGAACATACCTCCGGAAAGTGGCCGGTTTCTGTCGTCTGGCTGCGCACGCCGCATCAGTCGCTGAAAGTCAGGCTGGCTATTCAGGCGCTGTTCAGCGCCCTGCCGGCAATGATGGACGCTGCCGAAGCGCAGGTCTGATGGCGTGCCATAAACATCAGACACAAACCTGATGCGTGATGACAGCGCCGGGGCTGTAACGCTGTGTGTTGCCGGCTTTATGCCCTGCCAGTCTTTGTGATGAGCAGACCGAAGAGATCCAGCCCAAAAAAAAGCCCTGACAGGATTGCCAGGGCTGAATAAAAAATCTCTCGAGGGTCATCTACCCATCGTTAAAGCCAATCTACCACAAAAAATGTCAAAGTAAATAGCAAGCGATAAAATCGCTGATTTATTTATAGCTTGCTATTAACATCGCCGCATAACCGCTTTTCTCAAGCACGACGCCGACGTTTCTTCATGCGGTTTCAGCCGCCTTCCCATTCCCCTCCCCCGCCGTCAGGAGGAAAAAATCAAATTCCGCCAGGAACTGCCGATAACAGCAGATAGCGACATTGCCTACGCAGGAGAAAGCACCCATGTCATTACCCGATACCCATAGTGAGCAACAGGAAATCACCGAGATCACGGCGCGTGCGGGCGCTATCCTGCGGACGCTTCGGGACAGTCTGCAACAGCTGGGACTGGATAAAACCATTGCCGAGGTTGCGGGAAGCATCCCCAACGCGCGTGAAAGACTGGGCTACGTGGTCACACTGACCCGTGAAGCCGCAGATGAGGTTATTAACAGCGTTGAAATAACCCAGCCGGTACAGACTCAGCTGACAGAAAAGGCCGATCGATTACTGCAGCGCTGGAATGCCACGTCAGCAGAGCCCCTGACGAAAGAGCAAACACATCTGCTAGCAGCAGATACCGTAGCCCTGCTGGACGATGTCCCTCATGCCACGAATCTGACACGTCAGCATCTGCACGCCATTATGATGGCGCAGGGATTCCAGGATATTACCGGGCAGATCGTGCAGGCGATGATGGCGGTGCTGAATCAGGCAGAGCAGCAGTTAATCCAGGTGATCCGCGATAAATCAGCCTCGCCATCCAGCGCCGCGCGCGCTACGCCGCCGGCACCTGCGTTCTCAGCTGAACCAGCCGCCAGTCAGGATGATGTGGATGATCTGCTGGCCAGTCTGGGGATATAGACCGGCTGCGTGAAGACGTATGGCGGCCATCAACGCCGCCAAAGGTATTTCCTGTCAGTGATTGTGATCCCGCAGAAAAACGGTCAGCACATCTTTTGGCGGAACACCACCGCACTCCGAGATTAACCAGCCTGTTGCGCCGCGGTGGTAGCTTCCATGCAAAAGCATGTGATTCAGCATATCAACGGCCCTCATATAGCTTCGGCGAGCAGCTTCCTGAGGCGGGAGTTCTCCTTTTCAGATGACTTAAGCCGCTTCACTTCAGGAACTTCCATGCCGCCAAACTTCTTGCGCCAGATGTAGAAAGTAGCGTTTGAAATAGCATGATTAAGGCAGAGTTCCCGGGCAGAAACCCCGGCTTCTGCCCGGCGGAGATAGATGGGTAAACCTCGCCGTTAAATAACGCCGTTGAAACGCATCACTTCGACAACGAATAATCCAGCGGCAAGAGCGCTAGTCGCAAACAGCAAGTAATCGCGCCGTCCTGCACGTTTTAATCGATACGTCTTCTCTAGTTCGCTGACCCGCGCTGCCATGCCTGTTGCGACGTTTTCCTGCACGGTCAGCTTTTCCATCAGTAAGGCCAACTGTTGCTGGTACTGATCCGCCTGCTCTTCAAGTGCCAGAGCCAGCTTCCCTGACTGTTGCCATTGCTCCTGCTGCTGTCGCTCAAATTTTGGGACAACCTGCTTCAAGAGGGCAAGCTGAGTTGCGTGGTCATCCTGACTTGCATGCAAACGTTGAAGCATCTCCTTCTGCTGCCAGCTCAATGACTGTAACCGGCTAATCTCCTCTTCATGTTCTTCGACACGCTGTGCCTGTTCCAGTTTGTCTTCCACCTGGGATTTCAGATGTTCAAGAATAGCCAGTGAATTTTCACGGCTGCTGAGATCCAGCATCGTGTCGTTGTGTTTCAAGTCTCGAATCGTATTCATTAACGCCAAATGAAATTCTTTCAGCACGACATTCTTTTCTGACTGGATTTGTAATAAGCACTCGATCACTTCTTGGGTTATATTCAGACTGCCACCGAGGCTTGCAATCATCGTCGCTAAGTCAGTATCATTTTTCGAGGTGAGACTGCCCCCCCAACGCCCCAAAAAACCCCGATTATTGAAGTCATCTGCCGCTTTTTGTATCTCTTTACTTCTTTCTTGTTCCTCTTTGAGCTTTTTACCTAGTTCGTGGAGATTTTTTTTGAAACTGGCGATGCTGGAGTCTTTGTTCTTCTCAACAATCGTGACAACGGTCATATTAGTGCGCTCCCAGCTTTTTAATCTCTTCGGCAAGAGAGAAGCGAGTAAGTCTGATGGCATCATTGTTCAGTTCTACCGTATGCTCTCGAGTTTCACTCATCAGATTCACTGTGCTACCTGCATATTTTTGCAGTTCTGCCACCATACCCACACTGGTTTCATGGTTAGTAATCAACTGCTGAAAAGCCTCCCGTCCTTTTGCGGTATAGGCAGGCTCAGTTGAGAGTATCAGGCTGACGGCTTTAGGGACGATATCGGCTAAAAGGTAACTGCTCAGCCCAAATCCCATCGCGCACAGGGAGGCAGAAATATAAGGGGCAAAGGGAGCCAGTGGAGCAAAAAGAGCCACCATACCGGATTCAATCACCGGTTCAACCGCATCCCAGAACACCAGAGTCCCGCTGGTGATAATGACCTCAGAGACCTTATTGATGGTTTCTTCCCTAGTCATGGTTTTGCTCCCCTTCATCAGCGAGAGTGCCGCCATGCCCAGATCATAGATATTTTTTGCTAACTGATAAATTTTCCCGATTGCCTGAGACAGTGCATTTAACACGAACTCGAATAAACCTCTAAGCAGACTTAATGGGGCTTTTATCAGGTTAACGATAACCTGCCATATTTTATCAAAAAAGCGTTTTAGGCGGATTTTCACCTGCGCTTTCTGGGTGATAAACAGATCAACAACTTCATCCTTCAATGCTTTAATCATCGTGGTACTGAGCGTTTGAAACACATCCCACCCGATATTTTTTAATGCCTCTTTTCCTGCGCCAAAGGCCAGACCTCCCGCTTCGTTTGCCGCATCTTTCATTTTTTTTGCTTCGATATTAGAACGCGTACCCTGTTCTTTGGATAGCTCTTCTTTCTTATTTACCGGAGGTTTCTCGTTTTTTAAAATGTTAGCCTCGACCGCTGCTGCCGTCTCTGCCGAATCCATGACAAGAAATTTGACGGTGCAGCCCTCTTCAAACTCCGCCGACATTTTGTATTTTGTGCCATTCTTTTCGGCATTTTTATTTTCATTCAGATGCCCGGCATGCCACCGTTTCTGTAAATCCTTCGCATCGCCGATATACCGCACTTCACCGACGCTGTCATAAACCACATAGACACCCGGCGAATTCGGCACATCTTTCAGGCCTTCCGGCACACCATTCTTGATCGTGAACTGGCCATCAAACTTCATGGTGGAAATAGAGGAAATGCCATGAGTGAAACTTTTGCTTATCATTTCCTTCCACTGAACACTCCGATTCGCCACGGCAAGCACACTCGCAGACGATGTGGCGTTAAGCGTATCATCCACCGTTGTACTGAGGTTGGGGGCCTTGGCATTCGGTTGAGAATTTCGTTTATTACGGAAACCACCGATCAGTTTTCGTGCAACATTATCTACGGTTTTATCAACAATACTGTTCATCAGAGGTGTCAGGGTATTGAGTTCCGGATATTCCTGAACCATGATAGGTGATGACATAATGATGTATCTCTCTGGCTGTGGTTAAAAGGCCTACTTCCCACTCGAAATGCCACAAAATAACGAAAGCACTGGAATGGCAGGCTCCGAGTGAACGTGTTCAGGTTCGTTACAGGTAATCAATCTGTTGAATTTATTTAGTTAGGGTTGATTCTACGTTGGAATTGTCAGCCATGCATCTATTAAAAGAGCCATTCAGTCATTGAAACGAAAAGGCATGCCGATTAGTAAGCAACTGGTATCTCATCTTTCTCTCCTGGGTTGGGAACACATCGATCTGAGTGGACATTATGTCTGGCGTAATAGTCTTAAGCCGGGGTCCGAAAAATATCGGCCATTAGGCACAGTCGATGCCAAATTGTACAAAAAGAAGTCTTGACGTGGGATATAGAGTCGGGCCAAAGTCAGAATACTTTCCTTTTATAATCTCCAGAGCCTGATCAGCAAAAGCTTTGGGCAACAAACGGTTTCCCGGATTACCACGACTGCGGCTACTAATACTAAGCGGGCCATTTTCACGGTATCGATTAAGTAAACGCCTGCAATGGCGAGGAGTCATACCGAGCAGTTCAGCAGCACGACCAGAGGACATTCTTCGGTCGATGACATCTTGCAATATTTAAATGCGATTAATTTCTTTCAACGTGAATAGTCCTGAGTTTTATGCACTTATGGCCATTTCCTCGATGAGTTCCTTTCTTTTAACTTCACGGAAAAAGAATGATGACAAGAACCCCCACAAAGTCCATGTAGCGCAGACATTAGCATTGAGCCACTACAAAGATGCTTCGCTTCAGGTCGTTATGTTCAATGTGACAGAATTTTCCTGACGACATCATTTATATGTCCGCTTTTCGCTCATAGCGGACATTATCACCGACAACCACTACGCGACTTTTGAACCCCTTCCCAGGTTGACATCAAAAACAACTGCTCACCCGTTTTGCAACCTGACGATGAACCTGGCTGATAAGACTCCGCCAGCGTTGAGCGGAGTCTCTGTTACGGGGTTAATCAAACACACCGTTGATGACGGCGGTCACGATTGCCGTACTCAGGGCAATCAGCACTAAATCGTCGCCCACGGCTCGCCACTCGTAGCCCGGATAGTAAGGCAGATCATTTAGCATGGAAGCGGGCAACGCTTTTTTCGCAATGCCGGGCGGCAACGGTTTACCGCGTGCCACTTTCTTCGCGATGCCCGGCGGCAGGGACTGATAGCCAACCAGGCCATAGTTGACGGCAAGGCTCCTTGCACGAGAGAAGTTGATGTCGGCGTCTACGCGATCGGGTTTCCCGGCATTTTTACGATGTCCATGTTCGTTTTTTGATTTTGCGTTACCCGGCCCTTTATTGCCGTGCGCGCCATTGTTCCCGTGATTCCCGTTACCCTGACCACCGCCGTGACCGTTGCCATTGCCATTGCCATTGCCATTGCCATTGCCATTGCCATTGCCAGGATTTGCATAAACCGGTGCAGCACAGACGGCAAAACCTATAACCAGCGCAACGGCTGCTTTAAGAGTACGTTGCTTAAGCATGATGGAGTTCCTTAATATCGATTGCGTCTCTGAAATATTAGCTAACGCGGCAAAGTTAACAATCTCACGATCTCTCAAAACAGCGTTTCCTGCTTTAAGAAAAAGATTATTTTAATGTTCTGGCAGACAATGAAGAAATGGTGTTTTAACGCAAACTGGCCGCATAAAATAGTCATTCTGATTCTGTCTGAGGATTTAATTCACCGCCACTTCATGGTGACAGATGCCGGTATTAAGGTAGCAAGTGGAATGGCCTTTTTCAGCGCTTATTAATGCATGCAGACTTATTCAGAGAAGAATGATTCCAAATCGCTTCAGTAATATTGCCCAGAGGGCAAAGAGCACGACGGTTATCGCGCAGGCGATGAGCAGTGTCAGCCAGAAGCCAGCACGCGGGTAAATAAAGGGGAACAGGATAAACATCGGCAGTGTCGGCACCACGTACCAGAAGGTATACCAGGCGTGAGCGGCTATTTTTTCCTGTGCCTGCCCTTCCAGCTTCATCCAGATAAGCACCAGCAGGGTCACCAGCGGCAGGGCCGCGAGCAGGCCGCCGAGCCGGTCGCTGCGCTTTGCCACTTCTGAGATCAGTACAACCATAAAGGCCGTTATCGCATATTTTGTCACGAGCCAGATCATCACACTCTCCTGAATCTTAAACCCACAAGTCAGCCCTGCGGGTTTAATAAAGCACCAGCAACGGCAGCAAGCCTCTCTGGCGGTAACGTTGTGAAGATCATCACGTGAATGCGCTTCACGCCATCGCAGCCATTATTTCTGCAGCCATTTTTCCAGCTGTTCGATTTCACCCTTCTGCGCTTTGATAATCTCCTGCGCCATCTTTCTCATTTCAGGATCTTTACCATATTTCAGCTCCGTTTCAGCCATGGCAATCGCTCCTTTGTGATGCTCGGCCATGCCGCTGGCAAAGGCCCTGTCAGGATCCTGCTCTTTCATTGCCGCCATCATGTTGTGATGCATCTTCTGCATGCCCGCCATGTACTCTTTTGATGCGGCGGAGTCAGGCATATCGTGCGTCATTTTCATCTCTGCTTTCTGCGCCATGGCCGTCACCGGCAGAACCACCAGCAGTGATAGCAGGGCCATCTGTGACTTTTTCATGATCTCTTCCTTTTGCGGATTAAGAATTCTGAGTGTAGCTGACGGCAACCTGCATTTGCGCTAACCTGGTGATTAAGCCGGTCTGAGCGGATTTGACCTCTGAGCAGAGATCGGGATGCAGAACAGACCTGAACCATTAAGCTCATCAGCGTGAGAGATCATGAAAAAACCCATCGTCCCTGAAGACTTTAAACACTATTACCATGACTGGCACTTCTCTCCGGTTATCGAATCCGATGGCACATTCTATCTCTCAGGGGTTACCGCTGCGCGTAAGGACAAACCGATAAGCACAGATCCTGGCGAGCAATTTCATGATGCGTTTTATAAGCTGGGCGTCTACCTGAACGCTGCCGGTTTAACCTATGACAACATTGTGGAGATGACCACTTTTCATATCGACCTGAAAAAACATATCGCCGTGTTTTCCAGCGTGAAAGATGCCTATATCAAGGCCCCCTATCCGGCATGGTCTGCGATCGGCGTGTCGGAATTCATTCCGGAGAATGCGCTGGTGGAAATGCGGATTGTGGCCAGAAAATAGTGTCAGCCCGGCGTCAGTGTGAAGAAACGAAAACTGAGGCGTCCTGCGCAGGCGGAACAGCAAAGTGTTTCTGCATGCGTTTGATCTCCTCTGCCGGAGGCAGACCAAACAAGCGTTTAAATTCACGATTGAACTGCGAAGGGCTCTCATAGCCCACGGCGAAGCTGGCCGAGGCCGCGGTCATCTGCTGACGAACCATCAGCATTCGCGCCTGGTGGAGGCGCACCGATTTCACATACTGCATCGGTGGCAAGCGGGTGATCGCTTTAAAATGAAGATGAAAGGTCGGCACGCTCATGCCCGCTTCATGAGCCAGCTCAGTCAGCGTCACGGATTCTGCATAGGTGGCATGGATGCGCTGCAATACTTTTCCTATCCTGCTGAACTGCCCCTGTAACGCCAGCGCGGCTCGCATGGCATTACCCTGCGCACCGGTCAGTACGCGGAAATAGAGCTCCCGCAACCGCGCCTGGCCAAGAATCTCAGCTTCAAGCGGATTGTTCAGGACCTTAAGCAACCCCTCCACAGCTGACCTCACCGGCTCATCCATCGGGCTGGAGATCATACTCTGTGGCGCGGTCGCAGGGTGCAGCGCCTCATGCTGATTGATCTGCAACATAAGCTCAGCGGCCAGCTGAAAATCCAGATGCAGATATATGGCCAGCAGGGGATGCGCTGCTGACGCGTCGGTTTCCATCGTAAACGGAACCGGCACGGACACCGCCAGATAGTGCTGTTCATCATAGATGTAAGTCTGCTGGCCAAAATAACCGCGCTTGCTGCCCTGACAGACAATCACGATCCCGGGATCATACAGCACCGGCGTTCTGGCCAGCGGGCGATCGGACCGCAAAATGCGCACACCCGATAACGCGGTCAGGTTGTAGCCCTCCTGCGGGGCAAGAGCTTTTATCAGGGTGATCATGTCGGACATCGCTGCACCTCATAAGATCAGGCAAGAAAACGAGAAGAAAGGGCCTGAAAATCCGGCTCCACAGAGAATACCATGCAATTCCGACAATTCATGGAGGTTCTGATTATGACAACGGCAAAAACAATCTTAATCACAGGTGTCAGCAGCGGGTTTGGTCTTGCTCTGGCACAGGAGGCACTCAGGGCCGGGCATCGGGTCATCGGCACGGTGCGTAACCGTGCCGCGCTGGAGGCATTTGAGGCGCTGGATCCTGCGCGTGCGGCAGGCCGTCTGCTGGATGTGACAGAGGCTGAGCGTATTGATGAGGTGGTCAGGGAGATTGAATCTGCCCTCGGTGAAGTTGATGTGCTGGTAAACAACGCAGGTTACGGCCACGAAGGCATCATGGAGGAGTCTTCTCTGGAAGAGATGCGCCGCCAGTTTGACGTTAATGTCTTTGGCGCGGTCGCGATGATCAAGGCTCTGCTGCCGGGCATGCGTCAGCGCCGTCGCGGCCATATCATTAACATCACCTCGATGGGCGGTTTTATCACCCTGCCCGGCATCAGCTACTACTGCGGCAGCAAGTTTGCATTAGAGGGCATTTCAGAAACCTTAGGCAAGGAACTGGCACCCTTTAATATCGCGGTTACCGCTGTGGCCCCCGGCTCATTCCGCACAGACTGGGCGGGGCGTTCGATGGTAAGAAGCGCGCGCACGATCCCGGACTATGACGCATTATTCGACCCCATCCGTCAGGCCCGGGAAGAAAAGAGCGGAAAGCAACGCGGCAACCCCGCAAAGGCTGCCCGGGCCATACTGGCGCTGATTGAAAGCCACAATCCACCCGCTCATCTGTTGCTGGGCAGTGATGCCCTGGACTTAGTGCGCCAGAAGCTGACGGCACTCAGTGAGGAGATCGACCGCTGGGAAACGGTTACGCGCTCGACGGATGACTAACCGGTTCCGCGACGGCGGGATGAAAGGGAAACGCTGGCTGAGACGTCCGTGCGCCCGGAGGTGCGGCGGATTAAGCGGATACTCAGCCCTGCCCCCACTGCCAGGCATCCGGCCATCGTCAAAAGCGCAACGATAAACGCCTGCGAAATCCCGGCTGCACTTTTATCACTGCCGAGCAGGCTGTAGAAAAGTCCGCCGATGACGGCCACGCTGAGCGCCGTGCTGATTTGTAACGCGGCGCTGGTGACGCCCGCAATCATCCCTGAAAACGGCGCCGCAACCTGGCCTGTCACCATCCGCACCAGCGTTGGCATGGCCAGCCCCTGACCCAGCCCCGTCAGAAAAAGGAGCGCCGCGAGCGGCAGCATGGCGGGAGAGTGGCCTGTCTGCGTCGTGGCGATCAGCCATGCCAGCCCCGCCAGTCCCGCGGTCTCGCATCCCATCCCGATGGCGCTGAGCAGGTTGCCGACAAAGCGTCTCAGGTAAGGGGTGAGCAATGGCCCGATCAGAAATCCCAGACCAAAGGGCAGAAAAAGCGTGCCTGCTGTCAGCGCGTTCAGGTGCAGCGCGCCCTGCAGATAAACTGAAAACAACAGAAAGAAGGTCCCAATCGAATAGAACAGCAGAACGATGACCAGTCCCTGCCCCAGGCCCGGCGCGCGCAGCACAGTCGGATTCAGCAGTGGCGTTCCGCCCTTCAGGCTGAGGCGATGCTCATAACGCCATAATGCTGAGGCCAGCAGCGGGACCGTCACAAAGAGCAGCCACGTCCACCAGGGCCACCCTGCCTCCCGGCCTTCAATCAGCGGAACAATCAGCGCACTCAGCGTCAGCGTTGCCAGCAGTGTGCCAACAGGATCGAGTCGCTGAGCGGAGGGTGCCCGCGTATCCTTCAGCAGCGGCAGGCCAAAAAGAACAACCAGTAACGCTACCGGCAGGTTAACCAGAAAAATTGCCCGCCATCCGAGATGAAACAGATCGGCCTGAATCAGAATGCCCCCCAGCACCTGCCCGATAACAGAAGCCAGCCCAAACACGGCACCATAAATACTCAGCGCCAGCGGTCTCTCCGCTTCAGGAAAAATAGCCTGAACGGAAGCCAGCGCCTGCGGGGCCATAATGGCGGCTGTCACCCCCTGCATTAGGCGTCCGGCAATCAGAACCCAGGGTGACCAGGCAAAACCACACAGCACAGAGGCAGCGGCAAAACCGATCAGCCCCAGAAAGAACATCTTTCCACGACCATAAATATCACCCAGACGCCCTCCGGTAATCAGCGTCACCGCATACACCGCGGCATAGGAGGAGATCACCAGCTGCTCCGCCGAGGATGACGTACCCAGTTCATGCTGAATCGCGGGCAGTGCCACGTTGACGATAAAGAAATCGAGCGGCGGCAGGAAAGCGCCGACAAGTAAAATGATAAACATGGCCCAGCGACGTGGCTCGGCCTGCGGGATGTGATGTATGGACATTAATCACTCCTTAGAAAATGGAAACGTCCCCCGTCAGGGACATGAAGCAAGGGATCGGAAGGGGCGTGTCGCCTCTGTCAGCCCAGCGGCGCGACAATCAGCGCATACCGCCGGAGGCCAGTATCACTTCACCGTTTATCCAGCCCGCTTCCTCTGAAGCGAGAAAAGAGACGATCGGTGCAACATCGTCCACCTGACCGATACGGCCGAGCGGCGTCTGCGCTTCATTCCACGTCTGAAACGCTGAATTCATTGCGCCAGCGCTGTGACTTCCTTCTGTTTCGATCAGACCGGGATTGACCGCATTTACCCGGATGCCGCGCGGGCCGAGCTCTTTTGAAAGAACCCCTGTGATGGCATCTATCGCGCCTTTAGCCCCGCTGTAGATGGCGCTTTCGGCGATGAAGACGCGGGTGACAAACGAACTGATGTTGATGATGCTGCCTCCCCTTCCCATGTAAGGGACGGCCGCCGCGGTGACTAACAACGGCCCCAGAACATTGATGTCGAACTGGCGGCGATAGAGCGCTTCGGTGCTCTCCTCAATGGCAGCGAACTGATAAACACCGGCGTTGTTCACCACAATATCCAGCTGTCCGTAATGCGCGAGCGTGGTGCTGACCAGAGCTTCAACGCCGGCCTGGCTGGTGACATCGGCCGCCACAGCCAGCGCCTCACCCGCGGCCGCGTCGATAGCGGCCACCACCTGCTCAGCCCCCTCTCTGTCTGAGAGGTAACTGACAACCACTTTCGCCCCCTCGGCGGCCAGCTGACGGGCTATTGCGGCTCCGATACCTTTTGAACCACCGGTAACAAGAGCGACTTTGTCTTTTAATCTCTTCATAGTTAGCTTCCTGATAAAGACGCCTGCGGCGACCCGATAAAAGCTATGTTGATACCTTCAAAGTTGTTTGAGAACTGACACTTTTGTATATTCGATGTTCATTTTTGTACGGAGGGGCGCGGCTGTGGAGTGGAGTGATGTTCAGGTATTTCTAGCCGTCATGCGTAACGGCTCTTACGGGAAAGCGGCCCTGAGTCTGGGCGTGAGTCATCCGACGGTAGGACGCCGCATAAAGGCCCTGGAGGATGAGGCGCAGCAGGCACTGTTTCGCCGGACACAGGATGGCCTGGTGCTGACCGATGCCGGTGACGGCGTGATGAAACTGGCCGAAGCGATGGAAAATTCGGCGCTGGCGATGGAGCGACGCCTGGCCGGAAATCATGAACGCCTTGAAGGGATTTTACGTATCTCAGCGGCAGAGTGGTTTACTAACTACGTGCTGGCACCGGTTCTGAGCGAACTGACGCGCCGTCATCCGGCGATCGTGCCGGAGGTGATCGCCAGCTTTCGCCTGCTCGATCTGTCGCGCCGCGATGCCGACGTCGCATTTCGAATTGTGCCTTTTACCGATCCCGACATCGTTCAGCGACGTCTGATGAGCGTGCCTTATGCCCTTTACGGGACGCCAGAGAAGGCGGAGGCGCTGTTAAGCGCCCCCTCTTCGGTGGGGCTGATCCTGATGAACAGCGCACAGTCACACTTTCCTGACGTTTCCTGGCTTCTGGAACGGTTTCCGCAGTCGGCCCCGGCATTCAAAAGCACCAGCCGGGCTGTTCAGGCACAGATGTGCCTGCGCGGGATGGGCGTCGCCGTGCTGCCACAGCCACTGGGGGACGCCACGCCTGGCCTGCAGCGCATAGCCACGCCAGATATGCCGCCTTCAAGGGATATCTGGGCAGGCTATCATCAGGACCTCCGTCATATGGACCGGCTGCGTGCCCTGCTTGATCTTGCAGAAACGATGCTGGCCCCGAAACCCGACTGACAGCGCATGACGGCGTCAGGTGTTTACACCGTCACTTTACGCCTGCGACCATTTTTAAGGGTCAGCGTGATGGCGGAAATCAGGAAATAGAAGACGCCAAACGCCGCGTAGGGGGCAACCGTGGTGACATCCAGATGCATATCACTGCTCGCCTGCCTGAACATAAAAATGCCCGCCAGCGCAGATTGCGCACCACTTAAAATCATCGCCCACTGCCCATTGGAAGAGTTCCAGCGGCGGAGGGACGCCGAAAGCTGAAGCAGGCCCGAAAATATTGCCCAGATACCAAAGACTTTAATGGTCGCATTTATGCTGACGGAGAGTGACCAGATAATCGCCGCCGCGACAATCAGGCTCACAATCAGGTTAAATTTCTGCGGTGGATTTACCGCTAATCCGCCTGACTTACTGGCATCTAAATAATTTGCCAGGGCATCCCAGGCCGGATAGAGAATAAAGAGAACGGCTCCGATGCCGGGATGATTTTTACCAATCAACACCGCGAGTAAAATCCAGATAACAGATGCGGTCGCACGGATATAGTAATAAGACTGAAGCCATTGGTTCTGGGCGTGCGTAATAGATGGTTGAGGGGTCTGCATAATAACTCTCCGGTTTGATATGAAGGTAAATACTTTCACAGGCGCTGACTGACTCAGAGCCAGGCGTTTCAGTGAGACGGGGCAATATCATTCAGGTCGTTTTCGCTAATTTCTCTCCGGCGATAACCGGCTTTGTTTATCAGACGAACACTGCTTATTCGCAAAGGCCCTCCTCTGGTAATCAAAGCAGGGAACCGGACGATCTCAGGCGCAGTCCAGATAACAATCGGCGTTAACGGGCTCACACTCCCTGGCGGATAAAGTGGCGGGCAGACAAACGGCACGTCCGGGATTAGTGAATAAACGTCAGCGTCACATCTCAACGCGAGTTCATTTTTATTCATCAGCTGGCACGGCAATGAAGCAGATTCACGATGCTCATCCGCATGACAGACGGCCTCTGAGACTCGCTTTCTGTCCGCCAGCAGTTGCGCAAGAAGGGCATCAATGTGCGTACGCTGAGGAGTGGCAGCGATTGCTATCTTTTGCCCGGCGGGCAGCGGGACCTTTTGAGCCAGTGAAAGCCGGACCTGATTCTGCAACTGCGTCTGAAAACCGGCTGCAATGGAGTCAGGCTGGTTACTCATTCTAAAACAGAATGAAGAGAGAACAGGTAATGATGGCAGAGCACGAACTGTCGTCATAAATAACTTCCTCGTGTTTGCTGAGACAAAAGCGAACTGATCCGCCAGCGGATGCATGGCAGAGATTCCGGATAATGTAATTACCGGGGATAATTAACCGTTCTTCCGGATGGCCCGCAATAAAATTCAGCAGCAGCGCGCTGAATTTAATTGAAAGCTGGAAAATAGTAACAGGTGCCGCAAAAGCGGCTATTTACCCGGACTCGCTTAGTGATTTTTCAGTAATCGTTTTATTACCGGTTCGACAATTTGCAAAAATATATCGGGCTTATTAAAAGCGCGTGCAGCAATAATCGCACCATGTACCGTCGCCATAACCGATTTCGCTTCTGCTGCTGCACTTTCCTGCAGGCAAAACACGTGGCTCTTATTTCCCCTGTCGAGCACGGCGGTCAGCCATTCCGTGAGATCGCTGAAATGTCCGGTCACTTCCTGAGCGACCTCTTCAGGTAAAACCGGTAACTCCACAGCCAGCATCACACAGATACAGAAAGGCGAGTTGTTCTCTTTTATGCAGGTGGCCCAGAAGTTCACATAGCTGTTAATTTCCCCCAGGGCGTCTCCGGCGAAGTGCTGACTGATTGCCGACATGCCTGTCTGTGCCTGCTGACGATAATCACTCACCACCGCCTGCACCAGATCCGCTTTGGCGGGGAAATGGTGATGAATACTGGATTTGCGGATTTTTACCCGCTCAGCCAGGTCGGCATAGCTGAAGCTGTTATATCCGCCGGAGGTGAGCAGCATTCGGGTATGGTGCATTATCTCTTCGGCTTTCTGTGAACGTTCGGTACTCATGCATGCTCCGGCAGTTGAGATCAATTAACGGCAAATCGGTAAACGGCCCTGAACCTACTGACCGCCATGCGGGTTGTCAAGCGAGCCTGGCGCGCCTCCTTTACGCTTACTCAGGCCAGCCATACTGCTGAACACCCCATCACGGAGTATCAACCCATGGAACAGGGCTGCGGCAAGATGCAACATCACCGTCAGGAAAAGGGCCAAAGCAACCCAGCTGTGAAGTGGCCGCAGCAGAGCATAGGCGTCGTTGCTGACAGGAAAAATGGCCGGCAGCACCCGGTCACCCAGGGTAATGGGATAACCAGCGGCCGACTGCATCGCCCAGCCGATGAGTGGCTGAGCCAGCATCATGGCATACAGCGCCCAGTGGGACAGATGCGCTAACCCCTTCTGCCAGCCCGGTAGCGTGGCTGGCAGCGCAGGTTTGGCGGTGGTGAAGCGCAGCCAGAGCCGCACAATCACCAGTAACAGAATCATCAGACCCAGCGGTTTATGTATGGCCACCAGCAGGCTGTGCCATGACGACACCGTGGAGACCATGGCGACACCCATAAACAGCATTGCCATGATGGCCGCGGCCATCAGCCAGTGAATGATGCGCAGTGCCGGGTGAAAAGTGTTTTTCTGTTTCATCAGTGAGCCCAGGCCTGTTCGTGGGTGCGAGCATTATAAGATTTGGCATACGCAGATGAACGCGCATTCAGAAGCGGGTCATCCGAGGCTGCAATGCCATCCGGTAAAATCAGCGGATCGTAATTGATGTCGTTACACGCGCCATCCTGCTGAGCCGTCATCGTATGGATGGTGAGGGTTCCGGCAGTGATCTTCCTGCGGTCGTCTGGCCACGCCACCGACGCATCATTGCCTTTATCCCCTGCATCCGCCTCGGTGATGATCAGGTCCCACTGCTGCGGCCCCTGTGCCAGTCGCTGCTGCAAATCGTTCCGTAAGAAGTCAGCGTCCCCCTTCTCTTTTACCGCTATTGGCTGATAGTCAGCGTGCGGCACCATACTCCAGCGCACCAGATGGGAATGGCCTGCGGCATCGATAAAATTAAAAGCGTTCAGGCTGTTAAAGCGATCGCTAATCCAGCTGGAAGAAGGCACTGCCTGCTTTGCCCAGCCAAAAAAGCGTTTGATCTCCGGGTGCTGCTGCACAAAAGCCTGAACTTTAGCGGGATCGGGTTTACCCGTTCGGGCATCCGGCAGCGTCGCGACCTGCAGATCGTAAAAACCCTCTACGCTCTGGACCGGAAAGAACGGCATCGCATTCATGCCGGTTCGCCACTGTTCACCATTTTTCTGATAAAAGGCCAGCGCCATGCTGCGCACCGGCACCGTATAGTCAGGCGCATGGGGATTGCCGCCTGCAATCGCCAGACGACCCACCACAGGCGTCACCCCTGGCGCGAAGAGCGCGGCGCGCGACAGGGCACTGGCGTTACCGTTTGACGAAAAGTCGCCCAGAATACAGACGCCTTTAGCATGATTGCGGCGAAAGCCTGGATGCCTGCCGCCCGACTTTTCTAAAGCCGTGACCAGCTTATCCGATGTCAGCCGCGACCTGTCCAGCCAGCCACCCGCCCACAGTAAGAGCGCAATCAACAGTAACGGTATGACAGCGATTATCGCCAGACGCGCTAATTTCTGACGGTCAGAAAGAGAAGATTTATTCATTAACGTACTCAACATTGCAGAAATTAACGTCAACGCTCATCCGCGCGTCATCCTTCACGTTTTGCCTCTGACAGAACGATGAACCCGTTAATCGCGCCGGGCCTGCAATGAATCTACTAGTAGGTAGGCTGAGGTGTCAAACGACTTTGCGTCTTTCTTTTAATCATCTGTGCTTCAGAGAGGAAGCTGGATGAGGGGCGTATCAGGAGTTACAGACAGCGTCTTGTCCGGCCGGTACATCGCGACAAATGGCGTCCTTCCGGACGCCCTGCCCACCCGGCACGCTGTTTATTCAATAACCCTGAACCGGTTACTGCGACATCTGTTGGGCAGATTTCAGATGCTGCTCGACAACCGGGGTATGCGCGTCGGCCAGCGCTTTTACATCCGGATCTTTTATCGTCTTAGCATCACTTTCCAGCGTTGACAGCACCATTTTATGGTCTTTCAGGCCGGCATTTTCCATATACATTTTGTCAAATGCCCCGCCGCTCTGCTTTTCCAGTTCCAGGGCCATCGCCTTATGGGTGGCATCCGGCTCAGTGGGTAGCGCGACCCCTTTTTGCTGAGCGACCGTCTGCACTTTGGTCAGGGCCGCGCCGTGATCGGCAACCATCTTCTGAGCGAAGGCCTTAACGTCAGCGCTTTGCGACTTACTGAGCGCGATTTTTGCGGCGGCAATTTCATTGATATTGGCCTGCGCCATCTCTTTAACCGCTTTCTGGTCGCCTGCGCTGAGTTTTCCGTTCGATGCGGAGGAGGAGGGATTACCGCTTTGCGGAGTGTTCGTCTGCGTCTGAGCCTGCACGCTGGCACTGCAGAACAGGGTCACCACTGCTGAGACAGCCAGCAGCCCTTTCACCGTTTTTGTGTATTGCATTGTGTACTCCTGAATAGGACGGGAGAAAATGAACTCTGCACGGCACAAAGTTCCGGACAAAATAGATTTGAATACCGTGCAGCAACAGCGGAGTCAGGCACGGGTTTCCTGAGTTTTACCGCGACGGCTCACTGAACCCCCTTTACGTCCCGCTTCAACAGCCCGTTCAGGGTTATTTTTAAAATTTCCACTACTGGCTTTTCCGCCAATCCGTCCCGCTTCTGAAGCCCGCTGGGGATTTTCTGCGAAATTACCCGATCCGCCTCTGTGCTTGTTCATATGTTTTCTCACTTTAAATGTTAAGGACTTAACAAGCGTGGTTTGAATGGTGTTTAAACACAACTTTTTATTATTAATTTCTTCAGGAAATAATCGCGCTGATTATTCCCGTTTCGATTAAGAATAAATATATAGTCTTTATAAGCAATAGCTTCACCCTGATATCTGTACCAAGTCGAAATTTACTGTATAGTTTATCTATTAAGCTTTTAAGACGATTCTTAGCCGCAACCCGGACAGAGATAACCTGCTGCCTGATCAGCATGTTAAATAATCTTAGGAGCCTGATGCCACCCTAAAATCAGCAGAACTGGCGCTAAAAGAAGAAAATCACAGGCTGCTTTTCAGAATTAAAGCGTAAGCGGCAAAAAAATAAAAAGCAGGAATGAGACAACATCGTGAGGCTGGAATTTTCAGTAAATGTTTCCTGTTTCCGGGCCAGCAGTTGTGATGAATAGCAGATAAATGAACTGCGCCAGCAAAGTACCGCTTCCCTTAAAATGCGGCAATCTGTCAGAGGATCAAGAGCAATCCCGAATCGATGAAAATACATTTTACTGAATTTCTGCCAGCGGCGCGGGACGCAATCCGGAAAACAATTCAGTCTGCGTTTCCAGCTGAGTCAGGTTCAATGGCCTCAATAAGGGATTTACCCTGATTATGAATATTGCCGACTTTGCGGGTAACAGGATGCCAGGTAAAGGCCGTCTCAGGTAAGGCTGCGTCACGTGCGATCTCCTGCGCACGTTCTGGCGTGGTTTCTGCACTCAGCCATTCGCGTACTGCATCGGCACGCAAAACCAGCGGGCGACGGTCATGAATATCGACCATGCCTTGATTGCTCGCGGCCGTTACGATGACAAACCCCTCGCGCCCGTGATCCCTGCCGTAAGGCGCCCTGCCAATCGCAGCAAAGAACAGAGGCTCCTGCTTTTTGTGGCAGATAAAATAGGGCTGTTTTGCTTTGCCGTCCCGCTTCCACTCAAACCAGCCATCTGCCGGAACAATGGCGCGTCCATGCTCCCAGAGAGGTTTAAACATACGCCCTGTGGCAGCCGTCTCACCGCGAGCGTTAATGAGTGGCTGCTTGTGCCACCACTCCGGACCATAACCCCAGTTGACCGGGTCAAAGTGGATCGCCTCCTCCCGCTCATTGAGCAGCAGGACGTTTGTTCCAGGCGCGACGTTGTAGCGCCCTATCGGTTCCGGATCGTAAATGACCTCATCGGGCGTCAGCCCCAGTGCGTCAAAGTATTCATCTCTGCTGCTGTACTGCGCAAACCGTCCACACATAGTCACCTCCTCTGCAAAGGATAGTGTGTTACGGGCAGGCCGCTCAGGCTATTTTCAGGATGCGCTACTCTTATTCTGGTCAGCGTCAGCGAATACTGAGGTCACGACGCAGCTCATCAGAAAGAGGACGCGAAAATGAAAATTACGGTGGTTTTTGAAGATACAGGTGTGGAAGAAGAGCATGACTTTAACGCGAAACCCCGCGCAGGCGATTTAATTACTTTGCCGCGCGACGGAAAAGGAGAGGATTTTATCGTGCTGATTGAGCCCGATCCTGATCACACGCATGACGATGGCCGCGACGGACATCCCACTAAGGCCAGGGTCCGGCCTGCGTAGTGCCCCATTTGATTAAAATCGGCGAACCCGCGTTTAACCAATTCTGGCCGCCCGGCATATGCCACACCGGGCGGCCCTTTCATGACAACGCAATAATCATCAGGTGCGCACGCGCAGTGCGGCCTCGATCCTGTCGGCAATTTTTGTGACCACATAGGCAATCACCATGTAGAACGCTGCCGCAATCAGGAAGGCTTCGAGATAGTAGAAGTTCAGGGCTGCCGTTAACTGGGCCTGAGCAAAAATATCCACCACTTCGATGGCAAACGCCAGCGACAGGGCTTTCATGATCACCATAAAGGCATTCGCCAGGTCGGGGATTGCCGCCACGATGATCTGTGGAAACATCACCCGACGGAACAGCTGTCCGCCGCTGTAGCCGAGCGATAAGGCGGCATCCGACTGACCGCTGTCGAACGAATTCAGCGCGCCTTTCCACACTTCAGCCTGGAACGCCGCTACGCAGGCACTCAGCGCCACAATGATGATGACCCAGTTCGGCAGCGAGTGAGCATTGACCGCTATTCCGGACAGCGTGGCGACAAAGTGCAGCGCCGGGGGCAGACCGTAGTAGGCGAGGAAAATCACCACCACCATCGGCACACCTTTGAAGGCAATTTTGTAGGCGATGACCAGCTGCCGCAGCACCGGGATGCGCTGATACTCAATAAAGGCAAACAGTCCGCCCAGCAGCGTCGAACAGATGAATATCGTCACTGCCATCAGCAGCGTTACCGGCACCGCATCCAGAATGCTCCAGAAGTCCGGCAGTAACACCTCAGCATCAAACATAGTTTTTCTCCCCTGCTCAGACGCTGGTGGTGAACTTCACGCGCGGTGCAGACTTAGCGCTGTACTTCGCATGACGTTGTTCGAAGAAGCGGATAACCAGCCACGCCACACCGCACAGCAGTGAATAGAGCACGGCCAGCACCAGATAGGTGCCGAACTGATACTGGTTGTAATCGCGTTCCATAATCAGGTGCGCGGTTGCCATCACATCAGCTGCACCGATGTACATCACCAGCGCCACATTATGAATCAGATAGATAATGGCATTGCCGTAGCCCGGCAGCGCAAAGTGCACCGCCTGTGGGCCGATGACACGCAGCATTTTCTGACGGAAGCTGTAGCCCAGGCTGTCGGTGGCATCGTGCTGACCACGCTCAACCGCAAGATAGGCCGGGCGCATCACTTCCGACAGGTAACCTCCGTGATAGAGGCTCAGGCCGATCATCGCCGCCACGTTGGCGGTGAAAAAGTCGCGAAAACCGAAGTTATCGGTAATCAGTGGCATGCCGTAGAAGGCAACAAACAGCTGCAGCACCACGGGCACGCTGCGCGCGTAGGAGACATAGAGATCGGCCAGCTGGCTGATCACGTGAAGACGGCGCACGCGGAAAAACGTGGCGATAAGCGCCAGAAAGAACCCGATAATCATCGCCACAAACATGATGCCGAGCGTCAGAGGCAGCGCCGACAGCAGTTCTGGGATCATGGAGGATAGATTCACGGTGAAACACTCCTGCTAAAAAGGACAGCCTGCGCCCGATCTGACACCGGGCGCAGTGAATCTGTTACTTCATGTACTTCGTCACGTCTTCGCCAAACCACTTCTGCGCCAGCTTATCCAGCGTGCCATCCGCTTTCAGCGCCTTCAACGATTGAGCGATGTCATCACTCAGCGCCTGATTCTCAGCGGAGCGGTGGATCAGCACATAGGTGTTGTTAATCACCACCGGCTCACTGGCTTTGATCGCCAGCTTCTGGTTGTCGATGACCGTCTGCTCACCCAGATTTGACGGCAGGATCAGCGCGTCATATTTCCCGTTCTGCACCTCTTTCAGGCGATCCGGGTAAGGCACACCCGCGCTGGACGCTTTGATGGTGATTTTGTCGTTCGGGTTATCCTGCTGCCACTGGGTGACAAACTTATAGACGCCGCCGCCTGCGGTCACCGGCACGATATTCTTACCGACCAGATCTTTCATGCCGTTGATGTTGCTGTCGCTGCGACTGTAGATCTTCATCAGGCTGGCACCGATCGGTGCATCCGGGATCAGGAACTGTTTGCTGCGGGCAGGCGCTTTATAATATCCGCCCGTCGCCATGTCATATTTGCCGGTCACCAGGCCGGTTTCCTGGGCGATATCCGCCGCGCCTTCCATCACAAATTTATACTGTGGCAGTTTCGCGTTGATCGCTCTCAGCACGTCCGGCTCGTAGCCCTGTGGCTCATGGCCGATTGCGCCCCATGACAGGGGTTTGGACTCTGCTGCGGTAGCGATCTTAATGGTGCGAACGGCATCCGCAAAGCTGTTACCGCTGATCAGGGCCAGTGCGATGATGCCAGGCGCGGCCAGGCGACGTAATGTGGTTTTGATTGCAGGCATGTCTCTGACTCCTGTGTTTATTAGAATACTTTTTCTGAGTTGAGGAACTGGGCAAGGCGCGGCAGCGTGGGGTTATCAAACATCTCTGCTGGCGTCCCCTGCGCAGCCACCACACCCTGATCCATAAACACGATGCGGTTTGAAATGCTCTTCGCAAACTGCATTTCATGCGTCACCAGCAGCGAGGTAATGCCGGATGACGCCACATCTTTGATCACTTTAAGCACTTCCCCCACCAGCTCGGGATCGAGCGATGAGGTCGGTTCATCAAACAGCATCACGTCGGGACGGACTGCCAGCGCCCGGGCGATACCGGTACGCTGTAACTGCCCGCCAGACAGCTGTGACGGATAGTGATGGTGCTTCGCCCCCAGGCCTACGCGCTCCAGCTCCTGCACGGCGATGTCGCGCGCCTGCTGTCGGGTTTTACGCTGGATGACGATCAGCGGGTCCATCACGTTCTCCAGCACCGTCATGTTCTTGAAGACGTTAAACTGCTGAAACACCATGGCGGTACGCAAACGGATCGCCTGAATCGCCGCTTTGTCGGGTGACTGATAATCCATGCGGATCTGATCGAGCTGAATCGTCCCCGCGGAGGGCTTCGCCAGATAGTTGATGCAGCGCAGCAGCGTGGTTTTCCCGGTGCCGCTTGGCCCAATGATCGACACCACATCGCCACGTTTGACCGACAGGTCGACGCCTTTAAGAATCGGGTTGCTGCCGTAAGCGAGCGTAATATTGTTGAGTTCTAACATCCGGTGCAGCCCTTATTTGTTCAGGTCAGCATGGCCGAGCACATGCATCAGACGGTTGGCCCAGCCAAAGATGGCGATGGCGTGGATGAGATCGATGATCTCCTGATCGTTCATGCCGACAGCGCGCAGAGCGGCCACATCGTCCGGCGTCGCCTCAGAGGGCGTGACCGATAAACGACGGGCAAAGTGATAGATCGCCGCGTCGCGTTCACCTAATACATCGGCCCTGTCGAAGTAGACCGCACTGACCACCGCGTCATTCCCGGCCAGCTGGGCATGACGGCGCGCATGCACCACCGCACAATAGCGACAACCGTTGACGATGGATGCACCGAGCGCGCCCAGTTCACGATCCGCGCGGTCCAGTCCCCCTTCAACATACATAATGGCGTTGAACAGGCCGGTGCGGGCGGTGTAACTTTCGGGATCGTGCACCAGCGTGCGCACGTACTCTGAGATTTTCTTGTTGGAGGGCGTCACCTTCATCGCATCAAGCTGCGCCGGAGTCGCCTGTTCAACCTCGACCGGCGTGATATAGGGATGCCAGTGCAGTGGTTTGAGGTTAACTGACGGAATCATGCGGACCTCATCAGGCGTAAGCCAGCCACGACGCGCGTCTGGAAGTTAACAAAGGCGATCAGTTCCGAGAGCGCGACGATTTGCGGATTACTTAACCCGGCCTGCTCAAGCAGCCGGATATGCTGTTCGGTCGCCTGAATGGGTTGCTGCGTCACCAGATCGGCATGGCGCACAATCGTTGCCAGCGGCTCTTCATTCACCCCACCGCCCGCGGCCAGGGTCAGCAGCACGTCAGACGGGTTTAACACCGCCAGCTGAGCCTGGTAATCCCGTTGCAGCGCGGCATCGTCGTTCTGGTGTGCCATGCGCTGGGCCAGCGCCAGACGCAGGTCCGCCGGTAAACCCTGTTCATCTTCGGGTGCCAGCACGGACAGACGGCACGCTTCTGCACCCTCAACAAATTCGGGGCGCAGGCGGCGCGTCTGATACAACGCCTCATCGGGTGTTAATCCGGCTGCCTGATCAATAACGTCGATCACAACGCGTTCTCCTGTTTTAGTTGCGGGGTTGAATCCACCCATTCATCGCCCTGCAATTCAGGGGTGTCATAAGCCTGTAAACTGGCGAAGTGCTGTTCGACATCCTCGGCAAACAGCGAGGCCGTTATGCCGCGCACCAGACGATCGGCCCCCGCACTCACGGCCGGGATATCGCCGGAGACTTTGCCGTGCGTCAGCATCGCGGCATCGTTAAAGCAGTGGATGTGTGCCAGCATCGGGCAGGCCCCCGGCGTCACTTCGCGAAACTCAAAGGAAGGCCCCAGATCCGGCGCGTCCAGCAGGTTCTGACGTGCTGGCCCCATCTCTGGCTGATAGCGGCCGTCGGCCCAGCTGCGGATATGCGGCGCGATGGCAGCAAACTCCGGCCGGCCGTGGAAATCGTTGGTGAAGCCGGTGGCAGCAATCAGGAAGTCGTAGCGCAGTGCGCCCTGGGTGGTTTCAATCACCAGGCCCTCTGCTTCCTGCCTGACGGCGTTAATGGCACAGTCGAGAAAGAAACGCGCATTATCATGACGGGAAACGCGCAGGGTTGACGCGCGCGGCGGCGGCGTTTGTGTCGCGGCGGTGTAGTCGACAAACTTCCATTTCCACGCATCCGGCAGAGAGTGCATGCCGTGTATCACCCCCTGGCTGCCGATGCCGGTCATCTTGTTGATACGCGGCATCGCCTTGCGCCGGATCAGCAGATCGACCGCTGCGGCACCCTGCTCCAGTGCGGTGGCGGCGTTATCCATCGACGACGCGCCTGCACCAATCACCGCCACGCGTTTGCCCTGTAACGCCGCAAAATCGATATCATCGGCGGAGTGTGCCCATAACCGGCGATCAATACCCTGCAGGAAATCCGGAACGGCAAACCCGCCCAGTCCTGAACGTCCGGTAGCCAGCACCAGACGGCGTGTGTAAACACGGCCGGTTTCGGCGCCGTCCAGATCCAGCGCAATGACATCTCCGGCCTGTGCGATAGTGCAGACCCGCACGTTGTTCTGCACCGGCAGATTCAGCACCCTGCGATACCAGATCAGATAATCCATCCACTGCGCTTTAGGAATTTTATCCAGCGCCTGCCAGGCTTCCTTGCCCCACTGCGCCGTAAACCATGCGCGGAAGGTCAGCGGCGCAAGACCCAGTGCCGGGCCCTGCAGCGTTTTCGGCGAGCGCAGGGTTTCCATGCGTGCAAAGGTCACCCAGGGGCCTTCCCGCCCTGCCGGTGCGGCGTCATACGCCACCACATTGCTGATGCCGGTGAGCTGTAATTTAGCGAGCGCAGCCAGACCGCACATACCGGCACCGATGACCACAACATCGCGAACCGGCGCCCCCTGCCAGGTGCGCTCCGGCACCCAGGATTTGGCGGGCAGTTCCAGACATTCCAGATCCTGCTGCAGCTGAGCTTCAAGCGCGGCAAGGCCTTTGGCGGCATACGTCATATAAAGATTTCCCTGGTGTCAGCGTTCGCCGGATAGCGGGCGAAAACGATTAAAACGCGCCGATGACCCTGCTTTTTTATTATCTTAAAAACACATAGTAAGCGGATAAGAATCATCATAACGCATAGTAAGAACTCAGTTTTCGCATATTCCTCTTGCCCCAAATCGGAGTCAAGAAGCACGCTCACCCATTGACCAATGGATTTCTTATATCTTATGCCGCATAAGTTATAAGTATTGAAATTACAGGGATTATTCAGAAGCCTGCGCCCGGCTAACCCTGACGGGTATCTGTTAATTTTGGCAGGACGAGAGGTCACCCTGCCGGGTGACCGGGAGAGGCGGTGTTAATTCTGGTTGATAATGCGCATGATGCGGGGATGTTCACTGGCTGTCAGACGTTCAAACCCCGGCAACAGGTGTGCAGCGGCATCGGCCAGGGCTTCCACCAGCGCCTGAGCCGCACTGGAAATCTGGCGGCCCTGCGGGGTGATGACGCCAAAGAAGTAAGGAATATCTTCCTGAATCGGGCGGATTGCCACACCGGCCAGCGGCATCCCCCAGCCCGTTACCGGTTCGAGGATCGCCACACCTAATCCAGCCCGCACGCAGCCCAGGATATTGGCCGAGGAGTTGGTTTCAATGGTTTCCAGCAGCGGGGCTCTGACCTTTTTCAGCGCTTTTTCATAGCGTCCGCGTAAGCGCTGCGGGCTGAAGGGAGCGATCAGCCGGCGGCCTGCCAGCTGGCTCAGCGAAAGCTCCCGGTTCGCCGCCAGCTCATCCTCTTCCGGCAGGGCCACGACGCACTGAGACCGTCCAATCCAGTGCAGCTCAACCGCGTGATGTTCCAGCGGCAGACTGCATAAACCGATGTCAGCCTCTGCGGTGATCACCGCGTGCGCCGTCTGGACGGCAGATTCACTGATGATCTGGACTTTGTTCTGCAGGTTCAGTGCGGCCAGCGCCTGCGGCAGTAATCCCGCCGCCAGCGCAGGGGTCGCGGCAATACTAAGCGGGCGATGCTGCTGATGCGCAATCTCCTGGGCGCGTAAGCGGATCTGCTGCAAAGAGAGCAGTGCTTTTTGCACATACTGATGCAGCTGTAACGCCTCTTCAGAGGGATGAATGCGTGGGCCGTTGCGGATAAACAGGGGGTAGCCCAGCGACTGCTCCAGCTCCTGAATCAGACGGGAAACAGCGGGCTGCGAGCGGTTCAGTGCTTTGGCTGCCGCCGTGACGCTGCCCGCAGAAATTACCGCCGAGAAGGCCTCCAGCTGACGCAGATCGAGGTCATTTAACATGGTCATCGCGAAGATACTTCCCTGAGTCGTTGATCGTTCCCGACAGAGAGTCGGAAAAAAGTCATCATAGAGAGAGTGTGCCGAATTAGCCACCACGAGCAATCTGCGCGGCAGCGCAGTCCGTCATCCACCATCACCCTGCTGTGTGTTAACGCTGGTAAAGAGATAACGGAAATGTCACCCTTCAATGATGCTGATTACTCAAAAAGGTCCGGGGATCCGGAAAGAGGATTAAGGAAAGGAGACGCTGGCGTGACGGTTTCTATAGGTGTACTTGCAGGTATGGGACCCCGTTCTACGGCCCCGTTCATTGATATGCTGGTGACAGAGTGCCAGCTGGGCTATGGTGCAAAATATGATCTGGATTTTCCTAAAATGCATATCATTTCTTTGCCGACCCCATTCTGGCCCGGCAGAGACATTGACGATCACGCTATGGTTACCGCCCTGCAGGAGGGCATTGCCGACCTCGTTAAGGCCAGAGTCAGCCTGATAGCCGTTCCCTGTAATCTTGCGCACTGCTATTTCGCCGAAATGAAAAAGGCATGTGGTGATATTCCCCTTCTTCATATTGCAGAGAGTGCCCTGGCGTCGCTACCCGCAGAAGCCAGCAGAATCGCAGTACTGGCGACAGAACCTACCCTCGAAGCCGGTTTCTATCAGGCACGCATAAAAGCGTCTGGCCGCGAGATGATTGATTCACAGCGGCTTCGTGAAATGACCACAGCTTTAATCGGGCAAGTGAAAGCAAAAGGCTTCCACGATGCTGAGGTGCAGGCAGGATGGAAGGCGTTAGTCGCTGAAGTGGAAAGGCTTGAGGCAGAGGCCCTTCTGATTGCCTGTACCGATCTCAGCCCCCTGATAAAGGATCACTCTTACCGCTTTACCATTGCCGATACTGCAGCAACGCTGTCCAGGGCAACTATCCAGACATTCCGGCTGCTAAGTGGTTACAGGTAAAGAAAGACCCTTTGTATCTGTCAGACGGATATCATCTTTTCGCGCAAAGCGGACTCCATAACACAGCAACATCTTTTTTTGCGACTGGCAAACAATATCAGGGGACGGAGCGCCAGCAAGGCACGACTGCGGCGATTTTCGTCGCCTGAGAGGTTTGTTAACATCTGTCCACCCGCCCTGGTGAAGGCGCAAAATATAGTGAAGAAAAAGTTCTGTAAAAATCATTCTTTGACGTCTCAGCAGCTCTTTGTGGCCAGTAAGATTCGTCCATTTTACCCATCCCGCCCTGGTGTTGGCGTAATACTCACTCTGTAAGAATTATTTATTTAATCAATAAAATCATAACTTTAATATAAGTAAAATATAGTCGAAAATGATTCTACCTGGCAGAAGGCTCTAATCACGCTCCGCTTAATCTTTATAGCGCAGAATTAAATTTAGCGCCAACAATTTATAAACCCTTTACTATTGCTGGATGGGATTATCCCTTTAAGCACCTGATAGCCAGTGAAATGATAAAGCTAAAAAACTTTTTTCAACCTCCAGCATGTAAGCGTATGTAAGCCGCTGTCTAAGAGACAGGCCCCGCAGAGCAGCAGCGTCTGTGTGCAACAAGTCATGCGTGCACTTGCAGCGCGTGCTCTGAAAGAGACATGATGAAAAGCAGGGATCTCATTCTTTCACGGAGAGGACTGGATCGATGAAAACGCTGAAAGGCGATGTCTGGGGTGATCTGGCTACGTGCAGAAAGGCGGGTTGACTGAACGCGGGAGTAAGGGGGTACACATAAGAATGGAGTCCTGCCAGCGTACGCTGCCAGACACCTCCTGCTTACCCCAGCACCTCCATTATCGTCCTGTTTTTTCAGAAAGAGCAGCCAGCAACTGTTTACGCAGAACAGCCATATCCTCTCTCATTGCTGACAGTTTTTCGTACGGGAGACCTATTGCCGATACCACTTCATGTGGAACAATGATGGCCTGATTTTTCAGCGCAGACCCTGCTGACGTCAGCGATACAATCACCTTCCTCTCATCTTCAGCCGCATTCCGGCTTCGTACAATAAAACCAGACTGCTCCAGCCGTTTGAGCAGATGACTGAGCGTACCTGAATCCAGCTGCACTCGGCTGGAAATCTCTTTAACGGTCAGCCCATCAGTTTCCCACAAAACCAGCATGACCAGATACTGAGGATAAGTCAGCCCGAGTGCTTTAAGGTGTGGCTGATAAAGTCGTGTCATGGCAAGTGAAGCGGCGTAAATCTCAAAGCAGAGTTGTTTATCAAGTAAAACAGATGGTTGTAATTCACCTGAGCTTTTCTCTGTCGATGGTTGCATTCAGACTACCTGCTGTGAAATGTTGATTGATCTACCCGTTTCTTCGGGACCGGTTATTCCCGGCACGGGGGTACCCTGTCAGCATGGCCCGTGAACACATGCAGAACGGTTGAAAACTTATCGGATGTTATTACATTGCTGAAATTCAGTTGCGTCAAATTTAATTTGACACAACCATACAGCCATTTCTCACCCTGCCGATAGAAATAAATAATTACACTATCATCAGGAAAATATTATGAAGGTTTCAACACGTCTTGCCACTGGATTTGGTCTGCTTGTTATCCTTTTGGTCATTTGCGCGGGCGTGGCATTACACGCACTGACGCAGGCCCAGAACGGCATGAATGATGCCGTTAACAATAAAATGAAACGCTTTTCTCTCGCGCTTGATATGCGGGGTGACATACGCGATATGGCAATAGCGGCACGTAACCTTGCGCTGCTGAGCGATCCCAAAGAAATGCAGCCAGAATGGGAAAGGCTGATAGCCCAACAGAAAAAATACAGGCAGGAAAGAGCGTTACTGGTGGAAAGCATGACTCACAGTGTCAGTGCGCGTGGCAAAGACATATTGCAGGAGGTGGTGGCGTCAGAGAATACAGCCCTGAATGCACTCATGACTGCGGGCAAACTCGGACTGGAAAACCGCCAGCAGGAAACCATTACGTACCTGTTGCAAACGGCCCGGCCAGCACAACGCAAGCTGCTTAACCTGCTCACCCAGCTGACAGACATCCAGAAGCAGCAAACCCTGGAAACGGTTAATGATACGGGTGCGACCGTTTCACGGGCCAGAAATACGCTGATCGTTCTCGTTCTGCTTTCTGTGCTGACAGCAGTGACCGGATGCTATGTTGTCAGCAGAAGTCTGATGCGTCAGCTGGGCGGAGAACCGGTTCAGGCGCAGGAACTGGCTGCAACAATTGCAGCCGGAGATCTGACGACAAAGGTGACATTACGCCGCAACGATACAACCAGTCTGCTTGCCTCGCTTGATACTATGCAGGCCAATCTTCGCGCACTCGTCTCACAGATTAAAGATTCATCAGCGTCAGTTGCACTGGCTGCTGATGAAATTTCGCAGGGCAATACCGAACTCTCTTCCCGAACCGAGCAGCAGGCCGCCGCTCTGCAGGAAACAGCAGCAAGTATGGAGCAGCTGACTGCTACAGTAAAAAGCAACACTGCCGGTGCCCAGCAGACGGCAGAGTCTGCACGTGAAACGGCACAGCTTGCCCGCGCGGGTGAAACCGACGTTCAGCGCATGTCTGAAACCATGCACGAGATTTCTGTGAGCGCAACGAAAGTTCGCGACATCACCTCTGTCATTGAAAGCATTGCTTTCCAGACGAATATTCTGGCGCTCAACGCTGCGGTTGAAGCGGCACGCGCGGGAGAGGACGGTCGTGGCTTTGCTGTTGTCGCCGGTGAGGTCAGAACGCTTGCGCAGCGAAGCGCAACGGCCGCGCGTGACATCAAAACCCTGATTGAACAGGCTGTAACTCAGGTAGAGAGTGGCGTAGAAGTTGCCTCAGGAACAGGTCAGAATATCCTCAAAATCGTGGGCATGGTGAGTGAGCTTGCTGAAGCCATGGACAATATCTCTCTTGCTTCATCCGAACAGATGCAGGGGATTTCCCAGGTCAGCATTGCTGTCAGTCAGATGGATGGCGTCACACAAAACAACGCCGCGCTGGTAGAAGAGTCCTCTTCCGCCTCGCAGTCACTCTCAGAGCAGGCCCATGCTTTGCGAGTCGTAGTGGAGACCTTCAAAGTCTGAATCGCCGCGAATCTGACAGACCAGAAACTGCGCCGTTGAATCAGAAGCTGCACAGTCTGAGGCCTGTCTCATTACGATATTCCGGGACGTGACGCCTGTACACGCGTTGAACTCTTGTTGGAGAATCAGGTTAAGGGTTCTATGCGCGCAATGCCGTGGTGATCGCCACGGCATTCTGCTTTTAAGTGATGACACGGCTGGAAGCCGATCCTGTATCACCATAAATCATCAATGAATTAGTGGCCGCTCATCAGCTTCTTTACCTCTTCAGGTTTGTCATGCACGCCGAACCGGTCAACCAGCGTCCGGGTCGCGTCGTTCATTCCCCTGATGTCGACATCGGTGCCCTCACGGCGAAACTTAATCACAATGCGGTCCAGCGCATTGACTGCGGTGATATCCCAGAAATGGGCGTGCGTCACGTCGATCACCACACGATCCAGCTTCTCGCGAAAATCGAAATAGCGGGTAAACCGGTCAGCTGAGGCAAAGAAGAGTTGTCCGCTCACGGTATAGGTGCGGGAATTGCCCTCCACGGCAGAGGAAACGGCCATAAAGTGGGCCACCTTAGTGGCAAAGTTCAGTGATGCAATCAGTACCCCGGTCAGCACGCCAAAGGCCAGATTATGGGTGGCGACCACCACGGCCACGGTCGCCAGCATCACGACGCTGCTTGAAAGCGGGTGGGTGCGCAGGTTCGCAAGGGATTGCCATGAAAAGGTGCCGATGGAAACCATAATCATCACCGCAACCAGCGCCGCCATAGGTATCTGCGACACCCAGTCGCGCAGGAACACCACCATCAACAGCAGCACCACGCCCGCCGTAAGCGTGGAAAGCCGTCCCCGCCCACCCGATTTAACATTGATTACCGACTGGCCAATCATGGCGCAGCCCGCCATCCCGCCAATAAACGAAGTGCAGATATTAGCAATACCCTGTGCCTTGCACTCGCGGTTCTTGTCACTCGCTGTGTCGGTCATGTCATCCACAATCGTGGCGGTCATCATGGATTCCAGAAGCCCTACCACAGCAAGCCCCGCCGAGTACGGCAGAATGATCAGCAGGGTCTCAAGGTTAAGCGGGATATCCGGAATGAGAAACACCGGCAGGCTGTCAGGCAGTTTACCCATATCGCCCACCGTGCGAACGTCCAGGTGCAGCCAGACAGAGATAGCGGTCAGCACGATGATGCAGACCAGGGGGGAAGGAATCGTTTTATTCAGGTACGGGAAGAGATAAATAATGCCGAGTCCGGCAGCCGTGAGCGCATAGACGTGCCAGGTGACATGCGTCAGCTCCGGTAACTGCGCCATAAATATCAGTATCGCCAGAGCGTTCACAAAGCCGGTCACCACTGAGCGCGACACGTAGCGCATCAGGCTGCCGAGCTTGAGGTATCCGGCTATCAGCTGGAACACGCCGGTCAGCACAGAGGCCGCAAGCAGATATTGCAGTCCGTGGTCTTTAACCAGCGTGACCATCAGCAGTGCCATTGCACCGGTTGAGGAGGAGATCATCGCCGGGCGGCCACCAAAGAAGGCCATGACGATGGGAATACAGAAGGCGGAATAGAGGCCGACCTGGGGATCGACACCAGCAATGATGGAAAAAGCGATCGCTTCCGGAATAAGCGCGAGCGCGACAACAATACCGGCAAGGACGTCACCACGGACGTTACCCAGCCAGTCCTTACGCGTCGAGGACAGCAGCATAATAATTTCTCAGATTTTGAATAAAGTCAGCCCGCAGGGGCAATAATTTTCAGATACGAAAAGATCCATCCGCAGACGGGATGTTCAGGGGCGCGCAGCTGAGCAGGCTCAGTGCGACAGAGGAGGGGTAAGACTCAGGGTGGCGTAAGACGCATGATTTTGGGTTCTCCTTTACGGCTACGAAGTGCCTTCAGGACGGAAGTCATCCCGCGCAATGCTGTGCTGAACGCGGGCCGTGATATCTGATCAGAGCGAAAAGCTGACCAGACAGACCCGTTACTATAAACGAATGCCATGACAGATCAATCCCGCTTGCAACAGGTCAGCACCTTTCCGCGCAGGGCGCCCGGGTGTCAATGCGTTAATCCGTGGCTATTCTTACCTTGCAACCAGCCAGCTCTGTAAGCGAAGGCGTCTGGCCGGTCCGAGGGTCAGAAAAGAGAGGCGACAGAGTGGTTTCATAAGGACAGCGGACGAAGGCCTGATGCCAAGCCGCGACGATAAACTGATTAAAAAGGTGACATGATGTCTAAAACACGGTGGCTTATTCTCCGGCTGACCCGGCAACTCTGGTTTCGCAGTTCATTATTCGCGCTGCTGGCTATCATCACTGCACTTGTCGCTATCGCCATTAAACCCTTTATTCCGGTTTCGGTATCAGGGATTGTAGGCAGTGACGCAGTCGATAAGATCCTGACGATACTCGCCTCAAGTATGCTGGCCGTCACCACCTTCTCGCTCAATATCGTGGTTACGGCCTATAACTCTGCCAGCAGCAGCGTGACGCCACGCGCTACGGTGCTGCTGCTTGAAGATGGCACAACGCAGAATGTGCTGGCGACCTTTATTGGCTCCTTTCTTTACAGTCTGGTGGGCATCATCGCCCTTGGCATGGGCGCCTATGGCACCCAGGGGCGGGTGATTCTCTTTTTTGTCACCCTGGTGGTCATTGCCACGATTGTCGTAACGCTGCTGCGCTGGATACAGCATCTGGCCCAGTTTGGCTGCATGTCTGACACATCACATCGCGTCGAAGAAGCCACCACGGCAGCCCTCCACGATCGCCTCCGGCAACCCTGTATGGGCTGCTCTGCCTGGAACGGTGTTCTGCCTGAGAGTAGTGCCGTGCAGAGCATCTTTCATCCGCAGACCGGCTATCTGCAACATGTTGACCTGCAACATCTTTCCGACTTCGCTCAGGAGAACGACTGTCACCTTTATCTTGCCGCTCAGCCGGGCAGTTTTATTCATCATGGCGCCCCGCTGCTCTGGTGCGATCGTCAACTGGAGGAGGATGATATGCAGAGAGTGTGCCATGCCTTCACCCTGGGTGAGCAGCGTTCCTTTGAACAGGATCCCCGCTTTGGGCTGTGTGTCCTGTCCGAAATCGCCTCACGCGCGCTATCTCCGGCGGTTAACGATCCGGGCACTGCGATCGATATTATCGGCCGGGCGGTCAGGTTGTTCACCCTGCCCGCCTCTGCAGACTCTGCCACTACGCACTACCCGCGGCTCTTTATGCAGCCCGCGCAAATATGCGACATGTTTGACGATATTTTCACCGGGATTGCGCGCGATGGTGCCGCACTGGTCGAAGTTCAGTTGCGCCTGCAGAAAGCGCTGCACTCGCTGGCGGTGATTTCACCTCAACGTTATGCCGCAGAGGCCCAGCACCATGCCCTGCTTGCGCTGACGCGTGCCAGTCACGCGATGCATTGTGAGGCAGATAAAGAGGCAGTTAAACGTGCTTATGGCTGGCACTATTTAAACGGGACGGGAATAAGTGAAGAAGAGAGCCTGATATAAAGCAATATCGGCTGGCAGAGAAAGGATTTAATTAAAGTTGCCAGTAACACTGCGGCAGCGGTTATTTATTGACAATGGATCTCGTAAATTAATCCTCATCTCTCAATGTATTAAAAAAGGAAGCCCCGGCAGGAATGCCGGGGCCTGAGGCTAAATCAGCATTAACATCTCTGATTATTCAGACTTACGTCCGCCCCCGTGGCTATTCTGGCCACCTTTTTTTCCCGCTTCTGAAGCTTTTTCACGGTCATTGGCGAAGTTACCGCCACTGTTATGCCCGCCTTTTTTACCCGCTTCAGATGCTTTCTCAGGGTTTTCTGCAAAATTACCTGAACCACCACGATGTTCGGCCATATTATCCTCCTGGATAACTTTTCTAAAATTAGATGGTAACCGGCATGATAAATATTGCCAGCCGTATTCGTGTTGCACTTTTTATTCTAGAGGGGGCAAGCATGTTTGCAAGCGGACCCGGTAAAACTCTGCGGGGAAAAAGCATAAGCGAGACGCACGCCAGGCGAAATAAGCCAGACGACAGGGATGAAAATTTTAAAATTAAAACAAATTCTTATGACACTGAGTTGAAATTTATATTTTCCGCGCCGCGTTAATAAAATATTACCTTTGTTAAAATTTATAAAAACAGAGCACTGTGACGCTGTGCTGAAGCATGCTTGTTCAATCGAAAAGAGTTCAGGTGGGTTCTGACTCACTCATGCTGCAGAAAGAGTGGCAGATAAGCGTAACCGGGTCTGTAAAAGCCCGTATGATTTTACTCAGTTCCAGGTTCTGAAAAACACCAGGTGCAGTTTGTTAGCAGCCTGATGGATCTGCAGCGCGGCTTGGGGCGCCTGGCCATCCGCCGGAAACACACCTTAAGGATTCAGCCCTTTCAGTGGCTATCTCACAATAATTTACGCTGGCAAACAGTCTGTTTTAGTCAGAATCAGCAGGCGTTTTGACTCCTTTCTGATGTGCGATCCGCTTAACCCAGCTCCTCTGGATTCGTAGTGTGTCTTCAGCGCGCCTGTTGAAGAGCCCTCCAGCCTCGCCGTGCCAGTTTGTCCTGAATGCAACAGATCTGCTCTTAAACAGTTTCTGCATTAATCATTAAATAATCAGAATTAAAGAGGTTACAACCTTCTGAAATGCAATTTTTTCATTACCTATCCCATTTTTCAGATAAACATAAAATTAATGCTTAATAAAAATGTAATACGTTTCAGCCTGTAAAAGCTGTTACCGTGAACTGTATATCACTTTCAGAGCTGGCCTGACAAAACAGCACCCGCCAGAAAGATACATTAAAGATCTAACAAACCTACCTGCTACTTTACACACAACAGTTAATCACCAGACACTTCTTATTACATCTGCATCCCTTCTCTTTTCATGCTTTTTTTAATTTACTTCAGGCAACCCCACGGCGGGGTTATCAGCAACGTGTTTTTTACTCATGTATTTCTTACTTTAAGGATGGACTATGAGACTCAATAAAATCACTTTTGCGTTAGGAGTTTTGCTAATTATGTCATCCCGGCTATCAGTCGCAGCGCTGTTGGACAGTGAGGCTATTAAATCCGACTCTGCGAAGCCCTATGTGTTAATCGGCGATGCGAATGGCGCTGCAGGTGCTGCAGGAGGTAATGGGGGGAATGGTGGGAATGATAATTCACCGGGAGCGCCAGGCGGGGATGGCGGCAATGGCGGTAATGGTGGTAATGCCGATAGTGGGAATGGCAGCAGCAATGGTAATGACAGTGGAGATAATAACGGTACCGGTAATGGTGAAGGAAGCGATAATGGCGGCGGAGAGGGCGGAGGAGATAATGGTGGTGATGGTGGTTCATAACAGGCTGCTTTAATTTTAATACGCGGCGAATGATTTCTTCGCGTTTAATTTATGGAGATATAAAATGAAAGTTCGCTCATTAACCATCAATATAGTTATCCTTTCAACTATTTTAGTCAGTGCTTTGAATGCTCAGGCCTCAAACAGGCATCATCATAAACATAATGACTGCTCATATCTGAATGGGAAAGATGGCGGCACGACGAAAAGCGGTGACGCTAATGGTGAGAATGGCAGGCAAGGTGTGTCGGGAACCCCATGTATCAATGGCGGCAATGGCGGTAATGGCGGTAACACGCCTGATGGAAACGCAAATGGCGGAAACGGTGCGCCCGGAGCTAATGGAGCTAATGGATGAATAACAAAATAAATACATTTTTTTCGTTAAGCCTGTTTAGCGTAGTAATTCTCAACTCAATGACCAATGCCTGGGCAAACAAGGAGAAAAAAATTGTAATACCGGCTTCTCATTTGTTTCATCTGACAGCTGATGGCGGCAATGGTGGTGATGGCGGAAGTGGCTCAGCCGGGGGCAATGGCGGGAATGGTGGAAATGGCGGGAGTGGGCCTGATGGTGGCAATGGGGGCAACGGCGGGAATGGTGGAAATGGTAATAGTGCTGATTCACCCGGCGGGAACGGAGGTGACGGTGGTGATGGGGGCAACAGTGGTAACAACGGGCACGGAGGTGAAGGCGCGGCCGGGGGAAATGGCGCTGATGGTGGAGATGGAGGTGATGGGGGCAGTAATAATTCACCTGGCGGAAATGGCGGTGACGGTGGAGATGGCGGGGATGGGGGGAACACTTAATCAGATAATGTAACAAGTTCATTTAAGGAGAGTCTGAATGCAATATTTTAGTTTGCGCGTCTTTTTAAAGTCATCAGTCATAATAACTCTCATAACACTTCGGGTATTAATTTTTTGCACACCTTCTATTCTGTTACCGGCATTAACTTTTGCCATTAGCTTTAATGCTACCGCAGACGATGGAGATGGAGGTGATGGAGGTGATGGCTCCGGCAATGGTGACGGCGGTAACGGCGGAAATGCCGGAGCCGGGTCTGATGGAAACGGAGGTAATGGGGGAAGTGGTGGCGAAGATGGAGGTAACGGTGGAAATGGCGGTAATGGTGATGGTTCAGGTAACGGTGGAAATGGAGGTGATGCGGGCCCCGGGGGGTTAGGTGGTCAGGGTGGTCAGGGTGGTACCAATGGAGGTCACGATGGTTCTCCGGGGATGAGCGGTGCCAGAGCGTCTAAGTAGACAGACTTTTCGTAATGAATCTCTTTCAGTCAGGTTGATGTAATTAAGGTATCAAAACCTGATATCGCTCTGGCTGAACGTCTGACTTTTCACAAGGTCCGCTTTGTACCAGAAGCGGCCTCTTTGCTTAAATCTGTAACGAACAGAGCATTTGCTTTTTTGACTGGAGACCTTAAATGAATCATTTCATCTAAAGTTGTATGTCGCTCTGTCGTTACTTTAAAAAACCATCGATATTTATCACGGACTGAGTGTTGTTCAGGATGGAGAGGCATTGGCAATGAACATCAATACGTTAAACAATATTTACAGGCAGAATCCATCTGTATCAGTTAAAATCCCTGAAAGCTCCAGCCTCTACCCTGCCAGCGAGAGCAACGCTACAGTCGTGCAGCCTGTCTCGTCAGGCCAGTCTACGATAAGTGGACGAGGACTGATGATGTCTCGTCTTTTTGGTAAGGTAAGCACCTTACCTGAAATGCAGACTCAGCTTACCAAAAATAGCCAGGGGATGGATGCCTCTGTTTTTCTGACGAAGAGCGATTTGGGCGCACTTTCACATCTCTATGAACAGGCACAAGCACAGGGAAATGACTTACGATATGTTGATGATATAGCACGCGATTTAGGTAATTACCGTAAGTTCGGAAGCGTGTCAGGTAGTTATAATACAGGGAATAGTTACGATACGACTGGTCGGGTTCAGACGGTATCATTCACAGATAAAGATGCTGCAACAGCATCCCGTATTCTGAATGGTGATAACCTTGCAAACTCTGGCCTCGACCCTGCTTTTATCAGATATGAACTCGACCCTGGGTATTCTTTCAGTCATACCGCGAGTTTTGACTATCTGGAATCCATCATGAACACTACCGTTTCTGATGCGACATCGAAAAACCAATTCATGGCATCTCCGTTCACAACTTATGTAAGTCAGGGACAGAATAACTACATAATAAAAACGGCCAGCGAAGCCACGCTGAAAATTGAAGAACCTGATGTCATCAGCAAAGATGGTGTATTTACTGTCACCGAAGCCGGCAAGAAGCATGGATTCAGATTAGAAGGCAATGATGTCATACAGGATAAAAACACAGGCATAAATGACACTCAGTATGGAAAGCGCTGGGACAAAACGTTAATGGACTACTTTCTGAACCTGAAGAATACATAAGATATTAATCCTGAAAATTCAGAAGCCAGAACTGTTTGATCTGCTTAGTCAGTAACTTTTATCAATAACGCCTTTCAGTTCTATCTGCAGTCGACGGCTCTCAGACTGGGCATGAGATTGCTTTTAGGAGAATGATCGTTTGGTCAGAATCACAAAGAAAATGGGGCCTCAGGGCCCCATACATTCTTCACGGAATCTTCAGCAACCGCTATTCAGGTAAAGCGTAAACCACCACCTGGTCGCCCACCTGATCCTTGAGGATGGTATTACCGCCGGCGACAAACGCCACGTACTGACGGCCTTTATACTCATAGACCGAGGGATTGGCTACCGCGGGGGCTTCTGCCTGATCGGACCACAGCTCCTCGCCACTCTCCACGGAATAGGCGCGAACCTTAGCATCCATTGACGCACCAATAAATATCACGCCGCCCGCAGTGACTGCCGGGCCGCCGATGGTCGGTGAGCCCCAGCTTTCTGGCATAAAGAAGCCATACTGCTGAGATGCGCCAACAGGACGACGCCATTTGACGTCACCGGTGTGCATATCAATCGCCACGATTTCACCAAAGGGTGGCTGCCAGCACGGCATGCCCAGCCAGTTATTGGCAACCATGAGACGCATGCCATAAGGCGCGCCTTCCTGTGGTGCAAAACCACTCTCATTGCCCGCGCCATTATCCGCTTTTTCATAATCTTCGCGGCTGTAGAGCTTCACGTACTGCACGATATGGGAGGTATTAACGATCGCGATCTGCTTTTGAGGATCGAACGCGACGCCGCCCCACTGCACGCCACCCGCACTGTCCGGATACGTCAGTGTGCCTTCGCCTTTGGTGACAGGCGGCGTGTACATGCCTTCGTAGGTCAGCTTATCCCACAGCCTTGAACACTGACCCGCCCCCACCATATCCGCCAGTTTCCAGATCGCTGGCTTTTTCGACTGGTCAAGCAGCGGTGCAGGTTTCGTCGGGAATGGCTGCGTGGGTGAAAGAACTTCACCCTGAACCGAGCCATCACCCTGCGGCACAGGTCGCTCTTCAATCGGCCAGACATCCTCACCGGTCAGCCGATTCACCACAAACAAAAAGCCCTGCTTGGTTGCCTGAATCAGTGCCGGGATCGGTTTGCCATTGACCGTGATATCCATCAGTGTCGGCGCCGAGTTGATATCGTAGTCCCACACATCGTGGTGCACCCACTGACGGGACCAGACGACTTTACCGGTGTTCACATCCAGTGCGGTGGTTGAGGTAGCCAGTGGGATAGGTGCAGTGCGGTTACCTCCCCAGTAGTTGGGAGACGGCGATGAGACCGGCAGATACACCAGTCCATGCGCCTCATCAGCTGACATATGTGTCCAGACGTTAGCCGTACCGGTACGTTTGCGGACCGCTTCCGGAATAGCGTCAAACGTCCATTCGCGTTTGCCGGTCTGCGCATTCACGGCGAAAACCGTGCCCGGAGGCGCTTCAGCATAGGCCCAGTCCTTGCCCGCCCAGCCAATCAGCAGGTGGTTACCGACAACCGTTGGCGGCTGCAGAACTGAAAGCGGGTATTTGGCGTTAATTGTGTTCCACTGATTCAGATCGAGAACGCCATTATCAGCAAAGTCGCTGCATGGCTTTCCGGAATCGGCATCCAGCGCAAAGAGCTTGCCATCAACCGTTCCCATATAGACGATTTTCTGACACGCCTGTCCGGCGACGGGGGTTTTTGCCTGCCAGTAAGAGACGCCCCGGTTTTTCAGAACGGGCTGGGTCAGGGCTTTACGCGGGGATTTGGTGTCGTAGTGCCATTTCTCTTTGCCCGTACCGGGATCGAGGGCAATCAGGCGATCGAAAGGCGTACCGATATACAGGGTCTGATTGGCAAAAATAGGGGTGGCTGACCAGACGGTCGCGGGCGTGTCACCCTTGCCGTCCGAGACATCACCGGTATGAAATTCCCAGATCTTCTTTAACTGGCTGACGTTATCTGTATTGATCTGCTTCAGTGGGCTGTATTTCTGCGCGTTTAGCTGACCGTGGAAGCTGTCCCAGGTCGCACCCGATGGCACCAGCGAAGTCGGGGGATTGTCTGCCGTTGCGACCTTATCTCCATCACGCTTGCCGGTTGAGGCATCGTCTGTGGTGTTAGTGGTACCGGGAGATTGGTGATCAGCCGCATCCGGACTGACCTTCTCCCGCGCGCCCATAGAGGCCTCGGCAGCGTTATCCTGCGCATGGAGTGCCAGTGGGGTAAGCAGCAGCGCCAGCGCCGTCATGCCGACTTTCATTACCGGAGTCGTTTTATTGTTCTTCACGAAGATTTCCTCAGGCTTTAACGCGATGGTCAGGACGGGCGGGGTTTCTGCAGAGCGTAATCAGACCAATAAGGCCTGCAACCATCGCTGCCGTAATGATGTACTGATGCAGCAAGGCGGCGGCAAAAGCAGTACCGAATAACACGACCAGGATCAGAACAATTACCGTCACGCGTGCACCGCGACCGGATGCACTACGCAGAATAAATGTCAGTATCGCCAGAATGACGCTGGCGATAGCCACACCTAACGCGCCGATTGTACCGGTCACACCGGTCAGTGGCGTCAGCCACGCATACAAAGCCACCGCGAAACCGATCGCTGCCGCGATCAGCAGCAGTAAGCCGCCCAGACGTGAAGATTGAGGTTGCAACATAACAGGAAGTCCCATGGTGTTTGATTAGTCATTAAATATGGCGCACTGGCAGGTTTATGCGGCTGTTTTTCGCCGGAAAATGATAAAAAAGCCTGCCATCTTTAGCGGACTGAACACCTAACACATTCAAATCACAGGACAATGCGCAAGCTTCCTCAGGGAAGCAGCGCACTTCCTGCATGGAAGAAAAGAGAAATTCCGCAAGCCGGGTTGTATTGCGGGCACAAAGTACCCTGAACAGAAAAGCCGATTTTATGAAGCGTGTGAAACCTCAGAAAAGTTATTAACTCATTCCAGAATTGCATAATCAGTTATCTCATCCATGCTTGATCTGTAACCTTAGCTGAGGAGATATCATGTCAGACGAATTTAAAAAATGCATCGAAGCCTGTTACCTGTGCGCAACTGCGTGTGATAACTGCGCGGCTTCATGTCTCGAAGAAGAGAATCTTGAAATGATGCGCGAATGCATAAAACTGGATATGCAATGTGCAAATATCTGCCGTCTCGCAGCTCAGTTCATGACACTAAATAGCGACTCAGCACAGGCGCTCTGCCGTCTTTGCGCTGACGTTTGTCAGAAATGCGGCGATGAATGTGGAAAGCATGAACATGACCATTGTCAGGAGTGCTCCAGAGCTTGTCATCACTGTGCTGAACAATGCAGAAAGATGGCAGCCTGAGAATGAATTAAATTTGCCAAACCCGCTTCGGCGGGTTTTTTATTGCCAGTGGTAAGCTCGCTTTGTGCCAGAAGCAGACATTTGCCACATGGTTCAAGCCCATTGAGTGGGAGAAATTTTTACACATATGAGCTGAATACTGGACGTTATAAACGTCCATGTTGTAATCTTATCAGATGAGGGTAAAGTATTTTAGATACTGAACCCCTGCCCTTTGAACTTCATTAACTATTCAAACGTAATAAAGAAGCGGTGTATTCCCTAAAGCTTGAAATAATCTCATTAATTTCTTTTTTCTCCAGAATTATATCCTCTATAACAGGATGCTTAATGTCTTTCCAGATTCGCCTTTCGCCACAATCAACTAACTCAGACACTTTACCACCTAAGACCCTGACAGAATCTTTATTCGATACGGCAAAAAAACATGCTCCAGATTCTAAAATTATCGTGGGTGAAGCTTTGAACTTACAAATCCCATCAGGGTATTCATCATCTGGTGTCGAGTGTGGGTAGCTCATTTCATACAGAGATGCGAAGGCTTTATCTGTTGATGCATTGAATATTTCTTCATCGTATGGCATAGCTACAAGAGCATTTTCAGGATCGATAACATCATCGTAATCAACGAATAGTGTCGATGTGCGGATGTCATTGGGATACATATTCCCGTTTAAAAAGAAATAAAAGAATCCATTTTTTATAGAGTCGCCCCACTGCGGCACATGTTCAATCCAGATTGCAAAGCGATAGGGGTCACCGAAAAGCATAATATTCCTTATACAAATGGCTTGACGACTTAGTGAAGTTCAGAATGTAGCACATCAATGCTCTCAACAAGTAATGCTTCTTTGTATAGCAAAGCCTCGCTTCGTGCATTTGACGCATGAATGTTAGTATATCCCCGGCTTTTGACCCTGTCTTTGACAACTTTAGCCTGTAACTGAGTAGCAAGAGCATTATCTTGTGTAAAATAAATATAATATCGGATCAATTCTCATTGCCTGAGGCAGCGCAATCAGGAAAGATGTGAACACAATAATTATGATTTGCAATGCTGCATTGATAAGTAATTACTCTCTAAGCATCATGTCGTTAAAATATCATAGACAGTGCATAACTGAAAGTTTCTATATTTAAGTTTATTAGCGAGTTGTTAAGGCCTTCGCGGATCTTAACCTGCCGAAATTCCACTTTATGCCAGGAACGGACGTTGCTGAAATTATACTGCGTCAATAAACCGGAAGCCGGTTATTTGACCGATTTATGCCCTGCATCGTCTCTACCCCAGTTGCCCGGAGGCACGCTGTTCTTTCAGCCGTGCCATCAGCTACCCTGTTCTGAAGGCGGAGGCCGTGCGAGCGTCCTGCCAGGGCTGGCATCTGCACGCGCGCCATGGGACCCGCAGGAAAACTGATGATTAAATACGCGATTAAGAGTCCGAAGCGCGGATGTCGCCTCACAGGCCGTGCTGGTCATTGCTTTAATGTTTTTTAGTAATAACGAGAAACGTCTTGTTGAGCTCGATTGCATCAGGGCTAACCTGCAGCATTTGGCGCGTAATCTGCTCATCCAGCGCCAGACAGACGGCTAACCGGTAGGCCTGAACATCAATGGAACCCTCGTTTTATGCGCATAAAAACCCCAGCGTCAGCTGGGCTTAGCGAAATTGATCTGGTTATTGGGTTTCATTTAACCAGTACACTCATAGCAGAACTCGCCTGGCCCCGGTTTTTAAATGATCGGGGTGTGAAATTTAGCTTAAGAGGACTTTCTGGTGGTCGGAAAAATGCTTTTTATAATACTCGATATCAACCATCCGAGAAATAACACCGCTAAAAGAGCCACGAAAAAAGTAACGGGGTCTTCTCCCCATTGATAGTCACTTCCAACCCAGCCTTGTCCTCCTGGGCCAAGCTTGAAGAAAAGCCATGAACCAAAGGTGAAAATAAGATTGTTGAGTGGTGTGATGTACTTTATGAGAAGCACAGCTAAAACCAGCGAAACAACACTCACGGCGATCTTTCTAGTCAACGCATTTTGCATAATCAGCTTTGCCCATCACATCTACGTAGCCATAAGCCATTAACCCACTGCGTGAGCCTGCCACTGTCATTTTACTTGTGCGCGGCAGGGCTTGTCTTATCTGCTCAAAATCACCAACTTTGAACAGCGTTATGCATCCACATTGACCTGAGCCCTTTGATTACATCCATTTTTGTTAATAGACTGTACGGGTAAATAGCGGACATTTACCATCGAAGTGTCCACTATGATAAAGTGCGGATGCGATATTATGCAATAACCACACCTTATGTGACTTCTGGGGATTTGATGAACTGAGTTATTGTTTCTCCCAGTTTCAGAAGGAAATCGTTTCGCGATGGATGAGGATCTGTGACCTGCGGAGGTAGCTCATTCATGAAGGTAAAGTGACCTGCATTCTCAGCAATGTGTAGTTCAGAATAAGTGTCTAAACGTAAGGACTGATGAAGGAATAGTGCCTGTGCAGGTGGCGTAATTACGTCCTTTTCACCCGCCCAAATCTGAAGCGGTATCTTTATGGGGACCAATGACAGATGTGCTGGAAAAAAGTCGGAGGGGGGCGTCAAAAGGACCAGTCGATTAAGGATATTATGGCCTTCAAACCTGACAGGTTCTCTGGCACTGGTCCAGGCGGTAGCTCCAGCACGTATGAGTAAAATTACTGCTCCGAGTGAATGGCCAACACCTGATATTGAGGCATATCCTGTGCAGAATTTTTCAGCCACCAGATTTAGTCGCTGGACGCGCTCTGTCAATTCAGCTTGAGTCGGAAAACGCGAATTCAAAAGTTCAAAATGTGGCGCTACAACGGCTACTCCGTGGCGAGCAAATGTTTGGATAAGCCCTATGTGTCTTAGCGGGTTGCCGCCCAGTCCGGGAACAAAGAGAATACACGTTGTAGCATCCCTTACTCTGAAGAGGGTCACATCAAGGCTTTTTCCCGCAATGTCAGCTTTTACAGTTTCCTGACTGACGCCTGTATCCATTAAATCCCCCTCTTTAAGGAGCGTAAAATATACTTTTTTTCATCATTGAAAGATTGCCTTTTGGTCTGCTTCTGGCACAGGGCGGACTTTCAGCTAACAGGCTCACCCGATACTTTTAGCTACTTTATGGCAGGAATATCTTTCAGCCGCGTTGTATAGCGTGGCGACAACCTTTCGCGCTTCATCTGCCATGAGCTGTCGCGCGCTCCCTGCCCCGCAAACCAGACCTTGCCTCTCCCTGAACGATTAATGCCGTCCAGTGCCGCCATTAAAGCATCTGCGTTTGCACGGGGCTGCTGCTCACTGAACAGGTCAAACTGCGTCATGCCGGACGGGTAAAAATCTCCCAACATCACCCCAGCTTTGGCATAGCGGAAGCCCTCCCGCCAGATAGTGCCAAGACCGCGAAGCGCTGATTCTATAATGTCCCGCGTATCACTGGTCGGATAATCGCACATGCAGGATGCCGTGTTGGAATATCGAGGCTCATCGCCATGTCTGCCGGTGGCAACTGAGACACTGATATGCCTGCAGCGTGAATTCTGCTCCCTGAGCTTTTCTGCCGCACGCGTGGCATAAAGCACGATTGCCTGCTGCATCTCTTCCAGTTTTGTGACTCTTTCACCAAACGACCGCGAGTTCAGTATGTGCTCTTTCGGTGGCGGTGCATCCTCAAGCGCGATGCAGGACTCACCATTCAGCTCACGGGTGATACGCTCAACGATGACGTCAAAATTTTTCCGTATCATGCTGATGTTGCTGTCTGCCAGCTGCAGAGCCGTTGTTATTCCCAGCTGATTCATGCGTTTGCTGATGCGCTGACCAATACCCCAGATATCGCTGACGTCGGTCAGATGCAGGAGCTTTCGCTGCCGGTGTCTGTCGGACAGGTCCACGACGCCGTTAGTCTGTGTCCATTTCTTTGCCGCATGGTTGGCCAGTTTCGCCAGCGTTTTCGTCGGCGCAAACCCCACGCCAATGATGAGTCCCGTTTCCCTGCGGATACGCTCGCGCATCTGCTGTCCGAAGGTCTCAAGCGGGATAAGGCTGTTAATCCCTGTAACGTCCAGAAAACACTCGTCAATTGAGTAAACTTCCTGCCCTGCAGCCATCTCCCCCAGTATTGCCATCATGCGTGCCGACATGTCGCCATACAGCTCGTAGTTGGAGCTGAATACGTATACCCCGTTCTCCCTGAAGAAACGCTCATTCTTAAACAACGGGGCCGCCATTTTTATGCCCATTCGCTTTGCTTCAGCCGAGCGGGCAATAACGCAGCCATCATTATTCGACACAACCACAATGGGTTTTCCGCGCAGGTCGGGCCGGAATACCGTTTCACAGGAGGCGTAAAAATTATTGGCATCGGCCAGCGCAAACATCCCTACTCTCCTGCCGGCCCGTTGAATCCCACCCCGGCCACATCAGTGAGCGCATAGGCAACCACACCCCAGACGGGCAGCGTCTGGTTCACATCCAGCACTGTTACCGTTTCGTCCTCGTCCAGCGCCTGCAGGGCGGGAACCGGATTGAGCAGCAGTCGTCTCAGCGTCAGCTCCCCGTCAACCTCAGCAACGATTAGCTGGCGATGTACAGGCGTCAGTGCACGATCGATAGCCAGCACGGATCCTTTCACAATACCGGCATCTGGGCAGTCGCTTTCGCTGCGCATCAGATAGGTTGAGTAAGGAGAAAGGTGAACGAGATCGCCCAGGTTAAGGCGCGTTTCGGTGTAGTTCTGAGCAGGATTCTGAAAGGCCATTAAAATGCTCCATTCTGACCAGCATTGCTGCCTGTCTGCATCCAACAGGCATACACATTTATGACTCCTGTGATGAGTATAAGTCGTTACAGCCGGCAATGCGCATGTGTGTACGCCGATGTCTGCTATAGGCGGAAAAGCTGAAGTTTGGGCATGGTATTACTACATAAATAAATTAAGGTGTGTTAAACCCCAGGTAATTGATTTGCTCTCGAAGATATAGACATTCTTAAGGCCGAGTTCTTTTGATAGGGATCGCGGTCGCTATAGAATTTACTTTCTTGAGGAGACAGGTTCTAATTGGCTTGTAACAAATGAGATAATACCCTTCCAGAAGATAGATAAGCAGGAGAAAATCTATGATAGCTCTAATAAAGGATCTTTTAAGTAATCCGGTGGTTTCCGCAGTAGTTCTTAGCATCATCGGAGCTGTTACAAAAAAGTATATTCAATTTCATCGCAGAGATTTTTTTTCACGCTCATCTTCCGAGCAGATAAATGCAGTCGAGTGGCTTAGGAACTCATCTGGACCAATGTCCGATCCGTTAGCTAAGGCGGAACAGCAGTTCCGTCTACAGTCGTTCGGACTACACAGAGACCGGGATTTATCTTACAAAATCATATGTTTTTACTCAGAACATACGCAGTCATTGATGCCCTCCCTGAGGGCAGTCTTACGTTACCAAGGGATGTACACAATTGCTGATGGAAACATATACCCTCATAAATTCCACAAGTGGTTAGTATCTTTAGTATTTGTATGGTTACTATCGATTAGCGTTACTGAGATATATAGGGGTTATTTACACAGTTATAGCGTAAAGGCTTTACTATCTCTGTTTGTCTTTTTTATGGCTTTTATAGTATGGTGTTGGGTTGCTGCTTGTGCTGTGAAAATTTCAAGCATCAGTAAAAAACTCAATTCTTATACCCCACCCGCAAAAGACTATAAATCCAGCACAAACAATTTCTGTTCAATACTCAATAATAAATATCCTTAGTGTGGCTGATTTGCTCCTCATTAATACTTGTATACCGTTGTTAGTGACGTCCGCTTCTGACACAAAGCGCACTGATACGCAGGCCGGGATCTGTTAAGCGCGAGAAACGGATGCGGTTCGTTCATATCGTGACGATTGTTACGTTGACCTGCCCAGACGTATGTCATCAATTCAGCGACTCATAAGTATGCCCGAAGGTTGCATATGTTGATCCATAACGTTTTTGAGCGGCATTTTGGTGCTCAGCGTGAGGATGATCGGTGGCTAATATTTCGCGCAGACCTGTCAGAGAGAAAGCTTTCTCGGCTCTATGACGTCGCAATCCCGAACCAGATGACAGAAGGTGGATTGCTGGCTGGTCAATGCAACCGCGGATGGCAAAGCAGAGTGTCCTGAACGCATTGCTGATGGCTGTAAGTCGGCATACCACCCAAAAACAGGCGCTGGTTCTCTGACCAGGGCAGTCAGTCCACAAGCCATGAGTGGTGGTCGTTCCAGAAATCACATGGACTGGAGGGCGCCATAATCCCCCTCCCTGCACCACTCAATGAACTCACCCGGTAACGGCCAGAACGGTGAAACGCTGTCCTGCGAACGACTGCTGTACGTTCTGTCCTCATTGCCCGACTGCGTCTGATGACACCCTGCCTGCCCGTTAATTTGCATCAGAGACTGACATTTCTGAGGCACCACTGGATCTCCGGAAGTTATCGATGTCCTCACAATCAGCGCTTTTTTGTGCCCGAAGCAGACAGGGCAAATACCGGGGAACTGGCGGCTCTCCTCTGACCAGCTAAATAAACTGGACATTTTCTGAACATCCACAGGCGCCTGCCGATAATCAATAAGGGGTATATCACCAGGTTGCTTTCCACAGAAAGCTCGTCACATAAAGAAAATAATTTCCTGATAAATAAGGATAAATATGTTTCCTGCACGTATTGCTACAAAAATGACATTGGGTGGCGTCCTGCTGTTAGGCGTGACGACCGCAATTGTCTGTCTTGTACTGTTGTTACGTGGTCAGCCACGCATTATTGAAGCCAGCAATAAATTAATTGAGCAAGCCGGTGGAAACCTGGTCAGCAAGCTGGACCAGCAGCTGGCGGGCATTCAGGGAGAGGCAGTCAGCATGGCGCGTCTGGCAGAGGTGCTGCCACACGATGTTTCGCTGTGGCAGAACAGTTTTCCGCAAATGATCGACAGTAATGGTAATCATACTATCGCCGGTGGAGGCATCTGGCCTGAGCCGGATGCGTTTGTTGCAGGCACTGCACTGCGCAGCTTCTTCTGGGCGCGTGAAGAGAGTGGCAAACTCGCTTACTCTGACGGATATAATCAGCCCGCTACCGGCGATTATCACAAGGAAAGCTGGTATACACAGGCACGCAATGCGCCACGCGATCGCTGTACCTGGTCCGATGTTTATCAGGATCAGGTTTCAGGCGTCAAAATGGTGACCTGCAGCGTACCCTACTATGCCGGTGATCGTTTCGCGGGTGTCGCTACACTGGATGTGATGCTGGATAACCTGGCACAGTTTGTGAAAACTCAGGGTAATGTGACGGGCGGTTATGCCCTTGCGGCAGACAAGACCGGTACGCTGCTCTACTACCCTGGTGTGGATACCAAAGTGCTGAATACCTTATCCACTGTTGCTCAGAAAGAGATCTGGTTCCAGCCCGTTGTGTCAAAATTAAAAAGCCTTGGGCCTGATGCAACCCTGGCCAGAGTCGATCGTATTAATGATGCACAACTGAATCAATCCGCACAGGTTACCCTGTTCCGCATGCCGGGAACTGGCTGGATCATAGGTCTGGTTACGCCGGAGAAAGTGGTCAGTGGCATGGCCCGCACGATCATGTGGGATATTTTCATATTCCTTGTGCCTGCCATGATTATTCTGCTTATTCTCACCTGGTGGTTTACACAACGTATTGGTCAGCGCCTGCGTCATACCTATGATGCTCTGAACGAGATTGCGACAGGAGATGGCGATCTGACGCGCCGTCTTGAGCGTAATGGTCACGACGAACTTGCCGACATTGCCGGAGCCTTCAACATTTTCGTCGATAAGATTGCGGGTGTAATCACCCGTGTTCAAGGTAGCAGCGAAACGGTAGCGCTCAATGCATCGGGGCTGGCTCAGAGCAATCAGTCATTTTCAGACAAGATTGCGGAGCAGGCCGCTGCGCTTGAGCAGAGTGCTGCTGCGATGGAACAACTTAACGCAACAGTACAGCAGAACGCTGAAAACACCCGGCTGGCTGATACGGTCGCGGAAAAAACTTCACAGATTGCGCAGACCAGTTCAGGAACAATGGAGGAAATGGTGCACACTATGGCAGCCATTCAGAACTCCTCACAACGCGTCGCTGAAATCCTGGGACTGATTGACAGCATTGCCTTCCAGACCAATATACTGGCGCTGAATGCGGCAGTGGAAGCGGCGCGCGCCGGTGAGCAGGGAAAAGGGTTTGCCGTTGTAGCAGCAGAAGTCCGTGCGCTGGCGCAGCGTAGCGCAAACGCAGCACAGGAAATCAAACTCCTCATTTCCGATTCCGACAGCACGGTCATTGCTGGCAGCAAGCTGGTGAAAGGTGCTGGTGAGCAACTGAAACAACTGGTTAACGACGTACATCGCGTCAGACAGGTTGTTGGGGAGATGCGGGTCGCCGGTGATGAGCAGAGCAAAGGCATTTCTGAAATGACGCTGGCGGTTACACAGATGGAGCGCGGTATTCAGCAAAACCTGTCGCTCATCAATCAGACTGCAGAAAACACTCAGGTTCTGCGAGACGAGGCAGCACAGCTCGCACAGGAAATATCCGTATTCAAAGTGGTTAACGGATAGTGCAAATCAGGGTTTGGCAGCGATGAGCCCGTAAACTGATCAGCATTACTGCCCGGGCCAGCTATCTGGCGCCGGGCGATTCACTAACCTGCAAGCATGGCTGCAGCTGAAAGCAATGTGTTCCGGTTGCACGCAGCGATCTCACACTCCCTCAGAAGGACCTCCCTTCACGTGGCGATACGTATCTACTCGTATGATGTCTCCGTAATTATGGACATTTTCCTGCGCGCATAAATTTACCCTTGCAACCCATGCCATAATAGATATGCTATATACGAAACATATACGTTTTATATAGGATTAGCATGGGTATCGTTAAAATCTCGGATTTGATGCATGAGAATCTGCGCATCGCCAGTCAGGCGATGAGCCGCTCCATCAATGCACAGGCTGAACACTGGCTTAAAATCGGCATGCTGGCGGAACTCTATCCCCAGCAGACCCAACACCAACTGGCGCAGATGCTGATCCGGCTGGAGGTGGAAGGCCGCACCGATATCCGGAATATGCTTCCTGAAGAGATCCTCGCCACACAAGGAGATGTGTCATGAACAGCGTTAAAATTCATACCGCAGCAGAAATCGAGATGGCCCGGGCAGCGGGACAGGCTGCCGCGCAGGTGCTGGCCATGATCACGCCACACGTCCGGCCTGGCATCACCACCGAAGAGCTGGATGATATCTGTCACGACTTTATTGTGAACGAACTGAAGGTGACGCCAGCCAACATCGGCTATCAAGGCTATACCCGCACTACCTGCACCTCGGTCAATCATGTGGTCTGCCACGGTATCCCGGCCGGGAAAAAGCTCAAGGATGGCGATATCGTTAATATCGATGTAGCGGTCATCAAGGATGGCTGGTACGGCGACACCAGCCGCATGTACTTCGTCGGCACGCCATCAGTCCGGGCGAAACGGCTGGTTGAGATCACCTATCAGTCGCTGGTGGCCGGGATCAAAACGGTCCGTCCGGGCGCAACGCTGGGCGATGTCGGCGCCGCAATACAGCGTGTGGCAGAAGCAGCTGGTTTCTCCGTGGTGCGTGAATACTGCGGTCACGGTGTAGGTGAGATTTACCACACCGAACCGCAGGTGCTGCACTACGGCACACCGGGCCAGGGAATGCCACTCAAAGCGGGCATGATCTTCACCATCGAACCGATGATCAATGCCGGTAAAGCGGGCACCAGCGTGCTGTCTGATGGCTGGACGGTGGTGACAAAAGATCGTTCACTCTCGGCGCAGTGGGAGCACACGGTCGCCGTGACGGAAAGCGGCTTCGATCTGCTGACGCCCTGGCCGGAAGGCACCGGTGATTACCCGGCAATTTAATCCAGTGGCCTGAGAGTGTCTCAGGCTATAGACTTTTTCAGTCGCATACTTCACTGAGTGTGTTGAGGGAGGAAGCCCGCCAGACATGCACATCATTGCGTCCGGCGCGCTTCACCTGATAAAGCGCCTCATCAGCGCGTCGCAGCCATTCATGAATCGAAGCCGCTTCGCGCGCTGAAGCAATCCCGATACTCACCGAACTCTGAAAAGTAGGCGAAGCAGGCAACCGCAGCAAGGTAATGCCTTCCTGGATCTTTTTAGCCAGTCGCAGGATGCTGGCTTCATCGGCCTCACGCACAATGACGCACAGCTCATCCCCGCCAAATCGGGCGGGAATATCTTTCAGACCGACGCTGTTGCGTAACAGTGCCGAAATCTCTGTCAGCAGAAAGTCGCCCGCCTCATGGCCAAACGTGTCATTAACCTGTTTGAAGTGATCCACATCCAGCAGCATGAGCCAGGCGTTGCCCTCGCCTCGCTGAGTGCGCAGAAATTCGCTTTCCAGTCGCTGCTCAAACAGACGACGGTTCGGGATTTTCAGGCCGGGATCCATCAGCGCGATGCGCTCCAGCTCGCGATTCTTTTTACGCAGGCTCAGCGTCAGATTGTGCGAAACCACACTGAGCGCCAGCAGATAAACGCTGGCCAGAGGCAGAGTCAGCCAGGCGGTACGGGTAGAGAAGTTCAGCATGATCGGTGCACCCGCGACGGACCATACCAGCACAAAGGTGAGCAAAAAGGCCTGCAGCGCAGATTTCAGCTGTACCCAGCCGCCCGCAGAATAGCGGTCAGAAATCAGTACGGCCATGATAACCAGTGAGGGGAAAGGACTCAGCGCCATCATCCCCACCCAGACGCCGCCAAAAGCCGCATCCAGCGTCAGACTCTTGCGTTCAAATCCTGTGGGGTCGCGCGATCGTAAAGCCAGCCTGTAGGCAGCATAGGGCCAGACAAACGCGTTGACGAACAGCAGCAGGCAGAGTTCCGCGCATTTCCCCCGCTCCATCAGCACTGACAGGATGGGCAAAAAGCAGAGCAGCGTACCGAGCTGACGCATCATAAACATACGGCGCACGAATCGGCTGGCGCGCCGCCTCAGTTGAGCATCGTCAGGTGTGTAATAGTTCATATGCAGACTGAAGCAGCGAAAGGTTACGTCAGTTTATCCAAACTGGTGAATAAAAGTAATATGTTTGCAGAATATTCTTATTGCCGGATTAAGAATGATCGACTACGCATTAAAAGCCGGTATTGTTCGGCTGACAGATGACTGCTGTCGCCTGTCAGCGCGATGGGGAAGTTTTTATCTGCGGCCCTTAGCAACCGAGGCGGACCAGCTGAAGTCGCTGACTTCACTGGCTGTCAGTGAGGAGGGTTTCTTTTTGCGGAGGGGTTTTTTCGCCTTCAGCGCCTGCGCTTTCTCTTTTTCCTGCTTTGCCGTCATAACGATCCGACGCGCTTCACTGCTGAATTCTTTTTCCTTTTTACTATCCGGCTCTTTACCGGTGCGCTGACGATACTTTTCCATCAGCCCTTTAACGGTCTGTTCGACGGCCAGTCGTTCATCAGCGTTGAACTGATCAATGGAAATCATCTTCTTGTCGTTCATAGCAGTCTGTCTCGTGGCGAAGGGTGAGATGAGTGTACCGCATTTACGGTTTATTAAGTCAGAAACCGCCTCTGTCCTGCATCTTCTTCACTTTGCAGCGCATTCGTCCCGCTTCATCGGATGGCCATGCGAAAAACAGGGTTGTCTCTTAATATAAAACTAATGTTTATCAGGTTTACTGGCAGTGACCACGTACTGCCGGGAGGCTAACGGAATGACTAAAGAGACCGATCGCCTGTCACAGGCCCTGTTACGGCGGCATGGCATTGGCGTCAGACAGAAACGCATCCACTTTCGGGGACGCGATCTGCTGTTTCAGCTGCGCAATGCCCGTTATGATGTTTTCAACGGTGACCGCTGCATTGCGACCGTGGAAACCAATAACATTCATGACGCCATCAAGCAGTTTAAGGCGCTCGACACACCTGTGGAGAAATAGTCATGCCCGATTACTGCGTGCTTCAGAAAAGCCGTGAAATCATGGCCGTTAATCTCACCCATAAGGACAAGCGGGAGAAGGTATATTTCCCATTAATGCGGGCTTAAAAGGCAAAGTGACTGTTAATTCATGTCGTGCCGATTAGAATAAAGGAAATTTCTCCGCACACAGGTTTCTGATGAAAATCACTATTCAGAAAGAAGATGCGCTGTTTATGCATAACTTCTTTGCTGCGCCCTGCGACACGCTCGACACAGATTCACCTCAGGCACGACAGATTCAGCAATCGCTTCAGCTGGCTATCCAGCAAAAAGAGGCAGAGATCGACGGTGACTGGAAACGCACTCTGACATTTATGCTGCTGTTCCTGTTTTTATATGCTGCGCTCGGTGCCTCGCTGACGCTGGATCTCAGCACCACCACCGGCCATAAGAGCATCGAATATGCCCTGGAGGCGATTCCGGTGCTGATCGCCTTCTCCGGTTTTTTTGTCTCTATTCTCTATCTGTTTCTGACACGCGCCAGCGCGCGTAAACAGCGCAACTGGGAAAATGCCATCCTGGTGCTGGAAAAATATTCCATCGGCAATCTGTTTAAAGCTACCCATACCCAGGGGGGCGGCACCAGTAACTACTCCGTGCCCAATCTCTACATTTCTCTCGCGCTGTTTATCTGTCTGACCTGGCTGGTCACCTATAACTATCTGACCTTCACCACCAGCGGCGTCTTCGGTAGTGTGATTTCGCTGTTCATCAGCACCATGGTCTATGTGATTCTGGATATACAGCTGCTCAAACCTTTCACTCATGCTGCAGAGAAAGAGGAAGCGGCGAAGGATAAAGCGGATGACGCGCAGGCGTAACTAAAACGCCAGAATCGAGAGAATACCCGGCCCGCAAGCCGGGTATTTTTTGCTGCAACAGGCCCCGTCTGGCTGCTCAGCCCTTTCGCACCCAGCTATCTGAAACCTGATTCAGAAACGTAACAGTATGTTGTAACTATCATCGCTCATTCAGCAACGCGGGCATCTTAAAGGGCACGCCTTCACAGCGTGCCCCCTGGCGTTACCAGCGCGTTTTCTGCATATCAATCACAAAACGATATTTCACATCGCTGGTCAGCATACGTTCAAAGGCCGTTTCGACCTCTTCACCGGTAATCATCTCAACATCCGCCGTGATGTTGTGCTGCCCACAGAAGTCGAGCATCTCCTGCGTCTCCTGAATACTGCCAATTGAGGTGCCGGTAATACTCAGACGGCGGAACACCATCGGTGTCACATTCGGTGACGGATGAGGCTGATCGGGGATACCCACCAGCACCAGCTGACCGTTGGTTTTCAGCGCATTCAGATAGGGATCGAGGTCGTGTGGCGCAGCCACGCAGTCCAGAATGATATCCAGCGATGCCTGACAGGCCGCCATCTGGGCCGCGTCACGGGAAACCACCACGTTTTTGGCGCCCAGCCGGCGGGCATCCGCCCCTTTCTCTGGCGAGGTAGTAAACAAGGTGACCTCTGCGCCCAGTGCACTGGCCAGCTTAACCGCCATATGGCCCAGGCCGCCCAGGCCTACTACCCCGACGCGATCCCCCGCTTTAACATTAAAGTGGCGCAGCGGTGACCAGACGGTGACGCCCGCGCAGAGCAGCGGTGCCACCGCGTTCAGCGCCAGGTTATCGGGCACCCGCACGACAAAATGGTGATCGGCAATCACATGCTGGGCATAGCCGCCAAAGGTCGTGTTACCGGTGTACTTATCGGTTCCGTTATAGGTCGGCGCAAAGCCCGCCTCACAATACTGCTCTTCATGCTGCTGGCAGAAATGGCACTCGCGACAGGCGTCAACCATCACGCCGACCCCGGCGATCTCTCCGACCGCAAACTGAGTGACGTTCTCACCCACTGCCACCACCCGGCCGACAATTTCGTGACCCGGCACCAGCGGATAGCGGCTCACGCCCCACTCATTGCGCGCCATATGCAAATCGGAGTGACAGACGCCGCAGTAAATGATCTCGAGTTTAACATCGTCAGCCTGAAGCTCGCGTAACTCCACCTGACCTGCGCGCAGCGGTTGATCTGCCTGACTGGCGACCAGTGCATTAATCTTCATCTGTTGCCTCTTCTCACCTGATGGTCGTAAAGAAAGCGGCACACTATAGACACATGGGATCGGTTTTGGTAGTAGTTACCTTTTGGTTACCACCCTGCTAAGGAGACAATAATGCCAGCCTGGGTTGATGGAAAACTGCTGTTTTATGCGGATTCACCGCCGCGCCGCCTGCTGGAACTCTTTTCCGTCAAGTGGAGCACGATGGTGCTGCATGCGCTTTATCATTGGCCGGAACACCGTGCGCGCACGGGTGAACTGGAGCGGAGCCTGCAGGGAATTTCAAAGAAGATGCTGATTCAGACGCTGCGCGAGCTGGAGCAGCGCGGGCTGGTTGCACGCCATGTCTGGCAGGTGGTGCCGCCGAAAGTGGAGTACAGCCTGACCGCGCTGGGCATGACATTTGCCGGGCCGATTGAGCAGATGTATCAGTGGGGCCTGGAAAATCAGGCTGCGCTGGATGAAATGGAGGATCACGCGCGCAGCCACCGGGAGGCCTGAAGGAGGACCAGGTGGGCCAGTCAGCCCGGCCCGGCCTCACTCAAAGGGAAATTCGCGCGCCAGCACGCGGGAAATCACATTCAGCGCCCCCTCTTCATTGTTGCTTTGCGTCTGATATCGCGCCACGGCGGCGACAGAAGCGGCGGCATTCGCCATTGAGAAACTGAAACAGGCCTGACGCAGCATCTCAATATCATTGGCGCTGTCACCGATGGCCAGCACTTCGCAGTCGCTGATGCCCCACTTCTCCTGCAGCAGCGCAATGCCATGCGCCTTGTGGCAGCCAGGAATGATCAGGTCGATAAAGCCAAACCCGCTGGAGACCGGATGCATGATGTTTTCCAGCTCGCCGAGTCGGGCATGCAGCCGTTGCAGCAGGGCATCCACCCCTTCATGCTCCAGATTCAGCGAGAATTTAAAAATTGTATCGTCAATGGCATAGAGGTCATCGCGTTTTTCCAGCCGGTGATAGTGATTTGAGAGCTTTGCCATCACCTCGTCAGAAGCCGATGCGTGCATGTAAGCGCCATTACGCCCGCACACCACCACCGCAATATCGGGTTCATGCGCGAGGATATCCAGAATCTTGTGCACCTTCTCGCGGGCCAGCTCGCCACAGAAGATCTCTTCGTTGCAGTCTGAAACCCACGCGCCATTCTCTGCGACGAACGCAATCTCATCTTTGATGTCGGGAAAATAGCGCTGTAACTGGTAATACTGGTTTCCGCTGGCGACCACAAAACGGATGCCCTTCTGCTTCAGCAGCGCATACTGCCGTGAGAACCGCTGAACGTTGTACGCTTTGTTGTCGTCCAGAAAGGTGCCATCCATATCCACCGCAATCATCTTAACCGCCATCTCACCTGCCCCTATAGAGTCGCCGTTCTGTCCTTTCGGCTGATTGATTTGATTCATAAAGCTTACTCGCTGTGTGGATTAATGAGAATGCAAATAGTGACGTTGCTAACGGCTTTCGGAGCCTTCCGGTTCCGGAGTTGTGTTATTACGCACGTTTCGGAGCGTTAAAAAGATGTTAATCTCAGTCGCAAACTACGAATGAAGGTTATTTTAATTACATTCGTAACTCAACCCGAATAGTGAGGAGCATGAGATGCGTGATGAGACCCGATCGACCCCATTGCCGGAAGACGTCAAAGCGGCAATACGCGCAGTGAAACAGCAGTTGCGGCAGCAGATAGGTGACGTTGAAGGCCTGTTCCGGCAGGTGTGTGACAGCATCGAAGCGGCGATTGCGGAGGCAAAAGCGGATGAGGAGTGGACGGGCAGCGCCTGGCCAGTGGTGCCGATGCAGGATATCGCTGAGGGACAGGTTTCAGATGAAACCCGGGCGCGGATTAAACGGCGCGGCTGTGTCGTGATTAAGCAGCACTTTCCCCGGGACCAGGCGCTGGCCTGGGATAAGTCGATGCTCGACTATCTGGAGCTCAACCGGTTTGACGAACAGTATCGCGGGCCGGGCGATGATTTTTTTGGCACGCTGGCCGCCTCGCGTCCTGAAATTTATCCTGTTTACTGGTCGCAGGCGCAAATGCAGGCGCGACAAAGCCCGGCAATGGCGCACGCGCAATCTTTCCTGAACAGGTTATGGACCTTTGATTCACAGGGCAAAGAGTGGTTTGACCCGGATGTCAGCATCATCTATCCCGATCGCATTCGCCGTCGCCTGCCTGGCACCACCTCCGGCGGATTAGGGGCTCATACCGATTCCGGCGCGCTGGAACGCTGGCTGCTCCCGGCTTATCAGCAGGTTTTCAGTAAGCTGTTTCACGGTGACTTTGATGCTTATGACCCCTGGGACGCGGCACACCGCACTGAAGTGGATGAGTATGATCTGCCTGGCACCACCAAATGTTCTGTGTTCCGCACCTTTCAGGGCTGGACTGCCCTCTCTGATATGATCCCCGGTCAGGGCCTGCTGCACGTCGTGCCGGTGCCGCAGGCGATGGCTTATGTGCTGCTGCGTCCACTGCTTTCGGATGTGCCGGAGGATGAGCTCTGCGGCGTCGCTCCAGGCCGGGTCTTACCGGTTAACGAGCAGTGGCATCCGCACCTGATGGCCGGACTCTGTCCGATACCGGCCTTAGAGGCAGGGGATTCGGTGTGGTGGCACTGTGATGTGATTCACGCCGTGGCGCCGGTCAGGGATCAGCAGGGCTGGAGCAATGTGATGTACATTCCGGCCGCCCCGCTGTGTGAAAAAAACCGCCTCTATGCCCGCCATGTCGCACAGGCGCTGGCTCAGGGCCATTCGCCAGGCGATTTTCCTCCGGAGCATTATGAAGCGTCGTGGGATCAACGTTTCAGGCCGGAAGATCTCAATCTTAACGGACGTCGCTCGCTGGATTTAGCCTGATCTGCCCCCGCGCTGCAACGGCGCGGGGAAAACCCTGATACACTGCCACTCCTGTTTTTCTGCGACATCCCATTATGAATCCGCGACATCATCAGATTATTCAACTGGTTAATAGCCGGGGCAGCGTGACGGTCAGTGAACTGGCACAGCTCACCGGGGTTTCTGAAGTTACCGTGCGTCAGGATCTCACGCTGCTGGAGCGTGACCGTCTGCTGCGGCGGGTTCACGGCTCTGCGCTGGCGCTGGACAGCGATAATGTCGGTACCCGCCTGAACACCCGCTATCCCATCAAGCAGGCGCTGGCGCTTCACGCCGCCCGCCTGGTTGAGCCGGGGGAGTCGGTATTTATTGAAGGCGGCAGCACCAACGCCCTGCTGGCGCGCGCGCTGGCTGACCGTGCCGATCTGACCCTGATTACCGTCAGCCACTACATTGCCCAGCTTCTGCGTGAGGCGGCCTGCGAAGTGATTGTGCTGGGTGGGATGCTGCAGAAAAGCAGTGAGTCGGTTGTCGGCCCGCTGACCCGCTACTCCATTCAGCAGGTTCACTTTCACCGGGCATTTGTCGGCGTGGATGGCTGGCATCCGGAAACCGGCTTTACCGGTCGCAACATGCTGCGCTGTGATGTGGTGGATGCCGTTCTGGCAAAAGGGGCGGAAAACTACGCCCTGACCGATGCCTCTAAATTTGGCCAGATCCATCCCTATCCGCTCTCATCCGGTTATCAGGTCGGGCATGTGATTACCGATGAAACGCTGGATGCCGTCACGGCAGAGCAGCTTAAGGCGCGCGCAGTTAACGTGATAACGGTCGCCACGGGTTAAACCGCGCCCGGTCCCTGCGTGACCGAATCGCGTAGCATCAGGCTGGCGGTAAAGGGGGGATGGGCAGACCAGTCACCGCCATCCAGCATGGTCAGCAGGCGATGAATCGTTTCATTGATCATCTCCGTCACCGGCAGTTTCATGCTGGATAATGACGGCGTGATGTAAAGTGCCAGCGGGATATCATCGAAACCGATCACTGAAACCTGATCCGGCACCGCTATCCGGCACGCTGTAAGCCGTTTGATCGCCCCGATCGCCATCTCATCATTACTCGCCACCAGCGCGGAGAAGGATACCCCGCGTGCCAGCAGCGTATCCACGGCCTCCATCCCGCTCTGAGCCGTCCAGCGGCCTGACACAATACGCGCCGGATCGGCGTCGATACCCTGTGCCGCCAGCGCGGCACGATAACCGGAGAGGCGTTCCACCCCGGTCGGGGAATCGAGCGATCCGGTAATAAAGGCGATGTCGCGATGCCCCTGATTCAGCAGATGACTCACCGCCGTGACGCTGCCGGCGTGCTGATCGCTGTAGATGCAGTAGCTTTGATTGACACGCAGCCGCCGGTTGATGACTAAGATCGGCTGTTTGTGACGGGAGATAATGGCATCCAGCGCATCGATGGACAGAAAGCGCGGATAGATGATGATGCCGTCGCAGCGCAGATCGAGCAGAAACTGAATCGCCGCCTGCTCCTGCTCCGCCGTATGTTTGCCATCGGCCAGAATCAGCTGGCGGCCCTGCTGCTCCAGTATGCGCGCCGAGTGCGCCATCAGTTCCGTGAAGTAGCTTCCGCTGTAGAGGGTGTTGGTGATCACCAGCCCGATAGTCTGAGAGCTTTTCGTTGCCAGATTGCGCGCCAGCAGATTAGGCCGGTAGCCGGTTTCGGCAATCGCATCAAGAACTCTCTGACGCTTTTCCTGACCGACATACCCGTTGCCGGAGAGCACGCGTGACACTGTCGCTTTTGAGACGCCCGCCCTGTTCGCCACTTCCTGAATCGTTGCCATGCTGATGCTCCTTTACTGCGTCGTTCTGCAGTCTACCTAAGCCTCTCAATATTGGAAATATTTACCCTCGCGCTCAGCCGGCCTTTGCGCCAATGGCAGGTGACGCCGGTCACAAAACGAAAATCTGGCTGATTTTTAGGCTTGTCCCGCTCATAAAAGCCCTTCATGATTTTGTGAAACCGGTTTCCTATCTGCCTGCATGCAGGCGCAAAAACATAACAACATTGACCGATTTACCCTACAGAGAAGAGCGATCATGCCCAGAAACTATGCCGAGGTGTCACGCGCCATCGTCGATGCGCTAGGCGGCCTCAACAATATCGAAGCCGTAACGCACTGCATGACCCGACTGCGGTTTGTGGTGAAAGATGAAACCCAGGTGGACTATCCCCGGCTGAAAGCGATCGATGGCGTGATGGGCGTGGTTCACAACGACACCCAGTGTCAGGTGATCATTGGAAATAACGTCTCTCAGGCCTTTCAGGCGCTGCAGGCGATGGGATCCCCTGCCGCCGACTCATCCACGCCGGTGAAACGCAAAATCACGCTGAAAAGCATCGGCGCAGGCATTCTGGATGCGCTGGTCGGCACGATGTCACCGCTGATCCCGGCCATTATCGGCGGGTCGATGGTTAAGCTGCTGGCGATGATACTGGATATGGCCGGTGTGTTTGAAAAAGGCTCCTCCACGCTGGTGATTCTCAACGTGATTGGCGACGGGGCCTTTTTCTTCCTGCCGGTGATGGTAGCCGCCTCTGCCGCGCTGAAGTTTAAAACCAATATGTCGCTGGCGATCGCCATTGCTGGCGTGCTGGTGCACCCTAACTTTATCGATCTGATGGCGAAAGCGGCGCAGGGTCAGGCCGTGGAATTTGCCTTCATTCCGGTCACGGCGGTGAAATATACCTACACGGTGATTCCGGCGCTGGTGATGACCTGGATCCTGTCACACATTGAGCGCGGCGTGGACCGCATTACCCCGGCCGTCACCAAAAACTTCCTGAAACCGATGCTGATTGTGCTGATTGCCGCACCCATCGCGATCGTGCTGATTGGTCCGATTGGCATCTGGATCGGCAGCGGCATCTCTGCGCTGGTCTACACCGTCCATGGCTATCTCGGCTGGCTCTCGGTTGCGATTATGGGCGCGATCTGGCCCCTGCTGGTGATGACCGGTATGCACCGGGTGTTTACCCCGACCATCATTCAGACCATTGCTGAAACCGGCAAAGAGGGCATGGTGATGCCCTCCGAGATTGGCGCCAACCTGTCTCTGGGGGGATCGTCTCTGGCGGTAGCCTTCCGCACCAAAAACCGGGAACTGCGTCAGACCGCGCTCGCGGCGGCGGCCTCCGCTATCGTTGCCGGCATTTCAGAACCTGCGCTGTATGGTGTGGCCGTCCGGCTGAAACGCCCGCTGGTCGCCTGTCTGATCAGCGGTTTTATCTGCGGCGCGGTAGCAGGCATTGGCGGTCTGGCCAGCCACTCGATGGCGTCGCCTGGCCTGTTTACCAGCGTGCAGTTTTTTGATCCCACCAACCCGATGAGTATTGTCTGGGTCGGCGCGGTGATGGTGTTGTCTGTGGTGCTGTCGTTTGTGCTGACGCTGCTGTTAGGCTTTGAAGATATCCCTGAAACCGACGCCACCACCACGGCACAACCGGCAGCCGTACCCGAACGCGTCAACGCCATTAACAGCCACTAAAGGAAAGGGTCTTACCGACCCGGAAAAGAGGAATGCATGTCTGAATCAAGGTTTCCGCAAGGGTTTTTATGGGGCGGTGCACTGGCCGCCAACCAGAGCGAAGGCGGTTTTCGCGAAGGCGGAAAAGGGTTAACCACCGTCGATATGATCCCGCATGGCCCGCACCGGATGCCGGTCAAACTCGGTCTTGAAAAACGGTTTGCGCTTCGCGACGACGAGTTCTACCCCAGCCATAATGCGATCGATTTTTATCATCGCTACCGGGAGGACATCGCGCTGATGGCGGAGATGGGGTTCAGCGTGTTCCGCACCTCGATTGCCTGGAGCCGTCTCTATCCCAACGGCGACGAGCTGACACCTTGCCCGGAAGGCATTGCTTTTTACCGTTCGGTATTTGAAGAGTGCCGGAAACATCAGATCGAACCGCTGGTCACCCTCTGCCATTTCGATGTGCCGATGCATCTGGTGACGGAGTATGGCTCGTGGCGTAACCGTAAAATGATCGACTTTTTTGCCCGCTATGCCCGTAGCTGTTTCGAGGCGTTTGATGGTCTGGTGAAGTACTGGCTGACCTTCAACGAGATTAATATCCTGCTCCACAGCCCCTTCTCCGGTGCCGGACTGGTGTTTGAACCCGACGAAAATCCGGAGCAGGTGAAATATCAGGCGGCGCATCATGAACTGGTCGCCAGCGCGCAGGTGACCCGCATTGCGCATGAGGTCAATCCGGCTAACCAGGTTGGCTGCATGCTGGCGGGCGGCAACTTCTACCCCTGGTCGAGTAAACCGGAGGATGTCTGGGCCGCGCTGGAGAAAGATCGTGAAAACCTCTTCTTTATCGATGTGCAGGCACGCGGCGCCTATCCCGCCTACGCGGCCCGGTTGTTTCGGGAGAAAGGCGTAACGCTGAATATCGAAGAAGGTGACGCGGAGATTCTGAAAAACAGCGTCGATTTTGTTTCGTTCAGCTACTACGCCTCACGCTGCGCCTCGGCGGAGATGAACGAGCAGAACAGCAGCGCCGCCAATGTGGTGAAGTCTCTGACGAATCCCCATGTGCCGCGCAGTGAATGGGGCTGGGGCATCGATCCACTCGGATTACGGATCACCATGAACATGATGTATGACCGCTATCAGAAGCCGCTTTTCCTGGTCGAAAATGGTCTGGGCGCACGCGATGAACCCGATGCCAGTGGCGAAATCCATGACGACTACCGCATCAGCTATCTGCGTGAACACATCCGCGCGATGGGTGACGCGATTGAAGATGGCGTGCCGGTCATGGGCTACACCAGCTGGGGCTGCATCGATCTGGTGGCGGCCTCAACCGGTGAGATGAGTAAACGCTACGGTTTTGTCTATGTTGACCGCGACGATCTCGGGCGTGGTACGCTGGCCCGCACGCGTAAGAAGTCATTCTGGTGGTATAAGAAGGTCATTGCCAGCAACGGAGCCGATCTTGAGTGACAACGTCACTTATTGAGTGTTGTGTCTGCGGTGATACGCCTGTCAGCGACGCCGCAGGTATGCACTCAACCTGCCGTTGTACTCTGCCGGTAATTATCGTATAACCGATGTCTCCGAGGGGTGTCCTGTTATGGGCTGAGATGGCGTAAGCCGAACCCTTTGAACCTGATCTGGGTCATGCCAGCGAAGGGACGGGTCGGCAGATATTTCTGCGTCATCTCCTGCATCACTCCCTGTTCCAGCCCGTATGCCCGGATCTCCATTGTGACAGGAGATCTGATGACACATCCGCTTTTCGAAACCGGCTTTTACGGTCGTCTGCGTCAGCAGGCTGGCCCTCACTGGCACGCCTATGTGGCACATGACTTTGTACAACAGCTCGGTCAGGGTACGCTGCCCCCCGCCGCGTTTCGCCATTATCTCACCCAGGATTATCTGTTTCTGCTGCACTTCGCCCGCGCCTGGGGCCTGCTGATAAGCAAGCTCTCCGCGCCGGATGCCCTGCGCAGCGCGACGGCGTCGCTCAACGCCATCGTCAGCGAACTGCCGCTGCATCTGGACTACTGCCAGCAGTGGGGCATCAGCGAAGCGGCAATGGCGAGCGAACCGGAGGCGGTGGAAACGCTCAACTACACCCGCTATGTGCTGGATGTGGGTCACAGCGGCGATGCGCTGGAGTTGCTGACCGCGCTGATGCCCTGTGTCGCCGGGTACGCTGAAACGGGTCTGACCCTGCTACAGGATCCTGCAACCCGCTTCAGCGGTAATCCTTATGCGGCGTGGATAGAAAACTACGGCGATGAGTCCTATCTGAACGGCGTTCGCAACGCCCTTTCGCTGTTTGAAACCCTGGCGGGCGAGCGTGCGGCTGAGCAGCGTTTTGCCTCACTGGCGCAGATTTTTACTACTGCCACACGGCTGGAATCCGCGTTCTGGCAGATGGGACTGAATCATGCGGCCAGTCTGCAGGTCCGCCCATGATTGCGTCAGCCTGTTCGGCGCCGCCCGGTATCGCAATCCGTCAGCTGTCACTCAGGTTGGGTCAGCAGCAGCTCTTCAGCCAGCTCACTCTGGAGATCGCGGGTGGCCAGTTTACAGCGTTGCTGGGGGCGAGCGGCGTGGGTAAAAGCAGTCTGATGCGGGTGATTGCCGGTCTGTTACCGCCTTCCTCCGGCCAGGTCAGCGGCAGTGATGGCCTGCCGCTGACCGGACGCATCGCCTGGATGGGACAACAGGACTTGCTCTATCCGTGGCTGACAGTGGAGCAGAACGTTTGTCTGGCCAGCCGCCTGAACGGGGAGAAGCCCGATCGTGAGCGGGCGCAGCACCTGCTGGCGCGTGTCGGTCTGAGTCGTTATGCCACCGCTCGGCCCGCGACGCTCTCCGGCGGGATGCGTCAGCGCGCCGCACTGGCTCGCACCCTCTACACCCGCCAGCCCGTGGTGCTGATGGATGAGCCCTTCTCTGCGCTGGATGCCCTGACCCGCAGTCAGATTCAGACGCTGGCCGCGGAAGTGCTGGCCGGGCACACCGTGTTGCTGATAACGCATGATGCCGCAGAAGCCTGTCGGCTGAGTCATCATCTGCTGGTGATCGGCCCCACGGGTATCGAAGCCTCTCCCTCCCTCCAGGGGCAGCCTCCACGGGCGGCAGAGGATGTCAGCGTCATCCGGAGTCAGGCTGCCCTGCTGAATCAGCTGAGCAGGTTAGCCGGATGACGTCAGGACAACGATCTGGCGGACTACGCCGGGGTGTGACGCTTTTTACAGGCCTCATCGGATTGTGGTGGCTCATTTCCCTTTCCGTCCCCGCTTTTTTGCTGCCCTCACCCCCGGCGGTCGCCACCGCGCTCTGGCAGAACGCCCGCTATCTCAGCCAGCACAGCCTCATCACCCTGACGGAGATCCTCAGCGGCATGGCGCTGGGCGTGCTGCTGGGCGCCCTGCTGGCGCTGGGGATGTCCTTTTCGCCGCGGTTGCAGCGCTGGATGATGCCGCTGGTGATCACCAGCCAGGCGATCCCGGTGTTTGCGCTGGCGCCCCTGCTGGTGCTCTGGTTCGGCTTCGGGATGAGCGCCAAAGTCGCAATGGCGGTGCTGGTCATCTTTTTCCCGGTGACCTCCGCCTTTTTTGATGGCCTGCGTCGCGTCCCGCCCGGCTATCTCGATCTGGCCCGCACGCTGGGCGCCTCACGCGCGGCTCAGCTGCGTCATGTCAGGCTGCTGGCGGCACTGCCCGCGCTGGGGGCCGGTTTACGGATGGCGGCCGCGGTGGCCCCGATTGGCGCCATTATCGGAGAGTGGGTCGGTTCAGCGGAAGGACTGGGCTACGTCATGCTGAATGCCAATGCCCGGATGCAGAGTGATCTCTGCTTTGCCGCACTGTTCATTCTGGTGCTGATGACGCTGCTGCTGTGGCTGTTCATCGATTTCCTGCTCCGTCGCCTGATTAGCTGGGCCCCCGAAACGGATTAATGACCTTAACTGACGAGAAAAAAGTATGACGAAAATACCGCTCTTTACCCTGCTGCTGGGTGCCGCCTTCGCCACTCCCCTTCAGGCAATGGAAAAACTGACGCTGGTGCTCGACTGGTATATCAATCCCGATCACGCGCCGATCATGGTGGCACAACAGACCGGCGCCTTTGCCGCAGAGGGACTGGAGGTCAGCATCATTCCCCCTTCCGATCCGGCGCTGCCGCCGCGCCTGGTGGCCGCAAAGCAGGCAGACTTAGCCATCACTTACCAGCCTCAGCTGCATTTCTTTGCCGACCAGGACCTGCCCCTGATGCGGGTCGGCACCCTGATCAATACGCCGCTGAATACGCTGATCACACTCGACAGATCGATGAAGAGTCCGGGGGCGTTAAAAGGCAAACGCATCGGCTATTCCGTCAGCGGTATTGAGCAGGCGACGCTGGCGACCATGCTGAGCCATGAGGGAGTAAAGGCCGATCAGGTGACGCTGATTAACGTCAACTTTCAGCTCACCAGCGCCCTGCTGACCGGAAAAGTGGATGCGGTGATCGGTGGCTATCGCAACATCGAAGCGCTGGATATGAAAGATAAGGGGAAAGATCCGGTGGTGTTTAACGTTGAAGATTACGGCGTTCCGGCTTATGACGAGCTGATCATCGTGGCCCATCGGGATGAGGCGCATTCAGAAAAGATCAGAAAATTTCTGCGGGCACTGAAGAAGGGAAATGCGACGTTACAGGCCCAGCCTGAAGCGAGCTGGCAACGGTTTGCCCGCGCCCATCCGGAACTGAATACGCCGTTGAATCACCAGTCATGGATGGCGACGCTGCCGCTGTTCGCCGCCGATCCGGCAAAACTGGATCGCGCACGCTATCAGGCTTATGAACAATTTCTCTTCGATAACCAGCTGATTAAACGCATGACCCCGGTTGATCGCTACGCCACTGACAGCGAATAAGAGACCGGCCCGCAGCGTGCGCTGCGGGCCGATTTCCTAGCGGACCTTCTGATAGAGCCAGTGTTCGATGTCACTGGCGGGCAGCGGTTTTGAGAAGAAGTAACCCTGAATTTCGTCACAGCCGTAACTTTTCAGCAGTGCCAGCGTCGACTCGGTCTCGACCCCTTCCGCCAGAACGGTGTAGTTCAGCTCTTTCAGCATCTGAATAATGCACCTGACGATGATTTTAGACGCCTCATCCTCACCCATGCGCGAGACCAGGGAGCGATCAATTTTGATCACATCCAGCGGGATATCCTGCAGGTAGCTGATGTTGCTGTAGCCTACGCCGAAATCATCCAGTGAAATGACAAAGCCGTGCGATTTCAGTGCCTCCAGCCCCTTGATCCCCACATCGCTTTTGGTGATCAGTTCATTCTCCAGACATTCGATACCCATAATTGAGGCGGGGAGCTGCGCGGCCGTCAGTTTCGCCAGCAGGTTGTCGGCAAAATCTGCTTTTGAGAAATCACGTTCACTGACGTTGATGGAGACCGGAATCAGATCGTATTCGCGATTCCAGCGCGCCAGTTGCTCTATCGTGTGATCGATGACCCAGTTGGTGAGATCGGAAATCAGATTCGTTTTACCCGCTAATGGAATAAATTCTGAAGGGAAAAGTTCACCCCGCTCAGGATGATTCCAGCGGATGAGTGCCTCCAGCCCGACAGTTTTGCCGGTTCTCAGGCAGACTTTGGGCTGCCAGGCCAGATAAAGCTCTTCATCTTTATGCAGCGCCTGCGCCAGATCGTTCATGATCATAAAGTCATCGGTGCGACGTGTATCGTAACTCTCATCAAACACCATCGCGGTGATGTTCTCATCAACCGCTTCGTGCAGCGCGCTTACCGCCTGACGCACCGTTTCATTGGCATCCATCTGCGACGGCACAAACTCGGTTTCGCCGGTGTGGACATCCAGATCGAGCGTAATATTCTCGGCCAGATCGGCCTTCAGGCCTTTGAACAGGTCAACCATATTCTGCGCAGTGTAGCGACCAGACCAGGGCTGAATAATGGCAAAGCGGCCCGGTGCAAAGCTGTAGAGCGTTTCGTTTTCTGCCAGATTGAGCCGGTGAGCAACATCTTCCGCCATCTGCTTCAGCAGTTTCTCCATCGGGGCGATCCCGACGGCACGTGAAAGCTCATACGCGCGAATAATGTCGATGCAGTCGATCAGGATCAGACGAAAGCGGCTATGGGGTGCGGTCAGGGTCAGCTGCTGAATATCGCGCAGCAGGCGGGGACGATTCGGCAGATGCGTGATGACATCGGCAAAGCCCGCATTGTTCCAGGCATCCAGAAACGAGGTAACCAGTGTTGCCAGTGAGCGCAGAACCGTCAGTTTCTCGTCGGTGAAGGGGTGAGGCTCGGTATCCGTGACGCAGAGCGTTCCCAGTACCGAACCTTCAAGATTCTGCAGCGAGACACCGGCGTAGAAACGGATATGCGGATCGCCCTCTACAAACGGGTGGGTGACGAAGCGCTCATCCAGCAGGGTATCCACCACCACCAGGTGGCCTTCGCCATCAATCACATGGCGGCAAAGTGACTCATCCCGGGTCGATTGCTGAAGATCGAAGTTGCGAGAGGCTTTAATATACTGATTATGGTCGTCAATAATCGAAATGAAGCTGCCTGAGATACCCAGGACCTCACTGGCAAGATTCACAAATCTCTCCAGCACCTCATCCCGGGTTTCATCCGGTGACAGCAGTGCCTTAATAGCACTCAGTCGTTTTACGTCACTGCCATTTTGCTCGTTATGCACGAAACCTCTCCTATGCAGGCGCAAAATTCGAAATAATCTCGCTGCTTAATGCTCAATTAGCGCCCAATTATCAGATAAATAGCGGCTCAATCTGACAGTAATTCCACAGCGAAACAGTGTCGCACGATATCTGAACGCTGTCGAAATCATTTATTGTCCTTACCACGTGCAACCTGCGGCGATTCCGGCCGGAACCCGAGTCCGATGAGGCGACCGGCCATAAACTTCAGAAAGGGCAGCCGACCGATCATCCCGGGGATGCGACTGCTCCCACCGGTTTTCTTTTTGCTCTTTTTGCGGCTCATTTTGATCTGCAAAAACTGCGTGGCAACGGTAGGAAACTGACGGCGCTTCTGCACTTTTTCCAGGTCGCGTAGCTGCAGCTCACCGGCTTTAAGCGGCGCAGTCAGAATATTCGCCGTCGCCACCGCATCCTGAATCGCCAGATTCACACCCACCCCGCCTATGGGCGACATTGCATGCGCCGCATCGCCAATGCAGAGCACGCCAGGCTTCGCCCACTTATCGAGCCGGTCAATGCGGATAGAGAGCAGCTTAAACGCCGTCCAGTCCTCGATTTCCGCCATTCGCGCGGGTTCAAAAGGTGACAGGGCCGCAATCTCCGCTTTAAACGCATCAAGTCCGGCGGCCTGTTTCGCGTCAAACTCCCCCTTGGGGATAGTCAGCCCGCACTGCCAGTAGTCACCGCGATCGATAACGATAAAGTTTCGTCGCGGTCCCGTGTGCCCCACGCCCATATCAGGATCGTGCGGCTGCCTGCTGAGACGGAACCAGATGACATCCCGTGCCGCGCCAAAAGCCTGACTGGTCAACCCTGCCGCTGCGCGTACCTGAGAATGTCGGCCATCCGCACCCACCACCACTTTGCAGCGGACATGAATGCGCTGATTTCCGCGCAGTGCCGTGACGCCACTGACCGTGCCATTTTCCTCATTAAGCGACGCAAAGGCGGTTGACCGCAGGAGAGTGTAGCCCGGATATCGGGCGCTGTGATCGGCAATAAAATTCAGGAAATCCCACTGCGGCATAAAAGCGATAAAGCGGCACTGAACCGGCAGGCGGGAAAAGTCGGCCATGGTGACTTTCTGGCCGGCAATCTCCGCCTCCAGCTTTTCGACCCGCTGATGCGGCAGCCTGAGAAATGCCTCCAGCAGGCCGAGCTGGTGCATCGTTTCCAGCGTAGAGGGGTGAATGGTGTCACCGCGAAAATCGTGCAGAAAATCGGCGTGCTTTTCGATGACTACCACGCGCACGCCTGCCCGGACGAGCAGATAGCCCAGCATCAGGCCAGCCGGGCCGCCCCCGACAATACAACAGTCAGCGGTGAGGATTTCAGTAGAATGTGGCTGCATGTCGGCTCCCTGTCACGCCAGTATTGCTATGATTATTGCGTCAACCGTGGCGACAACGCCACAGTCGGTCGATAGTGCGTGGCTCAGACACTGAAAAATCAGGATACGCCAGCCTACCGCGAACGCATGGCGCAAGTGGTTTGTCCACCGCAGGTGAAATAGCCGCTTTCCTCAGCTGAAATTGATCCTGACGTTTGTTTTCACCTTATCTCTCAGTACACTGGAGCGCTGGTCTGGTTGAACAAGAATCCCTCTCAATGAATGAAGAAATACCGCAACCGGTTTATGTTCCCCGCTCCATCGCGGCACGCAGCCGGATGTTCCGCGCCCTGCTCCACCGCGATAAGACGCCGCTGGCGATGCTGTTTTGCGCTGCGCTGGTCGGTTCGCTGGTTGGCCTGGCCGGGGTAGCCTTTGCCCGCGCCGTTGAGGCTATTCAGCAATGGCGCGCCGACACACTGATACCTGCCCACTTTCAGGGCTGGACACTCTATGTGGCCGCCTTTGCCATCTCGGCGTTACTGGCGATGATCGGCTATTTTCTGGTCAGACGCTTCGCCCCCGAAGCCGGTGGCTCCGGTATTCCGGAAATTGAAGGGGCGCTGGAAGAGCTGAGGCCGGTGCGCTGGTGGCGGGTGATTCCGGTGAAATTTTTTGGTGGTATGGGCACGCTGGGTGCCGGAATGGTACTGGGCCGGGAAGGCCCGACGGTGCAGCTGGGCGGCAATATCGGCCGGATGGTGATTGATATTCTCGGGATGCGCAGCAACGAGGCGCGGCATACGCTGCTGGCAACCGGTGCGGCGGCCGGTCTGGCAGCGGCGTTTAACGCGCCGCTGGCGGGCATTCTGTTCATTATTGAAGAGATGCGTCCGCAATTCCGCTATAACCTGATATCCATTAAAGCCGTATTTACCGGCGTAATTATGGCCAGCATCGTCTTTCGCTGCTTTAACGGCGAACAGGCGGTCATCTCCGTAGGCAAACTGGCGGATGCGCCGGTGCAGACGCTGTGGCTTTACCTGGTGCTGGGCATGATTATCGGGATGGTTGGTGTACTGTTTAATCGCCTGATTTTTCTGACGCAGGATATGTTTGCCCGCTTCTACGCCGGTAAAACCGCACGGGTTGTACTGACGGGGGGCTTGTTAGGGGGCGGCTGTGGCATTCTTGCGCTGCTGTTCGCCCCAGGAGCGGGTGGCGGTTCAGAACTGATCCCCCAGGCTGTGCATGGCGTCTTCCCCTTCGCGCTGCTGCTGCTGATCTTTCTGGTCAGGCTGATTACCACCCTGCTCTGTTTCAGTTCAGGTGCGCCGGGCGGTATTTTTGCGCCGATGCTGGCGCTGGGAACCCTGCTGGGTACCGCTTTTGGTGTGGTGATGACCGATCTCTTTCCGTTCTATCAGCTGGAGCCCGGTACGTTCGCTATCGCAGGGATGGGTGCACTGTTTGCGGCCTCGGTCAGAGCACCTCTCACCGGCATCGTGCTGGTGCTGGAGATGACCGACAACTATCAGTTGATCTTACCGATGATTATTACCTGTCTGGGCGCGACGCTGCTGGCGCAATTCCTGGGGGGCAAACCGCTCTATTCATCTATTCTGGCCCGCACGCTGGCCCGACAGTCGGCCGTGACGCCTCCTTAGGCGGACATTCACGCCGCGGGATAAAGGTTCTTATCCCAACCGGCTACCCGCCTCTCAGGGCGGGTAGCCCGGTCACTTACTTGTCATCAAAATAGTCAGCAGGCATCTGGCCGGGTGCCAGATTGATCACTTCATCATTATCCGGCCCCTCATTTTTCATGTAGGTGACCTTAGCGAACTCAGGAATAATCACGTAGGGGTAAGCGGGACCTTCGTCGCGGAAGCGATGCATATCCTCAATGAAGTCATTCTGATAGCAGATAGTTTTTTCAGGATGCTGACCTTCTCCGGCGATCCACTGCGGGAAGAAGATGGTCCCGTGCAGCAGAGTGCGATTAAGATCGAACAGCAGGCTGACGCAGGTTCCGGTCGGCTCATGCCAGTCTACTTTGTAGATGCCCGGGGCAAACTGAACCGCGTGCATCTTCTGGTTGGTCACCCAGCGGCCGCCCACCAGCCCCTGATGAATGCGGTAGTCACAGGTCGTTTCGTTACGCGCGTACCACTCATATTTCCAGCCATTATCATAGGTATAGACAAAGTGCGTACCCACGAACTGAGACAGATCGCTGGCAATATCCTCTGGAGATTCTGCAGACATGTTACCCTCTCTGGACAGGCACCCGAACCGGGCGCAGATAAATGTATAAACCAGCCGGCAAATACTCACTATGGACCAGACTGGCTGAATTGCCATCCATAGCCGGAAATTGTCATCGGACTGTCACAGAGCCGGATCGGTCACATTGAAAGAGAAGGGTCACTGAGCAAGAGTCGATTAAATGCCTGAAAGAAAGATAAAAGCCCTGACTAAGACAGCCAGGGCTTTTAGGTTACTACTGATTTAACATTTAACATTAACTAACTTAATTAACAGGAACAACTTTGGTACAGCTATTTATGAACAGATTCTGCGGATAATAATGAACACGGTTACAGAATGTCACTATTATTAACGGTCTCAACCACCTGAGAGTCTTTCGTGAGACAAAGACAGGTCAGGCCCGTATAAATCTGCACACCCCCATCGCGATATATACTCTTTGATGCGTTGCCTTACATTCATTACGACGTGTAATCCGCAACCGTAACCGTCGTAAAGTCACGTTCAGAACTACGAGGCCTTACATCATCGCGATGCAATACTGCTTATCTCTCAGTGCGTTACTACGACTCGATTTAACAGGATTGTGATTAACTCAAAAGAGCTGATGACAACAATGTTTAACAGAACCGCCGACAGCTTAAGCGAATAAGTCCATCGACACCGATAACACCGTTAATTCCCGGTGTGTCAGGGCACTTTCATGCCGCTGATAATTCTTAATCTACCTCTGATATAAATAATGTCAACACTGGAATTTAACCCATGTTTATATCTTCAGTGTTCCGGAAATTTTTCAGGGAGTAATAATCGATATATTGATCCTGAATAATTCGGCAGGTAACTATTTTGACAGAGAGGATTAAAAGGCGATTACAAGGGCGCCGACAGACGCCCCTGTGAAAGACCCGACTCTATTTTTTCAGACTCGCCAGCAGAACCTTCGCGGTCTCAGAAGAGGAGCCCGGATTCTGCCCGGTAATGAGCAGACCATCCTGGACAGTGTAGGACTGCCAGTCCTCTCCCCGTGAATAGAGACCGCCATTCTGTTTCAGCGCGTCTTCCACGAGGAATGGCACGATGTCGGTCAGGCCAACGCCCTCCTCTTCACTGTTAGTGAATCCCGTGACTTTCTTCCCCTTAACCAGAGGCGTGCCATCCGGATTTTTCACATCGCGCAATACGCCTGGTGCGTGGCAGACCAGTGCTACCGGTTTGCCAGCCTGCAGGGTCTGCTCAATCAGTGCAATAGAGTGTTTGTCATTTGCCAGATCCCATAGCGGGCCATGGCCGCCCGGATAGAACACAGCGTCAAAGGCATTCGGGCTCACGCTGTCCAGTTTATGGGTAGAAGCCAGCACCGCCTGCGCAGCCGAATCGCTATGGAAGCGGCGGGTATCCGCGGTCTGAGAGTCAGCTTCATCACTTTTAGGATCGAGCGGAGGTTGTCCTCCCTGTGGTGATGCCAGGGTTACGTCTGCGCCCGCGTCAAGAAAGGCATAGTAAGGTGCGGCAAACTCTTCCAGCCAGAAACCGGTTTTCTTGCCGGTATTACCCAGCTCATCATGTGAGGTCAAAACCATCAGAATCTTCATGTCCGCTCCCTGTAAGCGTTGCAGGTTAAGAGTTCAGGCGCGTCATACCCGATGTTAATCGCGCCTTCTTCTGTTTTGTCCGCCAGTCGTGACGGACTCTGAGGAATCACTGAAATTTACCGCTTAATATTCGGTGATCCGCAACCCATTATAGTTCATCACTATTCTTTTCGTTTTTCTGCCGGATAGGCGTGTCAGACTCTCTGGAAAGGTTCTCTCACCAGCCTGAGATGAGCACAACCCGGCACAACTAATTAGCATAATCACGATTACCGCACTAATAGTTAATATAGATATGGTAACTATGGTTATTATTATTCCCATCGGAGGCACACATCCTCCTCATTGATAAACAGGAATATGACCATGAAAAACGTAAAAGCACTTTCAATTGCCGCTCTCGCCACCCTTTCACTGATCTCATTTGGCAGCTTCGCGCAGAGCGTGTCTGTGACCTCCTCAACACTGGATGGCGCAGAGTCAAAAATCGCTGCTCAGGCGCAGGAACAGGGCGCGCAATACAAAATCACCGAAGCGAACACCAACAACCGTGTTCATATGACCGCAGAACTGTATAAATAACGGATGGTCGCAAACGGAATTGCCAGAAGAGGCTGCCCAACGGGCAGCCTTTTTTGTGTCGGTCAGGCGAGGCGTGCGGCTGGTGCGCTGCCGGTGCGCCACCATAAAATCAGCGCCGCCAGGGCGATCACGCCCAGAACAGCAAAAGCGGTGCTGTAGGAGTAACGCGCGGCGATCATGCCCGTCATGGCCGGACTCAACGCAGCGCCCGCTCCCTGCATCAGCATAATCACGCTTTGCCCGGCGTTAACATGGCCGGAGCCACGCAGCAGAGAGACAATATAACCCGGCACCGCCACCCCCAGGATCCCGGCTGCCACCCCATCCAGTACCTGAACCGGTATAACAAAGAGGGGAGCGGCAAAGCCCGCCGCAATCACCGCGCGCAGCGGTAAGATCATCAGGGCGATCATAATAAAGAGTCGGTAGCCGTGCGTTTCGACCCGTTTTGAGACCCATAGCGCCACCGGAATCATCACCAGCTGCGAGATCACCACCGTTGCCGCAGCAAAGAGGCCAGGGCTGACCGCCGCCTGCCCGCCTGCTGAGGCGACGCGCATGCTCAGCATCGGCAGCAGCGCGGCATTGGCAAGATGAAACAGCAGCAGCGTCACACCGGCCACCAGCAGGGCCGGTTTGCGTATCAACATCGATAAGCGCGGTGCGGGTTCACGCTCTTCATTCTGTTCGTAACCGCGGGCAACGTCGTTATCGATCTCATCGCCGCGAATCGCTATCGTGGCAACAGCAGCGAAGAGCGCCATCACCGTCATCAGAATAAAGACCGCGCCCATTCCCCAGTACCAGGCTGAAAATCCCGCCAGCAGTGCGGCGATGGTATTCCCGCCGTGGTTAAAGGCCTCATTGCGACCCATCTGATGGTTAAAGCCGCGCTGGCCGGTCAGTCCCAGGGTGATGCCCGCCACGGTCGGGCCGATAAAGGCCGCCGCTATTCCCGCCACGATTTGTGAGACCATGGCGGTCCAGGTCTGATTGCTGTACCAGAGCAACAGCGTGGCGACCGTGATCACCAGACAACCCAGCAGCACAATCATTTTCTTGTGTCGGGTGGCGTCGGCCGCGATCCCGGCAGGCAGCGTGGCCAGTAACCCGGCGATGCCGCCGCAGGTCATGACCAGACCGATTTCGTCGGGACGCCAGTGTCGCTCCGTCAGAAAGATGCCCAGAAATGGCCCCAGCCCATCGCGAACATCGGCCAGAAAAAAGCTCATCAAACAGAGCGCGTAGAGAGAACGCTGTGACATGTTATTTCCCTGGAAGGTAAGTGTTAAAGGCAATTGCGCTTCGGTTAAAAAGGAAATTATGTGTTACAACGAGGAAAGTCACATTTCGTTATAGTAACAAAATGAAAAAGGCCACCCGTATCTGGATACGGGTGGCCCTGACGTGTTTCGCGTTAAATGCGCGGCTTAATTATCGGTGCCGAAACCCTGCTTCAGCAGTGCAGGCAGCACAGCCGGGAAGTAGATGTTTTTGTAATAACCACCGACGCTTGCACTCCAGCTTTCGCCATCGTTGCGGCCGATGTTTTTCCAGTGCTGCACCATCTCATCGTTGTAAGCGGCAATCTGCTGCTCCAGCCCCTGAGTTTTATAGGTCTCGTCATGGCGGAAGGTCGCCAGCGGCAGACGGGGTTTCTGATGAGCGGGTTCATCAACATGACCAATGACCACACCTGCCACAGGGAACGTCAGCGGCGGCAGATCCAGCAATGAAATCATCGCCTGTGGATCGCGACGGATCCCGCCAATTGGCACAATGCCTAATCCTTCTGCGCGCGCGGCAGCCATCACAGAGCCCAGCGCAATCCCGATATCGGTTGAGCCAGAGACGATGCTTTCGATGCTCTGATGCGCGATTTGCTGCTGATCGACCGCAGACATCGCTACGGCAGATTTATGCATATCAAGTACAAAGGTGATGAACACCGGTGCTTTAGCAATCCACGGCTGACCCCCCGCAATCGCGGCGATCTCCGCGCGACGGCCTGCGTCACGCGTGATGACAACAGAAACCTGCTGCGAGTTGACCGATGTTGGCGCACGGTAAGCGGTACTGATAATCCGATCCAGTACAGCCTCATCAACGGGTTGCTCAGTGAAACTGCGTTCACTTTTGTGACTTGTGAAAATATCAATCAGATCGCTCATAGTTCCTCCCATTTAAAAAGCAACTATAACAGTAACGTATTCGCACGCTTGGTAATTCGAGGGTTTTTGAGCACCCTTTTGTAACCGTTTTTAAACACGTCTGCGTCTGTGTACACGTTTATAACGCCGGTGTTAAAGTCACCTAATCACTCACCGCCGGTGCGCTATAAAGTCAGTCCCGTTACCGGACATCTTTTAAGCGCTGTGTGCAACTGACAATGCAATGCTATCTGCTGCAACGCGCCGCCCGGATTGAGCCATTACCCTTCAGGCAATTTTTTCCTGCTTCACCGTTTGACCGCGGCTAAAAAGCAGACAGGTAGCAGAGGCCTTTATCATACCTGCGGCGTTAACCACTCTTTCCTGAAATCCCATTCCATATTCTGACAATTCATCAAAAAGAACCGAAGGTAACCCATTTAAGCGCTATGTGAATAAACCGATCACACAATTGCGGGACATCTTTCAGGTTATATTGATCAAGCGCATTACTGAAGCGTTAACCATATTTACATAAAAAGAACGGCCAGATAATGTGAGACATAAAACAGGGATGAATGGTTCGAGGGAATGAGCAATGCCATACAGCCATCAGGTGATAAGATATTTACAGCAAAATAACATTTTAGCTAGTCAACTCGATCACGCTCTCTCTGGCGTTAAGGATGCATTATTAAATCAGATTGAGATGACAGGTGCTGGCGCCAGACGCTTGCTCTATTACACCTCCTGCTTTACCGATGAATATAAAGATGTTTGCCAGCAGCAAAAGACCGAAGACGTACGCTTTAAAAATGCCGTTATTTATCTATTGCAACATAGGAATATTGCGCATCAAATGCTAACGTTATATTTTGAAGGGATTTTCAAGGATAGAACCTCCGAGCAACTTGAATACATTAAACAAAAGTTAATGGCTGTTAATATACATATTGCCGCCAGCTCACTGACAAATGCTGGATTTGCTTTAGCAACAGCATCATCTGTTGCTACAGGTATGAATCTAAGCCTTGAAATGAGTTTGCTTGCAGGAAAAAGAGCACGGCAGGTTGTTGGGGCAATGGGCATATATGGCCTTGTTCAAAAGGCAGCAGAAAGTGCGTATCGCCTTCACATCTCTAATCCGGTTTACTATTCAGCATTATATAATCAAGAGCTTGAAATGATGTATTTTTTGATAGAGCCATTATTCGAGCGGGCTGAAGCATTTAATGTACAGTGGGCATCGGATAATAAAATTGCAGAAATTATCACAAAGATGATCAGATAATAATGATAAATGTTATTAAGCGACTATTTAGACGGATATTCAGATCATTACTTTCGGATTATGGCCCGACAGCATTAACCCTCGTTTTCGCCTTAGTTCAGGCTTTATTTTTCCCGGATAGTCCCATCTGGCTAATCCCTATATTCTTTGTGTCTGTGATGGTTGGTTTATCGATTTACGAAATTGTGAAGATGAAAAACAAGCACTAGCATGCTTTTATTTACAAGGAGATAACATGTCTACACCCGCCCATTTATGGCTTGAAGATGAAAACGGTTCTCCCGTCACAGGCAGCTGTCAGATGCCACTGCGGTTGGGCTCCATCGAATTAAAATCGTTCTCTCACGGCGTAACCATACCTGTCGATCCCAGCTGGGGAAAGCTCACGGGAACGCGGGTCCATAGCCCTGTAACGATAGTCAAAGAGTTTGATCAAACAACGCCGCTACTCTACAGAGCAGTCTGTGAAGGCCGGACAATGAAGAAAGGCACTATCCGAATGTATCGCATTCTGGAATCCGGAGTCGAAGCCGAATATTTCAATATCATTCTGGAAAATGTCAAATTTACGACAGTTGCACCCTACCTTGCCCCTGGCGGGGTGAGCAGTACGCATCTCGAAACGCTGGAATTACGCTATGAGGCAATCACATGGAAATATACGGATGGCAATATCGTATATCGTGATGAGTGGAATAACTACGCGAGATCATAAGTGCTCCTGAATGATTTCTCCAATCAACTTCTGAAATTTATAGATAACACAGTTAAGTCACCCCGCGAATTTTTGTCACCTCGGAATATTTCCAATCCGGTTATCTGCTGCTGTTGCATTACTGCCGTCCTGGGAACAGGTGTAACGAAATGGAGAGTCCGTTACCGTTACACCTGTCGCAGGGAGAAAGCAGCAACCGCGGCCATGATTCACGCCAGCTTCACCGGCATTCGTTTCGTCGGGTATGCGTTGAGCGCAGAAGCCATAACTTTGCTGCCGTGTCGATGTCAGCCGCCCCAGCGACTTTTCAGATAACTCACCGCCTGCTGAGTCTGCGGCTGATTGAGATAGTTCTCTCTGAAAAGAATGGTGCCGTCGATATGGGGCCAGGACTCATTGAGGTCGAGCTGCTTTCTCAGTTCCGGCACTCCGCCCTGCAGCGTCCAGTCAGGCTCAATCCGCGAAGGCTCGCCCACCTTGTAGAGCGCCAGACCGATGTAAAGCCGGGTTCTGGTCGGCTTCACCACCTCTGCCCACCACTTTGCCAGTACGTCATAACGGGCAGCCTGACGGGAGAACGGCCAGTAGAGTTGTGGCGCGATATAATCCAGCAGACCCTGCTGAACCCAGCGACGGGTATCCGCATAGGCTTCATCGTAGGCCGCTGCGCCTCGGGTATCTGAACCCGCCGGATCGTGCGACAGGTTGCGCCAGACACCCGCCGGGCTGACACCAAATTCCACCTCCGGCTTCAGCTGTTTAATGGTACGGGAGACCTGCTCAATAAGCTGTTGCGTATTGTGACGCCGCCAGTCCGCTTTGCTGGCGAAGCCCTGCCCGTAACGGCTGAAGGTCTGACTGTCGTTGAGCAGGGAGCCTGCCGATTCCGCGTAGAAATAGTCATCGAACTGCACACCGTCGATCGGATAGTGCGCCACCACCTCGGCCACAATACTGGTGATCCAGTCGCGTGCTTCCGGGATGCCGGGATCGAGCACGTAGCGGTCGCCCGCGGTACGAATCCAGTCACGGTGCAGCACAAACACGCTGGCCGGATGAAGAGAGAGCGTGCGGTTCAGCTCACTGGCGGTAGAGGGTTTGATGTTGACCGAAACCCGATAGGGGTTGAACCACGCGTGGACTTTCATACCGCGTTTATGCGCCTCATCCAGCATAAACTGCAGCGGATCGTAACCGGGATCTTCGCCGATTCTGCCGGTCAGCATATCGGACCAGGGCAGAATTTTAGAGGACCAGAGCGCCGTGGCATCGGGCTTCACCTGGAAAAAAACCGTGTTAATTCCCAGGCTTTTCAGTTTATCCAGCTTGTCGATAAGCGACTGCTGCTGCATCCGGATGCGCTCTGCCGGGCTGGCACCATTTACCGATGCGACGGGAGGCCAGTCAAGACGGGATACGGTAGCTAACCAGACGCCGCGCATCGGTTGCCGGACCTGAGGCTGCACCGGCTGGCTGGCTGGCGGTAACGGCTGTTTCGTGACCGGTGGAAAAGGCGTCACCAGCGACCGCGGCGGCTCAGAGGCGCAGCTGACGAGCAACAGTGCCGCAGCCAGTGCGGCCCCGCGCCTTAACGCCACGCTGGCTGCGGCAGGAATAAGATTCAGTGCGATGATAAACTCCAGTTTTATCTGGTCGGGACGCAAAGAGGAGTATTCTCGGTGACTCTGATTAAATGTCAATGCGTTAGCGCTGGGGACTGAACACAATACCGGCCGCCGCCAGACAGGCTTTGAGGGTGCCAAAAGCATCCTGACACTGCCGTTCATTGACGCAGGCATACCCCAGCAGCAGACCTCGCGTCTCCTGAGGATGCATATAGTACTGCGATAGTGGCCGCACCTTGACGCCGCGCTTCAGCGCCTCGGCGGCAATGGCGACATCATCACTGCCTGCCGGCAGCGGCATCACCAGATGCAGACCGGCTTCATGGTTAAAAGCCGGTAAGAAGGCACGCCCCAGATAGCGCTCGATCAGCCGACAGAGGAACTGCCGCCGCTGTCGATAAAGCAGCCGCATCCGCCGGATATGCTCCATGTAATGACCCAGCCGGATAAACTCCGCCAGCGCCCGCTGAATCAGCAGATGTCCGCCGCGATAGAGTTCCGCTGCCGCGATGCGCATCGGCTGAGCCAGCGGTTTTGGCACCACCAGATAGCCAATGCGCAGGGCGGGATAGAGCGTTTTACTGAACGTGCCCATGTAAATCACCGGCGCATCGGCTTCCAGCCCCTGCAGCGAGGGATGCGGCTGTCCGGAGAAACGAAATTCGCTGTCGTAGTCATCTTCGACAATCCAGCTCTGATGACGGCGCGCCAGTGTGAGCAACGCCTGACGACGTGCCAGGCTCAGATGCACCCCCAGCGGGTACTGATGGGAAGGTGTGACAAACACCATTTTGGGTGGCGGCCCGCTGTCGGGCACCAGGCCCTGCTCATCCACCGGCATGGCCCGGATTTTCAGGCCATTCATCCGCAACAGATTGCGTGTTCCCCAGTAGCCCGGCTCTTCCATCCAGACCCGATCGCCTGGGTCGCACAATACCCGCGTGACCAGATCGACCGCCTGATGAACGCCCTCGGTGATCAGAATCTGATCCGCATCGGCCTGCACGGAACGCGCCACCCGCAGATAATCGACCAGCGCATGACGCAGATCGGGGCAGCCGCCGCCGCTGCTGTAAACCAGCCGATGGACGTCAGGCTCCCGGTTCAGGCGCGCCTGAATCTGACTGAACAGCTTATGGGGAAATTCGGTCACGTCGGGCGCGCCAGGCACAAATGCTCCCCACTGATAAGGGGACGCGGTGGCGTGCCCCAGCAGTGTGGCACCGCGCTTCGACAGGGTGGCCGGTCGCTGCGCCTTCACGGCGGCCAGGTCGGCAATCGCATCACTCTGCAGCGAACTCTCCGGCAGCGTCTCGGCAATCCACGTGCCGCTGCCGGTGCGCGCGGTCACGTAGCCCTGCGCCATCAGACTTTCATAGACATGCATGACCGTGTTTCGCGACACGCCGAGTTCACGCGCCAGATCGCGGGTGGGCGGCAAACGACTGCCGCGCGGAAAGACCGCTTCCGTGATCGCGGCCTGCATACAGTTGAGCAGTCGCTGATGCAGGGAACCGGTTTTCATAAACTGTAACCGTGCTAATAGATGATCGGCGTACAAGAGTCGCAATTGGCTCCATCCTTCCTCTGATAATTGGCTCTGGCAACTCACCACGCCTCAGGCATAAATAAACGTGTTTGTCGGGAATTGTAAACACGCATATCAATGAGGTGGATCAAATGAGCGAAAAAAATAACCTGATGCAGGAACGTAAAGCACAGGCTCTGCCTAAGGGCATCGGTACGCTGTGCGACTGGTACGTTGCCCGGGCAGAAAACGCCACCTTATGGGATCAGGCTGGTAACAGCTGGATCGACTTCGCAGGCGGCATCGCCGTGCTGAACACCGGTCATCGCCATCCACGCATCGAGCAGGCGGTGGCTGAACAGTTAACAAAGTTTACCCATACGGCGTTCCAGATCACCCCTTACGAAAGCTATATCGCACTGGCTGAACGCATCAATCAGCGGGTGCCGGTTGCCGGTGCAGCGAAAACCGCCTTCTTTACCACCGGTGCCGAAGCGGTAGAAAACGCGGTTAAAGTGGCGCGTGCCTATACCCGTCGTCACGGCATCATCACCTTTGGCAACGCGTTTCATGGCCGCACCTTTATGACCATGGCCATGACCGGCAAAGTCGCCCCCTACAAGCGCGATTTCGGCCCGATGCCCCCTTCCGTTTTCCACGCCCGCTACCCCAGCGCGGTGCAGGGGATCAGCGTTGAGGCGGCACTGACCAGCCTGGATGAGATTTTCACACAGGACATTGCGCCCCATGATGTTGCGGCAATCGTACTGGAACCGGTGCAGGGTGAAGGCGGATTCCATGCGGCACCGGCAGAATTTATGGTGCAGCTGCGTGAACTGGCTGACCGTCACGGCATCCTGCTGATTGCGGATGAAGTACAGAGCGGATTTGCCCGCACCGGCAGGCTGTTTGCCATGGAACACTATCCGGTGAAAGCCGACATCATCACCATGGCGAAAAGCCTGGCGGGCGGGATGCCCCTCTCCGCCGTGGCCGGTCGCGCTGAGGTGATGGACGCGCCTGCCCCTGGCGGCCTGGGCGGTACCTATGCCGGAAATCCGTTGGCTATCGCGGCGGCTCACGCGGTACTGGATGTGATCGAGGAGGAGCAGCTCTGTCAGCGCGCCGTGGATCTCGGTGGCCGGCTTGTCGCTGAACTGGAGGCGCAGCAGCGCAAACACCCTGATATCGCCGAAGTGCGGGCGCTGGGTTCGATGGTGGCGATGGAGTTCTATCAGGCCAGCACCGCGCAGGCCGTTCAGAAGATGGCGATGGAACAGGGCCTGCTGCTGCTGACCTGCGGCGCGAAAGGCAACGTTATCCGCTTCCTCTACCCGCTTACCATTCCGGATGCCCAGTTCAGCCAGGCGCTGACCCTTCTCTCCACGGTGATTGATCGCTGTGTTGCCCCTGCCGGACACCCTGTCGTCCCGGCATGATTTCACTGGCTCGTTAATCGCAAGCCCCTTTCCTGTTCGTCCGGCCAGCATGGCCGGGCGTCCCCCGGAGACGTTGACATGACGATGACTCAGAGTGCGAATGAAGATTCGCTGGCTCAGAACCTGAAACCGCGCCACGTGCGCATGCTCTCGATTGCCGGCGTAATTGGCGCCGGGCTGTTTGTTGGCTCCGGCCATGCTATTTCTGAAGCGGGCCCCGCCGTGCTGATCTCCTATGCTGCCGCCGGGTTGCTGGTCGTGCTGATCATGCGGATGCTGGCGGAGATGGCCGTGGCCTCACCCGATTCCGGATCGTTCTCCACTTATGCGGAGAAAGCGCTGGGACGCTGGGCCGGGTTTACCATCGGCTGGCTCTACTGGTGGTTTTGGGTGCTGGTGATCCCGCTGGAAGCCAATGCGGCAGGCACGATCCTGCACGCCTGGTTCCCCGATGTGGCCATCTGGCAGTTCACCTTCGCCATCACACTCTTACTGACCATTACCAACCTGCTGAGCGTGAAAAACTACGGTGAGTTCGAATTCTGGTTTGCCCTGATCAAGGTCGTGGCGATCATCCTGTTCCTGGCCGTCGCAGGTGCCGCCGTATTTGGCCTGCTGCCTGACAGTCACACCAGCGGTCTGTCGCATCTTTATGACACTAACGGCTTCATGCCAAATGGCCTCGGCGCGGTGGTGGCGGCTATCCTGACCACGATGTTCTCTTTTATGGGCACCGAGATTGTCACTATCGCCGCCGCAGAGTCGAAAAATCCCGGCCGGCAGATTACGAAAGCGACTAACTCGGTGATCTGGCGTATCGCGCTGTTCTACCTGCTGTCGATTTTCTTCGTGGTGGCGCTGGTTCCGTGGAATACGCCAGGCCTGGTTGAACAGGGTTCCTGGCAGACCGCTCTGCAGGCGATGAGCATTCCTCATGCCCGGCTGATCGTCGATCTGGTGGTGCTGATGGCGGTGTGCAGCTGTCTGAATTCGGCGCTCTACACCTCCTCGCGCATGCTCTACTCGCTGTCACGCCGCAAGGATGCGCCCGCGGCGGCCTCACGCACCAATCGCAGCGGCACACCCTGGGTTGCGGTGCTGCTCTCGACTGCGGCGGCGTTTCTGGCGGTGATCGCTAACTACCTGGCGCCCAGCGCGGTCTTCGAATTTCTACTCGCCACCTCGGGTGCCATTGCGCTGCTGGTCTACCTGGTGATTGCCGCATCCCATCTGGTGCTGCGCAAAAAACGCGAGCAGGCGGGTGAAGTCCTGACTTACCGCATGTGGCTGTTTCCCGGTCTGACCTGGGTCACGATTCTGTTTATCGTCACGGTGCTGGTGATCATGCTGTTTGATCCTAAACACCAGACAGAATTAGTGGCGACGGGCGGTTTAACGCTGGTTATTATTGCGACCAGCCTGCTGCTGCGCCGTAAAAAGGCAGAACAGAAAAGCACGCGCTATTTTGTGCAGCGCTCCTCTGACCCGTCATAATTAACTGAAGCGCATTAACAGTGAAAAAGCCCACCTTTTATAAGGTGGGCTTTTTTTTGCATCTGGTTCCCTGGTGCTGACAAAAAGGGTCTGGCGATATAAGGTTTTCTCTGATACCCACTTTTTCGCTGTGGGTTTGGTAACGTTACTTTTATTCCTGTTTCGCCCCGGGCGCAATCAATTTTCGTCAGAATGGCAGAAAAAATTAAAGATAAGTGAGGGACAGAATCCCTCTGGTTTTTTCGGCGTTTAACCAGTGCATTTTCACTTCTGCAGGTAACCTGTCAAGGGCGTGGAGATTTCTGAGATCAGCCGTCGTCAGCGTAGTCTTTCCCCTGCCAGAATCATAACAACTGAACACGACCTGATTCTTTCCGGTGTTCATATCACATGAATCATTCGTCACCATGCCGCGAAAGGTAATCGTGCCTGAATCCGAACCAGCACTTGCTGCCCCGGCGATTGTCATTAAGAGCGTGGTAAAGCCAGCGAGTAAAAATGATTTCATCCTGCATCCTCCTGAATGTGTGTCAGGAGTTATCGGCGCAGATCGCAAAAGATTAAGCACTGAAAAGAGAATTAAATGTAAATCTTCGCCAGCCGGATTTTTCATCGCCCTCGATTTTTTAACATCGATAGTAAAAAAAGAATTTTTTGCGTTAACGGTATAATTAACATCAACACAGAAGAACAGGAGTTAAACGCAAAGACGGATTAGTGGAAAGGTTAAATAAGCTGAGGCACTTTCTGCAGTGATAGAAATGGGCATGCTGATTTTTATTCTGACTGCCTGTTCAAAATAAATATCACTCAGGCGTTCCGGAGTGAGAGATATCCGCGCTGCCCGGCAGAATTCACCCAAAATGTTTTCAGCTCATTCCAGATACTGGCTGAACCGCAGCAGATAACCATCCGGATCCTGCAGAAGAAACTCGCGCTGACAGGCGGTTTTCCCGCCGGTGTCATACACCGTATCCCGCAGCGGGCGATAGAGCGGAATACCCTGCTTTTGCACCCGAGTCAGCACGACCTGGATATCATCCACTTCAATCTGAAAATTGATGCCCCGTCCCAGCGGCCAGTGAAGCTCTGCCGTGTTCCAGCCCTGAGGATGAAACTGCTCAATCATCAGTTGCGCCTCGCCATAGCACAGGTAGGCGAAGTCTGGCTGCTGCCGCTGTATTCTCACGCTGAATTCCAGTACCGTCGTGTAAAAATGCAGTGAGGCGGCAAAATCGGTTACGGTGAGTTCTGGCACCATACGGTTCCAGTAAAGGGGTTGATTGTCACTCATTTCTTCTTCCCTGTTGTCTGTTGTGAGGCTGGCTCAGGCATGACTCAAAAGGTTGCGCTGCAGTTCATCGAGTATCAGCCGCAGTGCTGCAGGCTGATGTTCCCGCGACAGGTAAAGTCCCCAGATGCCAATGCGTCCCGGCTCATAATCGGGCAGTAAGGTGACCAGTTTTCCGCTTTCCAGAGCGTGACGCGCCTCCTGCTCGGGCACCATCGCAATCCCACAGTCTGCACTGGCCGCATCACACAACAGAGAGGAGATCCCGGCGCTGAAATTTCCTTTGACCGCCACCGCCATTTTCTCTCCCTGCGGGGAGGTAAAGTGCCAGCTCTGTCCGGCGAAATGGCTGTAACAGAGGCAGTTATGGTGCGCCAGATCGTCAGGCGTTTGCGGCATCCCGTGCTGCTGCAGATAGGCCGGTGAGGCGCAGAGGACAGAGCAGCAGTCACCCAGGCGGCGGGCGATAGTGCCCGGCTCCGGCGTATCAGTAATGCGGATGGCGAGATCGATCCGTTCACCAATCAGGCTGACAGGCTGATTATTGATCTCCAGCTCGATGCGCAGGGCCGGATAGCGCGCCAGAAAGGCGGGGATCACCGGACCAACAAGGTGGACAGCCGTGAAGTGCGCACAGGCGATGCGCAATGTCCCGGCGGGTATTCCCTGCGGGGTCTCCTGACGGATCTCCTCCGAAAGGCGTGCCAGCTGGCGGGTCTTTTCCAGAATCGCCTCGCCTGCGGGGGTGATCGTCAGACGACGTGACGAGCGATGCAGCAGACGCGTTCCGGCCCAGCTCTCCATCTCTTCCAGATAACGGCTCACCATGGGACGGGAGATCCCCAGTGCGCGTGATGCCGCACTCAGGCTTCCCAGCTCACAGATCCGGTTAAAAACGGCCGCCGCAGTCACTCTGTCCATCTGTTTTACCTGTTCGGATTATGAAACTCAGCATCTCTGATTTCGGGAATTCTAACAGATGTCAGAATGCGTAAAATAGCGCCACTGACACAAAACATGATCATTTGCGCCGCCCTGTGCGGCGATTACCCTCTGAGGATAAACATGAAAATTGCAGCTCACGCTTTAATTATGATGCTGGCTTCGGCCTCTGCCAGCGCCACGACCCTGAAACTTGAAACTTATAATCCTCAGGAAAAGGGCCTGTTTGCCGTTTCATCTACGCTGGTCTCCGGCCCCACCGAAGCCATTCTGTTTGATGCGCAGTTCAGCACGCAGGATGGTGAGAAGCTGGTGGCGATGATTAAACAGAGCGGCAAAAAACTGAAAGAAATCGTGATAACCTCCGGCGATCCCGACTTCTATTTTGGCCTGGAACCGATTGTTAAAGCCTGGCCGGATGTGAAGGTGGTGGCCTCACCCGCTGTGGTGAAACATATTCAGGAGACCCATGAGGCGAAGCTGAAGTACTGGGGTCCGCAGATGAAACAGGGCGCGCCTGACGCGCTGACCGTGCCAGAGGTGACGCATGAGACAAGGTTTAGCGTAGACGGTGAAGTGCTGGAGCTGCGTCATCCGGATCAGTATGCCGCTTACGTCTGGATCCCCTCCGCCAGCACCATTCTGGGTGGGACGGCCCTCTCTTCCGGCATTCATGTCTGGACAGCAGACACCCAGACCCCTGAAAGCCGTGCGGCGTGGCGTCATATCCTGACAGAGATGCAGACGCTGCATCCGCAGAACGTCATCCCGGGTCACTATCTGGGTGCGCGCCCTGCCAGGTCGCAGGCCGTGGATTTTACCCTCAACTACCTGAAGTCCTTTGAGCAGGCGCTGTCGCAGCACAAAACCTCAGCAGAGGTGATTAGCGCCATGACGGCCGCCTGGCCAGGACTGGCCGAGCCGGGTTCGCTGGAGCTCAGCGCGAAAGTGAACACCGGTGAGATGAAGTGGTAAACCCGCAGAGAAACGGCTGACTTTGCGGCACAACGCGGGGTGCACCAGGGCGCTATTTTTTAGCCAGATAGCGTCTGTCATCCCGCGCCTGTAATCGCGCCTCAGCGGGTGTGGGGAAGATGTAGTGAAACAGGTCGCGGTAAAAACTCAGGTGTTTCAGCAGACCTTCCTGAATCGATCGGCTGATATCTTTGATCAGAAATTCCTGCGTGGTGTTGAAGTTCGTCACGCTGAAAAAGGTTTTGTCGTAGACGTTTACCACCCCTTCCCATTTCATCACCTGCTCCTCCGGGGAGAGGCCTTCCGAGACGGTAAAGATCCCCTTGTGGGATTTCACGCCCTGTTTACTGACATAGGTGGTTAAGGCGTCGTAGCCGCGTTTGTTGCGCCAGCGGCAGAATTCGTAGGGCACGTCGTAATGGGGCAGTACAAAGTCCGGGCTGCGAAAATGCTCATCTGCAATCAGGCCATCCAGCGTCACGGTAAAATGCAGAAAGTCCTGCAGAAAATCGAACTGGCGGGTTTTGGTCAGGGTGACATTAATTGAGTAGTGACCGGCCTGCACAAACCAGTAGTTGGTAAAGCCTGTCACCAGAATAGTGAACGCCTGCCAGTCACTGATGCGTCGATCGCCCGCCAGTCCCCTGAAACGGCTGATCATCATCCGTGACTTCGGATGCTGATACGCTTTCAGCAGCGGATCGTTCATACCTTTCAGTAACATCAGGCTCACTCCATGATAGTTTGCGCTTATCCTGCCACGCTCTGATCAGAGTGAAAAGTGTCGCTGTTCTGAATGTGACCGCTTAATGGCCGTGGCGGATGGGGTCCGGCGGAACGACAGAGGATCTTTCACCACACAGAGCAGGCAGCTGAGAGGCGCCTCCTGATGACGCGCGATGTCCGCCTTGTGAGATCACAACTGCGCGAGGGTTTTGAGTGTTTCAGGATTCTGCTGGACCATACGAATTAATAAAACTGCCTGTGCATTAGGTCTGGCTCTGCCCTGCTCCCAGTTCTGATAAGTGGTTTCACCTGTGTGAAGGTAATGAGCAAATACAGCCTGAGAGAGATTGAGTTTTTCACGGACGTCGCGCAACTCCTGCGGCGTAAGGGTAACAGGCGCGCGTTTTGTCACCTTGTGATGCTTCAGCGTGATCTTTCCCTCCTGGTGATCCTGGAGTTCCTGCATCCCCGTCATGAGTTCACTGAAAATATCGCGTTCAGACATGCCTTAGCCCTTTTTTGATCACCTGCAGTGCCGTCGCCAGCGCATCTCGCTGCGCCTTAGTGAGGTCATCGCGTTGATCTTTGTCGTAAATGGTAAACAGAATGAATTGGTCCTGCTCATTCGTCCAGTAGTAGATCACTCTGATTCCGCCTCTTGCGCCCTTATGCCGACGCTCGTCCCTGAAGCGCACTTTACGCAGCCCGCCGGTATCAGGTATCAGATCACCCTTTTCAGGGTCTGCCAGCAACATGTTCTGAAACGCCCTGAACTGGTCATCACTCAGATAATCAGGCCGGTATTTCTGAAAGCTGGAAAGTTCGATGAAGAGTGCGTCCATGTCATTCCCTATCCCCAATCAGGGGATAGTTTATCCCTGCATCGGCTAAAATTCAATCATGCCGTCCTTCCTGTCTGGTCTCCCGCCTCCAGCACTTCACTTAACCGCGCCACCAGCGCGCGTACCCGGTGAGGAATAAAACGGGCATCAGGGAAAATGGCGTAGAAATAGCGGTCGGGAAGCCGCCAGTCCGGTAACAGCCGTACCAGCCTGCCGGATGCCAGCGCCTCCGCGCCAATCAGGGTCTGCAATCCGCCAATCCCCAGCCCGGCCTCCAGAGCCTGCCGCAGGGCATCGCTGTTGTTGGCGCGAAACACGCTTTTCACCGGAACGGAAATCCTCTCTGTCGCTGAGAGCAACTGCAGCGGGGCGTCCGGGGAAACGCCGCTGAAACGGACATGGGGATGATGCGCCAGCTCAGCCGGCGTCTGGAGTGTACCGTGACGGGCGATCCAGTCAGGGGACGCCACCAGCACGGTTTCAACGGTGGTCAGTACCCGGGCCGCCAGCGTGGGGGGCGGCGACTCACTCAGGCGAATTGCCAGGTCAACGCCCTCCGCAATCAGGTCTGACAGACGATCTTCCAGCGCAAGGGTTAACTGCAGGGCCGGATGCGCCTGCTGGAACGCAATCAGAGACGGCATCAACCGCTGCCCGATGCCGCTCGGTAACTGGATGTGCACCCTCCCGCTCAGCGGTTGCGAGTCGGGCAGCAGTTGCTGCTCCAGCTCCTCCATCGCATTGAGCAGGTGTCTGACCTGCTGCAGATAGCGCTCCCCCTGCTCCGTCAGCGCCATGCTGCGGGTGGTGCGGTGCAGCAGCACGACGCCCAGCGCCTCCTCAAGCGCTGCAATCTGCTGACTCACGGCCGATTGTTTCATGCCGTTCTGTCGTGCCGCCGCCGAGAAGGAGCCCGCTTCCGCCACCCGGATGAAGGTCTGAATGGCGTTCAGTTTGTTCTGCATTTAATGATTTTCCTGATAAGTGATATCCGGCTGGTGGGATTTAATCAGAATCTTTGGCAGGTGAGAATGCGTTCCGTTACTCAACAAGAGAGTGGAGGTAAGCATGACGCAGAAAAACAGGGTGGCATTAGTGGCAGGCGCCAGCGGGATTGTCGGGCAGCAACTCTGCCAGGCGCTGGCTGACAATCACTGGCAGGTCAGGGCGCTGACCCACCGCGCTGCCGCTGCCGGGAGCGGGATTGAAACCTTCCGGGTCGATTTGCGGGATCCGGAGCAGAGTGCGCAGCAGCTCGCTTCGCTGACTGACGTCACGCATCTCTTCTACAGTGCCTGGCTCAGCGCCGCTGACTGGCAGGCGATGGTGGAGCCTAATCTGGCGATGCTGCAGAATCTGGTGCGAATCATTGAGGCTATCGCGCCGCTTGAGCATGTCAGCCTGATGCAGGGATACAAAGTCTACGGCGCGCATCTCGGCCGGTTCAAAACCCCGGCGCGGGAGAGCGATCCCGGTGTGCCAGGTGCCGAATTTAACGCCGCACAGCTGACCTGGCTGAGCGCACAGCAGCAGGGTAAAGACTGGCACTGGAGCGCTCTGCGACCCGGCGTGGTGGGCAGCGACAGGCCGGGCAACAGCATGAATCTGGCCCTGAGTCTGGCGCTGTATGCTTCGCTATGCCGGGCGGCGCGGCTGCCGTTACGCTTTCCCGGTTCGCTGGCAACCTGGCACAGCATGGTCGATTTTACCGACGCCTCACTGCTTGCCGATGCGACGCTCTGGGCCGCACGTACGCCTGCGGCGGCCAACCAGGCCTTTAATATCAACAATGGCGATCTCTGGCGCTGGAGTGAACTGTGGCCGGTCATCGCCGCCTGGTTTGAACTGGCGATCGCGCCGCCAGTTGCTCTCTCCTTCCGGCAGCTTTTTCAGGATTACCGTGGGCTCTGGCGGAAGATTGCGCAAGAGAACGCCCTGGTGCAGCCCGACATTCTGGCCCTGAGTGATGGAACATTTGCGGATTTTGTCTTTGGCTGGGATTACGACATGTTTGGTGATGGCAGCAAGCTGCGGCGGGCGGGGTTTCACCACTATCGCGCCACGGATCAGATGTTTTGCGATCTGTTCAGTCGCTTCAGAGCGGCCCGCCTCATTCCGTGAAGCCCGGATCAGAGACGTGAGGCAGAGCGCGCAGGGGTGGCGCTCTGCGAGGGCAAGGCCTCAGCGCCCTTTCTTCTTGCGGCCCGGCTGGGTAAAGCGCTTGCGTGAGGCACCACCGGCATCCGCTTTTTCAGCCGGTTTCGCCGGGCCTTTCTGCGGTTTTTTTCCCGCCGCAGGTTTAGCAGGCGTTTTGGCTTTCTTTGCCGGTTTTTCTTCAGACGAAGAATTTTCCAGCAGTTTAAACAGCTCAATGAGTTCGTCGTCAGTCAGATCGCGCCACTCGCCCAGCGGTATACCTTTGAGATTGACGTTCATGATGCGGGTACGCTCAAGCTTCGTCACTTCATAGCCAAAGTGCTTACACATACGGCGGATCTGGCGATTCAGCCCCTGCACCAGCGTGATACGGAATACAAACGGCGCTTCCTTTTTCACTTTGCACTTTTTGGTGACGGTGCCGAGCATGGGCACGCCCGCGCCCATACCGGCAATAAACTCATCGGTGATCGGTTTGTCGACGGTCACCACATACTCTTTCTCGTGGTTGTTACCGGCGCGCAGGATTTTGTTGACCAGATCGCCGTGGTTGGTCAGGAAAATCAGGCCCTGTGAATCTTTATCGAGACGCCCAATCGGGAAGACGCGCTTACTGTGATTAACGAAGTCGCTGATGTTATCGCGCTCGCCCTCTTCCATCGTGGTGATAATTCCCACCGGTTTGTTCAGCGCGATCAGCACCAGATCCTCTTCATCACGCGGCTCGATCAGCTGACCATTCACCTTCACCACATCGCCTGCAAATACCTGCGCGCCCACAGTGGCGCGTTTGCCGTTAATAAAAACGTTGCCCTGCTCGATGTATCGATCGGCGTCGCGGCGGGAGCAGATACCGCTCTCGCTGATGTATTTATTGAGACGAGTTGATGAGTCAGTCAGCATGGTTCCTCCAAAAAACGCGGACTATACCTTACCGGCGTGAGCTTGCGAAGTCTTTGCGCGGGAAACTTGTGGCACGCCCCGCGCAGCAGAGCGTCAGAGCGTAATCGCCATCTCCACACAGCGTAACGCACAGCCCGCCAGCTTCGAAGGATAGAGACTTTCGCCCAGAACCCGGAAGCCATGCTGCTGATAAAAGCCGGCGGCGTTGGGCGTCGAAGCCAGCGTCAGACGGTGATAGCCACGCTGCAGCGCCTCCGCTTTGATTCTGTCGATAATCCGGCCCGCCAGGCCCTGTCCGGTAAATTCAGGCAGCGTAAAAATCGCCTCCACGCTGGCCGCGCTGAGATCCAGCAATCCGGTCGCAACCGGCTCGCCGTCCGGGCCATCAATCACAAAAAAGGGGTTCTCGCGGATCATCGCCGGAAAGCTGGCGGGCATCCGATCTGGCGTCCAGGCGGTCAGCACCTCTGGCGGATAGACATGCTGGCAGCCGTGGCGGATCGCCCGATTTCTGATCTCCCATAAACGATGCGCCTCTTCAGGCGAGGCTTCTCTGACTATCATACTGCCCTCCTTTTGCTGAATACCCGGTTCGCTATCACACCACGTTGTGGCGCACTCGGCTACCTGCAAAACAATGCTGTTGCATTGGCAAACCGGCTGTTTTCATCCTGCTGCATCTGCAACAGTACCGGCGGCGTCAATCCGGCTTCACTGTTGTTAAAACAGCAGCTTACTGACTGGCATGGTTACTGCTTAGCCTTTTCTTTTATATCTGAAAGTTTGGACAAACTTACGTTACCAGTGATTCAGCTATATCAGGAGAGCAACGATGTCAGAAACTCAACCCCTGCAGTTCGCCTACTGGGTGCCGAATGTCTCAGGCGGACTGGTGATCAGTCAGATAGAGCAGCGTACCCGCTGGGATGCCGGATACAACCGGAAACTGGCGCAGATCGCCGAAGAGGCGAGCTTTGACTACGCGCTGACGCAGATCCGTTTTACCGCCGGTTATGGCGCGGACAATCAGCATGAGTCGGTCACCTTTTCTCAGGATCTGCTCAGCCAGACGTCGCGATTAAAAGTGATTGCGGCTCTGCTGCCCGGCCCGTGGAATCCGGTGCTCGCGGCGAAGCAGATCGCCACCATCAGTCATCTCTATGGACCGCGCATCGCCGTGAATATTGTCAGCGGCTGGTTCCGGGGTGAATTTAAGGCGATAGGCGAGCCCTGGCTCGATCATGAAGAGCGCTACCTGCGCTCGGAAGAGTTTATCCGCTGCCTGCGCGGCATCTGGCGCGAAGAGAGCTTTACCTTTGCCGGGGATTTTTATCGCTTTCGCGACTACGCCATGAAACCGAAACCGCTGTCACCGCTGCCGGAAATTTTTCAGGGCGGCAGTTCACGGGCGGCGCGGGATATGGCCGCCCGGGTGTCAGACTGGTACTTCACCAACGGCAATACCCCGGAGGGGGTGCGTCAGCAGGTGGCCGACATCAGGGCGAAAGCCAGCGTCAACCAGCACAAGGTGCGGATCGGCCTGAATGGTTTTGTGATTGCCCGTGACAGTGAGCAGGAGGCGCAGGCGGTGCTGCAGGAGATCATCCGCAAAGCTAACCCGGATGCGGTCAAAGGCTTTCAGCATGAGGTCAGAAATGCGGGCAGCGCATCACCGGAGGGCGAGGGAAACTGGGCGAAATCGTCGTTTGAGGATCTGGTGCAGTATAACGATGGCTTTAAAACCAACCTGATCGGTACACCGCAGCAGATTGCCGAACGGATTATCGCGCTGAAGCGGGCCGGTGTGGATCTGCTGCTGCTGGCGTTTCTGCACTTTCATGAAGAAGTGGAATTCTTCGGACGTGAGGTCATACCCCGGGTGCGTGAGCTGGAGGCGCAGGAAGCGCTGGTTCGCGCATAGCTGCCGCCTTTTTTTGCTGGCTGTGCTGCAGGTTACCTGCCGCTCCGCGCTGGCGGGCGGCAGGTTCAGGACGTCAGCGCCATTGATCTGCCCGGTTAAAAACGGGCATTCACTCCCACGTTCCACGTCACCTGATGCGTCTCACTGTTACCCGCTACGGCCGAAACGCCCGCAAAGGCATTCACTGCGGCACCCAGCGGCACGCTGGCTCCCACGGCCATGTTGAGCCAGTTGTCATCTGTGCCATCACTGCTGCGGGTAAAGGCGGTGCGGGTCGATTTCAGTCCGGCCGTTACCGCAGAATCACTGTCACCAAACTGATGGTTGTAACTGATCTGCGCCCAGGGATTGACCGGCAAATCTTTGCTGTCGATACGCCAGCCCAGGGAGCCGACCTGTGCGTGCAGCGTCTGGTCGCCAAAGCGCATAGAGGTGCTGCTGTTGCCCTCTTCCTGATAACCGCCGACCCGCGTGTAGTCGAGCGCATAGCTCGCCACCGGTCCGGTCGTGACGTAACGGCCAACGGGAAGATCCCAGCCGGTCTGCACCCGCATCCCCAGCACTTTCCCGCCACTGTTACCCTGTTCGGTACGGGTCGCAGGCCCCAGTTTCACCTGGCGTTTAATATCGTCGAAATTCAGATCGGCATAGTGGGCGTCCGCGTTTATCCAGCCGTGGTCGAGGTAGTTCAGCTGGCTCCAGATCGCCACCAGATTACCGCGCAAGCGGTAATCGAAGCGCGACGAGGGCTGCTGGCGCTGCGAGGTGGTGGAGAGCATCGCGCCGGCCTGCCACGCATCGGTCAGCTGATAGCCTACACCCACTGTGCCGGTGGCGCTGGTGGCATCCCCATCCAGCAGACTGTCGCCACGAAAATCCCGCTGCTGCCCGGCGTAACCGCCAAAAACGGTTAACGTGCCCGCCTCGGCGGGCTGCTGACGCTGCTGCTGCAGATGCCCATCCAGCGTATTCTGCGCATCGCCTACCAGCATTGAGGGGACACGGCTCAGCGCCGCCACCTGCAGCGGTGCGTTCAGCACTGACTGAATGTAATCGGCGATCAGCGCATGGACGGCCGGGCTGGGATGCAGCCGGTCGGCAAACAGATACTGCTGCGAGGATGAAAAGCCTGGCGTGGAAGCGGTGCAGTCCATCGACGACACGCCGGGCGGGCAGGCCATGCCGGCGGTGTTGGTGAGTCCATAGCGGACCGGATTATCGATCACCTCATTAAACAGGCCATTGATATCTACCCGTGCGATGTTGCTGCGGGCCGCCAGCAGCCCCTCCTCTTCGGCCTGATTGTAACGGTCGGTCAGCGCCGAGGCGGCCTCACTCAGCAACCGCCAGGCAGCAATCAGCTGCTGCGCGAGCGCCTCACGGATCGGCGGAATCGCAGAAAGCTGCCCCGCCGCCTCACCCAGGGCCGTTTCAATCGCCTGCTCGCGCGCGGCCCGGTCTGGCGTGGTGCGGGTGCTCAGCGACTGAAACAGCGCCGCCGTGGCCGGTTGCGCGGCGGGTCCGAGCGTCTGCAGAATCGCCTGCAACAACGCGGGGGTGGCCCCCACGTTGGGCACCGTCGGCACAATCACCGTTCCGGCACCGGCATCCAGCAACCGGCTAACCTGTGAGGCCGCCGCACCGGCGCTGTTATCGACCAGCTGCCGGGCAGTCAGGGGGGAGAGCGCCGCCGCGGCTAAGTCATTGCCGCCGATCCAGTGGATATAGAGGCCATCGGGATCGGCCCGCCCGCCGCGGGATGCCAGATAACTTTGCAGCTGATCCTGGGTATTAAACAGGGGATTGATCGCCGGTACCGCGACGGCGCCGCCCTCGGCATAGTTGTTTCCGCCCTGCGATGAAGGACGTAAGGTATCGCCCAGCGACTGCGCGACGATCTCGTCATAGAGCGGGTGGGTTGCGCCATCATAGGTAAAGCGCCCTACGTTCCCGCCATCGCTCAGGCTGTCGCCAAAGACGGTGAGGTGGCTCCATGCCGCGGCGGGCAACGGTGACAGCAGACTCAGGATCGCACAGCAGAAAAGGGTTTGCGCGTGAAGGGGTTTCATCAGCAGCTCCGCACAGGGGTAAAGAGGATGAACCGCACCCGATGGCACGGTTAGCAGTAAGCGTAGTCGTCCGGCGAAAGAGGCTGAGAAAAAGGCGAGATCTGGCTCGCAAAGCGGGAAAAATCTGGCGTGAAAGCGGTCTGCGGCCGCACCAGCCACAGCGGAGTCAGCACGGCTACTTTTTAGTGGCGGGCTTCAGGCCACGATAGAAATCCTGCAGACGTTTCATGGTTTTGACCGTGCGCTGCGGCATCGCAGAAGCCACCGACAGGATCAGCATCTCCAGACAGACCATGATGGTGCCATGCAGCGGAATGCGTCCTTTTTCACCGCCGCGAGGCACGTTGATCACCACATCGGCTTCGCGGGCAAAAAAGGAGTCGGTGGCGTTGGTCAGCAGGACAAGCGGAATGCCGAGCCGTTTCGCCTCACGCACGACCGTTGTCCCCTCCCGGTGCGCCGACTGCTGCGCCATCATCACCAGCACATCGCCCCGCTGCATCGCCAGCATCTGTTCAGCCAGCGCCACACCGGAACGGTTCAGTGAAAAGGCTGGCAGGCCGATGCGGTTAAGCAGCCGCACGCTGTAGTCCGCCAGAATGCCCGATGCGTTGATGCCAAAAATCGCGACGGCGCGCGCTTCGCTCAGCAACGTGACCGCATCCGCGACCGCCACGCGGTTCTGCGGCTGAGAGAGCACCTCACAGGCGTGGCGGTGGCCCGACAGCACAAAGTCGATGGCGCTGCTCACGTCGCTGGTCACCTCACTGACGGTCGTCACCATCTTATCTTCGGAGGTCAGCGCCGGGCCGAACCAGACTTTCAGCGTCTCTTTCAGGTCGCGCAGGCCGCTGAAACCCAGGGCCTGAATCGCGCGGATGACGGTGGCATCTGAGGTCTGATTTGCCTGGGCGATCTCCATCGCCGTGCTCTCCAGCACCGTTTCGCGCTGTTGATCGAGGTAACGGGCTACGGCAAGCAGACGCGGCGAGAGCTGCTTTTCCCTGGCGCGCAGGCGCTCTGCCAGCACATCGGTTCTGTTCTTTACTGTCCGGATCGATTTCATGCTTCACCTGATTCAGGGGGAATTAATTTTTCGTCTCTCACTCCTGCTCTCATTTTCATGACCCGATCGGCGAAAAAGATGTAGTGAAAGAGTCAGAGTGTCTGATTATTCACCTGATAACGCTGTGGATTAAGCGTCATCATTAAGACTAAAAATAAATAATTTATTGATATTACATATATATAAACAGAGATTCGCTTTGCCTTTCGCTGAAAATTTGCCTCAGGCGAAATGTAGTATTTTACGATTAAATTATATTTACTACTACACCGGCTGATGATTGAATGATTCTCAATTACAGATGAGAAGCATTGTCGTCGGGGCGGTGAGAGGTTCTTTCCCCCTTCCGGCTTAACGCTTCGCTGTTTAACACACTGCATGTTGCAGAAGACCTCCAGGGAAGCCCTGTGTGACCGACAGAAGGTCATGCCGGGCGTTATTGACCTCAGCTTCAGAAACGAAAAGAAAAATGAAAAACAGTTCAGACTCCCATTATCCGGCCCGGCACTCTGCTCTGGTCGTGGCGATCTGCGGCAGCATCCTGCTGCCGCAGGCTGAAGCAGCAACCGACAGCGCACCGGATATCACCGTCACCGCAGAGGCGAATCCGGAGGGAAATTACAGCGCCAGCCAGAGTAGCGTTGCCAGCAAAATGCCCACTGCCCGGCTTGATGAAGCGCAGTCGGTCAGCGTGGTGACACAGCAGCAGCTGGAGGATTATCAGGTCAGCTCGCTGGCAGAAGCGATGCGTTTTGTCAGCGGGGTGAGCGAAGCGAACACCCTGGCCGGCACCGAGGATGGCTTTGTGCGACGCGGCTTCGGCAGCAATGCCGACGGGTCGATCTACCGTGATGGGATCCGCAGCAGTCAGGGCCTTAACGTCGATGCCACCACGGAGCGGGTGGAAGTGCTGAAAGGCTCCTCCTCCCTGCTCTATGGCATTCAGAATCCGGGCGGCATCATCAATGTGGTCAGCAAAAAGCCGCAGTACAACTGGCACTCCAGCGTCAGCGGGCGCTACGCCAGCGAAGGCGGCGGAGCAGGCACGCTGGACGTCACCGGGCCGCTGGGCAAGGGTTTCGCCTTCCGGCTGATTGCCGAGAAACAGAATCAGGATTACTGGCGCAACTTCGGCCGTGAGGAGCACACGCTGGTGGCCCCCTCACTGCAATGGTTTGGTGAGCAGGCCAGCTTTCTGATCAGCTATGCCGACTACCGTTATGATATCCCTTACGATCGCGGCACCGCCTTTATCAATGGCCGGCCGATTGATATCGGCTATAAAGATCGTCTGGATGACAAAGCCAATCACGCCTGGGGACATAACAAAACCCTGAATGCGCACTACGACTGGCAGTTTAACGACGAGTGGACAACCCGTCTGACCCTGGGCTGGAACCAGCGGCGCTATGACAACAATGAAGTGCGGGTGACGGCGGTGAATGCCAGCAGCGGCGTGGTCACACGCCGTGCCGATGCCAATCGTGGTTTTAACCATAAAACCAAATATGTCAGCTGGGATCTGCTGGGGAATACAGAAATCTTCGGCATGTCGCACGCGCTGGTGGCAGGGACAGATTATGAGATGAACCAGACCTACCGCGCGCATCAGTATCAGGGCAGGGTCAACCGTCAGTTCAGCTACTTCAGTCCCGACTATGACCTGCTCTCTCCGGTGACCGATGCCAGCACGGAAAACAGAACCGCGGCCAATAACCTGAACCGCATTCACAGCCGTTCACTCTATCTCAAGGACAGCATTTCGCTCTCATCCGACTGGATTGTGGTGCTGGGCGGCCGTTATCAGCACTACGAACAGCGAGCCTCTCGCGGTGTAAATCCGCAGGTGGAAACCCTGAACGATGAGGGAAATAAATTTCTGCCGCAGGCAGGGGTGATCTACAAACTGACGCCCGACCTCTCGTTCTACACCAGCGTCAGCAAGTCGTTTACCCCTTCCACCGACGTGGATGACAATGGCAACGTCGGCAAGCCGGAACAGGGCACCAGCTGGGAGGTCGGCAGTAAATGGCAGCTGTCGCCGAAACTTCTGGCGACCGTGGCTCTCTATCGCATTGATGAAAAGGCGATGTCGCTGAACATCAATGGCAGCACGCGGGCGATTGATAAGGCGCGATCCACCGGCGCGGAGTTTGAGCTGAACGGCGAGATTTCTCCCGGCTGGGATCTCAGCGCCAGCTACAGCTATGACCAGGCGGAGATTGTCAGCGACCGGGTTAATCCGGACAACAACGGCAACCGGCTGCAGAATGCGCCGCGCCAGTCCGGTGCGCTCTATCTGAGTCATGAGATGCAGGTCAGCGGGCTGCCAGGCTCACTGCGACTCGGCGGCGGTGCCCGCTATGTCGGCACCCGTGCAGGCGATCCTGATAACAGCTTTACCCTGCCCGACTATGTGGTGGCAGATACCTTTGTGGCGTGGAACAATCGCCTGTTTGGTGAAAAAACCCAGCTGCGTCTGAATCTGAATAACCTGTTCAACCAGCACTACTACAGTTCAAGCGGCGGCAATCTGCGCGTCCGTGAAGGTGAAACCCGTAACCTGATGGTACAGGCCCGTGTGGAATTTTAAATCGCTGCGTGCCGGGCTGCTGCTCGGCCTGATGTGCATCAGCGCCGGCGCAGGCGCGCGGACGCTGACCGATATCACCGGTCGCCAGGTGACGCTGCCCGATCATCCGCAACGCATCGTGCTGGGTGAAAGCCGGATGCTCTACAGCGTCGCGCTGCTGACCCCAGGCAATCCGCTGCAGCATATCGTGGGGTGGCCGCTCGACCTGAAAAAGTATGATCCTCAGACCTGGCAGGCTTTTGCCCGCCAGTTTCCGCATATGCGCGAGATTACACCCCTGGGGCTGGATGGGGTCAATGACATGAACCCTGAACAGGTGATTGCACTCAGACCCGACGTGGTTGTCCTGCCGCAGCTGGCGCGTGACGGTGAAAACGGCGCCCTGCTGGAGAAGATGCTCAGCGCGGCGCATATCCCGGTGGTGAAGATCGACCTGCGGGTTGACCTGCTGAACAACACGGAACGCAGCATGACGCTGCTGGGGGAGGTGCTGAATCAGCCTCAGCGGGCTAGTGAGTTTAATCGTTTTTACCGCACCCATATGCAGCGCATTGAAACGCGGCTGGCTGATTATCATGGCCCCCGGCCCCGCGTGCTGTTGCAGCTGCATCTTGGCCGACGAAATGAATGCTGCGTGACTTCGGTAAAGGGTAATCTGGGCGACCTGCTGCGCTTTGCCGGCGGGGATAACATCGCCAGCCAGCAGGTCAACGGGGTGTTCGGGCGACTGAGCGAGGAGAGCGTCATCGCCGCCCGGCCCGACTTCTACTTTGCCACCGGCACCGGCAGCGTGGATGAGGCTGGGGCACTTCAAATCGGACCCGACGTCTCCGCCGCGCAGACCCGGCAGAGCCTGCTGGCACTGACCGGTCAGCAGCACGCCCTGAAGCAGCTGACCGCACTGCGGGACGGCCACACCGGGGCGATCTGGCACAACTTTTACCTCAGTCCGTGGCACGTGGTGGCAACCGAGTTCTTTGCCACCACGCTCTATCCGCAGCTGTTCAGCGATGTTGACCCGGAGCAGACGTTGCGTGAACTGTTCCAGCGATTTCTGCCGATCCCCTTCTCCGGCACTTACCTCTACCGGCTGGCCCCGGACACGGCGCAGCGGTCAGGCGGCTGACTGGCCGCCGTTTTTAATGCGGACAATATCGGCCATCACCGACAGCGCAATCTCTGCCGGGGTTTTGCTGCCGATAGGCAGACCGATGGGCGCATGGATGCGGTCCAGTTCGGCACGATCCATACCGGCGATCTGTTGCAGACGCGCGCGCCGCTTCTCACTGTTTTTGGCTGAGCCCATAATGCCGATGTAGAAGGCAGGGGTGGCAATCGCCTCCATCATGGTCAAATCGTCGATGCGCGGATCGTGGGTCAGCGCCACAATCGCCACCGCCGCATGCGCCCCGTTCAGTTCCAGCCAGCGCGCCGGATGCTGTGACACCAGCGTCACGTTGTCCGCGCCGCCGAAATGGCTCTCCAGCTCCGTCAGCATCTCCGGACGGTGCTCACAGACCCGCACATGGAAACCCAGAATCTGGCCGAGCCGGATGCACTCATAGGCCACGCTGGAATAGCCCGCGACCAGCAGTTCCGGGATCGCCCCCACCGGCAGCACGATCTGCTGCTCGCTGGCATCCAGTGCGGGCAACACCCGACTGGCGGCGATGGCCTCCCACTGCGCCCGTTCACCGGGGCGTATCATTTTTACCAGCGGCTGCTGACCGCTCAGCGCCCGCTGCATCGCCGTCAGCAGGGCCAGCGTGGCCTCATCGGGCGGCAGAAACTCAATAACGATCTCCAGACTGCCGCCACAGGGCAGGCTGACATCAGGCCGCATCCCGCCTTCGCCGTAACGCACCCGCTGACTGCTGTCGCGGTAAGCCCCGCTAGCCAGCTGCGCCAGAAAATCCTCTTCGATGCAGCCGCCCGACAGCGAGCCGCAACTCTCTCCGGTCTCACTGACCGTCATGAGTGTCCCCGGTGCGCGCGGGGAGGAGCCGTAGGTGCGCAGCACCGTGCAGATCCACACCGCTCGCCCCGCCTGAGAATGGCGGAGGGCGGCATTAATGACGCGTTGATCCAGCGTTATCATGAGAATTCCTTTATTAACTGCAGATCGGCAGGAAAATCGATGTCACACAGACAGCCGCGATCGTGCAGCGGCAGGCGGACGGCGGCGGCGTTCACCAGCGCCTGCGGCCCGCTGTCGCCCTGCAGGCTGCTCAGGACCGGATAACAGTGACGCTGAAAGCCCACCGGGTGCCCCGGCCTGCCCGCCACCCAGGGTCGGACGACAGGCGCGTCTGCCAGCGCCGTGCTGACGGCGCGGTAACTCGCGGCTGACACAAATGGCATATCCCCCAGCGCAATCAGCCAGCCGTCATAGTCGCGCGTGGCGTTAACGCCTGCCGCGATCGACTCCCCCAGTCCGCCGCTGTCACACAATACCAGCGTGGCGGAGGTGCAGAGCGCCTGAAGCGCAGCGGCGTCGGGACGCGTCACCACGAACAGGTCAAGTCCACTGGCCGCGGCCTGCTCCAGCGTATGTTGTAGCAGCGGTTTGCCATCAAGGCGGGCCAGTAACTTATGCTCGCCCGCCTGCTGACGAAAACGGCGGCTCAGTCCGGCAGCCAGTACAATTAACGCTATCTTCACACTCTCTCCCTGCAGCATAAAAACGGGCGCAGCCCTCAGCCTGCGCCCGCCTGACCTCTGTCCGGCCTGCCGGAGCAGGTCAGGAACCGTCTCAGATGATCTTGTCGAGCGTAATCGGCAGATCGCGCACGCGTTTGCCGGTCGCATGGAACACAGCATTACTGATCGCCGCCGCCACGCCGACAATCCCCAGTTCACCGACGGCTTTCCCGCCCATCGTGGTCGCCTCAAAATCGGGCTCCCCGACGTTGATCGTGGTAATGCTCGGGATGTCGCCATTGACCGGCACCAGGTAGTCCGCCAGATTGTTATTGATCACCCGGCCATTGCGCGGATCGATAATGCCCTCTTCCATCAGCGCCTGACCGACCCCCATGATCATCCCGCCAATCCACTGGCTGCGTGCCAGTTTCGGATTGTAGAGACGGCCACTGTCGAGCGCGGCCACCATGCGTTTTACCCGGATGGTGCCGAAATCCTCATCAACCCGCACTTCCACAAACTGCGCGCTCCAGCTGTGCGCCGAAAACGCTTCGGGACGGCTCATGTCGTTCAGGTTGCGCACCATTTTGTCGCGCTCGCTTTGCGACATATCATCCGGGAAGGTGCCGCCAGTGACCGTAAGGCTCTCTGCCGGTGCCAGCGTCGCCAGCTGTGCCAGTGAAACCGCCAGCCCGCTGCGCAGAGCGTGCTGCACGGCGTCGCCTTTCAGCGTGAGCTGAGAGGCGGGGGTGCCATTGAGCGGTGACTGTGGCAGCTCGCTGGCCAGCTTCAGCAGCTGCGCGCGCATTCTTTTAGCGGTGTCGTTCACGGCGGCGGTGACGTTACCTGCCAGCTGCGAACCGCCCGCGACGCCGGCGCGCGGTAAGCGGGTGTCACCCAGCTCAACCTCAATGGTGGTGGAGTCGACGCCCAGAATGTCGGCGGCGGTCTGCGCCAGAATCGTGTAGGTGCCGGTACCGATATCTGCGCCTGCACACTGCACCACAAACCGGCCCTGCGGCGTCAGGATGATTTTCGCCTCCGCCGGCAGTTTGTTGACCGGATAGGTGCCGGAGGCCATGCCCCAGCCAATCAGTTCGCGTCCTTCCCGCATTGAGCGCGGCGTCATAATCCGCCTGTCCCAGCCAAACGCCTCTGCTCCTTTCTGATACGCCTCTTTCAGACGGCGCGAACTCCAGGGAAGATCCAGCTGGTAATCTTTATCGGCCCAGTTGCGCAGCCGCAGTTCCAGCGGGTCGATGTTCAGGGCATAGGCCATCTCATCCATAGCCACTTCAAGGCCAAAGGCGCTGGGATTTTCACCCGGCGCGCGCATCCAGCCAGGCGTGACGGTGTTGATCGGGCGCACCTGATGCTGAGCGGAGACGTTCTCCACCGCATACATGCGGGCGGTCACCTTGCTGCAGTTCTCGGCGAAGACGTCAATCAGTGACGTTTCACTGAAGCTGCGCTGGATAATCGCCTGAATTTTACCGTCACGCGACGCGCCCAGCTCCAGCTGCTGCGAGGTAGCCGGACGACCGCCCAGGCCGGTAAAGGTCTGCGGGCGGGTCAGCGACACTTTGATCGGGCGCTTCAGCGCGCGTGACGCCACGCACGCCAGTGCAACGTGGGTGTAAGGCACCGGTTTTGAACCAAAGCCGCCGCCGACGTAAGGCGAGATAATCCGCACGGCTTCGGTTTCAATGCCCATCCACTCGGCGATCTCCACCTGCGCGCCCGCCACCCACTGACTGGGCTCCCAGACGGTGATCCTGCCCTCCTGCCAGTGTGCCACGCAGGCGTGCGGCTCCATCGGCATGTTGTATTCGCGCGGGGTGGTGTAACGCTCGCTCAGACGCACGTCGGCCTGCTGCATCGCCTGCTCTGCGTCACCCATATCGATATCCTGCTTCGACACCGGTTTCGGCTCCACGCCCTCATCGGTGGCGAAAATCAGGCCTCTGGACGTTTCATACTCAATCTCAACCAGCGAGGCGGCCCAGGTAGCCTGTTCAAAGGTTTCTGCCACCACCAGCCCGATGTTCTGACCATTGTGGATGATCTTGTCGTCCTGAATCGGGGTATAGGTTGACTGCGCTGCGCCACCGTCTGCGATGGCGGTGGGCTTGTTAATCTTCAGAGGGTTCAGGTGGGTGTAGACCGCCAGCACGCCTGTGGCCTGCTGCGCTTTTTCCACGGACATCCGGCTGATACGACCGCTGGCGACGGTGGACTGGATGACCACACCATACAGCGGATTTTCCGGCTGATGCTCGACCGCGTAGCGCGCTTCACCGGTGACTTTCACTTTGCCGTCACCCCGGGAGCGTGCTGCGCCTAATCCCTGAACCGGACTGGCCGTTTCTGGCATAGCCGTGGCGCTGTCGCTGGCGCTGACACTCTGCATGTGCAGCCCCAGGCTGCCCGCCGCTGAGATCGCCGCCGTGGCCTTTAATAAATCCCGACGCACCTTGTCATTCACGTCACTCATGCGATTTCTCCTGCTGCCATCAGCGCGCGGGCAATGACCCGTGGTGCCAGTTTTACTTTATAGGCGTTGTGAGCCAGCGCCTGCGTCTCCTGCGTGATCAGCTCTGCGGCCTGGAACACCGTCTCTTCATTGAACGGCTGTCCCTCCAGCGCCTGCTCAACCGACCTGACCCGCCAGGGTTTGGTCGCCACGCCACCCAGCGCAATATGCACCTGGCGCATGACCCCGTTCTCCAGCGTAAAGCCCGCGGCGGCACTGGCGGCGGCAAATTCGTAGGAGCTGCGATCCCGGACTTTCAGGTAGTGTGAGTGACGAAGGGAAGTGGTTTGCGGCACTTCGATCGCCACAATGATCTCATCCTCGCGCAGGTCGTGCTCACGATCGGGCGAATCGCCGGGCAGCAGGAAGAAGTCATCAATCGCGATGCGGCGGGTCTCACCCTGCTGATTCTGCACCACCACAATGCCGTCAAACGCCACCAGCGCAACCGCCAGATCGCCCGGATAGACGGCAATACAGCTGTCGCTGGCACCCAGAATAGCGTGGTTGCTGTTAACGCCATCCCGTGCGGCACAGCCGGAGCCGGGGTTGCGCTTATTACAGGCAGAGAAGGTCGCCGGGTCGCGGTAGTAGGCGCAGCGGGTGCGCTGACGCAGATTGCCTCCCAGCGTCGCCATGTTGCGGATCTGCGGCGATGCGGCCTGCCAGAGGCTGCCATAGATGGCTGGCGCCCTCTGCTGACACTCAGGATGGTCGGCCAGCTGGCTCATGGTGACCAGCGCACCCGCCGTGATGCGGTTTTCATCAAACTGCAGGGTTTTAAGCGTGGTCAGTCCGGTGATGCCAATTAGCTGCGGTGGCGTGAAAACCCCACACTTCATCAGATCGAGCTGCGTGGTGCCCCCCGCCAGCAACTGGCTGCCAGCCTGCTGTTTCAGTGCAGCGGCGTCTTCAGGCGACTGCGCTACTTTCCAGCTGAATTCATTCATGCCGACTCCTTCGCCATTTCGGCGGCGGCCTGTTTAATCGCATCCACGATGTGGGGATAGGCGCCGCAGCGGCAGAGGTTGCCGCTCATATATTCACGGATCTCATCCTCTGACCCGGCATGGCCCTCTTTAATACAGGCGACGGCAGACATAATCTGGCCCGGCGTGCAGTAGCCACACTGAAAGGCATCATTTTCCATAAAGCAGCGCTGCACCGGGTGCAGTTCACCTTCGGCGGAGGCCAGCCCTTCGATGCTGGTCACCTGCGCGTTGTTCGCCTGAACCGCCAGGGTCAGACAACTCAGCACTCTTTCACCATTTATCAGCACCGTGCAGGCTCCGCACTGTCCCTGGTCGCACCCTTTTTTCGTGCCGGTCAGATTAAGATGCTCGCGCAGTGCGTCGAGCAGCGTGACCCGCGGGTCGACCTGCATCTGTTGCGGCTGGCCATTGACCTGCATTGTTAGCGATATTTTTTCCGACATTGTCTGCTTCCCATTGTTGGCGGGCTGAAAGATATAGTTTTTATTGGCTTACTGCTGACGGGATCTGAATCGGGGAATAGCGTGATAACCCTAATCTTTACGCGCGTATCTCTGACTTAAGGTTTAGCAGCTTTTTCGCAATCTGGCGTAAGGATTGGGGAAAGTCAGCGTTATCCGAAGCGCTGAGCGGCCGAAATGGACATAGCCGCATGGCTTACAATCTGCTAATACATTGATTTTTAGTTTTTTTATCAGGACGTCTTTTGAATACAACCCTAACGGCGGCCTGTGTGACTTTTTCGCTAAGATTTTCCGGTAACATCTATCCCGGGGCGATTTTCAGGTGTAGTGGCAGGCTGCAAAGCGACGTTGCACCCCACCTGGACAATCTGCCTGTGTAGGGCTGGCTTTGGGACGGCCGCAGGATGTGGTGTCCGGAGTGAATCAGTAAGCTGCTGGAAACTTATGCACGAAGGCGATCGAAGCGGGCAAAATGCTGTTCAATACTGTCACTGGCTTCAAAAATAGACTCTAAGTGATTGCATTGCCTGATGATGCTGCAGAACAGTTTCGGGTTACCACATTCTTCAATAAATGATTTCATCTCCCAGGCATCTGTTAATTCATCTTGTTCTGCAAACAGAAGAGAAACGGGTATTGTCAGGGCTGAAATCTGTCTGGCAGGCTGACGCGGTGTCAGGGCGTTTGCCATATTGACGCTATATCTCCTGACAAAATCTGGCCTTACTGACAGCACTGTCTCAGGAAAGTTAAGCTTAACGGCTAAGTTGGCACCACAGATCATCCCCCTGCTGAGCGCATTCAGGATGAATGGCCACTTGTTGATCGAGGCAAAAGGTGAGGCGGTTTTTCTGAATAGGTTTGCTGGTGCGAAGGGGCCTAACTCGGGGGCAAGCAGAATCAGGCTGTCGGTTTTCTGACAAGGCGTATGGCGCGTGAAGTAATTAATCAGCATGCCTCCTCCGCTGGAATGACCCAGAAGATGAATTCTGGCTGAGGGAAAGGTGTCTGCCAGCAACTCAATCACCGTGTCAACATCACGCCAGATTTGTTCAGGATGGGAAATGTGGCCTTCCGGACCTGATGACTCGCCGTGTCCCCGAATATCGACAAGGCAGACACACACGGATTCACGCTGGCTTATCTGACGGGCCGGGATATCGTATCCGGCGTCTGAATTTACGCCGCCACCGTGATAAATCACCAGAACATCGTCAACTTCGCCTGCGGGTTCCCAGGTTCGGATCTGAATCCCGTCTATCCTGCGTGCAATACCCTCTTCAGCACCGGGCAATGCCGAATTAAGCTGTTTATAGCGATTGTTGAAACCCATAAAGTCAATCACATCAAAATCCATTTCTGATAGTTAAGCCCGCCGGATGCAGGTGATGAAGAATGCCCTATTTTTTGTGAAAAATCCTCGTCACTACATTTTCCACTCACTTTACATCTATCAGCATGCTGTTTCCCGCACCGCAGTAAAACGGCAGATGTCCAGGGAGCTGACGCGACATCCGGGTAACAGAAAAATATTTTAAATTTCTTTCATCCGTTTTCCCTGCTCATTCGTATTAACAGACAGGGGCAATCTGGCCCTGTCTGCAAACTCAATGAGGGAAGTGAAAATGAAAGCATTCCTGCCAACTCTGATTTTTTCAGCTTTAGTTTTCAGCAGTGCCACTTACGCGGCGAGCATGAGCAGCGACACGGTGATGGTCGGCGGTGCCGCCATGTACCCGTCGAAAAATATCGTACAGAATGCCGTTAACTCAAAGGACCACACCACCTTGGTGGCTGCCGTTAAAGCCGCCGGGCTGGTCCCGACGCTCGAAGGCAAAGGCCCGTTCACTGTTTTTGCACCCACCAATGAGGCGTTTGAAAAACTGCCGCAGGCCACGGTCGACTCTCTGCTGAAACCTGAGAACAAACAGAAACTCACCAGCATCCTGACCTACCATGTGGTCTCAGGAAAACTGGATATGCAAGCGCTGGAGAAGAAGATCAAAGCGGGTGGCGGCAAGGCCGAGCTGAAAACGGTAAATGGTGCGTCGCTGTGGGTGATGGCAAATGGCCCGCATAACATCCAGCTCAAAGATGCGCAGGGCAATATTGCCAGCATTACAACGTATGATGTTAACCAGAGTAACGGCGTTATCGATGTGATCGACACCGTGCTGATGCCATAACGCATTACCTATACTGTGTGTGGCCACCAGCACGGTGGCCACACCTTTCACAGGGAAGCCGATGACAAAAAATGTGCCCCCGATTCAGGGCGACTTAATGAACCGGATAGCCTGCGGCGACAAAGCGGCACTCGCGCAGCTTTACCGCGTCCTCTCGCCCCGACTTTACGGCATTATTCTGCGGATGGTCAGACGGCGGGACTGGGCAGAAGAGATCCTGCACGATACCTTTATTCAAATCTGGCAGTCAGCAACCTATTACGATGAGCGGCGCAGTGAACCGCACATCTGGCTGAGTCACATTGCCCGTAATCGGGCGATCGATTTCCTGCGTAAACATGAGAACCGGTGCTGCTCCATGGAAGAGATCGGCGAAGCGGAAGCGGGTTTTCAGACATCTCTTCCCGCCGATGAGAGTCATGCAGAGGCGCGGCGGCTTCAGCACTGTATGGCACACTTACCTGCTGAAGAGCGACAAAGCCTCTCGCTCGCCTACTACCGTGGCCTGTCCCAGAGTGAGATTGCCCTCTCCATGAGGCAGCCTGAAGGAACGGTAAAAAGCTGGATCCGGCGCGCGTTAACTCACCTTCGGGAGTGCATAGGCCTATGAATGGTCCCGAACACGACGATCTGATGGCGGCAGAATATGTCCTGGGACTCAGCGACCCGGAAACCCGTCTCAGGCTGGATAAACTCCTGACTGAAGATGACGCCTTTGCCGCGGAGGTGCTGCACTGGCAGAAAGCGTTCAGCGGTATCGATCTGATCACCCCGGAGGCCACACCTCGCGCGGCTGTCTGGCGGCAGATTGAGCGGGATATTAACCGGAACGCTGCCACCACAAAACTGCCGCTCCGCCATCCCGGCTTCTGGCTGGGCTGGGGCCTTGCCGCGGCACTCTCGGGTCTGCTCCTTTTTACTTACCTGGACAAGCCGGAGATTCCCGAGACGCAGCAGCCGATTGCGGTTCTCAGTGGCACGCAGCCCGATGCACAATTTGTGGTGACGCTGGACAGGGCCGCTTCGCACCTTCAGCTTTCTGCGCTTAACATTACGCTGCCGCAAAACAAGAACCTGCAGCTGTGGCTGATCAGAGGCAGTGCCCCGCCGCGATCGCTGGGCCTCATTACGCACCCTGACCATAACGTTTTCCCGCTTCCTCCTGGTACGTTAGATCATCAGACGGTCCTGGCGATAAGCCTGGAACCGGTTGGAGGATCAACGTTAAGCGGACCGTCCGGACCGGTCATTTTCCAGGGCAAGGTCACGCGGCCTTCATCGCCAGGCGCATGAGGTGATAAGGCCAGGATCAGAGGTCGCTGCTGCACGCCCGATTTTCGATTCCTTAAAAGTCTGGTGACTGATTTGCAGCGTTTTTACACTTCATCCGGTTCTTTTTACGCCTTTTTTACGGGCTGAACGTTTTAATTAGCGACTCCGGGCGCCTCTGCGCCCATGTTCAGGGAAGTCGTGGATGAAATGTTTTACTAAGCCCTATTCCATCGCGGGAGGCAGCGATGCTGCCGTGGCTGAGCTTGCTGAACAACAGCGCCTGCGTCTTATCTCACCCCGCAAATGGTTCAGAGATGCCATTGAGGTCAATACGGATCCGACGCTGCTGAACACGCGCCTGATTGCGCAGTGGCTGGGCGCAACCCTCCCGGATGCCCGCTCACTGACGCTGGCGCTGAACAGCAGCCTCTGTTTTGGTCTTTACCGCAATGGCCGGCAAATCGGTTTTGCCCGGGTCGTGACCGACATGGTGGAAACTTGGGTGATCAGGAATCTCTTCATTTCGCCCGAGTATCGTTTCGTCGGGCTCGGCTCATGGCTGCTGCACTGTTGCCTGTCGCATCCCGGCGCCAGAGGCTGCCGTAATATCATCGCCATGGGCGAGCCCGTTCCGGACTTTTTCGAACGCAACGGATTTATGGCTTTTCCATCATTACCCGGCGTCTACGTGACGACGCTGCATGACGGGAATCACACCCCGGTTTGCACAAACAGCGCCAGCAGGCATTAAGCCGTCGGGGCGCACACGCATGAGCGGTTTTCTTCAGTTTATTCTCCGACCTCCGATTAACAGCGACAGGCTGCGCGGCGCTTTTGCCTGCCTGCAGCCGGCCCTTAAGGAATACATCATGTCAGGCCTGATCCTTGTTTCTCATAATCAGTGTCAACGTTCGACGCTTACAGCTATCTATGACGGCATTCTTTCCCGACAGGGAGGACTCTGGATTAGCTGGGATGGCAAAAGCAGCGTCATCCCTGACGATGCACCAAGACCCTGCGCCGTGCAGCAGACAGGCCAGTATGAAACCGTTACCTTCCCGATGACGCCGGGCGAGCTGAATGAAGGGTATCGCCATTATATTCACAAAGGGCTCTGGCCCGTTTTTCATCAGCGCCCCGACATGGCCTGGTTTTCCGCCAGCGGCTTCCAGGCGTATAAAAGTCTTAACAAAGCCTTTGCGCGCGCGATTTGTGAAAACATCACGCCCGATGATGTTATCTGGATTCAGGATTATCACCTGCTTGGCTGTGCCGCTTTTCTCCGTGAAGAGGGGCTGACCCAGCCCGTGGGTTTTTTCCTGCATCAGCCTTTCCCCGCGGGCAGAATATTTGAAACCATTCCTGAATGGCGCTGGCTGACGGAGTCGCTGTTGTGTTGCGATCTGATTGGCTTTCAGACCGTGCAGGATATGAATAACTTTATCGTCTGGCTGGAGGGGGAATTCCGGACTGAACGCCTGGAGTCGCACTGTTTTCGTGTTCACGGCCGGATTATCAGGGTGGGCGTATTTCCGGTGGGGATTGACCTGGATGATGTCCAGGCTCTGCGCGAGAGCAACAGCTGTGCCTTTATGGAGATGCAGTGCCGCGACAGCCTGCCGGAAAACAGGGTGCTCAGCGGCGGCCATCTTGATGAGAGTTCAGGCCTGCCTTACCGAATCAGCACCCTTGAAGTGTTGCTGCGCAGACATGACTGCTATCAGAAAAACATTACGCTGCTGCAACTGGCCTCACCGGCAGCCGGACACGAACATGATGCCTCCGCAGTGGGCCAGGCACTGGAGGCGCGCTGCGGAGAGTTTAACGGGGTACATGGCGCCATGAACTGGTATCCGGTGAACTATCTGACGCAGGCTTACAGCCGCGAGGAACAGGCCGGGATCTATCGTGCCTCACGCGTGGCGCTGGTGACGCCATTAATGGCGGGCATGAGCCTGATGGCCAAAATGTATGTCGCTCTGCAGGACCCGAATAATCCCGGCGTGCTGATCCTCTCCCAGTTTGCCGGTGCAGCCGAGCAGCTGGAGGGGGCCATCACCGTTAACCCTTACGATCCTGACGGCATGGCCAGTGCGGTACATACTGCATTGCAGATGCCGTTACGCGAACGGCGAAATCTGCATGCCCGTCTGATGAACATCCTGCATATACACAACAGCCATGCCTGGGCCGGGTCCTTTTTGCGCATGCTGAATAACGTGCCGGATGAACCGGCGTCACTGCCGCCACCGACGGTTTTTCCACGCCTGAGCAGCAGCCGCGCGAGGTACTGAATCAGCGCTATCTTCACCTCCGGGATGATGCGCCTGTATGCATCAACGCCTGTCGCCGGAATAGAAGCAGAGCAGGCTTTTAACCGCTTTTATGCGCAACGTTATCCTGCTCTTCACGGGTTGGCCTCTGGAACCAGATGGAACTTATGTGACAGCTTCGCAATTGTTTGTACATGATGAATTATAAATGCCGCATGGAGAATATCTTTTTAAAGATTAAGTGGCTAATTATTACCAGGTTATTGATATGAGACTTTATTTTTTACCGCTGATTGAGTCGCTGGCTGTCATTTAAGTATCATGGTTATGTTTTATGTAACACCTGGAAATAACGCTACACGCTATAAAAACGAATGAAACATCAAACTCAGCTTTTGTGAGTATATTTCCAGACGTGACTTACGGTAGTTTAAGTCACAACGAATTATTACCTGTTTTACGCAATGCGTTTCCGATTCTGTTAATGCGTTCGGGATTATTCTGAAAAAGGAAGGTGCCCGCTTTGTCAGTGATGACCCTGACCGCGCCGCGCCAGTCATATAATCTGAATAACCGTACATCGTAAATGACGTAATAAAATTTTATGGCAGAAATGCTTATTAACCGACGCCTGCCTAGTATGGCTTATATATCGTGTTCTGCGCTCAGATTTATGATTTTTTTTCCCATGCGCTGTGCTCAACTCAGAGCTGACAGCGTCCCATTACTCAAGCTAAGAGGATTTATTATGTCGGCATCTGTGATTAAAAACGCGCTTAAAACGACAGCTTTAGCAGCAGTCGTCATGGCCGGTTTACAGGGCGCTTCGTTTGCCAAAGAGCAGCCTTCTCAGATAATCCCTGATTCAGCTTCAGCCGGAAGCGTATCTGTAAAAAAACCGGGGGCTTCTGTTGATGCAAGCGCGGTAAAACTGGCCGCCTGGCATCACCATCTGGAGATTAACAAAAGCTGTGACGATCCGTCACTGGGTCTGGGTTGCGGGGATGGCGACGCATAACGTCTGAAAAGTGCAGACACCTCGCAGAGGTGTCTGCACTGATGTGCAATAGATAAAAAATCCTGCCTTCGGCCCCTTCGCCTCACTCCATCATTTACGCCGGCCTTGTCAGCATCTTAAATTCGGAATGAGTGTTATTTAAGAGGTACTCAGAGAAGAAACGTCATCCGCGATGTTAAAAAAATCCTCGCTATAAATGTCATATCCTGGCGGAAAGTGGTCTTTTGCTAATTTACTAAAAAATAATGTGAGTATGCTTTGACGGGTCGTTTTAATGAAAACTACCACAACAGGATGGATGAGATGAAACAGGTCAGGATTTACACACTCAAAGACAGACAGTCAGCAGAAATTTATTTCCGTACACACTGGCCCCGGCATATGATTTCTCTTCCCGCTTTTAATATATATGTCAATCATGTCTATCTGAGTGATGAGTGTCAGGTCATTGCCACCGTGACCTATCATGAGGGAGCTGACATGCAGGCTATAAATCAGGAGTATATGACCAGCGAGGCCTTCAGGTCTGACATGAAAGGTTTCGACATGTCCTCAATCCTCCGGGTAGAGGAAATCAGCATTAAAGAAGCCCTTTTCTGACTTCGCGATTTTCTCAGCCAGCATACATACACACCCCTGGCCGTGAATGCTTACTCAGGCAGCGTGCAGGTGACTGGCCCGCTTCAGGCACTCCGGACCCGATATCACTATTCCGCAGGTCCCTCTGCCCTGCTCACAGGCCAAATCGGTGCGACAGGCTGACCGGCAGAGTCGCCAGACAGTGCCGGACTGCCGGAAGCCAGTTCACTGAGGAGGTGACCATGAAGATAATAATTCACGATATCGCTATTTATTTTGCCCCCTAATGACTGATAAAAACGGTTTGCATCAGCGTTTGATTTCTCGGCATTCCAGCTGAGGCTACGACACTCATGCTTCAGAGCGAGTTTCGCCATAAAACGCATGAGGGATTTACCCGTGCCCTTACCTCTCTCACGCCGGGAGACATACAGCTCTTTAATGTGCATTTCGCCACTGTACCGCGGCGAGGGATAGAGAATAGTGCAACACGCCAGCCCAGTGATTTCAGCATCGCGACGCGCCCTGAGCACCAGCGTAGCGGAGAGCGGACTGAAGAGTCGGTTACTGAGATAATGCTTCAACAGTGCTTCCTGAATAATGCCCTTACCATAGTAGTGCTCTTCCATCTCGGTAAAAATTTTCACCATGGATTCCCATTCATCTGGCGGACATATTTCTACTGTTACTTCCATGTTTACTCCCTGTCACTGAAAAAATGCCACAGTCGAGCCGGGGTTTAGCCCAACCACAGCCCTTGACTCTTTGGCCCCATATATAAATGAGCTTAGCCTTGAGCGAAAAGCGGACGCCCTATAGCGTCACCAGGCGTCCATTCACCTGAAGTGGACGGATTACTTTACCCGCTTCCCCGTTTCGTCAATAACCTTCTCGCCATCCTCTTTTGTAAACGCGCCTTTCTGACCTTCCGGCAGAATATCCAGCACGATCTCTGAAGGGCGGCAAAGACGAGTGCCCAGCGGCGAAACCACTATCGGTCGATTAATCAGAATCGGATATTGAAGCATGAAATTAATCAACTGCTCATCACTGAATGTCTCTTCATCAAGACCCAGACGTTCATAAGGCTCAACGTTTTTACGCAGCAAGGCGCGCACCGTAATCCTCATATCTGCAATAAGTTTGATCAGCTCATCACGGGTCGGGGGCGTGTCGAGATAATAAATTATTGCAGGTTCGTTACCGCTGTTGCGGATCATTTCCAGCGTGTTGCGTGAGGTGCCACAGGCCGGGTTGTGATAGATGGTTATGTTGCTCACATCAGTATCTCATTACAAAGTGACAGAGAGCCGCCACGCCAGCGCCGCCAGAGTGACAAACAGAACGGGCACAGTCATGACAATGCCGGTTCGCACGTAATAACCCCAGGTAATCGTGATATTTTTCCGGGCAAGCACGTGCAGCCACAGCAGGGTAGCCAGACTGCCAATCGGGGTGATTTTCGGCCCTAAATCGCAGCCAATCACGTTGGCATAAATCATTGCCTCTTTGACGACACCGGTCGCCGTGCTGCTGTCAATCGACAGCGCGCCAATCAGAACTGTCGGCATATTGTTCATTACTGATGAGAGAAACGCCGTCAGGAAGCCGGTACCGAACGCCGCTGTCCATAAACCCTTGTCTGCCAGCAGATCCAGCACGCCAGACAGATACTCCGTAAGCCCTGCATTGCGCAGGCCATAGACGACCAGATACATGCCAAGCGAGAAAATAACGATCTGCCAGGGTGCGCCGCGCAGGACTTTCCCGGTGTTAATGGCATGGCCTCTTTTCGCCACCACAAACAGCACTGCTGCGCCAGCCGCTGCTATCGCACTGACCGGGATGCCCAGCGGTTCCAGAACAAAGAAACCGACAAGCAACAATAACAGGACGATCCAGCCCGCCCTGAAGGTTGCCAGATCTTTTATCGCACTGGCTGGCGTCTTCAGCAGCGAAACGTCATAGGTCGCCGGAATATCCCTGCGAAAGAAGAGATGCAGCATCACCAGCGTGGCCACAATCGCTGCCAGATTCACGGGCACCATAACGGAGGCGTACTGCGTAAAGCCCAGGTCAAAGAAGTCTGCCGAGACAATATTGACCAGGTTAGAAACAATGAGCGGCAGACTGGCCGTATCTGCAATAAATCCTGCCGCCATGATAAAGGCCAGTGTTGTGCCCTGGCTGAATCCCAGCGCGAGCAGCATCGCAATGACAATTGGCGTCAGGATCAGCGCGGCACCGTCATTGGCAAACAATGCAGCAACAGCGGCACCCAGCAGGACTATCCAGGTAAATAAAAGGCGGCCACGTCCGTTACCCCAGCGGGAGACATGCAGAGCGGCCCATTCAAAGAAGCCGGACTCATCGAGCAGCAGGCTGATGATGATGACCGCAATGAATGCCGCTGTCGCATTCCAGACGATATTCCAGACAACGGGAATATCAGCGATATGGATGACGCCGGTTCCGAGCGCCAGCGCAGCTCCGATACTTGCGCTCCAGCCAATACTCAGCCCTCTGGGTTGCCAGATCACCAATATCAGCGTCAGTAGAAATATCCCTCCAGCCAGTAACATTTCAGACTCCATTACATATGATTACATAAATATGTTTCCAGCCTCAGCAGGAGGTGCAGGCCGATTTTGCCAGCCATTCTCGCACCTCCTCCCGCAGGCACAGCCAGGACGTCGTGATTGTCTCAGCGGCCCACGCCGGTATATGCGGTGACAGACGATAGTGGACCCACTTACCTTCCCGACGATCAAGCACAAGCTTCGCCTCGCGAAGAAGCGCCATATGGCGTGATATTTTGGGCTGTGATTCGGCCGTGGCTGCACAGATATCGCACACGCACAGTTCTCCGGATTCCCGCAGAAGCATCACGATGGCGAGCCGTGTTTCATCTGACAGGATTTTAAAAAGCTGAACAGGCTGTAGCATTTTCCACTCCGCGCATCGAAAACACATATGTTAGTTCATATGTGTTGAGTTTAAAACCACCCAATTCCTCCGCAGAAGAAAATGGAACAATTTTCAGCCCTGAACACTGAATGCTTTGATCAGCGCATTGCTGAAGCGGGAGCCACCATCAATCCTGATCTTTTATGGCTCAGCTATGCCGCAGAGTAAGCCGGTCGTCTGCTGACGGCATGGGCGCGGTGGTGGAAATCCTGAATCCCTCTGATTTACCCCTGCCTGATGATGCGCCGGAATCGCATCACAACGTTACCGGGGTGCGCAGTCTGGTCAGATGGTTAAAGGTTGGCTAAAGCTCGACGAAAAAGGACGAATGAGACCTTCTTCATGATATGACCGCATCGACGATGCATTAAACATTCTTCCATTCGGGACTGACTATCGACAGACGTATCTAATCCTGGGCAGTTGTCCAGAGCTGGCAATCTCCTGACACCAGAGACCGTGCCTGCAGGAAATGTTTTACTGGCATTACACCTGTTGATAAGGCACTCAGTAAATGGTTTTATCAATAACTATTCCTGAATGCTGAATAAGGCCAGAAGCATTGTCATTAGAATCCGCAGAGTGGTTTAGCCGGAACGGTATAGAGTGTTCACGGGTCAGAGCCCGTAACTCTGGCTTTCCGAAACATCTCCACGATGAATATGTCATCAGTGCAAACCTGACGGGGGTAGAGGAAATCTGGCTGGCGGGAAAAACCGCTTATGTCAAAAGTGGGCAGGTTACCTTATACAATCCGGGAACGATTCAGGCTTCACGTTTTGATACTCACGCAGTTGAATTTATCAGCGTACACATACCTCAGGCTCTGATAAAAAAGCTGGCTGAGGAGGAGAATCTCAATAGCGCTCACGAAGCCCCGGTTCTGCGCGAAGGCATAATCAATAACACCCGCCTGTTTGACGCGCTGACCCGTTTTGCATCATCGGCCCGGCTTGATCGGGGCATGGATGAGGAGCAGGAACTGATTTTACTTTGTGGTGAGCTGCTTGAGTCGCCAGCTCTACTTCAGCAGGGAGATGAGCAGAAAATCAACCTTGTTATTGGCTACCTGCGGGAGCACCTTAGCATAAGACCGCAGCTTGAGATGCTCGCTCAGCTGGCAGGGATGAGTAAATATCATCTTGTTCGCGTCTTCACCCGGCACACAGGTATGCCGCCTCTGCAATATCACATGCAGCTTCGTCTGCACCAGGCCCGCGACCTGCTTCGCAGAAATGTACATCCGCTTGATGCGGCAATCATGCTGGGATTTTACGATCAGAGTCATTTCATTAATGCATTTCGCAAAGTGATGGGAATTACTCCCCATCACTATGCTTCGCAGGTCAGATCAGGCCACTATAAATTCCCGGTACCCTGAGACAATCACGTAAAGCGCAAAATAGCTGAATATGATCGCCGAGGCGATAAAGGAATATTTAAGCAGGCGTTGACCCAGCAGTTTGCCGCCAAAACTTCCCACCAGGCACAGGACACACGTCCAGAACATGCCCGCAATGAAAAATCCTCCCAGAAACCAGGAGGTAGCGGCAACATTGTGCGGACCCATCCGGGAGATCAGCGCACCGCCCACGGTCGCAAACCAGAGAATGGCCGAGGGAGAGGACATGGCAAGCACTACACCACGCCCGAATTCACGTATGAGCGGACGGGAGTGATGCGTTTCGCTCACGTCAGGCTCCGAAGCGTTTCTGAAAGCAGCTATCAGCATTTTGCCTGCGAACCAGAGAAGCATCGCGCCACCCCCGATCCACAGTATCCAGCGAACGACTTCATACTGAAGCAGTACGGCCATGCCCGCCAGCGCCAGTAATGCATATGCCAGATCACCCACACACGTCCCCATTCCCAGCCAGAAACCATGAAAATATCCGCGTTGCATGGCAAGGGTGATCATCGCAATATTGGCAATCCCGATATCAAGACACAGTGAAAGGCTCAGTAAGAAGCCATTCGAAAACTCGATCATAATGTAAAGCCTCTAATCGTCTTAACATCCCCGTTTACCCGACCAGTTAAGCAGTCGATCTGTAATTCGTATTGGAAGAAATTGCGCGAAGAGTCAGATCGAAGGACACATCGTATCCTTTATCAACGACTTAGCTGAGCCGTAATGTTTAATCGGTGCGCACGTCTGATCGCCCCCCTCTCCTGTCTTGTCTGGACGGGAATCAGTCCGAAGTGTTCCTTCTGTATCGATAACATCGCCATTTACATCGCTCGCTATTTAATAGTTTACAATAAGGTCATTTGATGTCAGTGTAACCAAACTAAATAGCACACTACTTAATAGCAAACATAAGGAAAGCCGTCATGAAAATAAAAATTACCGCAGGTGCTTTATTGTTAGCCAGTCAGATGACGTCAGCCTGGGCTGATTCTGCTGAAAACGTGCCGCAACCTACCGCTGGCGTGGCGACGTTCCTTAACGCACTTAACAGCAGTGGCGGAAAGCCCATGGAGACCTTATCCCCTGAAGAGGCCCGCGCAGTACTGACCGGAGCGCAGAAAGGTGCCCCACTGCCGCCCGCCCGGATCGCTGAAAAAACCATCACGGTAATGGGCAAACCGCTGACGCTGACGATAGTGAAACCTGCCAGTGCCTCTGGCGAGTTACCGGTGTTCATGTTTTTCCACGGCGGTGGCTGGGTACTGGGTGACTTTCCTACACACGAGCGTCTGGTTCGCGATCTCGTTAATGAGTCCGGTGCTGCGGCGGTATTTGTGAACTACACACCTTCACCTGAAGCCCATTATCCGGTTGCGATTACCCAGGCTTATGAGGCAACAAAATGGGTGGCCGAATATGGCAGTGAAATTGGCGTGGACGGTAAGCGTCTGGCACTGGTGGGGAACAGCGTGGGCGGAAACATGGTTGCTGCCGTCGCGTTACAGGCTAAACAACATAAAACACCGGCAATACGCTATGACGTGATGCTGTGGCCTGTTAGCGATGCCCATTTCGATGATGCCTCTTATAAGCAATTTGCCAATGGCTATTTTCTGACGCGAAACATGATGAAGTGGTTCTGGGACAACTACACAACCTCAGAAAAGGAGAGGAGTAACATTCTGGCCTCGCCGCTGCGCGCAACCAAAGCCGAGCTGGCGGGTTTGCCGCCAACGCTGATTCAGACTGCCGAGCTGGATGTACTGCGTGATGAAGGGGAAGCATTTGGCCGAAAACTGGATGCTGCTGGTGTGCCGGTAACCGTCACGCGCTACAACGGCATGATCCATGACTTTGGTTTGCTGAATGCTCTGAGTAAAGAGCCAACGGTGCGAACGGCGATTAGCCAGGCGTCAGCAGAGCTGAAGGAACATCTTAAATAAACGACGTGATTCATGCGTTGTAAAAGGGCAAATCAGTCGGCCAGCGCCGGCTGATTTCTCAGGTATCAATGCAGTCAGGCATCTGCGCCTTGTGACTCGTCTCTGTGCAAACTGAATAAACGCATACTCTGGCTTTGAGGTCGTGCATGCAGTTAACGCTCTGGAAATACCCCAACTGTAACTGTTACCGCGCTGGTTCAAAGGAATAAATGCGAGCACACATGCGCGTTAGCGGCTACTCGAAGAATCTCGCTTAAGAAATATATTAAGAAGTCCGCTTCTGGCACAAAATGGCATTCTTATAGGTTGAAGGTCCGCTATGAGTGAAAAGCGAACGTCATAAACTCGACGTCAGATTATTACCACCACATTGAAAGATCACAACCCGGCTGCGAACTCAGATAGGCATCCCCATTATCTTTAGCGTGCTCTGTTGGGAAGCTGTGCTGAGAACTGTGTCTTTGACATGTAGCATCCCCTGTTTTTCATAGAATCTGTAAGCTCGCTCATTCTGCTCAAGTACTTTCAACCACAGGTACTTTTTTCCACGGTTTTGCGCAATCGCTATGAATCTTTCAAACATCATCTTTCCGTAGTTCTTACCCGTCTCTGTGGGTATCAGATATAGCTTATTAAGTAAGACACCTGAAATAGAAGTCTCTGGTATACAGCTTTCCCAGGTGATCTTTGCAAAGCCGATAGGGTGATGTGCTTCTGCCAGATACCACGATGTGCTGGGATCTTGCAGACTTTTTTCAAGCGCAGGATACGAGTACTCAGCATCTAGAAATACATTCATTTCGGATTCTGAAATCCACATGTGGCTGAAATGAGAGCGATAAATGTTGTAGCCGAGCTCATTCAATATTCCTGAATCCGTCAGATCTGCATCCCGTATGTTAAATATCATGAATTAAATCCCCTGTTTAACGTTTGCTCTTAAATCCCTGAACTTCGGGAGCATTTTGGAATATGTCAGGTTCTGTACGTTGGGTTTAACATAAAATTGCTGTCAGGGTGTCCTCTGCAGCCTGCCCGAACTCAAATCCCTGTGCATAACCGCAATAGGGTTCTCAATTTACACCAGGTCTTATCCTTGCTATATCTTGTCTCAAATCAGCGGGCACCCTGTCCTCTCAGTCAGACCATGCGTTTATAGAGGGTATCGAAATGAATCAGACCCACTCCGTTCCGGAAATTTATAATCCTGATGTGCCGTACGCAGTGAAGTGCGAGATCGTGACCCAGTTATGCCGGGCACTGGCTGCCCATAAAAACATGACCCCGGACGATCTGAGGAAGTATCTTCTGGATAAGCTTCATGTGGATTTCGAAAATCTGGATGATAATCCGGTAGGAATGCTGCTCTTATACGAGTACCTCTATTCTCAACGTCCCCCGGCCTGTGGCGAAGTGAAAGAAAATCTCCACTGAAATTAACCTCAGGCGGGGAATTTATTTACCGCACCACCCCGCCTGTGACCGCGCCTGTCAGCAATAAAAAACCTCACCCGATGCCTAACGTGGCCGGTTATTTCACTCTCATCAGAAGATACTGCCCCACTGCGCTTCTGCATAACCCGGGGGCCGCGCGAGGCGCCGACGCCTGTTGAGATCACTCCGTCAGACGCGCCAGCATTTTGCCTCTGTAAGTATAAATAATCGCGCATATCAGCAGGCTAAGCAGCGCCGTGCAGATAAAGACACCCGCGCCAGTCATCGCCAGCATTACCCCACCAATTAACGGCCCGACAGAAATTCCCAGAGACGACAGCATTGAGGCACCCAGATAAGCCCCCCGATGCGCTGCCGGTGCCAGTTGATCAAGCAGGATGTTCAGGTTCGGCATCAGGATCGCTTCTCCGACACTGAACACACAGGTCACTGTCAGCCAGAGCCAGATCTCCGTCGAACGCGTACAAAAAAAGCAGATTTGCGAAAGTGCGAAAATTAACCCGCCCAGAAGAATGCGTTTTGGCAGGGAAACGGGTGCCAGAAACCGCATGATAAACGTCTGAAAGACCAGAACGGTGCAGGCATTCGTCACCAGTATCAGAGTAACCAGTTTTATGGCGGCGTCCCCATCCAGTAAAAGGAGGTACTGGGGCAGGATGGCTTCGTAATGGATGAATACAATACTGCACAAAATGCTGCACAGCAGCGCGGCAATATAGATTTTGTCCCTGGCAATAATACGTACGACCTGATGCAGTTTTAACGAAACCTCACTGCCAGCCTGTGACGCTTTCAGCAATTTGCCCGCGGGCACAAATAGCAGGACGTAAACGAAAAAAGGGATATACGACAAACCCGTAATCAGGAATGTGCCCTTCTGAGAGGTAAGCCCGAACGCAATTCCGGTCAGCGGACCAAATACCGCGGCGACGTTGATAAGGTAGTAGCGCATTTGCAGGGCAAGCGCTCTGCGACGGCGGTCCACCAGCAAATCACTCATGAGTGCGCGCAGAGGAGGGTCAACCCAGGCAAAGGAAATGCCGATGATCATCAGGCCAATGAAAAACAGTCCGATGCCTGCGGCCTGAGCAAGAATGATATAGCCCAGCGCAGAAAAACCACAGCCCATGAGGAGAATGACGCGTCGACCCAGCCTGTCTGAGATCTGCCCGCCATACATACCCAGCACCACTGAAAACAGTGCGCTGCTGGTCATCGCCACGCCAATCGCAATCGGTGACATATGATAATGCTGTGCCATGATCACGGAGATAAAAGGCCAGGCCATGAAATAGCTGAAGCGGATGACCAGCGTAAAAAAGAGCAGCGCATGAACTGTTGCCGGAAAAGATTTCAGCGTCTGAATTAATCCTGGCGCCGCGCCCTCCTCTGCGACGGGTTTAGTTGTCATAAATCTCCTTATTCTGTTTTATGAATGCATCCCGCGCGCAGCAGCGCATAAGTGATTAAATAGTAATAAAATTATTTCACATGTCGTGCAATACAAATGTTAAAGAAAGGTTTTATTCGCCATCTTATAAGGGAAAGACTCTTTATCTGAGAGCAATGTAAGGGAATGCGCAAAGCAGATAACAGAAAGCCGACATTACTGCTGATATCAGGCAGCCCTCACCCCAAACCGTTAACAGGCATATCAGGGGAAATTATTGGTTGCTACTCTGAAAGGTAAAAGGTCTGCTCACAACCGGTAACAGGAGGCAAGAAAATGCTGGCTTATATCACGACAGGAACCAATAACTTTCAGCGCTCCGTTGAATTTTATAACGCTCTGTTCGACGTCCTGGGCTATGAACGGCAGCCTGCCTGGACAGAAGGCTGGGCAATGTGGGGGAAAGGAAATAATCCGGATGAAGGATTCAGCTTCTGCCTCTGTCCTCCCTTTGACGGTCAGCCCGCAACGGCGGGAAACGGAACAATGTTCGCTTTCAGCGCCGATAATGCCGACATTGTCAGACGGTTTCATGCCGCTGGCCTCCTTGCGGGAGGAAAGGATGAAGGCGAGCCAGGAACACGAACCGCGTACGGACCCGATTTCTATGTTGCCTATCTGCGCGATCCTGACGGACATAAGCTGGCGTGCGTTTATCAGCACTATTCTTCTGAAAAAGATAACCCTTCAGCGGAAGAATAGTCACAGGACGAATAAGATTTTATGGTTTTAACGTCCGGGAAATTCAGCCGTGAAATGAAAAGCTTCAGGCTAATTTTTCAAAGAATATTTAAACCACCCTGAAGCATTAACGCAAAACGGGAAAATTCCAGATTTTCCCTAATAGCCACGCATGCAGACGGGGATTAGTTTATCTCTACCCAGCGTCAACCGTTCACGTTTTTAATGACGAAAAGTCGTTAAAGTCTATAAAGCTTAAATGAGCCGACGCCCGACCTCTTGCAATGAGTGGTGCTATTTTATCTTGCCAGCAGATAAATTCTCTTTTCCAAACGGAATAGTTAATCTGGCTCTGATTTTAACCCTTATCCTTGCTACGGATGACGTCTGATCCGTTGAGTACCGGGCCCGGCTCTATAACTTTATTGGACGCTGGCCGTTGCGTGCCTGAAATAAATAAAGTCGCGCTTTATTTTAAAGGCATCGCCTACTCACAACCTGGTATATACGGAGATTTCCATGGCATTTTCAGGCACGGGCCGCGTCACAGTTGTTTCGCTGACAAACGGTCAGACAGTGTCTCAGTTTACTGCAGACAAATTACACTCTGTTCTGAATGAACCCGCGATTATTACGCTTCAGGGCCCGCCGTCTCAGGTTTCCTCTTATCAGAAACAGGGGCAGGATCTCATTCTCAACCTGCAGGAAAGCGACTCGCTTCGCTATCAGAACTTCTTCACTGATTTTGCAGGCCAGCAGAGTACGCTGCGTTTTCAGGAGGGAAATTTACTGCATCAGGCGCGATTTGGCCGGGATTTCACAGCCGATACGCAGAGTGTCGCCACGCTTACGCCAGAGTGGCATTCTTCTGACCATGCGAAATCCTTAACGCCCCTCCCGACCCAGCCTGTGGCAGAGCCTGAGCCCGCCTTATCAACGGTGGAAACCACAGAAAGCCTCTACCTGGCTCCGACAGATCCGGCGTTAAACGGTGCAACTGTCACTCCGGGGGTTAGCAGCAGCGAAAAAAACGCCACCTTAACGCTGGCGTCCGCTGCTGAAACTTCCACTTTAAGCGCGCCCGCTGCGTCTGACGATGTGAAGGCAACCACTGCCGCGATTCCGTTACCGGCGCTGACACTGGATCCCGTTACCGGCGACAATGCAGTGAGTTACCAGGAGGGGATCTACGGCATTCTCTTCACCGGCACCGCCGCGCACCTTGCCTCCGGCACTCCGATTGAACTGACGCTGGACGGCAGAACCTGGCAGGGCAGTGTCTATCAGGATAAGTGGCAGGTTCAGCTTTCTGACAGCGACGTCAGGACTATTCAGGACGGCAACCACCTTATTAACGTCAGCGCAACGGACCCTGAGGGTAACAGTACCAGCCTGAGTCAGAATCTGCTGCTGATCACCCACTACAATGGCAGCAATCCAAAAGTCACCGTTAATAACATCACGCTGGCGGATGCGGTACAGCATGACGGAGACACCTGGTATCTCCTTAGCGGCACCCTGGAAACATCGCTGCCGCTCAAAAACTTTGCTGTGCAGGTTGATGATACCTTTCACTGGAATTATGCGGTGATCCAGCCGGATGGCAGCTGGCGGGCGGAAATCAGCGCGTCGGAGCTTTCTCAGGGTGGCAACAGCCTGTCGTTTGGCGCGCTGGATGGTGCGGGAAACTGGTTTGAACAGAGTGGTTATGTCACAGTCGACCTCACCACGCCGGTTGAGGGCGGGGGTGACGTTCCGCCGATCACCGACGACAATCCAGCGGATGGCGGCAATACTCCACCAGCCGACGGTGGCACGCCGGTTCCGCCCGTGAGTGCCCCGCCATCTTTAACCATTAACAGCTTTACCGGTGACGGAGTATTAAGCGCCGAAGAGAAACTCACATCACAAACGTTCAGCGGCACCACAGAAAATCTTGCCGCAGAGAGCACGCTGACCATTATGCTGAATGGTCAGTCCTATACGACAACCCTGGCAGCGGATGGCAGCTGGAGCGTCATCCTGCCGGCTGCCGATCTGCAGGCGCTGCCGGTCGGATCTAACCGCATCAGCGTCACCTTTGAAAACAGCGCTGGCGGTACGACTACCGCCAGCAAAGCGATCACCGTCGAGCCGTCAGTTCCGCCGTCTGATGCAACCCCGCCTCAGCCGACCATCGACACGCCGTTCGGCGATGGATTGATGAACGCCAGTGAGCGCTATGAACCCGTAACGCTGAGCGGCTCTACCGGCGTGACTGGGGCGGGCCAGAAGATCACCCTGGACGTGGATGGGGTTAACTATGCGGGCACCGTGGACAGCCTGGGCAACTGGTCTGTCTCGCTCTCTGCCCTCCAGCTGGCAGACGCAGAGTTAGCAGAGGGGAACCATACCATCACGGTGACCGCCACCGATCGCTGGGGCCAGTCTGGAACCAGTGAGGCAACCTTTATTACCGATACGCAGGATCCGCTTGTCAGGATTGATCCGCTGGCCGGGGATGGAGTGATCGACAGTCAGGAAATCAACAGCGCGCTGGTAATCGCCGGGAGCAGTGAGGCGGGCAGCACGATTGAGGTTACCTTTGGCGCCCTGCACTGGAGTGGCATCGTCGATCAGAACGGTCAATGGCAGTTCCCGGTGCCTGCAGAAACGCTGCAGGGGATGGAGGAAGGCAGTTACTCTGTCGTGGCCAAAGCAACCGATGAAGCGGGTAACAGCCGCTCTGCCTCAGCAAGCGTGCAAATCTATGCGTCTGACGCGTTACCGCAGCTGACGCTGGATCCGGTCACCGGCGACAATGCGGTGAGTTATCAGGAGGGGATGTACGGCATTATCTTCTCCGGTACGGCTGCCCATCTCCCCTCCGGTACCCCGGTTGAACTGATCCTGGACGGCAGAACCTGGCAGGGCAGCGTCTATCAGGATAAGTGGCAGGTTCAGCTCTCTGACAGCGACGTCAGGACTATCCAGGACGGGAACTACCTAATTAACGTCAGCGCAACGGATCAGAATGGTAACAGTACCAGCCTCAGCCAGGATCTGCTGCTGATTACGCATTACAACAGCAGCAATCCAAAGGTGACGGTCAACGACATCACTCAGACAAATCAGACAGAGCATGACGGTGAGACCTGGTACGTCATCAGCGGCACTCTTGAAGCGCCGCTGCCGCTCCAGACCTTTGCGGTACAGGTTGATGATACCTTTCACTGGAATTATGCGGTGATCCAGCCTGATGGCAGCTGGCGGGCAGAAATCAGCGCGTCGGAGCTCTCTCAGGGCGGCAACAGCCTGTCTTTTGGCGTGCTGGATGGCGCGGGAAACTGGTTTGAACAGGGTGGCTACGTCACGGTCGACCTGACTTCACCGGTCAGTGACAACAGCGGCGACCCGGTGCCGTCCGTGCCCGATAATCCCACCGACGGCGGCAGTACCCCGCCCGTGGTGGATCACCCCGGCGAGCCTGACCCTGTCATTGATACCCCATTTGGTGACGGCTGGCTCAATCGTGCAGAGAAAAAAGAGGGCGCGACACTGACCGGCACAACTGGCGTAACCGGTAGCGGTCAGAAGGTCACCGTGATGACTGGCGGCAAACATCACCTTGCTGAGGTCAGTGACGATGGCCACTGGAACCTGTCCCTGACGCCGGAGACAATGAAAAAAGGGTTCGGTCATGGTCAGCACGACATTGTCGTGACCGCGACTGACGCAACAGGCCACACGGCTACGATAACCACGACCTATCAGGCTGATGCCTGCGCCCCCAGGATCGCTTTTACCCATCTGACAGAAGGAGAGAAAATCGATCTTAATGCTGGCAGCCTGCAGCAGCGGATATCTGGCACAGGTGAAGCGGGCGATATCGTCACAGTCAGTCTGGGTGACAACCAGTGGCAAACCACCGTTACCAGCAAAGGCAAATGGGCCGTTCAGCCTGAGGCGCTGAATGCGCACACCGCTGAACCGGGCGAGTATATGCTTACCGCAAGCATTCGCGATGCGGCAGGTAATGTTAATCACGTTTCGCACGTCGTCGAGCTTTATACCTCCGATCCACAGCCAGCACTTGCGCGCGCGATGGATAGCACTTCCTTTCATCACAACAGTGATGGCCATAGCGACACACCAGAGACACAAAGCGGTGAAACGCCCTCGCCTTCTCTGTTAAATCTGCTTACCCATCTGGACAGCGTTACCGGTCACGACACCCTGATGCCGAATGGCTCGCACGAGGCGCTGGACTTTGCCTCGCTCGGGCTGTCAGTCAGCAATAGCGGGGTCATCGACCTGAATGCCTTCAGCAGCAACAGCGTTACGCCGGAGCAAAAAGAGCAGTTACCGCTGACTGGCGATACCCGTGAGTTGATGACGATAAAAGAGGCAGAGAGCAATGCGGTCACGCTGAGTACCACTGAAGGCGGTGTCTGGAGTGAGGATGGGCAGCGCAACATTGAAGGCCATCAATACGATCTTTATCACACCCCCTCTGCCAGCCATGAGGGTTCGCTGGCTGATCTCCTCATTCAGCATAATCTGTACGCTTAACTGATCTGATCCAGCAGGCCAGGGGGGATTTACTGCCCTGGCCTTTTGCTGTCAGGCGGCTGGTGGTGTTGTGAAAAATCACGCCTGTCGTCAAGCCCCCGCAACAAAATGACAACATTAATAACAAAAAAACATCTTTGTTAAACTTGTGTATAACAAAACTCACCTGTTTCACTAGGCGAAACGGTGTTTTACTGGATAAAATCAATGGAAACAGCAGGGATTCATTTTTATGTCCGCCAGGAAGGCTCAGACACAATCTGAAGTTGATGATTGCATAACAAAAATTACGCAACGTTATTAATTATGTCCTTTTTCAGATAAGGGCGAGCAAAGGAAACGGGTACAGAAAGAAATATCTCTGTGCTCAGGAAGAATCGGTATAAATTTTAAAAGAGCGCCAGATGAAGTCATCCAGACGATCATTTCTTCGGAAAACATTTTCACTCATTCCCATTGCCGCGGTCGCGGGAACAACAGCAGTCAGCGCGGTCGCATCGGCCAAAGAAAAAGGGGAAACGTTTCATTACGTCCCGGTATTTTTTAATAACGACGAGTGGCGGTTCATTTTAGCGGCTACCGACCTGCTGATCCCTGAGGATGAGTTCGGCCCCGGGGCGGTAAGTGAAGGTGTCCCGGTCTACATCGACAGACAGATGGAACTCCCCTACGGTCATGGCTACCTCTGGTATATGAGCCCCCCTTTTCAGGAGTCGATTCCGGAAATGGGCTACCAGACTAATCTGGTGCCGCGCGATATTTACCGCAGAGGGATCGCCAGCCTGAATAAATATTGCCGTGATAATCTCCAGCATAATTTTGCCGATTTAGCCAGAGACAAACAGGAAGCCATTTTACATGACCTGGATGCCGGCAAATTAAGCCTCGACGCTCTCTCCGGAAAACTCTTTTTCTCTCAGTTATTACAAAACACCAAAGAGGGCTATTTAGCCGATCCCGTGCATGGCGGTAATCAGACCATGGCATCCTGGAAACTGATCGGTTTTCCGGGCGCACGCGCGGATTTTATTCAGGTGATGGAGAATCCGGACAAACCTTATCCCTTAGGTCCGGTCAGTATTTCTGGTAAGTATGGTGCATTAAAATGACGATTAAAAAAGAACCGGTTGATGTAGTCATTGTTGGCTTTGGCTGGGCGGGCTCGCTGATGGCGATGGAACTGGCATCAACGGGATTGAAGATTGTCGCGCTTGAACGGGGTGAGCAACGGGACACTTATCCAGATTTCGCCTATCCGCGCATCGTTGATGAATTAACCTACGGCGTAAGACTTAAACTCTTTCAGAACATTTCTAAAGAGAGTGTCACGGTCAGGCATACCCCTAAAGATACGGCTCTGCCCTATCGCCGTATGGGCTCTTTCCTGCCGGGCGATGGTGTCGGCGGAGCGGGCGTTCACTGGAATGGATTATTGTGGCGTCCTCTGGAAGCCGATCTCAGACTGAAAACGGTCGTCACCGAGAAATATGGTGCCAGCTTTATTCCGGGGGATATGACCCTCCAGGATTACCCTTTCACCTACAGTGAAATGGAACCCTATTTCGATAAGTTTGAGCGGATCTGCGGGGCTTCAGGCCAGGCCGGAAATCTTAATGGAGAGCGCATTGACGGCGGTAACCCGTTCGAAGCGCAGCGTGCGAATCCTTTCCCGACTAAACCGCTGCTTTATCAGTACTCCGCCATGCTGTTTGAAAAAACTGCGAAAGAGATGGGATATAACCCCTTCCCCGGCCCGGCGGCGATATGCACCGAAGCCTACACCAACCCCTATGGTGTCGCACTCGGCGTCTGCAACTATTGCGGTTTTTGTGAAAAATTTGGCTGCTACAACTACTCAAAAGCGTCACCGCAAACCACGATTATTCCGGCGCTCAGGCAGTACGACAACTTTGAGCTGCGCTGTAAATCGCATGTGTTACGCGTCAACAAAGACAGTTCGGGCAAACTGGCCACCGGCGTCACCTATATCGATGAAAATGGCCGTGAAGTCGAGCAGCCCGCGTCCGTGGTCATTCTCAGTGCCTTCCAGCTCCATAACGTCCGGCTGCTTTTGCTCTCTAAGATTGGCCAACCCTACAATCCGGAAACCGGCGAAGGCGTGGTTGGAAAGAATTATGCCTATCAGATGCTGGGTGGCGCCAAACTCTTCTTCAATGAAAAGACGTGGTTTAACCACTTTGCCGCTACCGGTGCCTCAGGGGCCTATATAGACAATTACAACAGTGAAAACTTCGATCACGCCGGAGTGGGCTTTATCGGCGGCAGCACCGTCTCTGCCCATGTGACCGGTGGCCGCCCGATTGAACAGACGGTCACGCCGAAGAGCGCGCCCAAATGGGGAACGGGCTGGAAAAAAGCCATCCGTGACAGCTATCTACATAACATGAGCATTGGCGTCAGCTCCTCCGTCATGCCCTATAAACAGTGTTATCTCGACCTCGATCCGACCTACAAAGATGGTTACGGACTGCCGCTGTTAAGGATGACCTTTGACTGGCAGCAGAATGAACTCAGGATGACCCAGTTCATGGCGGGCAAAACGGAAAATATCGTCAAAGCGATCGGACCTGACGCTTACGATATGGGGTTCAAGTCCCTCTCTGCGCACTACGACGTTCGCCCTTATCAGTCCACTCACACCACAGGCGGCGCCATCATGGGAGACAGCCCGGCGACCAGCGTGGTGAATAAATATCTTCAGTGCTGGGACGTTTCCAACGTTTTCGTGGCCGGCGCAAGCTGCTTCCCGCAAAACCATGCCTATAACCCAACCGGAATCGTCGGCGCGACCACGCTCTTTTCAGCGAACGCCATAAAAACGATCTACCTGAAGAACCCCGGCCCGATGGTTCAGGCTTAAAGGAATAAGACGATGAAGATAACCTGTGTAAAGTTACTGCCCTTATTAACTTTATTGTTTAGCTTCGCCTCTGCTGCGGAAGAGACTGCGCCGGATAACATCAGCAAGGGGAAATATATTGCTACAGCGGGCGACTGCGTTGCCTGTCACTCCATTGCGGGCAGGGCGAGCTTTACCGGGGGGCTGAAGATGTCGACGCCAATTGGCGCGATCTACTCAACCAATATCACCCCCGATAAAGAGACCGGCATCGGTGACTATTCCTACGACGATTTTGCCAAAGCCTTACGCGAGGGCATTGCGAAAGATGGACGTCATCTTTATCCGGCGATGCCCTACACGGCCTATGCCAAAATCAATGATGAGGATATGCATGCGTTATATGACTATATGATGCATGGCGTTAAACCCGTCCACCAGCAGAACATAAAAAGCGACATTCCCTGGCCGCTGAATATGCGCTGGCCTCTGGCCATATGGAACAGCGTTTTTCACGACGATAAGGTTTACGCCCCAGACACCACGAAAAGCAACGCATGGAACCGGGGTGCCTACCTTGTCCAGGGATTGGGTCACTGTGGCACCTGTCATACGCCGCGCGGCATTGCTTTTCAGGAGAAAGCGCTGGATCAGCAGGGAAAAAGTTATCTGACCGGCGGAACACTGGAAGGCTGGCACGCGCCCGATCTGACGGGGAATGTTAAGTCGGGACTGGGCGGCTGGTCGAACGAGGATATCGCGCTATTCCTGAGAACAGGTCGCACCAATACCTCGGCTGCTTTTGGTTCGATGACCGACGTGATTGAGCACAGTACGCAATACTGGAGCCAGTCCGATCTCAATGCGGTCGCAACCTATCTGAAATCAATCGGCTCATCGGCGTCTGAAGCGCCTCCTGCACCCCGCAAAGATGCGACAACCGCCGCACTCATCAGGGGCGATGTCAGCATGCCGGGTTCCAGACTCTATATGGATAACTGTTCTGGTTGCCACCGCCTCGATGGCAAGGGGTATGCAAAAACCTTCCCTTCCCTTGCCGGTAACTCTGCGGTCCTGAGTGATGACCCTTCGTCGGTTATCAGCATTGTGCTGCGAGGAGGCAAAATGGCGGTCACAAAGGATGCGGTGACCGGGCTGGCGATGCCAGATTTTGCCTGGCGTCTCAGCGACCAGGAGGTGGCTGACCTGGTGACGTTTGTCCGCAATAGCTGGGGTAATCAGGCACCACCGGTGAAAGCGGAACAGGTCGAAAAACTACGCAAAGAGTTGCCCGAACCGACAAAGCCCACCCCTGAAAACCGGAATCAGTAAGCAGCAATAAAAAACGTCGCGTCCCCTCCGGGCGCGACGTTTTTGTTTACAGGCACCTGCACTGATCTGCTGCCGTCTGCAACCGACAACGCTCCCGAACAGATTCGCGCCCGGATGAAGGCCGGTTCAGCATCAGCCCGTTTCCGCATCGCTGCCGTGATGATGACCTTTAAGACGCTCGCGCTGCCGTGTTTTTCGGCCTGTCACGACCATCGCCACGATAAATACCGCGGCAAACAGCACCACAATGGTCGGCGCGGGGGCGCTGTCGATGAAGAACGAGAGATAAACCCCGCTCAGCGACACCAGCACCGATACCCCGGTTGCCACCAGCAGGGCATGTGAAAAGCGTCGGGTCAGCAGAATCGCGATCGCGCCGGGCGCAATCAACAGCGAGATCGACAGAATAATCCCCACCGCTTTCAGGGTAGCGACGATGGTCAGCGAAACCATACACAGTAAGCCGTAATGCAGCCAGCGCGCGGGCAGACCGCTTACCTGTGCCTGCTGCGGGTCGAAGCTGAACAGCATAAAATCACGCCATTTCACCACAATCACCAGCACGATAAGCACGGCGATAATCAGCGTCTGAATGAGGTCCGCTCTGTTAATACCGAGCATGTCCCCGAACAGAATATGGTCGAGATGCACCTCTGGTTTCACCGCGACATAAAGAATCAGCCCCACCGCAAACATGCCTGAGAACACAATCCCCAGCACCGTATCCTGCTTTATACGACTGTTATCCTGCAAAAAGCCGCTGGCGACAGCACAGAACAGCCCCGCCACAAACGCGCCTGCCGCCAGCGGTGCCCCCACCATCCAGGCCAGCACAATGCCGGGAAAGACCGCATGACTCATGGCATCGCCCATCAGCGCCCAGCCTTTCAGCACCAGAAACACCGACAGCAACGCACAGGGTATGGACACCACCAGCGCGATGAGCAGCGCATTGTTCATAAATGCGAACTGAAAAGGTTCAGCTATCCACATCAGCCTGCCTCCTTTTTAGCCTGATGCCGGCCACGGCGCCGGTTAGCCAGCAGACCATGTCGCGGTGCAAAGATGAATGCCAGCAGAAAGAGCAGCGTCTGGGCGACCACAATGATGCCGCCCGTCGCGCCATCCAGGTAGTAACTCGCCCATGCGCCGAGAAAACTGGTAAGGCTGCCAATTGCCACCGCAATAACCAGCAGACGCGGGAAGCGGTCGGTCAGCAGCCAGGCCGTTGCCCCCGGCGTCACCACCAGACAGATCACCAGAAACGCGCCGACCGTCTGCAGTGCCGCCACGGTTGAGACCGCCAGCAGGATAAAGAAAAGGATTTTCAGCCGTTCAGGCTGCAGACCAATCGCCCGGGCGTGCTGCTCATCAAAGAAGGTCACCATCAGATCCTTCCATTTAACCAGCAGAACCGCGATCGAGATGCCGCCAATCAGCGCCAGCTGCAGGATATCCGCAGGCGCAATGGCCAGAATATTGCCCAGCACAATGGTCTGAATGTTTACCGCTGTCGGATTGAGCGACACCATAAACAGGCCAAGACCAAAAAAGGAGGAGAAGATCAGACCGATGATCGCATCCTCCTTCAGGCGGGTGCGCTGATTCAGCAACAGCATGCTGCCCGCCGCCAGGCCACCGGAGAGAAACGCCCCCAGTGCGAAGGGCAGGCCCAGCATATAGGCGCCCGCCACGCCCGGGACGATGGAGTGTGACAGCGCATCACCGATCAGCGACCAGCCTTTCAGCATCAGATAACAGGAAAGAAAAGCGCAGAGTCCCCCGACCATGGCGGAGACCCACATCGCATTGAGCATATAGTGGTAACTGAAGGGCTCCAGCAACAGTTCCATGGTCAGCGCCCCTCACGGTGTGCACCGCGCGGCGCAATAAAGGGACGCTCATCGTCGGTGATAATCTGATCATCCAGCCCTTTCACCATAACGTGACGCAGCACGCCGCTGAATGCGCGTTCGAGGTTAGCAGCCGTGAACGTCGTCTCCGTCGGGCCGCTGGCCAGAATGGTGCCTTTTACCATCACGGTGTAGTCGCAGAATGCGGTCACCGACCCCAGATTATGCGTGGAAACCAGCATGGTCTTACCTTCATCGCGCAGTTCGCCCAGCAGGCTGATGATTCTGGCCTCGGTCTGAACATCCACGCCAGTAAAAGGCTCGTCCAGAAGGATCACACTGCCCTGCTGGGCTATGGCACGCGCCAGAAAGACCCGCTTCTTCTGGCCACCGGAAAGTTCACCAATCTGGCGATGCCGGTAATCGAGCATATCCACCCGCGCCAGCGCCTCCGTCACACTCTGCCGGTCGTGCGCTTTGGGGCGACGCAGCAGGCCCATGTGACCGTAACGCCCCATCATCACCACATCCTCTACCAGCACCGGAAAAGACCAGTCCACCTCTTCCGACTGCGGCACATAGGCCACCAGACTCTGACGCAGCGCCTGCCGGGTAGGCATGCCCAGAATCGAGATGCTGCCGCTGGCGAGCCGGACAAATCCCATCAGCGCTTTAAACAGGGTGGATTTTCCCGAGCCATTCACACCCACCAGCGCCGCAATCGATCCACCCGGCACGCTGAAGCTGGCATCCCGCAGCGCGGTATGGCCGTTGCGCCAGGTGACGGAAACATCGGACACCACGATAGCCTCTTTCATTGCGCGGACTCCCCGGCTTTAAGGCCCTTCACCAGCGTCTCCGTCGTCACGCTGAGCAGATCCAGATAGGTTGGCACCGGCCCCTGAGCCTGACTCAGGGAGTCAACGTAAAGCACCCCACCATAATGTGCGCCGGTTTCTCTGGCGACCTGACGGGCAGGCTTGTCGGAGACGGTACTCTCACTGAACACTGCGGGGATGCCCTGCTTCCTGACCTGATCGATCACTTTTCTGACCTGCTGCGGCGTCCCCTGCTGGTCAGAATTGACCGGCCACAGGTAGAGCTCTTTCATCCCCAGATCGCGAGCCAGGTAAGAAAAGGCCCCTTCGCTGGTCACCATCCAGCGTTTGTTCTCCGGGATCCCGGCTATCTGTTGGCGCAGAGGCGCGATCGCAGCACTGATTTTCTGCTTATAGGCGGCGGCATTCTGGCGATAGGTTTCCGCGTTCGCCGGATCATATTTCACCAGCGCATCGCGAATGTTATCGACGTAAATCAGCGCATTGTCCGGTGACATCCAGGCATGTGGATTCGGTTTGCCGTTATAGGGCCCCTCGCCGATCCCGATTGGCGTGATGCCGGCAGAAACAATCACCTCCGGCACCCCCTCCAGGTGCTGATAAAACCGCTCAAACCAGCGCTCCAGATTGAGGCCGTTCGCCATGATGAGCTGTGCGCCCTGCGCGCGTTTTATATCGCCCGGGGTTGGCTGATACTCATGTATCTCAGCCCCCGGTTTAGTGATTGAGGTCACCTCCGCAGCCTCACCCGCCACGTTCTTCGCCATATCCGCGATGACAGTGAACGTCGTCACGACCTTAAATTTTTCTGCAGCATTACTGCTGGTGGCCATCAGTGTGGTCAGCAGCGCACTCAGTAATATCGCGGTGATTTTTTTGAATGGGGCCATACGGCGCTCTCCGGAGGTGGTGAAAAACAGAACATAAATAGCCTGAGCTATTTTTTATAGCACAGGCTATACCTGTGCGAAAGCTCACCTGTGTGAAGTTTCTTCAGCGGCGGGTGTCAGATGTGAAGTTATGTAAATACCGTCGTTAAGATAATGAAACAGAATGCTTTATTTCTGCACCCCGGGATCAGTCAGTGAGAATCACACGGGCAGAAAACAGGCTGTTTATGCCGTTTCGCTTTAAAAGGAGGGCGGGTTAAGCGAATCGGCAAAAATAAGATGATTTGGAAAAGGCGATTCAGCCTGATATCGCCCGTCATGGCACGAGCCTCAGAACACTTTATCCGTTCAGGAAATCGACAATTAATATTATCTTATCGATAGGCTGAATTGATTAAGTTTCTTAATTTTTTTTGCTACAGTTAAAGTTACTTACCGCAATCACCCAGGAGGATATTGTGTATTTTTCCAGCGATGAAAAAGCAAATGTCATCATTGGCGAAGCAGCAATGAACCTGTTTACTGCCGGTCAGGAAGTCAATGTTGAACTGCTGATAAATGAGCTACAGGTCATGGCTAACTCGGAAGTTAATGAGATTCGCCTTGAAAAACTGAAATGTGCGCGTCAGTGGCTGATGGGCTTTAAAACCATCGGTTCGCGCGGCAATGCTCCGGCAAACTGGCTTTCCCGATCGTTCGGTAAAGAGTCAGCCATTCCCGCCCCGGCGGATGACATCGTCATTAAACACTGAGCATCGTACTTATCTCCCTGCCGGCCTGCTTGTACAGGTCGGAGCGTCCGGGGGTGATATCGATACAAAATTCTGGTACAATTTTTACCTCGCCTGACATCCTCGTAACATGCTGTTTTAAAAGCGATAGCATTTTTTGCACAAAAAAATTAACGCTAAAAATTCAAAATCCTGTACAAGTTTTGGAAAGGTGTATAATTTGCATATCCAGAGCGTGGCATTTTTAATCACTCGAGGACATCAACATGCGTCAGAACGGTCAAAGCCCGGAAACGATCAGCGACATTGCCCGTTACTTCAATCAGGCCAGCTCACCTTCCCAACAGGAGACGCTGGGAACGGTTGTCGTTGAAATTCTGCGCGCAGGCCAAAGCCTCAGTCGTAAAGCGATCTGTAGCAAGCTTCTGCGTCGCCTTGAGTTCGCCGTCACACCAGAACAAGAGAATCATTTGCAGGAATTGATCGCGATGCTTTTTCGCCGCGAAGATTAATGCCCTACCACGGCCCGCAGAGTAACTCAGGACATCTGCTTTCAGCCCTCGTTCAGGAAGATTCAGTTTAGTTAAGAAGCCCAGTACTGCCTCCCCGTATCAGGTGCCCGCAATCGCACCTCCTGACGGATACGGGCCCGCAGCATGGCCATTGATTCGTAATCAGAGAAGCCAGTATGTACAGAAGTGAAGACGAGAAACTGACAGATGTCATGATCGGCGAAGCCGTTCTGACATTACTCAAGTCAGACAAACCGGTATCCAGCAATGCCCTGATCGCACAGCTTGAAGTGATGGCCGCTGCTGCTCAGGATGATGCCGCGAAGAGTTCGATTATTCGCAAAGCTATCATCGAAGTCCGCAACGGTATGGTTGCAGCACGCAAACGTGTGAAGGGTGACGTTACCGAACGTGAAAATACTGCACATCGTATGAACAGTGACGGGCCGCCTGACGGCTCCAAAAAGCACTGATTGAAAAAATGTTGCGTATTTGATGTGCGCGGCTGACTTTAAGCGAAGCGGCAGCCATATTAAAAAAATTTTAGGCCGGCTGGGCAAAACGAAAACAGCGTCTACACTCGTTTTTGACTTCAACCATTGCGTCTGACTCCTTTTCTTTAGAGAAAGAATAACCATGCAACACTCTTCAACAGATTCATCCATCATTGAGTATTTCCGTAGTGAAGGCGATCTGCTTGCTCAGGAAACTGAACTGCTGGGCGCAATCATTCGCGACATTGTGGCTGACCAGGGACGCGTAACCAATAAAGCTATCATCCTCTATCTGATTGCAGAGCTGGAATGCACTTCTGACGTGGTCAGGCTGGATGTGTTACGTAAGACACTGGAAATTGTGGTTGGCCGCACACCTGACGATGCGGGCATCTGACAGGCGGCCCTGCGCTGCATCGGTAGCGCAGGGTATCTCATTCTCCCCCATCGCTGATTATTGATTATTCCTGGCTTTTCATTATCACGCCCTTTGCCTGCATGTCAGAGCGGATGACTTTATAAAAATACAATTGATATTAATTATCGTATCGCTTTCGCCTATCCTGTGAAGCCGGTAAGGCAGAATGAATGATTATGAGCGCTGCAAATATAATGATGCAGAGAACAGGTAGCCTGAAATGCAGCCTCTCTCCGGCAAAAGTTACCGCAGCGTGATAATCAGATATCTAATAACAGGTGAGAACGGTCAGACTGCCCTTTCAGCTTTAACGCTGAATACTTTGCCAGATATTTTCAGGCCAGGTGAAGGTAGCGGGGTAAGAATAGAAATGAGACTGGAGATGGCACCCCTGACTGGTGCCATCAGCCTTAATGCATTTTGCGGGTAAAGAAGCTGATTGCTTCCAGACACAGTGCTTTCAGCCGGCTGTCACGCGTCTCTTCGCTCAGGCGAAACAGCGCGTCCGTGATGTCGTGAAAATTAACCGGCTCTCCCGCCTTGATTAAATCACTGACTACCGCGCCAACCAGCGCACGGATCTCGCTATCATTGTCGTACTTCACACGACCTCCCAACGGTGTATGAATGTACAGTCTAGCATTAGCGAGAAGTAAAAAACAAAAAAGCCGTTCCAGCGGAAATATAAGCGAAGCGGCAGAATGTCTATTATTTAACCAACCCAGGAATTCTCCCGGGCGTTATTTCCGGCTAAGATAACAACGGCGTTTTGAATAGCAAGGGCGGCACAAGGGTTATCGCTTTGCTTATATTCAGGCGATAAAGCCCCGGCTGAACAGCTTATTTACACGTTTCCGGCTTATTCATTTCTCTGCCAGCCTGCACCACCTCTCATACTGCAACATAACCCATTCGGGTAATATCATGCAGTATGATAAAACAGGCTTTATTCTCCGCATCATGGGCGGGCACATGGCAAAATTCACCCTGAAACAGATCGCTGCCCAGTCGGGACTGAGTCTGGCAACCATCGATCGCGCGCTGCATCAGCGCGGCAACGTGCATGCCCGCACAGAACATCGCATTCAGCAGGCAATAGCCGACCTGGAACTGATGCACAAAGCGGGACTGGCCAGAGGGCGGACGATCTATTTTGACGTCATCATGCATACTCCTGACCGGTTCCAGCCTCTAATCCGTGAGGCTCTCAGCAGCCAGATCGCCAGCTTTACCGCGTTTAAACTTCAGCTGCGTTTTCACCTCGGGGCAAATCTCACAACAGAGGGGATTAACGCGCTGCTGAATAAAAGTGCGCTTCACAGTCACGGGGTCATTCTCAAAGCCGCCTGCGCTGAAGCGCTCTACCCTACCCTTGAAGCCCTGCTGAAACAGCGAGTGCCGGTGGTCACCATGATGAGCGATCTGCCCGGCAGCGCGCGCCTGCGCTACATCGGCATGGATAATTTTGATGCCGGAAAGGTGGCGGCCTTTCTGATGTCAAAATGGCTGCGGGTGACCCGTTCGCACATCCTGGCAGTGACCGGCAGCCATGACTTCATCGGCGAAAGGGAGCGAATCGACGGTTTTCAGCGTGCAATAACGCAGTTTGCTCCTCAGCATCAGGTGAGCGTGGTAGCCGGCGGATATGGGATTGATGAGCGGATGCATCAGTCGGTGACGCGCTTTTTGCAGCAGCATCCGGATGCAGATGCGGTCTATACCGTGGGCGGCGGGAACCCCGGCATTCTGCGCGCTTTCGCCGGAGAGAAGCGCTCGCTGAACGCCTTCATCGGGCACGATCCCGATCGCGAGAACTGTGCGCTACTGCAGGAAGGTAAAATCGATGCCCTGATCGAGCATAATTTACAGCTCGATGCGCTGCACGCCTTCAGAACCCTGCTGGCGTTTCATGGATTCCTGCCGGCATCTGAGCCACCCGCGCCCTACTCCAGAATCAACATCATCACCCGTTACAACATGACGGCCTGAATAGCCTCCTCCCGGATGAAAAATCAGCGCTGAACCGGTGCCGCCTGGGGTGACAGCCTGACGTGGTCAATCAGTGCCCGCAGCTTGGGAGCCAGATTTTTGCGGCTCGGAAAGTAGAGATAGAAACCGGCAAACGTGGGCAGCCATTCGTCGAGTAACGTCACCAGCTCGCCCCGATCGATGTAGGGCCGGAAAGTTTCCTCCATCCCAAAACTGATGCCGCCGCCAGCGCAGGCGGTGCGGATCATCACGCCCATATCATTGGTCGTCAGTTGCGGATTGACGGCAACATCAAACTCGCGCCCCTGCTCAGCAAACTCCCAGCGGTATGGGGCCAGGCCCGGTTCCTTGCGCCAGCCGATGCAGCGATGATGCACCAGCTCCTGCGGATGTTGCGGCGTCCCTGCACGCGCCAGATAGTGCGGTGACGCCACGGCAACCTGACGCTGAGCAACCGAGACCGGCACCGCAATCATATCCTGAGCAATCACCTCCCCCAGTCGCACCCCCGCATCATAACCCTGCCCGACAATATCAAACTCTTCATCGGTCACGGTGATGTCCAGCTCAACGTGTGGATAGGCGGTGATAAAGCTCGCCAGTAGCTCGCCCCCCAGCATGCGTTCCGCGATGGAGGAGATCGCCAGCCTCAGCTGTCCTCGTGGCTCTGCCGCCAGTTCTGCAATGTCGTTAACGGCGCGATTCAGCGCGCTGATGGCCGGGGCCACTTCGGTATAGAGTCGCTGTCCCGCTTCCGTCAGCTGAACCGACCGCGTCGTGCGCTGCATCAGCGTGATATTGAGTCGGTCCTCCAGCCGCCGCAGACTCTGACTGATGGCCGGACGCGTCACGCCCAGCTGTTCTGCCGCCAGCCGGAAGTTGCGCGTCTGTGCCACGATAACAAAAATTTCGAGCGCATTTTTATCACTGTTCATTGGTTAGTTTCAGTTACCAGTCTGTAAAGTGGTTGGTGGATTATCTTTATAATCGACCCGTCGTAAGATCGCCACTCACAACCTGAGTGGAGAAAAAAGATGACGCAGAAAGTGATTTTAATTACCGGTGCATCAAGCGGTATCGGTGCAGGCATTGCACGCGAACTGGCGAAGAGCGATGCCATTCTGCTGCTGGGTGCACGTCGTGAAAGTCGTCTGGCTGCCCTGGCGGAAGAGCTGCGCTTTAATGGTTCTGAGGTGGCAATCAAAGCGCTGGATGTGACACGCCGCGATGACGTCACGCAGTTCGTTGACTATGCGCTGGAGAAATGGGGCCGGGTGGATGTCATGATCAACAACGCCGGCATTATGCCGCTGTCACCGATGGCGTCGCTGCGTGTGGAAGAGTGGGATCAGATGATCGACGTCAATATCAAAGGCGTGCTGTATGGCATTGGGGCGGTACTGCCGTCCATGCTGGCCCGCCAGTGTGGTCACATCATTAACATCGCATCCATCGGCGCGCTGGCGGTGTCGCCTACCGCGGCAGTCTACTGTGCCACGAAGTTTGCAGTGCGGGCGATTTCCGATGGGTTGCGGCAGGAGAACAGCGAGCTGCGCGTCACCTGTGTTCACCCCGGCGTGGTCGAAAGTGAGCTGGCATCAACAATCACCGATCCGGTAGCGGCGGAGGCGATGCAGCAGTATCGTGCCATCGCGCTGCAGCCGGACGCCATTGGTCGCGCCGTGCGTTATGCGATTGAGCAGCCGGAAGAGGTGGATGTAAACGAAATTGTGGTGCGGCCAACCCGAACCCGGCAGTAAGCAACCGGCCCGATGCACAGAGGACACCGGGCCGGCGCTTTTTTCTGTCAGTAGAGCACCCTGCGGGTACGCTGTACGGTGACGGCGATCGCCGTCAGCGCTACCAGCATCAGGAAAACCCCCAGGCCAACCATGGCATTAAATCCATAGGCCTTGAAGAGCAGCAGTCCGGCGATACAGCCGCTTAAGAAGGAGAAGACCGTGGTCAGATGGGTATGCAGCACCTTCTGGAAAAAGCGACGGTCGTCCGTCTCAAGATGTACAGCATGTGAAGTGTGAGCAAAAATCCATGAACCCAGCGCAATACCCGCATCGGTCAGCGTCCCGGTAATGTGGGTCGATCTGACACGTCCGTTGGAGAGCTGCGTCGAGGTGGCGTTGTGAATCCCCATCAGGAAGCCCAGCACGATCAGGATCTCTCCGTTGTAACTGGGCCGATAGTACATCAGCTCGAAGATCGAGGCCGCCGTCAGTGCCAGCCCCTCCGCCAGAATGATCAGACAGAAAATAGTGCGTAACCGGTATTTATGCCCTACCACCACTGCCAGCCGCGCAACGGTACAGCCAAAAACGAAGGCAATAATCAGTGCCATCAGAAACAGCATGGTGTGGAGATCGCTGGTGGTAACTTCGGCAGAGATCTGCGACGTGTTGCCGCTCATGTGCGAGGGGAAAAACCCAAACGCCCCCAGCGCCATGGCATTAAGGATACCGGCGGTGGTGGCAAGCACCAGCGCCAGCAGTCGATCTTCGGTATGCGAACGCACTTTCTTCTTTTTTATCAGCACAGGCTACCCCACATCAGGTGATTGCAATAAATCCATAAAACCTAAAGCATACAGCCTGATACGAATAATTCCTGTCAGAACCAGATAACTCTGATGAAATAAGCCATTAATTTTGCTGATTTTTATAAAGCAGATTCAGTTTACTTTTAAAAGTGTCAACGACGCGATGAAACACCGGAGCGCAATCTCAGTCTACGATAAAGAGCTGCGCGCCAGCTGACGTAAAGGAACGGTGCGGTTCAGCGTCATCTGCCACCTGATAACTGACACCCGGCGTCAGAACGAAACGGCGGCCATCGGCCAGTTCGGTGTGCAGCTCACCCGACAGGCAGAGCAGAATATGGCCTTTGGTGCACCAGTGATCGGCGACATAGCCCGGTGAATAGTCCACCATCCGCACCCGGATATCGTTGAACTTCACGGTTCGCCAGGTCGCATGCCCCTGCTCGCCGGGATGGACCGTCTCTTCAATCTGATCCCACTGGGTCAGACCAAAGGGCAGATTTTCAATTTTCATCTGTTTTCCTCGCTGACGTCAGGCCAGTGCCTGAATGACCGCCTCTTCGGCGTGGATGAGCGTAGTATCGAACAGCGGGACGCTGGCATCGGTGGCATCCACCAGCAGGGTGATTTCAGTACAGCCCAGAATAATGGCCTCCGCCCCCTGCCCGACCAGCCGCGCCATGATCTCTCTGTAACGGCGACGCGAAGCGGGATTGATCTCGCCCAGACAGAGCTCGTGGTAAATAACCTCATGTACAAAGTGACGATCCTCTTCATCCGGCGTGATCACCGTCAGATCGAATTGTTCCTGAAGCCGCCCGCGATAGAACGCCTGCTCCATGGTGAATCGTGTCGCCAGTAAACCGACCTTACGCAACCCCGCCTGCCGGATACGGCGTCCCGTGGCGTCGGCGATATGCAGCAGCGGTATCGTTGTTGCCGCACTGATTTGCGCGGCCACTTTATGCATGGTGTTGGTACAGAGTACGATGAATTGCGCACCGGCCCGTTCCAGATTGCGCGCCGCGTCGGCCAGTATCTCACCCGCCTGCTGCCATTCTCCCGCCGCCTGCAGCTGCTCAATGCGCTGAAAATCAACGCTGTAGAGCACCAGCTCTGCCGAGTGCAGGCCGCCCAGCCGTTCTTTAACCTGCTGATTGAGTATGCGGTAATAGAGCGCGGTAGATTCCCACGACATACCGCCTAACAGACCGATGACTTTCACGATGCTCTCCAGATTCAGGGATGAAAACTCAGCATGCCAGATCGGCGGGGTTCAGTAATCATAATCAGCAGGCCAGACATAAATTTTGCCGAACGGCGTGACCCGTGCGCAGACTCTGTGGCAGGATACGCGGCCTGCGTCCTGCCCTATCCGGCAGACTGATTTTCACCCAACGCGTGACTGACATGACAAAACTCAAATTCATTCTTCCCCTCCTGCTGATTCTGGCCGCCGCGGCCTGGTGGCTGATGCCGCATGAGAGTGATGAAGAGACGGCCTATTACATCGCCGTGTTCTGCGCCATCAGTCATCATGATGAACAGCAGCTGGCGCCGCAGATGCAAAAGGTGATCGAGGGCAGTAATTCTGACTATGCGCTGCAGAAAAACAGTTATAAACCCGCACTGGGCAGCCGCGTGATCGGTCGCTGGCAGCAGCTGACGCCCGAGGCAAAACAGCGCGCCGCAGAAGATAGCGCGGCCTGTCAGGAATTATTAAAGCGCTGAGCCATAGCGGGCGTTATTATCAGATCATTCAGATAACGAGGGATCGATGATGACACAGCCAGAACGAAAAAATTATCCGCAGCTGGGCGAAGTGAAAGCGCCCTATGTGCATGCTGTGAAGCATGCGTCCACACTTTACGTGTCAGGACTGACGGCATTCGGCACAGCGGCTCAGAATGGAACGATTGATGAACAGGCGGACGCCATTTTCGCTCAGCTTAAGGTGATAGCCGCCGCTGAGCAGACGTCGCTTGCCGCGCTAATCAAGGTCACCCTGTTTATCACCTCTTTCGCAGAGATCACCGCCTTGCGGGAAGTGCTCTATCGCCATTATGGTGAGCATCTCCCCGCCAGCTCGCTGGTGCAGGTCAGCGGCCTTTTCTCGCCTGACCTGCGGGTTGAGATTGAAGCCATTTTCGCGCTGTAGAGACTGCCCCCTCTCTATCGCTAAAGCAACATCTCTGCCGCGGCAGCACCGCGTGCGAGGTAGCCAATGCGATAGCTCTCCTGCCCGTCTGCTGGAGGCTGAACGCTGGCCGAGATCTCCACGCCCTGCCAGCGGCTGATGTCCCAGGCATTGAAGTCTCCCCTGACCGGCAGTGCCGCCAGGTCGGAGTGGGGAGCGATCGTCCAGCGCTTCAGCGTCATAAACCGCGCGTCGGTCAGATGCCTGACCACAGAGTGCCCCTCTAACGCCAGCCAGCTTTCGATGATCGGCCAGCCAAAGTCACTGACCAGAGTGGCAAAACCGGGACTTTGCAGGAAGCGCTGCATCGCACTGGCCTCCTGCCAGAAATAGAGCGGTGCATAGCGGTTTTCATGCAGCGTGCCTTCACTCTGACAGCTGTAAAGAAACGCCTTTGCCACGAGCCCCGGAAATCCCTCCAGCCGGGCGCCATTCTGTCTGATGCGCTCTTTGATGATCGCCATGTCATAATCCGCTGGCAGGGTAAACCGGTAGTGCATCGCAATCATCGCGCCTCCTCCTCTGCCAGCATGCGGCCACCGCTAAAGCTCCACTCCTCGGTGCTGTTGAACTGAAGAATGATCATCACATCGTCAGGGTCGATGGCCATCTCCGCCTGAAGCGCCGTGCAGAGCGCGCGATAAAAGCCCTGCTTCTGATGCCGGGTGCGTGGCCTGCCCGCCAACACCTGAAACAGCACAAACCTGTCACTCCGCCCGCCGCTCAGGTAGTGCCGGTCAAAGACCCGCTGACTGGCCGGCAGCCTTTCTGTCACCTGAAAGCAGTCACGTTCAGGCACATCAAATTCTGCAACCAGCGCCTGCTGAAGGAGGATGGAGAGTTGCGTCAGCGCGGTGTCGCTGTAACTCTCACCTAAGGTAATCCGGGTAAATGGCATCAGGCATTCTCCTCCAGATAGCTCAGGGCGGTAACCGCGGCGGGCCAGCCGGCATAAAAGGCCAGATGCGTGAAGCTCTCAATCAGTTCCTCCTGCGACAGCCCGTTTTGCCGGGCGAAATCGAGGTGCCAGGGCAACTGCTGCACACGTCCCAGCGCCGTCAGCGTGGCCAGCGTCAGCAGGCTGCGCTCTCGCGGAGACAGCACGCCGCGCTGCCAGATATCTCCAAACAGCACCTGCTGCGTCAGTTCAGCCAGTTTTGGCGCGCGCTGCGCCAGGGTTTCCCGATCCAGTGAATTTTTCATTGCGCTCTCCTCTGTTGTCAGCGAGAGTGTCGCCTGAGGATATCATCCTGAAAATCAAATTAATCCGCACCTACCATCCACGTTAACAGGACAGTCATGAATAAAGTGCCCGAGTGTCTCGATATGGATGCGCTGCGCAGTTTCGTGGCGGGCATTGACGCAGGCAGTTTTGCCTCCGCGGCGCAGCACCTGTGCCGATCGACGTCCGCCATCAGCGCACAGCTTAAAAAACTGGAGCAGCAATGCGGAACAGCACTGGTGATGAAAAAAGGGCGACACCTGCAGCTGACCCGCAGCGGTGAACAGCTGATGAGCTACGCCAGACGCCTGCTGTCACTGAATGATGAAACCTTGCGGGCCGTGCGAGGCGAAGCATTGCAGGGTGAAATACGCATCGGTATGCAGGAGGATTTTGGCGAGGCGCTGATGCCTGCGATTCTGGGCGCCTTTAACCGGCAGCACCCGGAGGTGATGCTGACCGCCCGCGTCGACAGAAATCTGCCACTGCTTACGGCGCTGGCGCGTCATGAACTGGATCTTGCCCTGCTCTGGCAGGCGGAACCGCAGGCTGGCACGCCGCTGATCGGTCAGTGTCCGTTAGCCTGGATTTACCATCCGGACGTTGACCTGGCGGGCATGTTACAGCGCGGCGAGCCATTGCCGCTGGTGGTGTTTGATGCGCCGTGTGTGATGCGTTCGCGTGCCATCGACGCGCTGGACGCAGCCGCTATTCCGTGGCGGGTGGTGTTTACCAGTCACAGTCTTAGCGGGATCTGGGCAGCGTTGCAGGCCGGTCTCGGCGTGACGCTCCGCACCCGCGCCGGTATGCCCGACAGGCTGGTGACGGAATCACAGCGGCTGCCCCCGCCTGGCACGCTGGGCATCGCGCTCGCCCGCGCAGATCGGGGCGAAGATCCGGCGCGCACGCTGTTGCAGCAGCTGATCGCTGAAGCTGCTCTGCCGTTTGTTCAGCGCTGATCCGCCGTCAGAATGCCCGCGTAATCAGGGAAGCACAGTACTCCGCAGAGACGTCACGATCGCCGAACAGAATATGGTACATGACGGGCGCCACCACCACATCCATGACGCGATCGATGTCGAAGCCCGCTTCGCCCCGCGCGACAGCACGGTTGTGCAGGGTTTCAAGATGCTGATAGGTAAACCCGCAACATTTCTGGCTGGCCTCCTCCGCATGACTGTTCATCACGTCGGCCAGCATGTCGCGGCCGACTTTTGACGACATCTCTTCCGCATACTGCTGGATAAACAGGGTAAGATCGCCCTTCATCGACCCGGTATCTTCCGGTTCAGCAATGGGCCGCATCCGCGCTACTGCCACGTCGGCCAGCAGCTGCGTCAGGTCGCCCCAGCGCCGGTAAATCGTGGAGGGCGTCACGCCTGCCTGTTCGGCTATCATCGGCACCGTAATCGCGGAGCGGTCAAGCGTCTCAAGCAACCGGTTCACGGTGTTGTGCACTTCCGCCTGAATACGCGCACTGCGCCCGCCCTGTCGGACCATCTCCCTCGCCATCTTTTCCTCCTGTCTCATCAGCTTCAGATGTAAAATTAAAGCAACGAAATTGCATTAACGGATTGTCGCAGTGTACCGCATCTGAAATTTTACAGGCGTTAAAGCGTGCTACCGGGAGAGGAAGGCGCGTTGCCTGCCCTGAGCCAGTCGCTGCGGGTCAGGGTAAACATCAGGCTCGGCGAGAAGCCCTCCAGATCGTTGACCTTTTTCAGGAAGGTTAATCCGGCTTTCTCCAGCACCCGCCGCGAAGCGAGATGATTTTCGCGCACCACACCCGTAATGACGCTCAGTTCAGCTTCTTCAAAGCCATAACGTATGGCCCGGCGGGAGAGTTCGGTGGCATAACCTTTTCCCCAGGCGGCTGGCTCAAAACGATAGCCGAGATTATTGGTCTGACGGCCATCGAACTGGCTTCTGAAGACGCCGCCAAAGCCGATAATTTTTTCCGGGTTCGCTTTTTCAAATATCGTCCAGTCGCCAAACCCCTGTTCCCGGTACCCCTGCAGGATGCGCTCCATGGACTGCAGAGCATACGATCTGTCGGGCCACGGGCCGCGCGGATTAAATCTGTGCGTTTCAGGGTCACTGTAGATTCTGAAGAGGTCGTCAATATCTTCCTGGCGGGTAAATCTGTAGAGCAAGCGCTTTGATTCCCAATACATTTTCTGCTCCTTGTAGGGACGGAATACGCCGCGGCTTACTTTTATATCAGCAATGTCTCTGGTAACCAACACCGCGCAGGTCAGCCTCCTCTCAGGAGAGAGCAGCGGAGTGCCTTCAGCGCTTTACAGACGGGCCGGTATCACAAATGACAACATAGCTGTTCTGACGCTGCGGTTATTAGTGTTAAATTTCTGTTTCATCTGACGCGCCCGGACGTTGGCGTGTCGCCATGGCATCATGGACATTCTGACTGATGAGGAGGATGGAGCAACATGACGGAACAGAGCAGCGTCATCACTGAACTTACTGAACTTGAACGTCTTTACGGCACGGTAGCCCGGCCGTCGATCGCTAAGGTGACGGATCATATCCACCCCGCCTATCGTCCGTTTATCGACGCTTCGCCGTTTGTTGCCCTGGCCACATCGGGACCTGACGGGCTGGATGTGTCACCGCGCGGCGATCCGGCCGGCTTTATCGACATCGAGGATGACAGAACACTCCTGCTGCCAGACCGGCGCGGCAACAACCGCATCGACAGTCTGCGCAACATTCTGCATGACAATCGGGTGGCGCTGCTGTTTCTGATCCCCGGTATTGGCGAGACGTTGCGGGTAAACGGCACAGCCGCAATCAGCACCGATCCGGCGCTGCTGGAACGTTTTGCCGTCAACAACCAGCCGCCAAAAACGGTGCTGCGTATCGCCGTCGACACTGTTTTCTTTCAGTGCAGCCGGGCGATTCTCCGTGCCGGACTCTGGGATGTGAAAACGCAGATCCCGCGGCAGAGCCTGCCCAGCACCGGCTCCATTCTCCGGCAGATTGCGGAAATTGATGGTGACGCTTATGACAAAGCGCTGCCAGAACGCCTGAAGAATTCGCTCTATTGATCCTTCGTGCCTGCCGATCGCTTTTCAGGGATCAGCAGGCTCATTGCTGAGAGCAGGAAGAGATAGCGTCAGGCGAAGCGCGCCAGAATGCTCTTTGCCTGGCTGTAGTCGTAAGAGGTGACTTCAATCTTATTTTCGCTGGGGTCGTTGAAATAGATCGACATCGACACCTCATGGTCACTGATGCTGAACGGGATGCTGTTCTTTCTCAGGACGGGAATCAGCGTGCTGAACGCCGGGGCGGCCACGCTGAACGCGACCGTATGGCCGGGAGGCTGGGTGGTTCTGAGGAAGAGAGAGAGTGATGCTCTGTTGTTCCTGATAACCCGCGGCCCACCCTGTTCAGCCCAGAAACCGAGCGAAACATCGCGTGAAAAGCCCAGCACCGCGTTATACCACTGCTCGGCCTGTGCAATATCTTCAACGTACAAATGGATATGATCGATCTCCGCTATTTTCATGTTCAGGCCTCCTTAAACCCGGTTTCTGAGATACTTATTCAGTCTGTTTTAATCACATTTCACCCGCCTCTGGCCGTCTCAGCGTCAGATGATTAACGCGCCGGAGAGGCGCGTCATTCAGACAGCAGGATTCGTTAAAGCAAAAATATTGCATTAAGCCCTGAGCAGGCGTATACCTCTTTTAAAGCTAATATTTTGCATTAAGGGACTTATCATGACCCATGCTCTGACGCCTCAGGCCGCAACCCGCACCACGATCTTCAGCTTTACCAGCGCCGCGCTGATCTCCGCCACCAGCAGTGCGCCCACACCGCTCTATCCCCTTTACCGGACTCTTTTTCACCTGACGCCAACGATGCTGACGCTGATTTTTGGGGCCTATGCTTTCGCACTGCTGGCGGCGCTGCTGACGGTAGGAAAAGTGTCCGACTATACCGGACGACGTCCGCTGATGTTGCTGGCGCTGGCGCTCAACGCCATTGCCCTGGTGATCTTTATGACCGCCGGGTCGGCGACAACCCTGATTGCAGCCCGTCTGGTGCAGGGGTTTGCCACAGGAATTGCGTTACCGACATTCGGTGCCAGCCTGCTGGATGCCAGCAAAACTCGCGGGCCGCTGCTCAACTCGTTTACCGCGTTTCTGGGGATGACGCTCGGCACCCTCGCGGGCGGCATTCTGGTGAGTCTGGCCCCCTATCCTACCGTAACGCTGTATGCACTCCTGTTGTTACTGATGCTGATTGCCATGGCACTGCTGCCGCTTATCCCTGAAACCATTTCGCCTCAGCCGGGCGTACTGGCCGCTCTGCGCCCTCAGGTCAGCATACCGCGCCGTGCGCTCGGCCCGTTGTTAAAAGTGGCACCGGTGAATATCGCCACCTGGATGCTCGGCGGTTTCTACCTCTCGCTGATGCCCACGATGGTGGCAAACGCCACTGGGCTCACCTCGCCCTTCATCGGCGGCTCGGTTGTTGCGACGCTGATGCTGAGCGCAACGGCAGCGGTCTTTCTCTTTCGTCCGCTGCCGCCCGCCCGCGCACTGGTCATCGGGACGCTGATGCTGATGACCGGCGTGAGCGTGACGCTGACCGGCCTTTCGCTGCATAGTGTGGCCTGGCTTTATATCGGCACCGCCCTTGCGGGCCAGGGGTTTGGTTCTATTTTCGCTAACGTGCTGAAAATCATCATGCAGTTAGCGGAAAGTCATGAACGCGCGGGCCTCTTCTCCGCCTTTCTGATCAAAAGTTATCTCGCGTTTGCCCTGCCCGCGATTGCCGCCGGTATTGTCGCGCCGCATCTCGGACTGACCCGGACGGCCTGGTGCTACGGGATGACCATCCTGGTGCTGGCGATGGTGTCGCTGCTGGCAGTAAGAGGCCGTGCGCTGGCGGGCGCAGCCGGTTCCTGATCCCGGGATGACGCGGCCGGTTAGCAGCCGCGTCATCCACAATCGGCGATTTTCACTTACACTCAACGCATTAATGTCTGGTGCAGTTGCTGTGCGATGCCGTGAGAATGATGCCGAAATCCCAATCCCTTCCGGTCCTGGACCGCTTTTCCCCTGCAACCCGGCGCTGGTTTTCTTCCGCCTTTAAAGCCCCGACCCCGGTACAGCAGGCGGCATGGCAGGCCATCGCCAGCGGAGCGCATGCGCTGGTGATTGCCCCTACCGGCTCAGGAAAAACGCTGGCCGCCTTTATGACCGCCATCGATGCGCTGTTTCAGGTCCGGGCAGAACAGCCCGCACCCTCACGTGAAACCACGACCCGCGTGCTCTACATTTCGCCGGTCAAAGCGCTGGCGGCAGATGTGCAGCGCAACCTGACGCTTCCGCTTGCCGGCGTCTGTGCTGAGCGGCAGGCGCTGGATGAGCCCGCGATCACCCTGACTGTCGGAATGCGTTCCGGCGATACGCCGGCTGCAGAGCGCGCCCGGCTGCTGCGCCGCCCACCCGATATTCTGATCACCACCCCGGAATCGCTGTTTCTGATGCTGACCTCAAAAGCGCGCACGACGCTGCAGGGTGTCACCACGGTTATTGTTGATGAAGTGCATGCTGTAGCGGGTTCGAAGCGTGGCTCTCAGCTCGCCCTGAGTCTGGAGCGGCTGGATGCACTGCTGCCGCGGCCCGCTCAGCGCGTGGGACTCTCCGCCACGGTGCGGCCGGTTGAGCGTATCGCTGCATTCCTGGGTGGCTGCCAGCCCGTCCAGGTGGTTAACCCCTCCTCCGATCGCACCCTGCACCTGACTATCGAGGTGCCGGTGCCGGATATGACGGACATCGCCAGTGACAGCGACCTCAGCGGCGAAACGCCGTCAGCCAGCGGATCAATCTGGCCGCATATCGAAGCACGCATTCTGCAGCAGGTGATGGCCCATCGCGCCACGCTGGTGTTTGTCAATTCGCGTGGGCTGGCTGAAAAACTCACTGCCCGGCTCAATACCCGGTTCTTCGAAAGGCAGGCAGCGGCGGAAGAACCGGATAGCGCGAGCAGCGACAGCCGTGCTGACCCTATCGCCCGCTCGCATCACGGTTCCGTTTCCAAAGAGCAGCGCGCCGGGATCGAATCGGCACTCAAGCAGGGCAGCCTGCGCTGCGTGGTCGCCACCTCCAGCCTTGAACTTGGCATCGATATGGGGCCGGTGGATCTGGTGATTCAGGTAGGCGCTCCGCTCTCGGTCGCCAGCGCTCTGCAGCGCGTGGGGCGAGCCGGACATCAGGTTGGCGGCATGTCAACCGGCATCCTGTTTCCCCGGACGCGACACGATCTGCTGGATGCCGCTGTCACCTTACAGTCGATGCGTGCCGGCCAGCTCGATGCGCTTAGCCCGCCCCTTAATCCGCTGGATATTCTGGCGCAGCAGACGCTGGCAGCCGTTGCCATGGACTCCCTTCAGGCCGAGGCATGGTACAGCCTCGTCTGCCGGGCCGACCCGTTTCGCGGGCTGTCGCGCCGCCTGTTTGACGCCACGCTGGATATGCTGGCCGGGAAATATCCCTCGGATGGTTTTGCGCAGCTAAGGCCACAGCTGATCTGGGATCGTGAGAGCGGTCTGCTGAGCGCGCGTCCCGGCGCTCAGCATCTGGCCGTGACCAGTGGCGGCACCATTCCCGATCGCGGCATGTTCAGCGTGATGCTGCCGGAAGGCGAAGAGCAGGCTGGCTCGCGTCGCGTCGGGGAACTGGATGAAGAGATGGTGTATGAGTCGCGCATCAATGACATCATCACCTTGGGCGCCTCCTCCTGGCGGATTCAGCAAATCACGCACGACCAGGTGGTGGTGGTGCCTGCTCCGGGCCGTCAGGCTCGTTTGCCCTTCTGGCGGGGCGAAGGGGTTGGCCGGTCGGCCGATGCCGGAGCCAGCCTCGGGCTGTTTCTGCGCCAGCTGAATAACGTCTCCCCAGCTGAGGCGGAGAAACAGCTGCTGTCACTGGGCCTGAATCCCCATGCAGTGACCAATCTGCTGGCCCTGCTGGCGGATCAACGCACCGCAACCGGCGTCATCCCGGACGACCGTACGCTGCTGATTGAACGCTGCCGTGATGAACTGGGTGACTGGCGGGTCATTCTCCATTCCCCGTGGGGAAAGCGGGTCAATGCTCCCTGGGCACTGGCCATTGCTGCACGTATTGAGCACCGGATGGGCCTGGATGCCTCTGTGGCGGCCAGCGATGATGGCATCGTCGCCCGCTTCCCCGCCAGCGAGGAAGAGCCTCCGGGCGCGGAACTTTTTGTCTTCGATAGTGACAGGCTCACGCAGATCGTTACAGAGAGTGTGGGTCACTCTGCGCTGTTCGCCGCCCGCTTTCGTGAGTGTGCCTCGCGCGCGCTGCTGCTGCCCAGGCGCAATCCGGGCAAGCGTTCCCCGCTCTGGCAGCAGCGGCTGCGCGCCGGTCAGTTACTGGCGGTTGCCAGCGCGCATGACGACTTTCCGATCCTGATCGAGACCGCACGCGAATGTCTGCAGGATGTTTATGACCTGCCTGCCCTGCACCATTTAATGGAGCAGATTGCGCAGGGCGAGGTGCAGTTCAGCGAAGTCACCACCGGACAGCCCTCCCCTTTCGCCGCTCCGCTGCTGTTCGGTTATGTCGCTGAATTTATCTATGCCAGCGATGCCCCTCAGGCGGAACGTCGTGCCTCTCTGCTGTCACTCGACAGCAACCTGCTGGGTGAACTGCTTGGCCAGACCCGCAAGCGTGACCTGCTGGAACCCGCTGTCGTCGCCGGGGTTGAACAGATGTTACAGCGCCGTGATCCCCGCTATCAGGCACAGCACGCCGAAGGCCTCATCGATCTGCTGCGCGATCTCGGTCCGCTCTCCGTAACGGAGATACGGGCACGCTTCAGCGGGGATGCACAGCAGGTCACCGGGGCGTTAACGCAGTTTGCGGCTGCGCGGCGCATTATTCCGGTCATTATCGCGGGTGAAGATCGCTGGGCCGTCATTGAAGATGCTGCCCGACTGCGCGATGCCCTGGCGGTAGCGTTACCTGATGACCTGCCAGCAACGTTTCTGTTACCACCCGCCGCCCCGCTGCATGATCTAATCGGCCAGTATGCACGCACCCATACGCTGTTCACCACCCGGTCACTGGCAGCCCGCTATGGTCTGGGTGTCGCCGTGGTGAATGAGGTACTGCTAACCCTGCTTCAGCAGGGCAGCCTGCTGAATATGGGATCGGCAGCAGGCGAGTCGGAACCGGCGTGGGTTGCCACCGATATCTTCTCGCGACTGCGACTGCGTTCACTGCAATCAGCACGTGAAGCCACGCGCCCTGTTCCGCCCGCTGTCTGGGTCACTCTGTTGCTGGAGCGCCACGGCGTGCTGAATGAACGGCGTCAGGAGCAGCAGGGTGCCGAGGGTGTGTTGCGGGTCATTGAGCAGCTCGCCGGCGTGCCGTTACCCGCCTCGCTCTGGGAGTCACAGATCCTGCGCGCCAGAGTGGCCGACTATCAATCCGCCATGCTTGATGAACTGCTCAGCCGTGGCGAGGTGATCTGGTGTGGTCATAAGGCGCTGGGCCACAACGATGGGCTGATCTCGCTGCACCTGACGGAATGTGCCGCGGAGACGCTGCCGGTCATTGACACCACCCAGCCTGTCACGCCGCTGCAGCAGCAGGTTATTGACGCACTCAGCCGGGGTGGCGCCTGGTTTGTTCATGAGATCATGGCGCAGCAGGGGGAGGCAGAGTTGCCTTCTGACAGCCTCTGTGAGGCGCTGTGGCAACTGGTGTGGCAGGGTTATGTCACCGCAGACAGCTGGATTGCGGTGCGGGGCCTGCTCACGACACCCGGTGCATCCCGTGCGCGTCCGGCTCGTACCCTGCGCACGCGTTTTGGCCAGCGCTTTACACCTGGCGCGCTGACGGCACGCAGACCGGCGGTCAACACTCTGGCCGGACGCTGGTCGCGGCTCCCGCGTCAGCCGGTTGCGCCTGCCCGATTGGCCCTGTCGCTGGCGGAGAACCTGCTTGACCGCTATGGCGTGATCACCCGCGGCAGCGCGGTCGCTGAACAGGTCCCGGGAGGGTTTCCGGCTCTGCAGCCGGTGTTGCGCAGTATGGAAGATGCCGGCCGGCTGTTACGCGGACGTTTTGTCGACGGTGCGGGCGGTGCACAGTTTGCCGATCAGCAGACGATTGAACGACTGCGCAAACTGGCAGAGAACCCGGTCGCTGAGGCTGACGCCGTCGTACTGGCGGCACCCGATCCGGCTAATCCGTTTGGCGCGATGCTGAGCTGGCCGGTTCATGGCAGCGGTACACGCCCCACCCGTCGTCCGGGCGGACGCGTGGTGATTGCCGGTGGCGCACTGCTGCTCTACCTGACCCCCGGCGGTAAAGAGTTACTGACCTTTACCGACGATCCCGCACGGCAACAGGCGGCGGTGGCGGCGCTGGGTGCGGCGCTGCAACGGGAAAACTCCGCCATGTTTACGCTGGAGCGGGCAGATGGCAAACCGGTAACCCAGTCTCCCCTGCTTAACGCTTTACGCCACGCCGGTTTTTCGCGGGTGCCACAGGGTCTCAGCTGGTATAGCTGAACACCTGCCGGATCGCTGAATCACCATTACACTTAATCGACATCCACGCAGGAGGTTTTCATGTCAGATACCACCATGACTTTCAAGTTAGGCGATCGCGAAGTTAACCGTCTTGGCTATGGCGCTATGCAACTGGCCGGGCCTGGCGTGTTTGGCCCGGTTAAAGATGAAGCGCGCGCGATACAGGTTTTACGTGACGCCATTCAGGCTGGCGTCAACCACATCGACACCAGCGATTTTTACGGTCCCCACGAAACCAACAAATTAATCAGGAAGGCGCTCCATCCCTATCCGGAGGATCTCTGTATTGTCACCAAAGTGGGGGCACGTCGTGATGCCAGAGGCGGCTGGCAGGCGGCGATGGAGCCGGAGGCGCTGAACCAGGCCGTAGAAGATAATCTCCGCCACCTGGGCCTGGACGTTCTTGAGGTGGTGAATCTGCGCAGTATGCTGCATCCGGCTAAACCCAAAGAGGGCTCTCTGGCCCCTCAACTGGAGGCACTGCTGGCGTTGCAGGCGCGCGGGCTGATTCGCCACATCGGTCTGAGTAATGTCACGGCTACGCAGATCGCAGAGGCCAGGGCGATGACGCCGATTGTCTGCGTACAGAACATGTATAACCTCGCGCATCGGCAGGATGATGAGCTGGTGGATCAGCTTGCTCAGCAGGGCATCGCCTGGGTGCCTTTCTTCCCACTGGGCGGATTTTCTCCCCTGCAGTCGGAGCAACTTAATGAGGTGGCTGCGTCCCTGAACGCCACCCCTATGCAGGTCGCCCTGGCCTGGCTGCTGCGACGTTCGCCCAATATTCTGCTGATACCGGGCACCTCCTCCCCCGCGCATCTGCAGGAGAACCTCGCCAGCCGCAGCCTGGTGCTGTCAGACGAGGTGATGGCAAAACTGAATACGCTATAAATCCCGGCCTGCACGCGCAGGCCGGTTGTGATGCTGCATTCAGAAGTCACTGAGGCAGGCTGCCAGTGGGGGCCTGTCACTGCAGTCAATGTGATGCGTGATGCGCGCGATCATGTAAGGATAGAACGGGTTAGAGGTTGCACGCATAATCGAGTCCAGCCCCACGATCAGCACGGCACTTTCACCGCGCAGCGACAGCGTGCCAAAACTGATGCCGAATTCATTTTTCCTTTCAGGCGCACTGCCATAAAGCCCATCCTCCGCCGGAAACGGAATAGCGACATGTGACAGAGAGTAGAGGCCGGCAGGATAGTCGATCGCCAGCGGCGCTCTCTTCTCCTGCGTCTCTCCCGCAGGCACGCTTCGGGTCACCATTTTGAGCGAGGTGGGTGATGCGTTGGTGATGAGGGTCGTGGCGTAATCCCGACGCGCCTCTGGCAACAGCTGACTGACCGCGGTGTAGGAGGAGCGGCGGAATAATGGACTGACGCTGACCGCCTGATTGATATCAAACAGCACCAGCTGACTGCCATTTTCCGGCAGGTAGTGATAGAGCGATCGGATGACCGAAGGCGTACTCACGGTCGAGTCCATCACGGACTGAAAGGTCAGCACCGGCGGGAAATCTGACAGTCGCTGGTCACGGGCATTCTGCTGAATCTCCTTCTGCAGCGCCTGCGTCAGCAGCCAGGTCTGGCGGGCTGCGTGTATCGGGAAGGAGTTATATTTAAACGGGTTAAACTCCGGCACGATGTTCAGCCAGGCCGTTTTCGAAAAGGCCGGCAACACAGCGGGCAGACCGGCCATGCCCGCGAAGCGGGCAAAACGGGTTACGCCGATCATCGGCGATAACAGAATCAGCTGCTGCGGCTGACGCAGCGTGGGATCATTTTGGCTGTCGAGGGCATATTTTACGGCCAGCGCCCCGCCGTTCGAGAATCCCACCAGATGCAGAGGCGTCTGCTTGCCTGCCAGCCGCGTCGCCTCTCTTACCGCCAGACGTGTCGCAGCCATCCAGTCCTGCCAGTCAACATCGGTCAGCCCTGCGGGCACCGTACCGTGACCCGGTAACCTTATTGCGACCGCCACATAGCCCTGCTGACGATACACTTCTGCAACGTGCCGCAGGCTATAGGGACTGTCGGTCAGCCCATGCAACAGGACAACGCTTCCACGGGGTTTGCCGGTCGGGTGCAGAATATAGGAGCGGTTCCAGTCCTGAGCAAAATGGCCCGGATAGATCATGCTGTAGGCAGAGTAGCGGTTGAGCGGGGTTTTCTCATCATCGCTGAGCTGGTCAGTGACCTGCTGCTTCATCTCATCGAACAGCCGGTTCTCTGCTCTGAGATAGTCGGCATAGCTCGCCTTATCGAGCGCTTCAACGGTCAGCTCATGCGGGACCCAGGTATGCCACCGCTGTAGCTCAGGTCCGCGTTCTGCTTCATAGATACGAAAAATCAGTAACAGAAGTATCAGCCCCCCAGCCACCAGGATGACATGCCATAGCCTGCGGGAAATGGTTTTCAGCTTCCGGGTCATAGTTCCTTTCCAGAAAAATCAGAATGTACAGCGAACCCTGCGAACGGCACATTGCCGTTACTGTGATGGCCGGGAGTATGAGTAAACGGCCCGTTCAGCACCTGAGACTCTCTGAATAAAAGCGAGCCAGAACAGCAGCGTTTTCTGAGCCCTCCGCACGGTGAACCCCTTAGGTTTGGTATACAGAGCAGATGACAAGGGAGTATAGCGCAGCGCCTCAGGCAATCTTTGTCTGCGGTCATGCTTCATCTGACTGACCGGTTCTGTAATAGCTACCGGGAGAGTAATGCGTTGTTTTCTGGCGATTTCAGCCTGAAATCGCCAGAGCGGTATAAAAACAGACCACACCTCTATGCTGATTACAGTGAACGTTTATTCTGGTGACGCATCAGCCGGAGGAAGAAAAAGGCAGATTGAGGGGAATGCGGAGAGGAAAACCGGATTCGGCGCGTGTGCCGAATCCGGGGGTGGAATTATCAGGCTTCAGCCGCTTTCTGCTTTTCGCCAAACTTCTCTTTCATGTGCGATTCGATTTCTTCCAGACTCTTTCCGCGCGTTTCCGGCACCATCGCCATCACGAAGATAAGCGATCCGACGTTAATCGCGGCAAAGATAAAGAAGGTGGTGCTGCCGGCATATTCCATGATCGGCGGGAAGCCAAACGCGACTACCGCATTGAAAATCCACTGAAGTGACACTGCACCGCCCGTCAGGACGCCGCGCAGCTGCATCGGGAACAGCTCCGACATCATCAGCCAGTAGACCGGCGAGATGCACATCTGCATGCAGAACAGGAACAGCAGAATACAGGCCAGCGCCAGATAGCTCTGCATCAGGCTGGTGCTCATAAAGGTCAGCACGCTCCCCAGCAGAATCTGCGCGGTGACAACCAGGCAAAGTCCGGTGATCAGCATGGTGCGACGCGGGAAGCGACTGATAGCCCAGATGCCGACAAAGGTGGCCAGTACCGATACCACGCCATTACCGATGGTGGCGGCGATCGAGGCACTGGTGCCCAGGCCGGTCGACTTCAGGATAATAGGCGTGTAGTACATAAACCCGTTGACGCCGGTAAACTGCGCGACGAAGCCCAGACCGACGCCGATGATCATCAGCCGGATGACCCATTTCTCGCGGATCAGGGTTTTCGCGTCCGGACCCCGCTCTGCTGCCCTCGCCTGCTTCTTCATCTGCGCCATCTCATGGCGCACCTCACGCGGCGTCTCGCGCAGGTATTTCAGGATCTTTTTCGCCTCTTTCAGTCGGCCTTCCGCCACCAGCCAGTGTGGTGATGCAGGCACAAAGAAGGTGCCGATAAACAGCAGAAGCCCCGGTACCATCGCAATCGCCAGCATATAGCGCCACAGGTGCTCATCATGCAGCAGATAGCTCAGCAGCGTACTGGCAACGTAGGCGACCAGCTGCCCGGTAACAATCATCAGCTCATTACGGCTGACCAGTGGCGCACGCAGGCGCGGCCCGGCAATCTCGGCGATAAACACCGGCACAGTCGACGAGCCACCGCCGACAGCGATACCCAGCAGGAAGCGCATTGCCACCATAACGTTGACCGAAGGCGCCAGCGCAGTTCCCAGTGAACCCAGCACGAAAATCACCGCCAGTGAGCGTAACGTGATACGGCGACCAAAGCGGTCAGAGAAGAAACCACTGAGGAAAGAACCGATCGCGGCCCCGAACACCAGCGAAGAGGCGACCAGTCCTTCGGTGAAGGAGTTGAGCCCCAGCCCACCCTGAGCAGGCGGGGATGTCATATAAGGTAATGCACCTGAGATAATCCCGGTGTCGTAACCAAAAGCCAGCGCACCCATCGTCGCCACCAGCACCACCAGAAAAATACGCTGGCGAACCGTATCGGCAGGCGCGTGGTCGCCCGTATCACCCGAGTCTGAAGTATTAATACTCATCATATCCCTGTCATAAAAGTTAAGAGGTCCGCCTGATTAAATTTCATACGGACCAGAAATGGAACATTCGCACCAATTGTGTAAAGAAGTGTAGACGGTATTCTGGAGTTAGCTCTGGCAAGGCACTTTTTATAGAGCGTGACTTTTAAACAGGTTAATCAGCGTGATAGTTGCGCTGACTGACTAACCCTCTGAAGGTGTGATGACCTCGCTGATGGTGATGCTGTCCGGCGGATACCGCGTCAGCTGGCTGGCTGAAATGTGCATCTTGCGATTTTATCCTGACAACTCGGGATGACACCTGAACGGCCTTTTACTGATTGCAGTGGACAGTGCAGGTGGAATATCGACGCACTATTGTTATGAACAGATCGGATGATTACGCTACCTTCTCGACGCCAGTGGCCAGGGGCGAAAAGTGGCGGTAAGTGCAAAGGGACAGCAGTGGGAAGGAGGGCGTAAAGTCTGTCGGTGTAGTACCCGGAACCGATGACTTCCCGATTCACTGTAAACAGTAGCAGGCTTATTGGCGGAGAGAAAAGTTATCCACTTTTTCTGTGGATAACTGAGGGATATTTTCTGAGTATCTTTTCATACTGGCTGACCTTCACCCGGCTATGAAGCAGACAGGCTTCATTTCTTCTCCTTTCTGTTCATTTGTAAACACCACGCTGGTGACGGGGTAGTGGCGCAAATGGCGATTTCAGGCTGAAATTCTCAGTACATAAAGATTAAATACAACGGGTTAAGGTCAGAATCACCACGCAGACAAGCGCACTTTTACTTAAAGTCCGCCGGGCAGCGCTGAATAATTCTGAGCTAAGGCACGACGACTCAAAATCAGTCTGGCCGGGCTGGTCACTAATGAAGCACCTTAGCGACAGCAGTATGCCGTTACGCTGACCAGGCGGTCCGAACCGGAGCAATGAAAAGGTAAAGCAGAGAAAGGCGAGGTTATGCCCTCAGCGTAAACCGGGCGGCGACGAAGCGTGCGTTAAAAGGGCTGATGAGGTGGCGATTTCATGACGGTTGAAAGCAGATAATTCATGAATAAATACATGCTATTCAACAGGTTAATGATTATCCACACGCTGAAATCATGGCGATTTCAGCCTGAAATTCGCCTTTAAGTCGTCTGTCAGACGGCGTATGCAGGGCTAACCGTAATAAAAAAGCCAGCCCTGAAGGCTGGCTGATGAGAAAAGCATGAACTCAGTGGTTGAGATATTTTTTTAGCGTCTCGGCGATGACTTTATCCAGTTCTTCCTGCAACTCTTTCGACTGCCGGTTAAACTCATAGCTGAACATCCGGCCACGCACCTTTTTGCGGGCAAAGCGATCTTTGTCAGCAAATGACCAGAGCGCCACTGAGTGCGTTTTATCTTTCTCCGGTTCCTTGATCAGCGTCTGGCTCCCCTGACGAATCAGTCGCAGGATGTGATTTTTAATCTCATCCTCCGCCAGACCTTCGCGAGCGCACACCACATCAATTTCCATCGAGATGGCTTCAATCAGCGCCTCTGTGCTTTGTCCTGACTCGTTCAGCTTCTCCGCTGCCTGTAATAACGCTTTATAGTCCGGATAAGTGAGTTCAGCCTGATTAGGGAATAGGGAAATCAGATCGGCAGGGACGCTGGCAGCCTGAAGCGCACGCGTGACTTTTGCCTGAGACAGCCCCTGATTTTCGGCAATCTCTTTTTGTGATAATCCGCCATCCTTCAGCGTCAGCAGACGCATCCCCACTTCACGCAGGTTATGTTCCCGGGCCGTCTGAATATCCTGCGCCAGTCTGCGCGCCTCATCGGCGGTGACAGGCGATTCGGTTATCAGGACATCCAGACCGGTCTTGCAGTAAAGCGCTGCGGCACGGCGACGTGAGCCGTCAAGGATCTCAATGCGGCCGTCACGCATCACACCAATTGCAGGGAAAAACTGCTGCAGTTTGATGGTGCGGATAATGTCACGCAGGGAATCAGGTGTCAGTCCTGCCTGATCGCGTCCGTTGGTTTCCATCGTGACAAAGGTTTTGCTTTCAACATCGCCAGCGGCAATGCGTTCAAAACGAAACTGCGCACGCTTGCCGGTGGCCAGCACGAAAGTCTGGCTGTGCTGGCTGTCAGGTGCATCATTTTCCAGTGGCGTCTGGCTGAAGGTTCTGCCAATCGTAATTCTTTTTGCGCTCATACAAACCTCAGTTCAGGCGAATAAATTCGATACGGTCGAAAACGGCTTTTGCAAAATCCTCTGCGGCGGAGCGCGCATTTTTCAGGGCTTCGCTGCTGCCAACGTAGGTCGACGGGTTCGCGGAAATGACCGTATCAAAGGATTCACCACAACGTTCAAAACCATCCAGGCGGGGAAGGGCTGCATCAAGCATATCGCCACCAAAAATCTCTTTTGCCAGGCTATGGCAGAGTTTGTGGTCTGCTTTATTTGAGAGCTTGGACATAAAGCCGATGTTGCCCTGTAAGCGGCAGGTTGCGCCGGAATCTTCAATAATTGCGATCAGCTCTGGCAGGCGAGTCAGATATTTAAGCGTTGAGTGGAAGTCAACCTGGGCCGGAGGAACCGGCGTCATCAGCAGATCAGAAGCCGCGATGGCGTTCTTGAGAAACGCATCCAGATGCGGCCCGCTGTCGACAAAGATGAAGTCATAATCTTTTTTCAGCTTAGCGATAACGTTGTCATACAGCACGGCATGAACGTTCTGCTGTGGCAGATGCTCAGCGCAGAGCTCATCCCAGCGCGAAGCGATAAAGGCATCGTCAATCGAGGCTGGCAGCACATCAACGCCGGGAATGATTGAAGGAACGATAAATTCGTTAACCAGCTCATCCCGCGAGACATTCTGCAGCATCGCCTGCGCAGCCGTCGCCTCCACCAGCCCTACTGAGCGCTCGTGGTTCAGAAACATCGTGGCTGAGGACTGCGGATCGAGGTCAATAACCAGGATACGCAAGTCTTCAAACAGCAGATGGGGGTGGGCGCGCAGCGCGTGCGCCAGGGAGACGGTAGAAACGGTTTTGGAAACGCCGCCCTTCAGATTGCCGACAAAGAGGGTGTAGGCTTCACCATGGCGGTCGCGATACTTTGGCACGCCACGATGATGATAAATATCGATAATATTCTGGATCGACATGGCGTACTTAACAGATGTCCCTGCGGCGCGTTTGTCAAACTGATAGCCACTCTCTTCCATCTCGTTGACGGCATAATCGACGCTGGCTCGGGTCAGTTTAGGCAACTTGGCTAACGCCGCCTTGGCGTAGACCTGATAATAGGTATTTTCATGCAGTTCCTGCTTCTGCGCCTGAATCTGCTCGGTGAGGCTGAGCAGCATGCGTTCTGAACGCTGTGCAACTTTCATCACCTGCTTGTCGTCGTTAGCCATAGTTGCTCCAGATATGTAGGATTTACGACTTTATACAGAAATCCTGCACATGAGGCAATAAATTATCTTCTCAACATAATCTGCGTTTTTATGTAACAGCACGGGTTATAGTGAGCTTCATCACACTATTGCTGCAGACCGGAACGATACTGTGCGCTCAGAACCGGAACATTCACTGTAATCAGCACAACGTTCACTGTAATGAGTGAACCGCTTAAGGGTAAGCAGTGCATCATTGCAATGACAGACAAGAGGGAAAAACAGCAGGCACAGGAAGATAAGCGGAAAACATTCACTGTAATCAGCAGCAGCATAATCACAATGCCGGTAGCGATCGGCAGGATGGTTCGCCAGACCAGGATTGGGCAACCTGCGGATATCTGCTTTTAGCGGGAAGAAGTCGCTTTCGTGGCTCAGCCAGCACAAAGCAAAACGTTCACTGTAATCAGTAGCGTTCAGTTTGCTGACGATAGCCTGTCTGATGTTCACTGTAATCAGCAAGGTGAGGTTATACGCCATGTCAGGCAGAGAGGGCAGGGCAAAGATTCACTGTAATCAGCAATAGTCTGCTGACCTTCTTAACGGAGGGCAAACATGACGCGGAACAGCAGATAAAGGTGAAACTGTCACTTCACCGGCGGATAGCTAATTGCGTGTGGCTGGTAACGTTCACTGTAATCAGTCGCGCCCACTGTGGACTACTATTCACTGTAGTCGGTAAGTGAACAAAGTCCAGGCTGACATTCACTGTAATCAGCAGAAAGTGTCAATTCTGCGCGATCCGGTTTGGCCGCTGTAAGGATTAATCAGAACCCTGCCTGACGCAGTAACTGACAACGTCACTGCAGGGTATCTCTGATTCCCTGCTAACGTTCACTGTAATCAGCAAACAGGAGCAGGAATTGTTCGTTAACAGCCAGGCATTCACTGTAATCAGTAGAACATTCACTGTAGTCAGTACAACGCTTAAGATCATCTCCTGATCAGCATGCAAGCTTCAGGCAGGCGTCAGAAATATTCACTGTAATCAGTAGCGGTAACGCAGCAATCCGCCACCCTGTATGATGACAGCCTCAGACTGTTACTGTTCACTGTAATCAGTAACGCAACCCCGCTGTTCTGACCCTGGCGGCAGAGGATCATAGCGCGCTGAACCGGTGCATCATCATCACGCTGCTTTAAAGCAGGGAGAGATTGCTGCATTCACTGTAATCAGCAACAGGGGATAAGAGGACGGCCCGGAACGTTCACTGTAATCAGTAAACGTCAGCGCAGAGAAGATGACGAGAAATGTATGTGAGTACACACTTTCTTCTAAAGGCTTGAAACGGTAGAACCTGCAGGAAAAGGATTATCGCTGGTATCGTTCTGAGAGGTAAAAGGCTACTGATTACAGTGAACGTTGCTGAATACAGTGAATGAGTGGTAGTGACTGATTACAGTGAATGGTGAGGAGAGGCTCGCTTCCCACAGGCAGCGGGAAAGTGACACTGCCACGCGGACTGCTGATTACAGTGAACGCGAGCCGTTAGTCATCAAACTCGATGTCATCCAGGGAGTCGATACTCTCCAGATTGCTGATGCCATCCAGCTTTGGCGTACGGCTGTGGATAATGAAAAAGACTGAGCGACCACGCTTTACTTCTGAATAGTCCAGATAGCCAATCTCTTTCAGCTGCTCCATCGCACGTCGTACCACGTGGTTCTGCGTCGTGGTCTTGGAGCCCAGATTCAGGCGCATGCGCAGGCGTGCCAGTGAGATAGGGGCCGGATTGGTGGGCAGACTCTCCAGGAAGGTATAGAGCGCCTGAGCAGACTCCTTGCGCTTCAGACGGGATATCGCGCGCAACTGAAGCAGGACTTTATGATCAAAGTTATAGAGTTCGAACAGCTTTGGGTCAGCCTGAATACGCACGATATCCTTTTCGCGATCGTAATAAGCAGACTGAACAAGGTGGGTGTGATACGCCTTGCCATTGCCTTCAAAGGAGAGGGTATTGGTCGCGATACGGCGTAACGACGCGTCCAGGCGCTTACGCAGTGCGGCTGAAGAGTTTGCCGAGGGAATGCCGCACATCTTCACAAAGTCGATAAAGGGGAGTGTGACGGTATCGCCTTTGGTGGGATAGCGGGAGAACGACTGAATGATGCCCGCCCAGGTTTTGAAATCGTTATCCATATCCAGCCGCGCGCCGGTAATGGTAATCTTTTCGTAACCTTCGGCTTTCACCAGCGTCAGGTTCTTCAGCTCTTTAGTCGCATCCGTTGAGGCCATCGCACCGGATTTACCGCGAGCCGTCGATTTCAGGGTCGGCACGAACAGTCCCAGACGCATTAAGGCGACCGGCTGAACGGTATTATTCTTATTGGGGTGAAGCTGAATAACTTCACCACTGTTTTTGGTCACTGACAGAAAAGGTTCTAGCAACGCTTTGTTTTCATTGTCTTTATCTGCCATGGCGTAGGATCTTCATTCTGTGGATGAAAGGGATCGTTTTCTGACTACAGTGAACATTAGCACTGTTTACAGTGAACATGCTACCTGGTACAGTGAATAAAGTACTGATTACAGTGAACACTTTACTGATTATAGTGAACGCGATCACCCTTTCAGCCCTTGGTGGGTGCGGCCTGCGACGATCGGGGATCTCTTAGGAT